>JAYVPI010000001.1:0-279231 GCA_043757405.1 Alphaproteobacteria bacterium
ATCGCTGAAGAGCTTTATAGCTATTGCCGAAACCGGCACTTTCAGCCATGCGGCGGATGTTGTTGGGCGCACGCAATCCGCGCTTAGCCTGCAGATAAAAAAGCTGGAAGAAGGTTTGGGCTGCCAGCTTTTTGACCGTTCGGCGCGGCGCGTTAAGCTTACCGGCCAGGGCGAGATTTTCCTTGGCTACGCCAAGCGCATCATCCAGCTGCAATGGGAGGCCTATAGCCGTTTGAAGGAGCCGGATATTGAAGGCGAGATACGGCTAGGAACGCCGGAGGATTTTGCTACGCATTATTTGCCAGATGTGCTTTCTACCTTCCGCCAGCACCATCCACGTGTGCAATTGAATGTTTCTTGCGACCTGACACTCAACCTTATCGACGGATTCCGGCGCGGTCAGTTTGATGTGATATTAGTCAAACGCGACCCTAAAGCCGCAAAAGGCGGCACAAAGGTATGGCGCGAGCCGCTGGTATGGGCGGCGGCTGACCATCATAAGCTCGAAGAACCGCTTTCATTAGTATTGTCGCCCCAGCCGTGCATATACCGCACTCGCGCTCTGGCCGCACTCGACAAAGCCAAAAAACCTTGGCGGATATCATATACCAGTCCCAGCCTTGCCGGAACTATTGCTGCGGTGAAAGCGGGACTTGGCATTACGGTTTTACCCGCAAACATGTTGCCAAGTGGTATTCACCCGATTCGCAAATTACCGGAATTGGCCGATGCTGAAATCGCTCTAATGAAGCGCGATGGTTTGTCCAAAGCCTCTGAGATGCTGGCCGAGCATATAACGCATAGTTTGGAAAGCTTGGGCTAAATTCAAGCCTGTGCTGAGCCCGAAGAAGATTATTCTCAATCAACTATTTAATGTGATGAGTGTAAGGATTTAATTCCCCTTGCTAAACCTCCAGCTAAGCTGGAGGGAATGTAGAAGTTATACGTATACAGGAATAGAAGAATCTACTTGTGGTCTGTTGGAAGCTTAACAAAGAGACTATATGACAGAATACAATCACTTAACCAGCGGTGATGGTCTCTCTTCAGGAGGTTATCCGTGAAACACTCATGGGCATCTATTCTCCCATATTATCGTATAAAAGGCTTTATTTTACCCATTTTATCGTATAAAGTAGTAGTGGAGTGAAATATATGCCCATAAAATCTAAAATAACATCTGAAGTAATTCTCTCAGATAAGGCAAGTGCAGATGGAATATACAGAGAAGTTCTGCAGGGAAAATTACGCAAACTCGCTTCTAAACTTTATACTACAAATCTGGATGATACTCCAGATTCTATTATTAAGAGGAATCTATGGCAAATCCTGGGCTTACTGGAGCCTAATGCCCTCATTGCTGACAGAACCGCAATTGAGCTAAAACCTACCGAGGACGGTTCTGTCTTTATAATCTCTGACAGAAAAAGAGATATAAAACTGCCTGGGATAACTATTAGAACTAGAAAAGGTCATAAATCGCTGCCCGGTGATAAACCATTTCTGGATGGTTTATTTTTAAGTTCCGTAGCCAGAGGTTATCTGGAAAACATGAGAATTTCCCGGCCAAGAAATGGTGAATCTGCGAGGACATTATCCAAAGAAGAAATTGAAGAAAAGCTAGAGTCTATTTTAAGAAAATCCGGTGATGAAGCATTGAAAAAAATTAGGGATGAAGCAAGGCAGATTTCAAAAAAACTGGGATTATCAAAAGAACAAAAAAAATTAGATGATTTGATTGGAACCTTGCTTGGTACAAGAAATGCTAAACTTAAATCTAAAACAGGAGTTGCACGAAAATCAGGACTGCCATTTGACCCTGACAGGATAATGCTATTTCAAAAATTGCATGAAGAATTAAGGCAAACGAATCCGCCTACCAGACTGGCGACAAAAACTCCCAAAGCCCTGCCATTCTTTGAAGCATATTTTTCAAACTTCATTGAAGGCACTGAGTTTATGGTAAGCGAAGCTGAAGAAATTTGTTTTGAAGGAAAAGTTCCTGCACACAGACCAGCCGACGGGCATGACATTCTTGGCACTTACAGATTAGTTTCCAGTCCTGGCGAGATAAAGAAAGTTCCTAAGAATTTTGATAATTTCCTGGAATTGCTAATATTACGCCACACCGTTTTAATGAAAGGGAGGCCGGAGAAAACCCCCGGCAAATTCAAAACGGAAGGCAACAGGGCTGGAAGCACATTATTTGTGGCGCCGGAATTGGTGGAAGGCACTTTAAAGAAAGGTTTTGAAATATATCAAAACCTGGAAGCCCCTTTTAGCAAGGCAGCTTTTATGATGTTTCTGGTAGCGGAAGTTCACCCATTCGCGGATGGTAATGGCAGGATAGCAAGAATTATGATGAATGCCGAACTGGTGTCAGAAAATGAACAAAGGATAATTATACCCACCGTTTACAGAAATAATTATCTGACTTCACTCAAAGCATTAAGCCATAACCATATTACTGAACCACTGGTGAGAACTTTGGCCTTTGCTCAAAACTATGTATCTAAACTAGATTGGAGCAGTCTAAAATCTGCTGAAAAAATATTGAAAAGCACCAATGCTTTCATCGACCCGAATGAGGCCGAGATGGAAGGTGTAAGGCTAAAACTTCCTGACTAAACATTTTTAAAATGACACTTATACTATGAACGGAGTAGGGTGATTACTTACAATAATGACGGTAGGGTCGGGGTTGATTATAAACCTAAGTCAGCGCCGAGTGCGCCAACTACTATTTTAATTATCGATGATAGCAAACCCGACAGGACATTGTACAAAACCTGGCTAAACAAACAGCAGGAAATAAACTACAAAATTATCGAAGCATTAAATGCCCGCGAAGGTTATAATTATTTTTTAGAACATAACCCGGCATGCATCGTTTTAGATTTTATTATGCTTGGCAAAAATGGTTTTCAACTTTTGGAGCAAATGCAGCAAGCTCAACCCAATTTGCCGCCAATCGTTTTCATTACGGGAATGCATACGGATATGGTTGAAAAAGATGCACAGAGATTTGGAGTCTATGCCTGCCTCAATAAAACGACACTCAATCAAGAAAATTTCTGCAACATAATAAATTTGGCAGTTTCGTAAGGCGACAAGCCAGACTTTGTCCCGAGGTGGCTTTTTAAAAACTAATAAAAGTTCTGAAAATAATAAATAACCCCTGGAATAAAAAAACTCACACACTTTCTCACGTACTTTTTATAAATATCAGGAAAACAAGCTATAAGAACAATAGGTTGCATATATAATTAATGGACTTAAAATCCGTCGGCCCTTAAAGTCATGTCGGTTCGGGTCCGGCCAGATGTACCACAAAACGCAAAGCATTTTTGATTGTTGATTGCTTCATAAAAGCACGCTTTAATTTCGCGCCGCCGGATGCGGCGGGCTGACGGCTCCGTTTTTATCAGATATTATTGCTAGCGTAAATTTTAAGCCAAGAGTAAATCAAAAATAATGATTGTTGACAGGTTAATAATCATGTGACAATTTCACAACTACAGTTTTACTGGCACTTCAACCAACCAAGAGTTCATGATGAGCGCAAAGAAAAACCTCGATGTATTGATTGTTGATGATGAAGAAGATATTTGCCGCCTGATTGCGGATATCTTGAAAGATGAAGGTTATACCACTCGCTATGTGCGCGGTAGTTTAGAGGCGCTTTCTGAATTGGCCTCGAAACAGCCGGCGGTTTTATTGCTCGATATTTGGTTGGAAGGTTCGCAGCTTGATGGTTTGGGCGTTTTGGAAATTGTGAAGGATAAATATCCGGAACTGCCGGTAATCATGATTTCCGGGCATGGGAATATTGAAACTGCAGTTAGCTCGATCAAAGTCGGCGCTTATGATTTTATTGAAAAACCGTTCAAGGAAGAGCGTTTGGTGCTCGGCGTTGAAAAGGCGATTGAGAATGCCAAATTGCGGATTGAGAATTCGCAGCTTTCCGCGCGTGTATCACCGCAGGATGGTTATATCGGCAAATCACCGGCCATCAATAATTTGATGGGCATAATCGAGAAATACGCACAGACTAAATCACGGGTGTTTGTTAATGGGCCGGAAGGTTCGGGCAAGAAGCATCTCGCCAAGATTTTCCACAATAATTCTGAGCGCAAAGACCAAGCATTTATTATTTTCTCGCCAGCCGGATTCAAAGCTGATGAATTGGATGCGGAAATTTTCGGTGTTGGTATTGATGCTAAACAAAGTTTCGGCAGTGCTAAACCAAAGCTAAGTATTTTTGAAAAGGCAAAAGGCGGTACGCTGGTCATTGATGAAGTTGCAAGCCTGCCGGCGGAAACTCAGAGCAAGCTGCTTAAAGTTCTGGCTAATAATAAATTCAAGCGTATCAACGGCGAAAAAGAATATGAGCTGGATTGCCGGATTATTTCCACTACGTCGCGCGATATGAAACAGGAAATCGAAGAAAACCGCTTCAAGGGCGATTTGTATCACCGTTTGAATGTGGTTAATGTCGAGATGCCATCTTTGAAAGAGCGCCGTGAAGATATCCCGGCTTTATGCGAATATTTCCTGAAATCATATGCGCAATTGAACGGCAAGACATATAAGCAATTATCTGATGAGGCGCTTTCGGTTTTGCAGTCTTATGAATGGCCGAGCAATATCAAACAGCTCAAAAACATCGCCGAATGGTTGATGATTATGAGCAAGACGGACGAAAACGTCATCAACATCACCAGCCTCGCCAATGATATTTTCTCCAGCGTGCCGGGAACGGCGCAGATCGAGAGCAATGTCGATATAATGGCGATGCCGCTCCGTGAAGCGCGTGAACTGTTCGAGAAGCAATATCTATTGGCGCAGGTCAACCGCTTCGGCGGCAATATCTCCAAAACATCGGTTTTTATCGGTATGGAACGCTCAGCTTTGCACCGCAAGCTGAAATCCTTAAAAGTCCATGATGTGCGCGGCCGCAAAGGCGGGGATGTCGAGGATAATGTGGCTGATAACGAGATGGTGGAAGATTTGGCGAAAGCGGTTTAATCTTAAAGAACTTCAAGAGCTTCTCAAAATTGATCCTTCACTTCGCTCAGGATGACGAGTTTATTCAGGCGGCCGAGCGCCCATGCCCGAAGGGCTTAGATTGAAATTAAACCGCCACTTCCACAAACTCTGACTTGACTTGTGAATAACTATAGCGATAAAACCAACACGCAGGAAGAATGGCCGAGCGGTTTAAGGCAGCAGTCTTGAAAACTGCCGAGGGTGCAAGCCCTCCGTGGGTTCGAATCCCACTTCTTCCGCCATTGTTCGAACAGGCAAGTTATTGTAATTTATGAAAATATTGCACATCCCTGTTATTGTCATAATATTGTTATTAGCAATATTATTTGGCTTTTCCGCTTATCTTTTAAAAGATGTTCCTTCAATTTATTCGCAGTCTGCATCTTTGTGTAAAGGCGATAAGATTACATTGCAGGGTAAATATTTGAGTTATGAAAAACTATCACCAACTTTTATAAAAACATTAAAAGCTGCGGAGCCAACTTATAAAAACCAACTTTCTACATTCCTCTCAGGACAAATGCCCCGTGTGACTATGGGTGTACATCATACCCGCTCTGCATTGATAAGATTATGGCTAGAGCAATTTAAAGAAGAGGATACTTTAGCTTATTATTCCAATAACGTTTATTTTGGTGATGGGTGTTATGGAGCAGATGCAGCGGCGAAAGCATTTTTTAATAAAGAAGTTTCAGAACTAACACCTCTAGAAACAGCTAAATTAATTGCTGCTATGAAGTCATCTCAATATTCCGTATTAGCTCATCCCGAACAAAATACTGAACGTGCTAAAAAGATTATGAAGTTGCTCGAAAGCCAGCCCAACTAAGCTTCATCACGCCGAACTTATCACCCGACTTTATTAACCATTTGCGAAAATGGCTTGAGCGTGAAGGCATAAGAACTACAATAGCATAAGTCTCACGGCAGGTTCGCATAGCGTCTACAACGCCCCGCCACTTATACTAGGCTACCAGCCTAGCTTCGCCAAAATAATTGCCCTGCATATAATCCACACCGCAGTCGATCAAAAACTTGGCCGTGTCGCCGCCATCGACGAATTCGGCGATGGTTTTTAGTTTCAGGCCTTTGAGGAATTCCAGCAGGGATTTGACTAATAACTGGTTGTGGTGGTTGTGGCTGATATCCCTGATCAGTGAGCCGTCGAGTTTGACGTAATCTAATGACAAATTGCGGATCTGCTGGAAGCTAGTATAGCCGGAGCCGAAATCGTCCAGCGCGACCATGCAGCCGGAGGCTTGTATTGTGGCGATGAAATATGCCGTGCCGCGCAAATCCAGCATGGCGGCGGTTTCGGTGATTTCTAGGGTCAGGCGTTTGGCGGCTTGCGGCGTGATACGTGCGAAGAATTGGCGCGTCCAGGCGGGGTTGCCGATGGTTTGGTTGGAGATGTTGAAGGAAAGGTGGATATTTTTATCGGCCTCTAATTTGTCGAAGACCATATCCAATACGTGTAAATCGATATTTTCGATAATGCCCATTTGCTCGGCGATGTGTATGAAACTACCGGCTGAACTGGAATTGCCTTGTGCGTCGATGATGCGCAGCAAACATTCATAGCTGTGGAGCTTGCCGGTTTTAGCTTCAATCACCGGTTGGAAGGCGAGTTTGAGACGGTTGTTTTCCAATGCTTCGGTAATTTCATTGGCGAGTGCCATTTGCGTACGGGATTTTTTGCGGCTTTGTTGCTCTGGTACAGTCTCAAAATAATTACGGTTGCTGGCGAGCAGGTATAACCGGTCGAATATATCGGCGCTGCTTTCCTTGCTACTGACATCAACGGAATCGACGACTGAAGATATATGAGTCGAACTTTTGGCGCCGAATTGGGTGATGAGTTTTTTTAGCGCCGCTGTGGCAGCTTTGCTTTTTTCCTCACTGGCTTTTGGCAGTATAACAAGCAGGCTGTTATCCGAAACACGATGTATGGGGCCAATCTTGGCGGCGATTTTCTCGCATAATTTAGCAATAATGGAATCCGCTCCGGCATAACCATAAGCGCTGCCGAGCATGGTGAAATTATCAATAATGGCAATGAATACGGTGCAGGATTGGCATTCCTCCACGGTTTTGAGGAAGTTACCTAATGCACTATCTCGCCGGTAATTTGGTTGGGCCATGTGGAAGGGTAGATGTGTGGATTTAATTTTCAATTAATTTATAGCCTTTGCCGTCGGTAATAATAATTTCCTTGCCAAAAGCATCGGCAATTTTGCCACGTAGACGGTAGATATGGTTTTCAACGGTCTTGCTATCAACGGAATCATGATAGTTCCAAATATTCTTAATCATCTCATCGCGGGAAACTGCATTAGGATTTTGGGATAAATATTGCAGGATGGCGGCTTCTTTTTCTGTAATGTCGATAGTCTTGCCGGATTGGCTGACGGTTTTTTTGAGCAAATCAATATCAAGCCCGATAATTTTTAATGGCTTTAAATCAAGGAGATCGAAAACTTCGCCGATACGTAATGGCATTGGCAAAGCCGGCAGGGCGATATCGGCATCTTTGGCTTTGGCGACAAACTCGGCGTCAGCATAAGTTTCGCGGATGGCGTCGTTGATTTCGGAGGGATAGGGCGAGAATATTTTCATGCTTTGCTTTGGATGATTATAGGCTATATTGCGCCCGAAATGGAGAAAAAGTCAAAGATTTCGCATTTGAAAATGCTGGCGCGGTATATCAGGCCATACCGGATCTGGCTGATTATCGCAATGGCGGCGCTGGTTGTTAGCTCAGCCACAATTCTCACCATCCCGCTTGGCCTGCGCTATGTGGTCAACCACTTGCAGGGGCAGGGGGCGGAAGTGTTGTTGGATAATGGGCTATTGGCGTTGCTGGCGATTGTGGCGATTCTCTCAGTTTCGACGTTTTCACGGATTTATTTCATGACCTGGGCGGGTGAGCGCGTGGTGGCCGATATCCGCCGCGATGTTTATTCGCATACGCTGGGTCTCAGTTCGGAATATCATGAGAAAAGCCGGGTGGGGGATATATTATCGCGGCTGACTTCGGATATCGCGGTTATCCAGCTGGTGATTGGCTCCAGCACGGCGATCGCGTTCCGGCATATGATGACATTGCTTGGCGGGACGATTATGCTGTTCATGATCTCCGGACGGCTGGCGCTTTGTATTATTGCGGTGGTGCCGGTGGTGGTGTTGCCAATTGTGACGCTGGGACGGCGGGTGCGGGCTTTGTCGCGGCAGAACCAGGAGCGGCTCTCGGATTTGGCGGCGCATATCGAGGAGAATGTTTCCGGCATCAAAACCGTTCAGGCATTTGGGCGGGAGGTTAGTGAAACCGAGAAGTTCAATTATTTGAGCGGGCAGAGTTTGGTCACGGCCAAGGAGCGGATTAAGAAACGGGCATTGCTGACTTCGCTGGTGATATTGCTGGTGTTTTCGGGGATTGGTGTTGTCTTGTGGCTAGGTGGCACGGCCGTAATTGATGGGCGCATAACTTCCGGCGATTTGATCGCGTTTCTGGCTTATGCGATATTTGTGGCAACGGCGGTTGGTAGTTTGAGCGAGGTGATTGGCGATGTGCAACGCGCAGCGGGTGCTGCGGAGAGGTTGTTGCAGGTGCTGCAGGTGGAATCAGTTATTAATGATGCACCGGATGCACGGGAGCTGCCATCTGGCGGGCAGGCGGATATTGAATTCAAGGCGGTGGATTTTGCATATCCTTCGGCTCCGGAACTGAAGGCCCTGCAGGATTTTTCGCTAAAGATTTCCCCGGGTGAAAAGATCGCGATTGTTGGGCCGTCGGGCGCGGGAAAGTCCACGGTGTTTGAATTGCTGATGCGGTTTTATGATGTTACCGGCGGCGCGATAAATATTGATGGGATCGATGTCAGGAAATTGCGGCTGACGAGTATCCGTCAAAATGTCGGAATCGTCAGCCAGGATCCGATGATTTTTTCGACTACTGCGGCGGAAAATATTGAGTTTGGCAGTATTGGTGCAAGCCGTAGTGAAGTCGAAGCGGCGGCCAGCAGTGCGGCGGCTTCAGAATTCATTGCGCGATTACCGAATGGGTTTGATACTTATCTGGGTGAGAAGGGCGTGCGGATTTCCGGCGGGCAGAAACAACGCCTGGCAATCGCACGGACGATTCTGAAGAATCCGAAGATATTGTTGTTGGATGAAGCAACTTCGGCGCTGGATTCGGAGAATGAGCGATTGATTCAATTGGCCATCGAGAACCTCTCCAAAGGCCGCACAACTTTGATAATCGCGCACCGCCTGTCAACGATTAAATCGGTGGATAGGATTGTGGTATTGAACCATGGCAAGATTGATGCGATTGGCACGCATAGCGAGCTGTTGGAGAAGAGCAAACTGTATAAGAACCTGGCGGAGTTGCAGTTTAGGGATTAGCTTTTACCACGTCATCCTGCGGCTTGACCCCAGGATCTCTTCGAAAAGTTCCTGCGGTCAAGCCGCAGGATGACGGTTTTTGTGTGAGAGAAAATTAAGCGCTAGCGGCTTCTTTCTTCGCTGCAACCGGCACGATGTTGATGAAGGTGCGGTCGTTTTTGCCGTAGGTGAATTCGACAGTGCCGGTGATTGTGGCGTGGATTGTGTGGTCTTTGCCGCAAACTGTATTTTTGCCTGGGTGATAAGTTGTGCCGCGTTGGCGGGCGATGATGTTGCCTGGTTGGGCCAATTGGCCGCCGAAAATTTTCAAGCCGAGTCTGCGGCCTTTAGAATCGCGTCCGTTGCGTGAACTGCCACCTGCCTTATGATGTGCCATAACTTACCTATTTACCTGGATTTACTTTGCGGGGAGCCGCTGGTTTTGCGCCGCCTGCGTTTTGATTTTTTGGAGCTGAATGTTTTGCTTCCGGTTTCGCCGCATTATTGCCTGCCGCTTTTTTACCAGTTTTAGCTTTAGCCGGTTTAGTAGCCACTTTTTCTTGGTTCACTGCTTTGTCCAGTTTAGCTTTTGAAGCTTTATCGGTGATTTTTTTATCCCTTGCGGTTTTTTGCTCAGCAGTCATTTTGACCGGAGCAGTGCGGGTGATAATTTTGCGTTTGTCTTTTTGTTCAATCTTATTGCCGCCGAGTTCAACGATCTGGACTGTCGTGAGGAATTGGCGATGACCGTTTTTACGGCGTGAATTATGACGGCGGCGTTTTTTGAAGATGATGACTTTATCGCCTTTGCCCTGTTTCAAAATTTCGGCATTAACTTTACCGGCAGTGCCTGCGAGCAGAACTTCCAGTTCAACTACATCACCAACATTACCTGGGAGTTTCTCGAGTTCGAGAACTGTTCCGAGAGAGGCCTTGAACTGCCTGCCACCTGATCTTACAACTGCAAACATTATGCGCTCTTCTTAGTTGGTTTGTTGTTGCTCAGCGCTTTCACGCGAGCATTCAAGCGGCTGATTTTACGCGCCGCGGTATTTTTCTTGATGATGTTTTTAGTAACACCGGAATTCATCTCAGATTCAGCCACACGCAAAGCCTTCATCGCATCAGCATGTGCGCCGGCGGTAATTGCGGTTTCAACTTTCTTGATAAAAGTACGGATACGTGTCTTGCGCGAACGGTTGATTTCCGTGCGGCGGATAGACTTGCGGTTTGCGATTTTCGCTGATTTGGTATTTGCCATAGGAGGGGGGTTATAGTGAGGGTTTAGGCCTGTGTCAACAGTAAATTAGTGTTATTTGGCCGCTCCAAGTTTTGCTCCGCTATTTTGAATGAACTTGATCCGTTCCGCTTTGCTCAAAGGGTATAAGCTATCTGCAATACTATTAAGTTCAGCTCCAGCGCTATCTCTCTCAATGACCTTGTATTGGAGAGTTTTTCCGATTTTAGAACGTAACTCTGTAGAGTAAACTTTATCTACAACATCACCCATTTTTCCTTTATCATGTATAACGGTAATATTTTCTACTGTAGTTGAGCCTTCATTAATTAAAATTTGATATATTGATTTGGTTTTATCATCAAAAGTTTTTAAATCAGCATCTGCAGTCTCAACTAAACCAGATTTTTTTGCGGCATCTATCCTATATCTGTCTTGAATAGAATTATAAGCGTATTTTGCATTGCAAGCTAAAAACCAGCCAGCTGTAATGCCTGCTAATGTATAAACTACTTTATGTCTTTCAGCATGTGTTCTAATTCCTTCTTCTATATTCATAAAATCCCTTATTGTTTAAGTCAATAAATAGCTTAACAAATATTTACTGTCAATGTTATTTTTGGCACTTTTGACAATAAAAAGTTGAGCGTCCGGCCTGGGTTATTTTGGTGATTGGCGTTTTGCAGTTGGGGCAAGGTTTACCGTTTTTGCCATAGACATCGAATTTGTGTTGGAAATATCCCGTATCACCGCTGGAGCGTACATAATCGCGCAGGGTGCTGCCGCCGGATTCTATGGCTTCCTGCAGCACGGCGCGGATATTTTTTATTAACATGGCTAATTTGGGTTTGGGGATTTTATTGGCTGGGGTTTTGGGGTTTAGATGCGTGCGGAACAAGGCTTCGGAGGCATATATATTGCCGACGCCAACGACAAGTCTTTGATCCATAAGGGCGGGCTTAATTGGACTTTTGCGTGTTTTTAGTTTATTATATAAATATAGGCTGGAGAAATTGTCAGAAAACGGTTCCGGGCCGAGATGAACGAATAAATCATCCGAAAGGCTTCTTAAAGTGACAATCCCAAACCGGCGGGCATCATTAAAGGCCATTTCGCTGCCGTCGGAGAAATGGAAAATCACATGGTCATGTTTTTTGCGCTCCATGTCCCGCCCCAGCAGGATTTTTCCCGACATGCCAAGATGGATGACCAAGGCATCATCGTCATTGCGAGCATTAGCGAAGCAATCCAGGGCAGGAGCGCCCGATCCTGGATTGCCGCGTCGCTGCGCTCCTCGCAATGACGGATGAAAATGAATTATCAAATACTTCGCTCGCCTATCAACGGATTTAATCCTTTTGCCATATAGTCCGGACAAATCAGGGATGGGGATACGGATATTGCCACGGCGAAGGTCGATTTCAGCAATGGTTTTGCCGGTAATATGCATCTCCAGCTCGGTACGGACGGTCTCTACTTCAGGTAGTTCGGGCATAATTTATTATTAATGTAATACACGTGTAATATATGCTTGTTAATATGTTTTTATGAGCCTTTATGAAAAACTGATTCAATTCAACTCCATATTGCCAAGAATCTGGACTGAACGCACTGCTTCCCATCCGGCGGGGTGGAGCAGCGAAAACCCGGCTTATAGCCAATGTGCCGTGACTGCTGCTTTGGCGCAGGATGTCTTTGGAGGAGAAATAGTAATTACTAATTACACATTACCTGACGGAAAGGTTAATCAGCATTATTTCAATATACTGCCCAATGGTAGGAAAATTGATTTTACGAGTGGCCAATTTAAAAATGGAGAGGAGTTTAATCCACCACGCCAAAGTTCTAATCATGAATTGATGAATAAGAGCCGTGATTACATGAAGCAAGCAATGTCCCCGTTGGAATTTGATGGTAGTATGAAGGAATTCATTATTTCAGCACCAGCGCCGGAAGGTCATGTAACGGTGGGTATGCGCTATCGGATATTGCGCCGTAATTTTGAGAGCCTTGATCCTGAATTAGTAAAAGGTATCGAAATTCAAAGTAGCAGACATCGCGAATAACATTGCTCGTCGGGGCAATTATGCTATTCATACAAAATGACTAAAACCTTCTTCGGTTTCAAACAAGTCGACGCCGCCGCCAAGGCCGGTATGGTGCGGGATGTGTTTTCCAGTGTCGCAGGTAAATATGACGTCATGAATGACTTTATGTCGTTCGGACTGCACCGTTGGTGGAAGCATGAGATGATTAAGAAACTCGCGCCGAAGTCGGGGGATAAATATCTTGATGTGGCGGGTGGTTCCGGGGATATTGGGTTTAAGATGCGGGATAAGGGGGCGGAGGTTACGCTGACTGATATTAATCCCGATATGCTGCAGGTGGCGAAGAAAAAGGCGGTGGATGCCAATAAGCTGACAGGTTTCAGCTATCAGGTTGCAGATGCGGAGGCATTGCCATTTGGAGATGCAGAGTTTGATATTCTCGGAATCGCGTTTGGGATTCGGAATGTTACTAATATTGATGTGGCTTTGAGTGAGTTTTATCGGGTCTTGAAACCGGGCGGGCGGTTTGTCTGTTTGGAGTTTTCGGATGTTGAGAATGAAGTTATCAAAAAATTCTATGATCTATATTCGTTCAACGTCATTCCCAAAATCGGCGGCTTAGTGGCCAATGATGAGGCTTCGTACCAATATCTAGTCGAATCAATCCGCAAATTCCCACCGGCGATGGAATTTGAGAAGATGATTGAAACGGCTGGCTTTGGGGATGTTGGTTATAAGAAATACACCCACGGCGTCGTGGCGATCCATTGGGGAAATAAATAAGTAAAGGGCTGTCCTAGCCGCCTATCTCCCAGCCACGATAAGCTGGGTCTTCAACAGGCCGTGAAATAGGCTTAATTTTTTTGCCCCTTGCCGCCCATGTTGGTCCATCATTTTGTTGATCGAGTTCAGCAAGTTCTGCAGCGGAAATACCAGAGGTTGTATTGCCGTCTGGGCCTGTTTGATCAATTGCGGTATATGGCTTTAATGTCATAAGTTCAATTTACATTTGTTCGCGGCTAGTTTATTACGTTTCCCATGTTTAATTCAAGCAAAAACCTACTGCATTTGATCAGGATTGCCCGAATTCTGGCGCGAAATGATGCGTTATTTCCGGTGGAAATGCTAAATATCCCCTCGCTGACGCTGTTCGTGCGGCTTGTGCGCCGCCGCCGTAAGAATATGACGCCTGGGCAAAGACTGGCGAAGGCGTTTCAGGAATTGGGGCCGAGTTTTATTAAACTTGGGCAGGCGCTTTCTACACGATCGGATTTGGTGGGGGAGCAGATTGCGGCGGATTTGACGATGCTCCGCGACCAATTGCCGCCTTTTTCTACAGCCAAGGTTAAGGAAATTATTCTTGCCGAGCTGGGCGAGCCGGTGGAAAAGTTGTTTTTGGAGTTTGATGATAAACCTATCGCGGCGGCATCGATCGCGCAGGTGCATTTTGCGCTGACACATTCCCGCGAGGAAGTGGCGGTGAAAGTTTTGCGGCCGAATATTGAGGCGGAAATCGCCAAGGACATCGCGCTGTTTTATTGGATCGCGCGGATGATTGAGAGGCGCAACCCGTCTTATGCAAAGCGGCTGCGGCCCGTGGAGGTGGTGAGGATTTTGCAGGAGACGGTTAAGGTTGAGTTGGATTTGCGCATGGAAGCGGCGGCAGCGAGCGAGCTGCGTGAGAATTTTCGTAACTGGAAAGGGTTTTATGTGCCGAAGATTCACTGGCCATATATTTCACGGCGCGTATTGGTAATTGAGAAAGTTGGCGGTGTAAAAATCGACCAGCGGGATGAGATTATTAAACTTGGTTTAAATCCTGATGATATTTTGGCGGCTTCCTCCAAGGCGCTGTTCAAACAGGTTTTTGATGATGGATTTTTCCACGCCGATCTGCACCCGGGTAATGTTTTCGTCAATCACCGCGGCGAAATCGTGCCGATTGATTTTGGAATCATGGGGCGTATTGACCAGCAATCAAGGCAATATATTGCTGATATCCTTGCCGGGTTCCTGACGCGGGATTATCATAAAGTCGCCAAGGCGCATTTTGATGCCGGTTATGTCCCGGAGGAAAAATCGCTGGATAATTTTGCCATGGCCTGCCGCGCTGTGGGTGAGCCGATAATGGACAGGCCGATTAATGAGATTTCTGTGGCGCGTTTGCTGGCGCAGATGTTCCAGGTGGCGGAAGAGTTTGAAATGATAACCCAGCCGCATTTGTTGTTGTTGCAGAAAACGATGATGATGGCGGAAGGGGTGGGGCGGTCATTGAACCCGAATGTGAATATGTGGAAACTGGCGGAACCTTTGGTTCGCGAATGGGCGCAGAAAAACATGGGCGTGAAGGCGCAGGTAAAAAAGCGTCTGGAGGAGGCGCGGGAGTTTTTGCAGCAGCTGCCACGGCTTATTGATTTGCTGGAAATATATTTGGCGAAGAAGGTCTAGCTATATAATATTCATTATATCCTGATAACCGCTAAGGACGCGGACTATTTCTATAGGTTTTGGCTCGGGAATGTAAATAATCTGATATGTGTAAATCGGCCAGAATCTTAAAAATTCATCTGTCAAATCTTCTCGTGCATGGCCCCAGAAAGGGTTATCGGCCAGTTTAGCAAAAGCAGCGAGAATTTCATCTTCCACCTTAACCGCGGCCTGTGGATTATTTTTTGCGATATATTCCCAAATGGAATCGAGATCATCCCGTGCTTTAATCGAGATATTATATTTAACCCGCATGTTTCTTGCGGCGGCGCTTAATGTGCTGGGTCAATTGTTTATCTGTCAGCTTTTCACCGTTTTTAAGCTGGTGAATGCCAAGCTGAATATCCCGCGCAAAGTTAAGGCGCTGATTTTTGATTTCATCACGCTCGGCCAGAAGCCGCAAGCCCGCCCGAATAACTTCGCTGGCAGACTGGTACATGCCCTTGTCGACCTTGGTATTAACGAATGATTCAAGCTCTTGTGTAAGGGATATGTTCATAATTTAGCTCCTGGGTCAGGATAGCATCAATAACAGAAAATAGCAAATATTGTTATTTCTTCCCTTTCAGCTTATAAACATAACTAATGACCTCCGCCACGGCCTGGTAATGGGCGAATGGGATTTCCTTGTCTAGTTCGCAATCGTCATATAATGAGCGGGCGAGGAGGGCGTTACGGAATTCGGGGACTTTGTTTTCGCGGCCAAGTTGCTTGATTCTTTCGGCGACTACATCAACGCCCATGGCTACGACTACTGGTGCTTTGCCTATGTCGGTATCGTATTTGAGGGCGATGGCATAGTGGGTTGGGTTGGTGACGATGACATCAGCAGTTGGTACGGCCGCCATCATGCGGCGGCGGGCTTTTTCCATACGGATTTGCTTCAACTTACCTTTGATATGCGGATCGCCTTCCTGCTGTTTATATTCTTCTTTGATCTCCTGCTTGCTCATTTTGAGTTGTTTGATGTGCTCAAATTTTTGGTACATAAAATCCAAAATGGCGATGAAGAACAACGCCACGCAGCAATTGATGAGGATGGTGATGACAAGGCCGCCGATATAGCGCATCAGCTCATCAGTTTCCATCGAGGCGGTTTTGGCCATTGTCTCGAACTTGTCGGAAACTGCGGCATAGGCGACATAACCAACAATCATGATTTTGATCAGGCCTTTGATGAATTCCATGAACGAGCGCATGGAAAACATACGCTTGAAACCTTTCATCACCGAAATCTTTTCCAGTTTGGGGCTGATTGGTTCTGTACTGAGGTGAAAGCCATTTTGGATCAACGAAGCGCCGAGCGCCGCAACTATGAAGAGGAGGAGCGGATAGCCCAAAAGAATCGCTATGTCTTTTAGTATCATCGTGCCAATTTTACTGAAACCATCGCGCGTTATCTCAAACTCATGGGCGGAGGAGATATATTTGCGTAGGATTTCTGCGGCGGTGCTCAAGATTTGGGGCATAAACATGCCCGCGATCAGCGCCAACGAAAGGATCATGAAAAAGTTAGTTACCTCACGCGAAAAGGCGACCTGGCCCTTTTTTTTGGCATCCTCCAACCTTCGGTGGGTTGGATCTTCGGTTTTTTCCTGATCGTCAGCCATTTAATGGTTGCGTGGTTGTATGGTTGCGTGGTTGCATAGTTGCTGGGTTATTTCTTTACATGCAACCATGCAACCACGCAACTATGCAACCAAATTATCTGTTGCTTTCTTCTAAAGAAATAGGTTATAAAAAGTTTATTATCGTTTATTTCTAATTTGGAATAACAGGAGAAGGTATAATGTTCCGCCGCAGAGATGAAGACGAAGTTGAATATACGCTGCAACCAGCCAACAGAAATGCTGCAAATCCGGCAAATAGTGGCTTTGCTGCGACAAACCAAGCCCCCGGCCAGTTGATCACCACTCACGCGCCGAACAATATGCCATATAATCCTGCCGCGCACAGCTTGGCCCAAGCTAACGCCGCGCAGTCTACAGGCGAAAATCAATCCGCCCCTTCATCTTATATGAAGGCGGGCGCGTCATTCCAAGCGGCATTGGATAATGTTACCGCTAAACCGGAAGCTCCAAGCCAACCGCAAGCCCAGGTTCAAACTCCGGCGCCTAAAGAAATCAAAGTTCCAATCACTTCAACCCCAAAAGCAAACCCATCCATGAACACATTTGTCCCATCCGCCATCAGAGCGTCATCTAACCCAACAAATTCTCAAAACCAGCCGCAGCCGCAAAGCGCAATGCAGCAAAATATGGCCGCGCCAAAGCAGCAGCCTTTGAAGGTTGATAATATCGGGCTGGAAACTGAGCGCCGTTTGACAGTTGGTTATGGCATCGCGCTGGAAGGCAAAGTTTCTGATTGCGACAAATTGGTGATTTACGGCAATGTTAATGCCGAACTCAATAACGTCAAAGCGTTGCAAATCAGCGATTCAGGCTGTTTCCGTGGCGCTGCTGAAATTGATTATGCTGAAATTTCCGGAATTTTTGAAGGTGAATTGCGCGTTCGTAAAAGCATCGTCATCAGCTCAACCGGCCGTGTAAGTGGCAAAATTACTTATAGCTCAATCGAAATCAAGCCTGGTGGCAAATTTACCGGTGAAATTATTGAAGCTAAACTGGATTCTGATAATTCTTCCTCATCGGCAAACAACGAGAGGTCAGGTGAATCAAGAAGCGAAGATTTCAGTTTATTCTCCTCCGAGCAAAAAGCTGAAAACCGCGCCGCATAAGGACGGGTTTTAGATGCGCATTATAAGTTGGATTGTTGCTGCGATTGTAGTGCTGATTGCCGTTGGCATAATTGTACCTCCTATTTTACGCGCACCATCCAAGGATGTTTTTCAAGCCGGCCAGGATTTTATTTCCGTCAGCCAGCAGCATGTTAAAGGCGAGCAAATTGACACTTCCACCATTCGTGGCGATAATGTGAATGCCGATTGCGTGCGGATTTTTGCGGAATATTTGAACAAGGTTTTGTCGATAAACAGCCGCTTGGCGCAAGTTAAAAACAATCTTTACATATTGGCGCAGCCCGCAAAACTAGCGGTAAATAAATCAATTTATGAAGAGTTGGAAAAACAACAGCAATACGATTTGGAAATTACTTCCATCGAAACGGATTATAACGCCGCGATACAGGAAGTTATTAGTAAGATTGAGGTTCTGGATAAGAGTAACTTGAAAGTTCTTGATACAGTGCAATTCGTCGAGTCGATGAAAGACCCGAAAGGCAAGGCCGAGCGCGACATGGAATTGCAGCAATATAAAGGGCTCTCACAATATATTAAGCAGCTTTTGGAATTTACGAAGAGCCGAAATGGTTATTATCAGCTAGGTCAGGACGGCTTCATCCGCTTTACCCGGCCTGAAGATCAGGAATATTACACGAAGCTTATTACTGGTATAAATCAATATGTTAAAATTATCGGGGATATACGCGAACAACACAGTAAGGAAGACAGGAAGCTAGTCAGCGACATGACTTCCGGTAAATAATATATGCGCTCAAGCGCCGTGCTAAGAAAGCTGTCGCCCTCAATGGGCTCGCTCGGTCGGGTCAAGACCTCCACTCGATTAGTGAAATGACTGGCATTTTTCGACTCTGGTTGTTATATACTATAAAAATATTTTATTATGACACAATGGACACCAGATAGCTGGCGCAAAAAGCCGATCCAGCAATACCCCGAATACCCGGATGCCAAACATCTGAACGAGGTGGAAGGAAAGCTGCGCAATTCGCCGGAATTAATATCATATGGCGAAATCCGCCGCTTGAAAGCCGAGCTGGCGGAAGTCGCCGCGGGTAAAGCATTTTTGCTCCAAGGCGGCGATTGCGCTGAAAGCTTCGCCGAGTTCAACGCCAAGAATTTGCGCGATTACCTGCGCGTGCTTTTGCAGATGACGATGGTGCTGATGTATGGCACGGGACTGCCGGTGGTGAAAGTTGGCCGCATCGCCGGTCAATTCGCCAAACCGCGGAGTTCGCTTACGGAAACGATAAATGGTGTTGAGTTGCCAAGCTATCGCGGCGACCAGATCAACGCGCCTGAGGAAAACCTGGCGGCACGCACGCCGGACCCGGAAAGGCTGATCCAAGTTTTCAACCAATCTGCAATCACGCTGAACTACCTTCGCTCTTTGGCGCGGGGTGGTTATGCATCGCTCAATCGCGTGAATAAATGGAACCTCGACTTCGTCAAAAACTCGCCGCAGGGCGAAAGATTTGAAGATATCGCCAACCAAATTGATCATGCGTTGAAATTCATTTCGGCAACAAGATTGATGCCGGAAAATCTGGAAGCATTGAACGAGGCGAGTTTTTACACCTCGCATGAAGGCTTGCATCTTGCATATGAAGAAGCGTTGACGCGTAGCAATGACGAAGGAAATTATGCCTGCAGCGCACATATGCTGTGGATCGGCGACCGCACCCGTAATATCGACGAAGCGCATGTGGAATATATGCGCGGGATTGATAACCCAGTTGGGGTGAAAGTCGGGCCGTCGACGAAAGTTGATGAATTGCTGAAACTTATCGATGTTTTGAACCCTGATAACGAGGCGGGCAAGCTGACGCTAATTACCAGGATGGGCGCTGATAAAGTGGCTTCATTATTGCCGCCGATTGTGAAAAAGGTGAAGCAATCCGGCAAAACCGTAGTTTGGTCATGCGACCCGATGCACGGCAATACGGAAAAAACTCCGAATGGTTATAAGACGCGCAAATTCAACAATGTATTGGCCGAAGTTAAAGCATTCTTTGAAGTGCATAAAGCCGAAGGAACCATCCCCGGCGGCGTGCATTTCGAGATGACCGGCCAGGACGTCACCGAATGCCTCGGCGGTGCGCAGGCCATCTCCGAAGTTGACCTGAAACAACGCTACATAACCGCCTGCGACCCGCGCCTCAACGCCTCGCAGTCTCTGGAACTCGCCTTTTTGCTGGCGGAGGCGATTAAAGCAAAAGCTTGACGATTATTAATTGTTGAGATAGATGTTGCGTAGAGAGGTATCTATGCAATTTGTCACAATTCCTAAAACACCAGAAGAACTGGGCGCTCTTATAAAAAAGATGATCCCCGAGCTTGAAGTTCATGCAATGATCGGCCCTGCCGGTGGTTCTGACTCCACTATGATGACATTCACAATTGATTTGCCGATCCCTAGTAAAGGGAGTTTTGATTTAACGGGCGGCAAAAATTATTTTGAGAATAGGAATGTCGGGCTTTTAAAAGAATTAGAAACTTTGACAAAATTGATGGGTGGGATTTCATTTTCACCATCAACTGAGATAGAGGCTGATGCCAGAAGAGCTGAGGGGCGTAATCTGGTTCCGCGGATTGTTATGTGCAGCAATAAATTCCATTTTCAATCAGAAGGAGTTGCATTTCGCATGTTTGCGATAGAAATACTCACGACATTCGCCAGGAATATTGAGCATATATGCTATGGGCTAAATCACTTAGGTATAGAGGTCAAAACACGCAATGCTGTATTAGAGGCCGAGCGTGTCGCAAGGGCGTTACAGACACCTTTAGATATCGTGGCCTTAAGAAGCTTATAAAAGCTATGAAAAATAGCGCGATTTGTAATAAAATCCGATAATGAATAAGCAAAAAGCCGCCGAAATCTTCAAGCGTTTCCAAAAGCGAAATCCGGCGCCGAAAACTGAACTCGAATATATAAATGAATTCACCCTGTTAGTAGCGGTGGTGCTTTCGGCCCAGGCGACGGATAAGGGCGTGAATAAGGCGACTCCGGCTTTGTTTAAGCTGGCGCCGACCCCAGAGAAGATGGCGGCGTTGGGGGTGGAGGGGATAAAAAAATATATAAAAACGATCGGTTTGTTTAACGCCAAGGCAAAAAATATTTATCTGCTTAGCAAAAAACTGATTGAGGAATATAGTAGCAAAGTTCCCGCCGACCGTGTCGAGCTGCAAAAACTACCAGGAGTAGGCCGCAAAACCGCGAATGTGGTGATGAACTGCGTCTTTGGCCAATCAACCATGGCGGTGGACACCCATATTTTCCGCGTCTCTAACCGCATCCATCTCACAAAATCCAAAAACCCATTACAGACCGAAGAACAGCTCCTAAAAATCATCCCAAAAGAATATCTCTTCAACGCACATCACTGGCTGATACTGCATGGCCGCTATATTTGCGTCGCCCGCAAACCGAAATGTTATGAATGCCCGATCGTGGATTTATGCGAGTTTGAGGATAAGAATCTGCCGCTCAAATAACCGATAATATTAAATCAAAGGCACGCGCCACCGTCTCAGCTTGAATTTCAATCCGGCTGCCGCTGATGTGGTTTTCGATTACTCGGGTTTTTCCCTGATAGCAAACGGCTAAATAAACTAACCCCACAGGCTTATGTTCGCTTGTTTCGGGCCCGGCGATTCCCGTGGCGGCGATAGCGATGTTGCCCTTGCTGCAAGCGCCGCGTGCCATAGCTTCAGCTACTTCACGGCTGACAGCGCCGTGTTTTTTTATTAATTCCTCCGGCACGCATAGCAAATCGGTTTTGGCTTCGTTGGAATAAGTGATGAAGCCGCGGTCAAAAACTTTGGATGAGCCGGGGACTGCGATGATAGTCGCGGCAATCAGGCCGCCGGTGCAGCTTTCCGCGGTTACCAGCTTCAGTTTTTTAGCTTCCAGTTTCTTAATTAATTCCGCTGCTATCCCCATAGGTTTTATTATATTGCGTGGCGATAATTTTTCCATGATAATATTACCATGAGTCTAGTCGCCAATTTACTGACGCTTTTACGGATTGTCTTGATCCCGTTTTTGATCCGCGGTTTTTTCCTTGAGGATAAAATCTCCGGTGCGCAAATTGCGCTGATCGTGTTTATGATCGCCAGCCTCACGGATTATTTCGACGGGTTTATTGCCCGCAAATTCAACGCCACCAGCAAGTTTGGCCGCATGCTTGACCCAATCGCCGATAAAATGCTGGTAATTGCAGTGCTGATTATGCTGGTTTTTGATCGGCAGGAAAATGGATTGCCGCGTGCGGACTTGATTCCGGTTATGATAATTGTGATGCGCGAAATTTTAATTTCAGGATTGCGCGAATTTTTGGCGGTAGAAGCGATTGTGATGCCAGTAACAAAATTGGCGAAATGGAAAACCACGTTCCAATTTTTAGCCATCATCGCCTTGCTCGCCGCGCCTTTGACAGATAGTGTTACTATAAGTGGTACCGAAGTTAACACCCAGCAGGCAGGGCAAATTTTGTTGTGGATTGCCGCCATTCTCACCACCATCACCGGCTGGCAATATTTCCGCTATACAACGCGCGAAGCTTTCCGCGATGCCAAAATATTGGAAGTGAAATTGATCGATACGAAAGAATGAAAGGCGCGGACATCATCCAAATCGGCACGGCAGTTTATGGAATCAAATGGTTTGATTCCTTGTGCACCGAGCTTGGCCTGAAAGATAAAGAGCTTAGCGAGCTTACTAAAGCCGAGGCGCTGCCAGGGCCGGTAGAATATGCGATGCGCGATATCGCCACGAAATATATGGCGCGGGTGGAATCAATGCATGTGAACAGCAAATTTTCCGACGCTCTGCTTAACGGAGGTTTGGACGATCGGGAACAGGCGGCATTCATGGCGGGGTTGCTCAAAGGCATGGCATTGATATTATCCGCCACGCATGGAGCGCCTGAAGAGTTGAAGACATTAGCCCAGGAGAAGGAGTTTTTGCCGGTTTTGGACGGTTATATGAAGGGGTTGAATTAACTGAATATATAACCTTTCATATCAAATTAAGTATTGACCGCTCGGTTAAGATTAAGTAACTATATCTCATGTTAACACATCCAATATTAAACAAGTTAAATTTGCTGCCAGATGAAAGCTATCCCAAACAATTACGGAATTTATTGGCAAGCACAATTAACCGCCATGTAGATGTATTTGAAGGTTCCGCATTGTTCTTAGCCGCTTTTGAAAGAAGCTTGCACAAGGAAGTAACTTTTGAAGAAATGGTAAATATTGCTAATATTAAAACTACCACAGGTCACCCTACTGAAGCTTATAGCGATGCAGCGATTAGAGAATATAAGGCTTTATGCAAATTGTTGAATCGCGGTCTAACAACAAAGAAGTTTAATGTGGATGAGTTAAGAAAGGCCATAAATAGTTTCGCTGAAAAATTATGTGTCATACCTAAGAAAAAAGAGATTCAGCAGGAGACAACAGATTCTTTGGTTGGCTCAGAAAATTTATATAATTCATTGGAAATCACCGCGGAAAATATTTTTAAGGTTGCAAAAAAAAGACGCCTGATAGATATGGTCAATGGTAATGTTGCGGAAGAATCTTTAAGAAAATGTAAAGGGATGATGGAGGTGAGAACCTGGTCGCCAGGCGATAGTGATGGCAAGCCAGGCCAGGATTATTGTTCTCTGGAAGATGGTGTTCGACGCAATATGGAGGCAATGTACCGGCAATATACTATTAAGCTTGCCTATATTATTGATCATGTAGAAGAACCAGGCGTGCAGCATAAATCCTTTGTTATGATGGAAAAGCTTATTTCCACTATGGTCAAGAAATCGGCGGTATCAAAAAAAGCTGAAAAGGCTATTGAGAAATTGCTGGAACATGCGCGCGCTGCGGGGAATGGAACGGAAGATAGAATAAAAAAAGCAATTAAATCACAAAATTCCGGCACTTACGAAAACTTAGATCAGTTTAAGGAAGAGCTTTATGAGCTTAAAAAGTTTTGTGACTCTAACGATAAAAAATTGCCCAAAGATAATTTAAGTGATGTTTTGACTGTGTTGGATAAGTTGATAATTTCCGAGGAAAATTTTGGCGAGCATGCGCAGAGAATTGAGTTTAGGCAAAATGCAAAAGTATTCAGGCAGGTAGCGGCGCGTGTTAATAAAATCATTGCCGATGGGGGCAGTATTGGCCTGGTTGAGCAGCGGCAGGCCACGGAAGCTGTAGCTGAAGGCATTATTGCGAATGGTACATATGATCGTGTTCGCAAGTTTCTTGATAAGAATGAAGGTGGCCCGATCACAGCACAGGATGAGGAAGACTTTTATTTTGTAGATACTATTAAGAAATTGCAGATCGTCGCCAATAATCCGGAAGCATTTAAAAGTATTTTGATAGCTGAATGCGGAGAGATTGAGGATTCATTAAAAAAGCAGGGTGCTTCCGAGCCATCTGAAAAGCAAAGTATTTCTGATTTTAATGATACAAAACATTTGTTTGATTTGCTGACCGCCGGACGGACTAATGTAAAGAAAGCGCGTGAGTTGGTTAAGGTTACGCCGCTGTTTGAATATAGCAGCCAGATCAAGTCCCTGCCAAAATTTGTTACTTCTTTGATTAAAGATCCAGTGGCGCTAAAACATTTTCAGACACATGGTTTGGAAATTATGATTGCGGGTAGTGACTCTTTTAAATCTGCCGGCTCTTCGGTAGTTATGGATATGAAAGAAGGTGTGGGCGGATTACGTGCAATATGCAGGGCAAATGACATTCCGTTGACTTTATATTATGGAGTAGGAAGTGGTCTACACAGGAATATTATAAATATCAGACACGAAATTCCTTTCTTAAGAACAACCCAGGGAATTGAGATGCGCCGTCCGGATTTTGATATGGCATGTGAACATTTAAGAATTATCAGTAACAGATTAAGACATAAGGCAGGCAAACAGTTTAAGAAAATTACATTATCCAAGGCAATTGTGGATGCGGGCAATTCGGCTGCTACTGCCAATGCTATTGTAAGTGAAACTTCATTGAGAGTGGCTTCCGGCGCAAGGGAAGATGAGTATATGAAAAAATACGATAGCCCGATCTTTACCATCTTTGTTGATAATTGCGTGCCTAATAAGGTTGAAGAGGAATATTCTTTCGCGGCGCGTCCGGCAAAACGTGTTGGCGGCTCAACGGCAACTGGCCCGCATGCTAAAAGGGCAATTGGTTATGGTAGCGTATTTAATAATGCCGGTTGGGGAGCGCCACAACTTTTTACCGATCTAGGCGATCTTTTTTATGCCGGTGAGGATGGTTATCTTAATAGAACAGAGCATACATTGAGTGATGCATATCATGTATACATGGGGAAGAACCATGTGCGCGATATTGTAAACCGGGGGATTAATTCACTTGTATTATCTTCACCTGATACAGGCTGGCAGTATGTCGCGCATAAATACAATATCAAAATTGAAGTTACTAGAAATTACAAAGATTTTGCGGTGATAAAGGTTAACGGCAAGGAATTTAAGATATCGGAATTAACTGCTGAAAATGGTACGGCACGTCACTCTTTGCACGGACATGTAGGGAATATGAAAGGTGCCAGTGAATCAATTCTAACTGCTGCGTTTTTAGAACTTGAGCATCAAAAATCTTCGCGGGCAATGTATCAGATGTTGAATTATGGTTTATATGCAGAGAAAACTATAATAAAAGATGGGGACAGAGATAAGGCGCCGCTTGCGGCGAAGAATTTTGGTAGAGAGCCTGCTGATTTTAAATGGGAGGAAGCAGTTTCGCCTGAGGATTTAATAAATGTATTGTCGGTGATAAACAAAACTGCCGGTAAAAGACTGGCCATGGGTCGGCAAGAATCTTTGGATACCAAAGCAACCATATTAGAAACTTTTAGAATGCAGGAGAGACAGGAGCCGATTGGTGAAGTGCAAAAATTAAACACATATCATGCTTTTGCGCTCAGCCGCCAATTATACGAATTGCCGCCAGTTCCATTGCTTTATCCGGAACTTACGCAACAGAAGGTGCTGGCTCGCGCTGTATAACTAACTAGCCGTATCAAACGCCAATATTTCCTGGTTCGAGGCCACGCTATCCCCAGCTTTGACATTAACTTTCTTCACCGTAGTCGCATGGGTGGCCTTGATCAGGTTTTCCATTTTCATGGCTTCGATAACCACTAATTCGTCGCCTGGTTTCACCTTGTCACCTTCTTTAACTGCCAAGCGGACGATTTTGCCGGCCATTGGGGCGATTAGGTTGGCGGTTTTGCGGGCTTCGGATTTCTTTGGCATATAACGCGCCAATTCCGCCGTGCGCGGGCTGCGGACAGTTACCACAACGCGGCTGCCGCCATGGGTGAGGCGATAGCCTTCGGACGAATAACGGATACGGAAAGTTACCGGTTCTTCGTTGATAGAGCCTTGCAGGATATTGCTGCCGAGATCCCAATTACTGCGGACGGAGAATAAACGGTTTTTACACTCAATTTCATAACCGCCGTCTTTGTCTTGGACATAAACCGAATAATCATTGCCCTCGATGGTGACAACCCAGCGTGGGCCGATCTGACGCTGGCGGCCGGGCTGTTGGTGACTGATTAGGCTGGCGCGTTTGGCGTCGTCGAGATAGAGGAACACGGCGACGGAAATAAATTTGAAGGTCATATCCTCGGTGAGTTCAGTGGCGTTGAAGCCTTCGGGATATTCGTCGCCAATGAAGTTGGTGGAGATATCGCCTTTGATGAAACGCTCATGGCGGACGATTGATTCTAAGAAGCTGATATTTGTTGCGACCCCTTCAATGAAATATTCGGAGAGGCCTTTTTGCATGGCGGCAATCGCCGTTTCGCGGTCTTTGCCATATGAACATAATTTGGCGATCATCGGATCGTAAAACATGCTTACTTCGCCGCCTTCATATACGGCGGTGTCGAGGAGGAGTTCCTTACGCGGTTTTGGTTCTTCGTAGCGGGTGAGGCGGCCTACTGATGGCAGGAAGTTGTGCGACGGATCTTCAGCATAAATCCGTGCTTCAATCGCCCAGCCGTCCGGTTTCAAATCTTTTTGTTTAAGTTTCAATTTCTCGCCGGCAGCAACGCGAATCATTTGCTCAACCAAATCAATTCCATAAACCAATTCAGTTACGCGATGCTCAACTTGCAGGCGTGTGTTCATTTCCAAAAAATAGAAGTTTTTGTCCTGATCCATGATAAATTCGACAGTACCAGCGGAATTATATTTCACCGCCTTGGCCAGAGCCTTTGACTGTTCACACATTTCCTTGCGTACTTTTTCGCTCAAGAAACTGCTCGGCGCTTCCTCGATAACTTTTTGGTGGCGGCGTTGGATGGAACATTCACGCTCGCCGAGGGTGAGATAATTATCGTGTGAATCACCCAAAACCTGGATTTCGATATGGCGCGGGTTGGTGATGTATTTTTCGATAAATACGCGGTCATCGCCAAATGATGATTTTGCTTCCGACATTGCTGCGGTGAAGCCGCGCTGCACATCTTTGTCATTCCAGGCGATACGCATACCTTTACCACCACCACCGGCCGAGGCTTTTATCATCACCGGATAACCGATTTTCTTGGCGATTTTTACGGCTTCCTTAACGTCAGGAATAACTCCCAAATAACCGGGGACAGAATTTACGCCAGCTTTTTTTGCCAGTTTCTTGGATTCAATTTTATCACCCATCGCCTTCATCGCATCTGGGTTCGGGCCGATAAATGCAGCACCTGCACGTTTTACGGCACGGGAGAACTTGGCGTTTTCGGAGAGGAAGCCATAACCTGGATGCACGGCATCAGCGCCGGTACGGGTGATGGCTTCAATAATTTTTTTGATATCGAGATATGATTCGCTGGCAGCGGAACGCCCGATATGCACAGCTTCATCCGCTTCACGGACATGGATGGAGTTGATGTCAGCCTCGGAATAAACCGCAACAGTTTTGATCCCCATCTGCTTACAGGTGCGAATGATCCGAACGGCGATTTCGCCACGGTTGGCGATTAGGATTTTCTCGAACATGAAACTGGTTATAAAGAAGTTTTACCGTCTGTCCATGCAAAGATTTTCCTTGATTTTGCTAACTATAACATGTTATAATATGTTATATGAATATATCGCTGTATTTAAACAATAATTTGGCCAGTCGCTTGGATAACCATGTGAAAATGGAAGGCATTTCTAAAAGTGCGCTGATTGCCCAAGCGGTAGAAAAATTATTGCAGGAAAAAGAGGCAAGCAAATCCAAGCGCGGCTGGTCAAAAGAGATGCTTGAATTTATGAACAGCACGCCTTCCAAAGAAGAAATAGATTTCCCGCCATTTGAAAGCTACCGCTCCGAATTTAAAGCCTGGGATCCGTTTAAAAGTGTTTTTGATGAATGAAATACCTCATAGATACATGCACAATCAGTTATTATAGCAAAGATGTCGAAACGGTTGTTGAGAAGTTCAGGCAAAACAGCCCGCAGAATATGGCGATTTCGGTAATATCATTATTTGAAATTGAACACGGGATGCTAAAAAATCCCACTAAACAGAGGGTGCGTGTAATACAAACCGCGTTTATAAACGAAGTCAGTGTCATGGATATAAATGCTGAGATTGCCAAGGAGGCTGCCAGTATACATACGAAACTCGTTTTAGCCGGCAGGTCGATTCAGCTTCAGGATATATTCATCGCCGCCACGGCGCTCGCTCATGATTTGATCCTGGTTACCTCCAATTTGCGGGATTTTGAACGGATTGATGGTTTGAAAATCGAAGATTGGCGTTAGTTTCTTTTGGTTTTAATACCGCATCTTTTGATTAGCGCCAACTTCATCACCAATAATCTTGATGCTGAACAAGGTTAGAAGATTTTGATCCTTATTTTCATAATCATCGCTCGCAATTGGGAAATACGGATTGTTCATAGCGGAAAAAATATTCTCTGTATTGGGAAATTTGCTTAGCATGGGAACTTTAATATATTCAACTTCACCTGCGCCATACCCATTAACAGGGATGTAATAATATTGCCAGCCAGTTTCGTTAGCATTCGCGGCAGGAAAGAACAAAATAGCGAACAATAAAAACTAAAGCGGCATATTATCGTGTTTTTTCCACGGGTTTTCTTCTTTTTTGTCTGAAAGTAAAGTTAAAGCCCTGCAGATACGGAACCTTGTATTTTGCGGCCTTACCACATCATCCAAATAGCCACGCGCCGCTGCAACGAACGGGTTGGCGATTTTTTCTTTGTATTCGGATTCACGGGCTTGGAGGTCTTTATCGCCGCGGAAGATGATTTCTACTGCGCCTTTTGGGCCCATAACTGCGATTTCGGCGTTTGGCCAGGCGTAGTTGAGGTCGCCGCGTAAATGTTTGCTGCTCATGACGATATATGCGCCGCCATAAGCTTTGCGGACGATGAGGGTGATTTTGGGGACGGTGGCTTCGGCATAGGCGGCGATTAATTTGGCGCCGTGTTTGATGATGCCGCCATGTTCCTGTTCGATGCCGGGAAGGAATCCTGGGACGTCTACTAATGTGACGATCGGGATGCTGAACGCATCGCAGAAACGCACGAATCTAGCGGCTTTACGGCTGGCGTTGATATCCAGGCAGCCAGCTTTGACTAATGGCTGGTTGGCGACAAAACCGACTGTTTTTCCTTCCATGCGGCCAAAACCGATGATGACGTTATCAGCATATTCCGGCTGGATTTCAAAAAAGTCATATTCATCGACGATACGGCTCAATAATTCTTTGATGTCATATGGTTTGTTAGTATCGGTGGGAACCAGGTTATTGAGCGTTGTCTCAACACGATCTGCCGGATCATTCGTCGGACGCCAAGGCACGCCGCTTTTATTGCTGTTAGGAAGGAAGTTGAAAAGGCGGCGGGTTTGCAGCAGGGTTTCAATTTCATTCTCAAAAGCAAGATCGGCAACGCCGGATTTGGTGGTATGCACGCTTGCGCCGCCGAGTTCTTCCTGCGTAACTTCCTCATGGGTCACGGTTTTGACAACTTCTGGGCCGGTGACAAACATGTATGAAGTATCGCGGCTCATGATGGTAAAATCGGTGAGGGCCGGTGAATATACAGCCCCGCCGGCACATGGGCCGAGGATCAGGGAAATTTGTGGGATGACGCCGCTGGCTTTGACGTTGCGCAGGAAAATTTCGCCATAGCCGGAGAGTGAATCCACGCCTTCCTGAATACGCGCCCCGCCGGAGTCGTTAATGCCGATTACCGGAGCGCCGGTTTTCATCGCCATATCCATTATCTTGCATATTTTCTTGGCGTTGGTTTCTGATAGTGAACCGCCGAAAACGGTGAAATCTTGGGAATATACATAAACCAAGCGGCCATTTATTGTGCCGTGTCCGCTGACGCAACCGTCACCGCTGGTGATATTTTTCTCCATACCGAAAGTGGTGCTGCGATGCTCCACAAACATATCGAATTCCTCGAACGAATCCGGGTCGAGCAAAACTTCCAGCCTTTCGCGTGCTGTCAGCTTGCCTTTTTTATGCTGTGCCTTGGTGCGCTCAACGCCGCCGCCAAGCCTTGCCTGTTGGCGTTTTTGCTCAAGCTTTAATATGGTCTCGGCTTTCATCGAGGGCGATATTTGTATAAAACCGCGCGAAAGGCAAGGGTTTTAGTTTAAGCTACAGAATTCCTTATAGTATTATTATTTCGAGGCATTATATAAACAATATATGAGCGAGAAAACCGCGATTTTTGCCGGGGGCTGCTTTTGGTGCATGCAACACCCTTTTGACGAGCACGATGGGGTGATTTCCGTTACTGTCGGCTATGCGGGCGGGGGCGGGGACACGGCGACTTATGAAAAAGTTTCCACCGGAACCAGCGGCCATCGGGAAGTGTTTGAAGTAAAATACGACCCCGCAAAAGTAAACTATGAACAATTGCTGGAGATTTTCTGGCAGAATATTGACCCGTTTCAAGGCGACGGCCAGTTCCACGACCGCGGCCATCAATATACGACGGCTATTTATTATAATGACGAAGCTGAAAAAGCCGCTGCCGAAAAATCCAAAACGGAATATGAGAAAAAATTCACCCGCAAAATAGAAACGGAAATTACCCCGACAGTGAAATTTCACCCGGCGGAAGATTACCATCAGAGCTATTACAAGAAAAACCCGCTGCGTTATTCGATGTATTCACAAGGCTCCGGGCGCAAAGGCAAGCTGGAAAAAATCTGGGGCAATAAATAATTATTCCGCGGCGAATTTTTTGCCTTCGGCGGCAATCATCGCACTTAAAGATAACACTCCAAGCACAAGGAAACCGGCGGTCACAGGTATCAGCGTATTGTCGTATAACTGCCCAATCCCAATCCCCAGGATAAGCGAGACTGTAAACGAAATCGTGCCGATTATCGCCGATGCGATTCCGCCGATATGACCCATCGGCTCCATGGCAATCGCGTTCAAATTTCCAAACATCAAGCCGAAAGAGAAAAACAGAACCACCGCATAAAGCATGAACATCCACAGCTCTGCGTGAATAAGTGTGTTCAGGATAAGAAACACTGCAGAAGCAAGAATTGTACCGAACATCGCGCGCTTACAGATATAGCGCATGCCGAATTTTTGCACCAATTGCGAATTGGCAAAAGATGCCACCGCAATCGACCCGGCAAGCATAGCAAAATAAACCACAAACATTTTTCCCGTGCCGAAATAATTCTGGAAAATCTGCTGCGAAGAATTCAAAAACCCAACCAAACTGCCAAAAGTAATGCCCATGCAAATCGTATAACAAACCGTAGTACGGTTTTTGATAACTTCCTTAAACCCATGCTTGAAATTCATAAGGCTGAATTTTATGCGATTCTTTTCCGTCAGCGTTTCTTCCAACCGCAGGAACAGCCATACCAACAGGATGATTGCATAAATTATATAAAGCAAAAATATCGCCCGCCACGACGCAACCAACATAACCCCTTGCCCCAACGCCGGTGCGATTGCGGGCATGAACATGAAAATCATCATCACAAATGACATCACCCGCGCCATGTCGCGCCCTGAATATTTATCGCGCACAATCGCCATCGTCGCCACATTCGGGCCGGCTATGCCTATCCCTTGAATAACGCGGCCAAACAGCATCATCTGCAAATCACTGGAAATGTAGCAAACGACGCTGCCGATAAAATAAATGAACAGGCCGATATACAAAACTTTCTTGCGTCCGATATCATCAGAAAGCGGCCCCCACGCAAGTCCGCCAATTGTCATGCCCAGGAAAATGAAGCTGATGATAAACTGGGCATGGTTGGGATTGGCAAGCGCAAAATCTTTGGCGATAAAGCCAAGCGAAGGCAGCATCGCATCAATCGAAATCGAAACAATCGACATCAACGCCGCCATTAAAACAATAAATTCTTTCATTAATTAGCGGCCTTTGTAATCACCAATATTTTGTTCAGGAACCCAAACATCCGCAGGTTGTTTAGCAGTTTGATAAAATATATCAATCGGGATGCCGCCGCGTGGATACCAGTAACCGCCGATTCTGAGCCAGAGCGGCTTAATCTCCGTAATAATTCGTTTGGCGATGTAGATGGTGCAGGCTTCGTGGAAATCGCCGTGGTTGCGGAATGAGGCGAGGAAGAGTTTCAACGATTTACTTTCTAGGATTTTTTTATTTGGGATATAATCAATTACGATATGCGCGAAGTCCGGCTGGCCGGTCAAGGGGCATAGTGAGGTGAATTCCGGGCAGGAAAAACGGACGTTATATTTTACGTCAGAATGCGGATTAGCAACGGATTCCAGATCCGCATCTGCTGGAGTTTGTGGCAGTGTAGTTTTTTTGCCGAGCTGTTTTAGATTTTTATACATAAGCTCCTTATAGCAACTATTACTTTTAATTTATACAGGAATCCAATATGTTTTTTGGATGGTAAATGCATTAGTTTCAGAAAAGGTTCGGGGGCAATATGAAGATTTGCCATACCCGGAACGCAATCCACAGGATGAACACAAGCGGATTTGCCTGGCAAATGTAGAATCTCCTGATCGCGTAAACCAAATTTGCTTTAATGGTAATAGGGATTTCACCAAGAAAATCAGAGTGTTGATTGCCGGTGGCGGCACAGGCGATTCTGCGGTTCAGTGGGCGGCATTTTTGCGCAATAACCCAGATGCGGAAATTGTTTATGTTGATTTCAGCACTGCAAGCCGCAAAATTGCCGAAGAGCGCTTGCAACTGCGCGGCTTGGAAAATAAGGTGAAGATGATCACCGATTCCCTTCTCAATATTCCCAAACTAGGCTTGGGCAAATTTGATATAATCAATTGTTGCGGTGTTTTGCATCATTTGGAAAATCCCGAAGCCGGGCTTAAAATTCTGGCTGATTGCCTGGATGAAGATGGCGCAATGATGTTGATGGTATATGCCAGATATGGCCGTTTGGGCGTGTATCCACTTCAGGAGATCATGCGGTACATCAATGTTGACGCCCAAGACTCGCAAGCCAAGATTAATAATACCAAAGCAGTTCTAAACTGTGTAACTCCGGCTAATAATTTCTTTCTTAGCCTCGCGGTTATCCAGGATCTTAATGTTGATGCTGAAATCTATGATATTTTCATGCATGATCAGGATCGGGCCTATAGCGTTCAGGAAGTATATGATTTTGCTGCATCGGCCAGTTTAAAGCATGTGAGTTTTACGCATGGTACATCTGCCGATGTTTATACGCCGGAAAGGTATATTGCGGATAAGGCGCTGCTGGAGAAAGTGAAAAAACTTTCCGTCAGCCAGCAACAGTCAATCGCCGAAGTGCTGAACTCAACCATAAATAAACATGCTTTTTACCTGACAAAAAAAGAGATGAAAAAGCTGGAGATGGATTTAGAGCTTATACCTAGTTTCTCAATATGCATGCCGCCACAGGTTCAGGAACAGCTGGTTGATCTGATTAATAAAAGCGGCGATATCGCTAATATAAATTTCCCGCAATTCAAACTAAGTTTTATCAAAACTCCAAATCTGGCAGAAATTATCGCTAATATCGACGGCGTTGCAAGTTTGCGTGAGGTTTTGTTGAAGGTGATGAAAAAGTCAAAAGCAAAAAACTGCAATCTGCAAACATTGCTGGCGGAATTTAAAGCTTTATACAATTTGCTGGAAAATTATTATCAGATTTTCCTCCGCCAGCCGGGAATTCCGCCATATGAGAATTTTGCGCATTACCAAACGGAAATATTCGGCCATTTATCTGTTCAGCCGGCATAACCAATCGGATCTCGCAGCCCGGCATCTTTAAAACCCTTCAGTCTCAAAATACAAGCATCGCAAGCGCCACAGGCCTTGTCGGCGACTGGGTCATAGCATGAAGTGGTCATGGAATAATCGACGCCATTCTCCATTCCCAGTTTTATTATCTGGGCTTTAGTGAGGTTGATTAATGGAGTGTGGATTTTGAAATTACCGGCTTTTGTACCCAAATTTGCCATTTTTTCAAAAGCTGCAATATATTCCGGGCGGCAATCTGGATAACCGCTGTAGTCAAGGGCGTTCACGCCGATGAAAATGTCATTGGAGTTCAAAACTTCTGCATAAGCGAGCGCGTGGGAAAGGAAAATTGTGTTGCGTGCCGGGACATAGGTGACGGGGATTTCATTAGTCAGGCCGGTTTTGGGCACGGCGATATTAGCATCCACCAACGCGCTGCCGCCGAAGTTTTCTACCTTTACAATTTTGTGGTTGGAGGAGAGTTTTTTTGCCAGATCCAATTCTCTACGGTGGCGCTGGCCGTAGTCAAAACCAAGCGTGCAGCAATCGTAATCTTGGGACTTCGCGATGGCGAGAATGGTTGCGGAATCTAACCCACCGGAGAGTAATATAACCGCTTTTTTCATTCTATGCCGATGATTTTATGTAATTGCAGGCTCAAGTTATAGCCCTTTTCCAGAGCCAGGTCGCGCGTATATTCGACATTACGGGCGTTTTTTCCGGCGTCATATTCGTCCATAGGCTGGACGTAGATGGGTTTGTTGGTGTTGACGGCAACATGGTTATATTCCGGATTGGCGGCGGAGATTATGAATTTAAAGGCGGTGACGCGCTCATGTAAATCTGGGCGGATTGTGGCTATTCCTTTTGGCGAACAGATGATTTCTACTTCTGGCGGGATTTCACGGAATAAGGTGCCGTTGGTTTCGATTTGGACTTTATAGCCGAGTTTTATTAGCTCCTCGCAAAGTTTGGCGATTGGCTGGCGAAAAGGTTCACCGCCGGTGATGACGATTAGTTTTTGATTAGTATATAGTTTTTGTACCCGAGTTAGGATTTCAGTCAAATCCATTTCGGAAAAGTTTTCAAACTCCGTATCGCAGAAAGAGCAGGCGAGGTTGCAACCACCTAGGCGGATGAAGATTGCGGGCCAGCCGGAATTGGGGCCTTCGCCCTGCAATGTCGGGAAGATTGAAACTACTTCGAGCTTAGAGCCGTCGCCTTGCACAGCTTTGCGAATCGGGTTTTTACCAAACATTCATCACAAAGCCGTTTGCATTATTTCTTGGCGGCAGGAGCAGCGGCAGGCGTAGCAACGTGAGCTGCAGCTGGTGATGGAGCCGCGGCAGGCGCTACTTTGGCAACTGGAGCTTCTTCAGCCAGATTGTCGAGCAATTTTCCCGCCTTAACATCAGCTTGAACTTGTTTCAGTTCAGCCACTGGCATTTGGATCAGGCCTTTATCGACCAGATATCCATATTCGCCAATTGCTTCATCACTGGTCAATTCATTGATGAATTCTTTGATGCCAGCAACTTTGCCGATGTGTGCGCGTTTGACATAAACATAAAGCGGGCGTGACAGGATGTAGCTGCCATCGGCGATTGAGCTATGTGTCGGTGCAACTCCGGAAATAGTGGAGCCTTGTACAAGTTTTTCGTTTTCTTTGAGGAAGCTATAACCGAAGACTCCCAAAGCAGTTTGGTTGGTGTTCAGTTTTTGTACGAGGATATTATCATCTTCGCCGCCTTCGATATAAACACCATCTTCGCGTATCAGGCCGCAAGCTTTTTTGCGCTCTTCAGCGTTTGGATATAAGGCTTTGAAACCCTCATAATTAGTGCATACGCTTTGCAACGCCAATTCAGCGAATGAATCGCGGGTACCTGATGTTGGCGGCGGGCCGTATACAGAGATTTTTTGTTTAGGCAGGGAAGAATCAATTTCATCCCAAGTTTTGTAAAAGTTATCTACTAATTTATTAGGATCATTTTTAGCCGGAACTTTGCGTCCGAGGGCGAGGAAAAGGTCTTTAAGCGATAATGCGAATTTTGGCGCTCTCACTGAGTTAGCAACCGCGATTCCATCATAACCGATTTTAAATTCAGATATTTCGTTCACGCTGTTTTTACGGCAAGTCAGCAATTCATCCGGCTTGATACGGCGGGAAGCGTCGGAAATCGAAGGAGTATTTTCGCCAGCGCCTTCGCAGAATAATTTGAAACCACCGCCAGTACCGGTTGATTCGATGATCGGGGTTTTCATCTTGGTTTTTTTGCCAAACTGTTCAGCTGCAGCGGTTGTGAATGGGTAGACTGTTGATGAGCCGACAACCCTAAGCTGGTCAGAAGCTTTAGCAGCAGTGGCTGCTGAAATAATAATTACAGCCGCGAGTGAAAGTTTGAATATTGATTTATTTAACATATTTTTTCCTTGGAATATGAATGTTACGCGCCGATATATAGCATTGTTGGCGAGGAAGTCAACATATTGCATCGCAGCATTTTGGTGTAGGCGGGAATTTAGGTGGCGCCTGCCGCTTGAAGGATTTTCTTGATCTCATCCTTCTTATCCTTGGGTATTTTGCTCAAATCCATGATGTTCAAAATTGTATTCCCGCTCTTATCCACAGCATTAACCTCCGCCTTATGTGCAATCAGGCTTATTACTATCTCAGTTTGGCCCGAAGCGGCGGCATAAGCCAGGGAGGAGAAGCCGTTATTATCGACAAGATCAGGATTAGCACCTTTCTTGATCAGGTAATTCGCGATTTCCGTATTGCCACGCGCAATAGCGAGAGAAAGTGGGGAGATCCCCTTGCTGCTATCTTGGACATCCAGCAAGGCCCCGCCATCGATCAAAGTTTTAGCGGCGAGATTATCATCCTTGGCAATCGCCAGCCACAAAATTGGCTGACCGGTGCTGTTCATAATATTAGGCCGCGCCCCGTGTTTTAAGGCAACGGCGACGATTTTATCATTCTTGGCGCTGACGGCGCGTAACAAAATTGCGTCCGGGCTGGCTTTTAATCCATTATCAAACATAATTTGAAGAACTTCCGCATCGTCATTATCCATAACAATCTCAATTGGGATGGCGTTTTTGTTGCGGCTGGTTTGGTTGACGTCAGAGCCTTTTTTGACCAATGCTTCAAATATATTTTTAAAATTTTTCTTGGCAGCCAAAGCTAATGGTGAAAAACCTGCCTCATCCATCTTTGCTGAATCTGCGCCATTGTTTATCATTAACATCGCGATATCCGCATCATCGACGTTGAGGGCCATGATAATTCCGTTAGTGCTTGGGGAATCTAATTCAGAAACTTTGGCGCCGGCTGCGATCAATTTGCTAATGGCGGCGGCGTTGCCTTTGTGAATGCTGCGTCCAAGAACATTGCCCAACGGCATTGTTGGATCAGTAAGTTTTGCACCCTTGGCTAATAAATATTCGACAATTCCCGCATCGGCATTATCAACTGCTACAACCACTTGCAGCGGGCTTGGCAAGCCATTGACATGTGCGTTTGCATCAGCGCCTTTGTCGATTATATATTTGGCGAATTCATAATTTTTACTATCCAGCGCATAAAGTAATGGCGTTCTTTGAGTGGCGCTATAAGCATTGATATCAGCACCCAGTGAATGCACGAAATCGAACAATTCTTTGTCTTTGAGATTAATCGCAGCAATCAACGGCGTGACACCTTCGGCGTTTGAAAAATTGAGATCGGCGCCATAATCCTTCAATAATTGAATTATTTCGCGGTTCTTGTTTTTAGCGGCAATAACGATCGCCGATTCACCATTAGCATCCCCCATATCGGGATTTGCCGGAGTCGGATCGTCATAATCATGGATAATGGCGCGTACGGAGGCGGCGTCATTTTTTTTAGCAGCGATTAATAATGCAAAATTATGGGCGGGATCATAAATATTTGGATCAGCGCCTTTTTTGCGGAGCAGGGTGATGATATCTGCTGCACCTGATTCCGCGGCATAGATCATTGGAGTTTTCCCCGACTTATCACCGCGGTTCAAAACTTTTTCATCACCTTTAGTGGTTTTATCGAGAATGGCCCCAGCAATCTCAGCGTTTTTTAATTGAGCTGCTAGTGCAAGGCCGGAAACATCATTTTCATCAGTTGAATAAACAGTGCCCGAACCGTCATCAAGAATGGCTCTGACGCGGCGCGCATTTCCGCTTTTGATATTATTGATCAAGTCAACGTCACCTTGCGTATAGGTCGGGCTGTCGAGCATAACCGCAAAGCTCGGCTTTATCGATTTGGCTTTTTCATTTGGTTTAACGCTGCCTTGGCCACAAGCGGCGAGGGAGATTACAGCGAGTATAATTAAGTATTTTTTCATAGCCAAAACTAAGATTTTTTCTTTTTTCGAGTTAGTTTAATTTCTAGGCCTGGCGCATTTTCGCTATTGATTAAAGTTTCGCCGCTTTGCCCAATCAGGATTAAAAATTCACGTTCATCTTTTTTTACTAAAACCAACCGGCGTTTGGAATCAAGATATAATTGCTCAGAAATTGATAGGCGTTTTCTTTGGCCGCCTTTCATCAGGTTTCTATCAAGGACGCAGCGTTTATATAATAGCGAAGAAGCGCCGATCAGGCCGATGACAAAGATAAGCGCAAGGACAACTTGCAATAAGTAAGCTAAATCCATTATTCCTCTTGCTTTTTATCGGAATGGCTAACGGTTTCGTAGCTTTGCAAAGCCTTTTGTTTGCGGTTAAGCCCAAATAATTGTTGTTGGACAGAAGTTTGTTGCTCGCGAAGTTCCTGTTCCAGGATTTTCAAAGTTTCGGATAATTGCTGAATCTTTGGCGAATATGAAAGCATAATATCATTCGGCAGTGCCGCGATATCGGCGCAAATCTCACGCACTTCATTTTGAAACCCTTCCAGCGCCACAACTTTGCCTGCTTCCAGCTCGCGGCGTGATTGGTTCAAAAATTCGATGGCCGTATCAAGTTTCTTTGCCGTTTCCATTATTAACCGTTCAGTTTCTCCGCATTCTTGCGGTATATAAATGATAGTATTTCCGCTACGCTAGCATAGGCTTCAAACGGAATCAACGAGTCTATATCCAGCGTGGATAATATATCAGCCAAAGGTTTGTCCTGGCGTATTTCCACACCATGTTCCTTGGCAACGGCAATAATTTGTTCGGCAATCTTATCTTTACCCGTGGCGACCACGCGCGGCGCTTCACCCCTTTCGCGCTCATATTTGAGTGCGATAGCAATCTTCGGCTGCGGTTGCTGCTCTTTTTCCATCGCTGTTCAGATTACTAGGAAAATCTAAAGATTCAGTTACTTATCTTTTTCCTGTCCCATCAATTTGGCAAAATCTTCTGCAGAACCGCCTGATTGCGCGGCGGCGATGTTTTCAGCCATGATCTTATCATATAGCTCTTTGCGCAAGACGCTGGCTTCTTTGGGGAAATTGAAGCCCAGCTTGACTGTTTTTCCTTTAATCTCAAGGACTTTCAGCTCAATATTATTATTGATTATTATAGATTCGTCCAATTTTCTGGAGATGAAGAGCATTTTTTGCCTAGTATTAAGAATTTGGTAACCACTTTTAGCTAGAATATACCAAATAGCAAATAGACATATACATAAGTGGACATATCACAGCTTAAAATCCTCGGCATGATGCAAACCAACCTCAAGTATTTGAATGAGAGGCAGGATGTATTATCACAAAATATCGCCAATGCCAATGTGTCAGGCTATATGGCAAAAGATTTAAAAGCACCGGACTTCAAAGGCGCTTTGGATCAAGCCAGCGCATCAGCAAATACTTCCTCGGTACGCTTGGCAACCACAGCGGAAGGCCACATATCAGGTAATGGAAGTTCAGGCAATTTCGCGACTGTTACTAAATCCCGCCGCGAGGGTGAAATTACGCCGAATGGTAATAATGTAGTGTTGGAAGATGAAGTCTTGAAAATGTCGAAAAACAATCTTGAATATCAACAAACCGCAGATTTATATCGCAAGATGCTTGATATGATCAAAACTGCAATAGGTAATGTCTAATGGAAATTTCAAAATCAATAGATATCGCTGCTTCAGGCATGGCCGCACAAAGCGAGCGCCTGAAAGTGATTTCACAAAATATCGCCAACGCCGATTCCATGGCCACAACTCCTGGCGGCGACCCTTACAAGCGTAAAACCATCACCTTCAAACATGTTATGGATAAACAACTCGGGCTTGAAAAAGTTGCCGTGGATAAAATGGGCAATGATAGCGCACCATTCCCACGCAAACTTGATCCTTCAAACCCAGTTGCCGGCCCTGATGGTTATGTACAAATGCCAAATGTGAATATGCTGGTCGAAATGACCGATATGAAAGAAGCGAAAAATGCCTATGAAGCCAATTTAACCGTTATCGATACATCAAAATCAATGGTATCGCGGACGCTGGATTTGTTAAGATAAATATTTAGTGGGGAGTTTTAAATGAACGTGAATTCAGTTGCTGGTAATAATGCCTATGCCTTTGTGCAAAAAGCATTGAACAATAATCCAACAGACGCAACTTCAGGCGCATCAGAAACATCCGGCGGCGGTTTCGCCGGTATGGTAAGCGATGCGGCAAAAAGTGCGCTAAATAACGTCCGCAGCGCCGAAACAGTTTCCGCCAGCGCATTGGTGGGCAAAGCCTCGCTGACTGACGTCGTCACTGCCGTCAATGGTGCTGATATAGCCTTGAAAAGCGTAGTCGCGATCCGTGACCGCGTGATTTCGGCATATCAAGACATCATGAAAATGCCGATGTAGGGGCTAATCGTCCCGTTTACCCATTATCCGCTTATCTAAAATCCGCACTGGATATTGTCCTGTGAAACAGGCGTCACAAGCTTGCGGTTGGTTGTCGTTGCGTTTGTCGAAGCCCATGGCGCGGTAGAGGCCGTCGATTGAGACGAAGGCGAGGGAATCAGCGCCGATCATTTTGCACATTTCTTCGACTGAGTGATTCGCGGCCATCAATTTATCGCGCTCAGGCGTATCGACGCCGTAGAAGCAGGAATCGGTGGTTGGCGGCGAGGCGATGCGCATATGAACTTCTTTGGCGCCGGCTTCCTTCACCATTGTCACAATCTTTTTACTGGTAGTTCCGCGCACGATTGAATCATCAATTAATATCACTCGTTTACCGCGCAGGACTTCAGCATTGGCGTTGTGTTTGAGTTTAACACCCAGATGGCGCACCTGGTCGGTCGGTTCGATGAATGTACGGCCGATATAGTGATTGCGGATGATGCCTAGTTCAAATGGTAATGAACTTTGTGCGGCATAACCAATCGCAGCCGGTACGCCGGAATCAGGGACGGGGACAACTATATCAGCTTCGATATGGCTTTCTTTGGCCAATTCGCGGCCAATGGATTTGCGCGTGCTGTATACATGGCGGCCATCAATGCTGGAATCGGGGCGGGCAAAATATACATATTCGAATGAGCAGAATTTACTTGGTTTTTTTGGGAAGACGCGGCGTGAAGTTAATCCCTTTTTGTTGATAACCACCATTTCACCGGCTTCAATATCACGCACGAATTCAGCGCCAATAATATCAAGTGCGCAGGTTTCGGAGGTGAGGACATAACCAGTGCCGAGTTTGCCGAGGACTAAAGGACGGATGCCTAACTGGTCGCGGACGCCATACATATTGCCTTTATCTATGGCAACCAGCGAATATGCGCCTTCAACCTGCTGCAAAGCATCAGCTATTTTATCGGCCACTGTCAATTCCATACTATGCGAAACCAGATGCATGATGACTTCCGTATCCATAGTCGATTGGAAAATACAACCGCCAGCTACAAGCGTATTGCGAAGGGCGATCGCATTAGTGAGGTTGCCGTTATGCGCCAGTCCGAAATCGCCGAAACCCATATGTGCGGAGAGTGGCTGGATGTTCAATACGCCTTTGTCACCGGCTGTGGAATAGCGGTTATGGCCAATGGCGATTTGGCCCGGTAATTTTGCAATAACATCAGCCGAGTTGAAATTGTCACCGACTTTGCCCATTGCCCGATGCGCGTGGAAATATCCTTTCTCATCCGACGTAACTATTCCAGCACCTTCGGTACCGCGATGTTGTAAAGCATGGAGGCCAAGCGCAGTGCGTGGCGCTGCTTCATCTACCCCGAAAATGCCAAATATGCCGCATTCTTCGTGAAGTTTGTCTAGTTGTAAGTCATCAGTCATCAGTCATTAGTCATAAGTCATAAGGGTTAGATTTGTTTTCTTTCCAGGCCTTTGGTCATTCGGCCTATTTCGGTTAATATTTTAAGATATTCGCTATCGGTTATATTGCCTATATCTTTGGCGATAATTAGTTGTGTTTTCAATTCTGCGCAAGAGCCTAATGACTGATGACTAATGACTTACGACTAGTAAACGCCACCCTTATACAGATCTTGTTTGTCTTCTTCAATAGCATTAACGGACTTTTTCAAAGATTCGACACTGCCCGCAGAAAGCGTAGGTTTTAACTTATGTTCGGCCAAAGCCATATCATAATCGTTTATCAAATCCTGGACATAGGTCTTGAACTCTTTTTTGTCCAACTTGCCAAGATCGTAAAAATCCATTGTACGCCCGAGGGTTGGCGGCAACTGATGGATTATTGTGCGCAATGTATCAGTGTTTTTGGTTGTCAGCCCGTAATCCAGCATTTTACGCTCTTCGTCGCTCAATAACCCGTGCGGGGATACCGATTCCACCATTTCATTTGGATTGCCTGACTTATAGATTTTCTGGAATTTCTCTGGCATAAGCTCAAGGAAATATTTGGATTGCATTTTGACCAGGCCATAAGTTTTGGCGTGCAACATCCATTCCGGCAGGTTTTTTTCATCATCCTGCGCTTTGTAACCCATGACCACACCCAGATAAACCGAGATAATAATCAAACCGCCGCGCAACAAACCATATGCCATGCCCAAAAGACGATCAAATCCGCTGCCTTTAACAGAGCCGAGGGAATCTATGACGTAGGAGTTAATTATCGCAATGATAATCCAAGCCACAACAAAAACACCAAACCCCGAACAAGCAACTATAGCTGTGTTGTTGGTGAATTGTTTGGCGAAGAAATCATATGAATAAGGGAAAAAGAAAAACGTGAACATGCTGGCGAGAGTTACATTCAACAACGTAAAAATCTCGCGCACAAAACCACGCGCCAGGCCAAACAGCGTTGAAAGCAGAAGGATCAAAATGAAGATATAATCTACGGTCTCGTAATTGCTCATTTTTTTTATGCCTGAGTTTGAACGAAAATTTTTGTCATATATTACAAGCCCAGTCAAGTAGGGTGTGAGTAATGGCTTAAAACACGCCCACTAATTCGCGCAAGTATTCCAATTCCACCACATTCATTTTGCTGTTGAGTTTGCCTTTGCGCATTTTTGGGATGAAGGCGGTTTCAAAACCAAGCTTTTCCGCTTCCTTTAAACGTGCCTCAGTTTGTGGCACCGGGCGGATTTCGCCGGACAGGCCGACTTCACCAAAGAAAATCGATTTTTTTGGCAAAGCTTGATTTTTAAAGGAGGAAATTAAAGCAGCGCAAACAGAAAGATCAGCCGCCGGCTCCGAAATTTTTAAACCACCGGCGATATTTAGGTAAACTTCCTTATCCCCAAATTTCATTCCAGCGCGGGAATCCAGGACGGCCAGCAGCATTGACAATCGATTTGAATCCCAGCCAACCACGGCGCGGCGGGGCGAGGCCATATAACTATCGGCAACCAATGCCTGCACTTCAACCAACAAAGGGCGCGAGCCTTCGATACCTGCGAATACGGCGCTGCCTGAAACTTTTTCGGCATTGTCAGATAGGAATATGGATGATGGGTTGGTAACTTCTTTCAAGCCCACGCCAGTCATTTCAAACACGCCGATTTCGTCAGTGCCGCCATAACGGTTTTTGACAGCGCGTAAAATGCGGAATTGGTGGCCGCGCTCGCCTTCGAAATATAGCACAGTGTCAACCATATGTTCCAAAACTTTCGGCCCGGCGATTTGGCCTTCTTTGGTGACATGGCCGACGAGGAACAAAACGATACCGCGTTTTTTGGCCATGCGGATTAACTCAAAACTGCTGGAACGAACCTGCGCCACGGTGCCGGGGGCAGAATCGATATTTTCGATATACATGGTCTGCACCGAATCAATTACCAAAACATCCGGCGCGGCGGGGCCGTCAAGGCTGGAGATTATATCGCTGACATTGGTGGCGCTGGCAAGTTGTACGGAATCTGCAGCAACGCCAAGGCGTTTGGCGCGGAGTTGAAGCTGGTAGGTGGATTCCTCACCGGAAATATACGCAACCATTCCGCCGGAATTGGCGATGTTGGCAGCGAGTTGTAATAATATAGTAGATTTTCCAATCCCAGGATCGCCGCCGAGCAGCACCGCTGATCCTTTTACCAATCCGCCGCCAAGAACGCGATCGAGTTCCTTTATGCCGGTGGTTTTGCGGGGTTCATCATCACCAGTGGTGGAGAGTTTTTCAAAAGCGAGTTTGCGGCCGCTGATCACCGTCAGCCCTTTTGGCACAACCTCTCGCGCCGCTTCTTCGCTGATAGTGCCATACTCATTACACTCAGAACATTGCCCCATCCACTTGGGATAAACAGCGCCGCATGAGTTGCAGATATATTGCGATTTAGGTTTGGCCATAATTGGATATCAGAATAGAGAGAATCTGACATTTGTCATTTGATATCTGGGGATTTGCTATTTATCTTCCTGCTCTTCAATGCTGCCGATCTTCTCAAACAACCCGGTGGAGAAATCCATGAGTTTGTCGCCCATCATTGGGATAAAGATCAAAAGCGCCAGCGAGATGGCGATGATTTTTGGGACGAAGGAGAGCGTGGCTTCCTGGATTTGGGTGAGGGCTTGGAAAAGGGAAATGATTAAACCGACGACCAGCGCAACCATCAATATGGGCAGAGACATTTCCAGCAAAACCAGAATCGCGTTCTTGCCGATTTCCATTATTTCGGTTTCGTTCATGGGGGGATATTACGTGTTTTGGCCTTTAAGTCAAAAACATCAGCACTAATAAGGTGAGAATCACTGCATATTTTATGGTCATGTAGACTGGCGGGTTTTTCTTCTTCAAAGCTTTCAAGGTTTTCTTGAGCTTCAGAATCGGTGCAAAAGCGCGGTTTACAGCGCCCGGCCTTTCACCATCCTCGTTTTGCGAGGCAGTGGCTTTCATGATGTGGTTGATGAAGAAGTGGTTGAATTTAGTGGCGAATTTGTTGCGCATTGGGCGCTCGACATCGCAGAATAAAATCAAGCGGTTGACCTCAGTATCATTTTTAGCATGATGGAGATAGGTTTCGTCAAAAAACACTGCTTCGCCATCGCGCCAGCTATAACGGATATCATCAACATCAATCCAGCAATTGTCATTATTCGGCGTCCGCAAGCCGAGATGATAACGAACACTGCCGGCAAACGGGTCACGATGCTTGCCAAGCCCCGCGCCGGGCGGCAGAAGGGCGAACATAGCGCCATGAATGCCCGGAACGCTCTCCAGCAACTCAATAGTTTTGGGACATTGCTTTTGCGCCGAGGGCAGGGGGGCGTCATACCATTTCAAATGAAATCTCTTCCAACCCGTGCGCAGGAATGAGTGAAAGCCGATATCCGTATCGCCGTGGTCAGCATTTACTTTCCCCCGCTCGATAAGCGCCAATCCTTCGTCGCGGATTACCTGCCAATTATCGGTGAGTTTCTGCAGTTGCGGAAAGTCTTCCGCTTTAAAAAACGCAGCATTGGGAATTTTGGAAAATGCATAAATAAACGCGTTGAATGGCGCCAGGAATGTGGAGAAATCCCCAATCTGACGGCGGAATTTCATTCGTGCATTACCACGAAAATGCACGAACAGCGCCGAAGCAATGAAGATGAAGACGAAACAGATTTTTATGAATAGGGCCAAAGTCATGATTGGTGTTGCTATACACAAAAATTTGCATATAAACAAGTGCGGTATGCCCGGATGGCGGAATTGGTAGACGCGCTAGTTTCAGGTACTAGTGTTAGCAATAACATGGAGGTTCGAGTCCTCTTTCGGGCACCATCCTTCGCCGTTGGCTTCGGATGGCTTACGCCTTCGTAAGACAACTGAAGACTTACGCCGAAGGATGCGCTACGAAGCTCGAAGAGCGAAGGAGGGCTTATGTATTATGTGTATTTAATTAGAAGTATAAATTTTCCAAACCAAACTTACCGAGGTTTCACGGAAGATTTAAAAACCCGGATCAGGGACCATAATGCTGGAAAATCTAAGCATACTTCTAAATTCGTTCCTTGGGAACTTGTAAGCTATCATGCTTTCGTCAGCGAGAAAAAAGCCAGAGAATTTGAACATTACTTAAAAACCGGCTCCGGCAAAGCCTTTGCTAATAAAAGGCTTTGGTAACGACTTAGCCCGCTTCAGCTAAAGACTGGCGGCGGTTCTAGGTTTTAGAAATTTGACTCCACCAATTTTGACGCTAGATTCATACAATCAAACAAATACAAAAAGATAAGCGGTTCTAGCAATGGACGATCCAAACCAAAAAATAATGTGGCAATTCATCAGAGGTGATCTCCCCACTCCGGAATTTGAGAAGTGGTTATATGCTAACAGTGACTTTGAGACTACTGCCGGAAAAGAATTTCATCTCGAAGTAATTTCCACCAATTTCAAAGCAAATCCTGACGTATATGTACTCAAGAAGAAACTTGAAGAGTTTATGCGCCAAAAACTTCCCATGGACTGCGAATGCATAGCTTTACCAAATCTAGCTGTTACCGATATGGGATCAGAGCAAGAAAACCGTCTTTGGGAAAGGCTGGAAGAAGTTAAGAGGTATGGTGAGTCTCGATGGTGGCTTGCATCATATCAGTGTAAAAAATGTCGCCAATATTGGTTAGTAGCTCAAGAATCACGGCAAAATGATATCCACCTCCTCAAACGGCTAGACAATACAGAGGCAGAAAAAATTATTCAAAATAATGAATGGCCAAAATGTTTTGAAACATTGGAAGAATTATTTGCAATAGGAAGAGACAATAATCGTTCTGTTCGGTTTATGGAGCCGCTGGATTCCTCCCTTGTCTATTCCGTCGATGACTTGCTAAAAACCAGACCCAATATCTCTACTTCTGAGATAGCATCTTTGCTTAATATTAAGGAAGGGTTGGCAACTCAGATTCGTAGTAAAGTGGTAGGTTCCAAAAAGCTCTGGTGGAAGTTTTGGAACTAAACATTCCAATCCTCCAAAACCCCAATAAACTCACCAATCCGGTTCGAGGTTAGTCCGCGCTGGGGCACCACCCTTCGCCCTGCGGGCTTTGGGTGGCTTACGCCAAGGGTCGATAATTAATTCCCCCATATTCACCCTTTCTTAAACATATGTTGCGATTCTGGTCTATCGTGTTAAATAAAGGAGCATATGAAGAATACACTATATAAAGGCGATCTTCCTGACGCGCTGGATTTGGGGAAATCGGTGGCGATTGATACGGAGACAATGGGACTCAATACGCTGCGCGACCGGCTGTGCCTGGTGCAGATTTCCAATGGGGATGGCAACGCGCATTTGGTGCAGTTCATGCCGGGGGAGTATAATGCGCCGAATCTGGTGAAATTATTGAGCGATGGCAAGGTTGAAAAACTTTTCCACTTTGCGCGTTTTGATTTGGCTGCCCTCAAATATAACCTTGGCGTCATGCCGCAGAACATTTATTGCACGCGCACCGCTTCAAAATTTGCGCGGACTTACACTGATAATCATGGTTTAAAGGCGCTTTGTGAAGAATTGCTGGGTCTGGATATTTCCAAAAAACAGCAATCATCATATTGGGGCAATATTGATTTGAATGATAAGCAATTGGATTATGCGGCAAATGATGTTTACCATCTGCATAAAATCAAAGTTATATTGGAAGAACGCCTGAAACGCGAAGGTCGCCAGGAACTGGCTTTGGCGACGATGCAATTCCTGCCTTTACGCGCCCAATTAGATCTGGCCGGCTGGCCGGAAGATATTTTTGCTCATAATAATTAAATATTCATCATGGCTGATATAGATGTTGCGAAGCGGGTTATTGCCCAGGAGATTTCGGGTTTAAAAGCGCTGGAAATAGCGCTGGATGATAGGTTTGTGGAGCTTATCAATAAGATTTATGCGACTACCCATACATATGGCGGCAAAGTCGTACTTTCCGGCATGGGCAAATCCGGGCATATCGCTCATAAAATTGCGGCGACATTAGCATCTACAGGAACTCCCTCATTTTTTGTGCACCCGGCAGAAGCCAGCCACGGCGATATGGGGATGATCTCCAAAAATGATATTGTGATTTTGCTTTCCAATTCCGGCGAAACTACGGAATTAAAAGATATAATAGCCTATTGCAAACGCTTCGGAATTTTCCTGGTCGGCATTGCGCGGCGCAAAACTTCGGCGTTGATCGAAGCGGCTGATATCGGCTTTGCGTTGCCGGAAACGGCGGAAGCGAATAGCGTTAATGCCCCCACCACTTCAACAACTATGATGCTGGCATTTGGTGATGCGCTGGCGGTGACATTGCTGGAAAAACACGGGTTTGAGGCCGAAGATTTTAAAAACCTGCATCCGGGTGGGAAACTTGGCGCGTCCTTTACGCTGGTCGCCGATGTGATGCATATTGGCGAGGAAATTCCATTGGTTTCGGAAGCTGATAAAATGGATGATGTGTTATTACAAATCGCAGGCCGCAAATTTGGTTGTGCCGGAGTGGTGGACAAAAATGGGGCGCTGGCGGGGATTATCACGGACGGGGATTTGCGCCGTCATATGGATTCCGGGCTACTTACAAAAACCGCCAAGGAAGTTATGACCAAAAGCCCAAAAACCATCCGCCCGCGAGCATTAGCAGTTGAAGCGCTCAATATTATGAATGAAAAGCGTATCACCACCTTGTTTGTCACTGATGCCGGAAAGCCTGCGGGAATTATCCATATCCACGATTTACTTCGCGCGGGAATCGGCTGAGATAGGTATCAGGAGTCAGGCATCAGGTATCAGTAGGGAGTTTATGGCTAAATGTTTTGAAGATTTGGATGTATTTAGGAGGGCTTATAAAATCTCTTTGAATATTCATAAAATAAGTAAATCCTTTCCAAAAGAAGAAGTTTTTTCTTTGACTGACCAGTTAAGAAGGTCGAGTAAATCTATTTGCGCAAATCTTGCCGAAGGTTTTGCTAAACAAATCGCATCTAAAAAAGAATTTAAGCGCTATATATTAATAGCATTAGGCTCATCGGATGAAGTCAGAGTTTGGCTTCGGTATTGCTTTGATTTAGGATATATAGATAAAGATTATTGGAGCATGGCTAGAAATGAATATCTTGAAATATCAAAGATGTTACAAGGTTTGTATAAAGCAATAAAATAATTCTGAAACCTGGAACCTGATACCTGATACCTAAATGAGCAATTTCATCAAGCAATGGACAAATAAAGAAGTTGAGGTGCTGACGCGGTCATTTAAGCGCCATAGCGCTTATGTTTTTATCCTGAAATTCATTTTGCCGTTAACCGCATTAGTTTTGATAGGCATGTTATTTTTGTACCCTATGCTGACTAACAAAGGCAAAAAGATCGTCCTGGTGGCGCAAAATTCCAAAGTGCCAACAACCAGTCCGGTAATGGAAAAACCCAAATTCATAGGTATTGATTCCAGAAGTCAGCCATACCAAATCAGCGCCCGCCGGGCGGTGCAAGTAAAATTGGATTATGTCACATTAGAAGGCGTCGCCGGGGATATGACGCTGAATAGCGGCAATTGGGTTTCCGTAGTTTCTCTCAAAGGGAATTATAATTCCGCCACTCATCAGGTGAACTTGATTGACGACGTTAACTTCTTTATGGTCGAACCAGACGGAGCGACATATCAAGCCACTACTAAGAATGCATTTATTGATATGGATGCCGGAATTATGAAAAGCGACGAACCTGTGCAGATAAAGTCCGATTCCACCTCACTCACCGCGCAAAGTTTCGTTATCGAACGCGAAAAACAGAAAATTACCTTTAAAGGTCCGGTAAAGTTAATTATAAATAACAAGTAATGTCATCCCAGCGAAGGCTGGGATCCAGCATATGAAAAGTTATTACGTTTATATATTGGCCAATGAAAGAAATGGAACACTCTATGTTGGTGTTACCAATAACTTGGTCAGAAGAATTTATGAACATAAAGAAGGTTTGGCTGACGGTTTTACTAAAAAATATAACATAAAAATGCTAGTTTATTATGAAATAACCGAAAGTATAGAATCGGCAATAAAACGCGAAAAAAATATAAAAGCTTGGCAAAGAGCGTGGAAATTGCGCATAATTGAGGAAATGAATCCCGATTGGGATGATTTATATATTAAGATAACTGGATCCCAGCCTGCGCTGGGATGACAAGGAATATGAAATTAGTTTTATTTTTACTGGTAGCGCTTTTATCTGTTTCCGCAATCGCGGCAGAAAATGTTTTGGGCAAATCGGATAATTCCAAAAAGCCAATTCAAATTGATGCCGACGGACTGGAAGTTTTCCAGGAACAGCACAAAGCCATATTTAGCGGAAATGCCATTGCCAAACAGGGCGATATGACGATTAAGTCAGATAAAATGACCATATATTACGCAAACAAGGACGATAAAGAACAGAATAAAAATGCTAAGAGCAATTCAATTAAACGGGTGGATGTCGACGGCAATGTCGTTCTCACCAGCCCCGGCCAAAACGCGCATTCGCAGAAAGGCTTTTATGATACCCAGAAAAATCTTATTTCATTGATTGGTGATGTGGTTTTGACCAAGGATAATAATATCCTAAAAGGCACCAAACTCGATTATTTCACTACAACCGGTTATAGTAAAATTTACAGCGAGCCAACGCAAACCAATGGCGGCGGACGGGTGAGGGGATTATTCGTGCCTAGTGAGAGTGAGAAATAATGAAAAGAAAATTAAAAATCGTCGGTAGCGAAAATGAACTGGCTCTGCCGGAAGGCGTGCTGGAAGCGAAGAATCTAGGCAAATCATACGCTAAAAAACCGGTGGTGCGCAATGTCTCACTAAAATTGAAACGCGGCGAGGTGGTTGGGCTGTTAGGGCCAAACGGCGCCGGTAAAACGACATGTTTTTATATGATTATGGGCCTGATTCGCCCTGATTACGGTACGATCCGCCTTAATGATTATGAAGTCACTAATATGCCGATGTATCGCCGTGCGCGTCTCGGCCTGGGTTATTTGCCACAAGAGGCCAGTGTGTTCCGTGGTTTATCGGTGGAAGATAATATCATGGCGGTGTTGGAAACTTCTGAAGAAGCATATGAGCGCAGGCAAGCGATGTTAGAGGAATTGCTCGGTGAATTTTCACTGACGCATCTACGCAAAACCCAATCCATCGCTTTGTCGGGCGGTGAACGCCGCCGCTGCGAAATCGCCCGCGCATTAGCCTCGCGCCCGTCATTCATATTACTTGATGAGCCATTAGCCGGGATCGACCCCGTTGCCATTGATGATATCCGCAAACTGATCGCCCAGATGCGCGATAAAGGCATCGGCATTTTAATCACCGATCACAACGTCCGCGAAGCCTTGGACATGATCGACCGTGGTTATATTATCCATGATGGGGTGGTTATGATGGAAGGAACACCGCAGGAAATTGTTAAAAATAAGGACGTTAAGCGGGTTTACCTGGGCGATCGGTTCTAATTTAATAGTTTTAGCAAGAACTGTGCCAATATTAGCAATTTATTAACAAACTGCCGTTAGACTCGAACTATAAGTTAAGTATTCGGGGTTCTCCAAATGGCATTACAACAGGGTTTACAGCAGCGTCAGTCGCAGAATATGGCGATGACGGCGCAGTTGCAACAAAGCCTGAAAATGCTGCAAATGTCGACGATGGATCTTTCTGAAATTATTAATAGTGAACTCGACCGCAATCCACTTTTGGCAGTTGATAATGGTGAGTCAAGCGAAGTTTCCAACGCCTCAACTGATAAATCAAGTAGCGATTTGACCGAACTCGGCGGCAATCGCGATAGTTTTGATAATGACAGCTTGGATTATAAAAATAACTGGGACGATATCGGCAAGGGCGGCGACTTGAAGTTTGAAAATAATAGCGAATATGACCTTGAAGATATCATCTCCGACGAAAAAGATTTGCGCACATCATTGATTGAACAGTTTTATATCGATGTTGCAGATGATTATGAACGCCATATCGGCCTGGTGCTGTTGGATTATTTGGATGACGCCGGATATTTCAACGGCGATCTGGAAGAAATCTCAATCAATCTCGGCTGTATGCAAACTGACGTCGAAAAAGTCCTCGGCCATCTGCAAAAACTGGAACCAAGCGGAATTTTCGCGCGTAATCTGGCGGAATGCCTGCAGATTCAGTTGGAAGATAAAAACCGCCTTGATCCATGCATGTTCGTATTGCTTAAAAACCTGGAATTACTGGGCATGCGCAAATTCGATATTTTGCAGGATTTGTGCGGAGTTGATGAAGAAGAGCTGGAAGAAATGGTGCTGGAAATCCGTGCGCTGAATCCAAAACCTGCGCTAGGATTTGCCCGCAAAGAGCTGACGCCGGGCCAGCCCGATATATTTGTGAAGAAAAATGAGAAGGGCGAATTCGCGGTTGAATTGAATAACGCGGCTTTACCAAAACTTTTGGTGAATAAGAAATATTATCAAGAAGTGGCAGCGCTAGTGCGCAATAAGGACGAGAAGAAATACCTAAAAACAAATTTAAGCAGCGCTAATTTCCTCGCAAAAGCACTCGACCAACGCGCCAATACTATGTTGAAAACTGCGGCAGCGATTGTGAAGTTCCAGCAGGAATTCTTTGAATACGGCATCAAATATTTAAAACCGCTGACACTGGCGCAGATCGCTGAGGAAATCGGCATGCATGAAAGCACGATCAGCCGGGTTACCAGCAATAAACACATGATTACGCCACGCGGCGCATTTGAGATGAAATACTTCTTCAAGTCAGGCGTTAGCAATTCCGGCGGCGAAGTAGCTTCAACTTCGGTTAAAGAACTGATCAAAGATATTATCAAAAACGAAAACCGTGAAAAGCCGCTTTCGGATGATAATATAACCATCATGCTCAAGCAGAAGGGAATGAATATTTCACGCCGCACGGTGATGAAATATCGCGAAGCCATGCAAATTCCATCTTCATACGAGCGCAAAGGCTCGGATTTTTACCGGTTGGCCAATTAATTCTCCTCCTCCCTGAGGGAGGAGGTTGGGTGGAGGGTTTTGGGGGCGGAGTTTGCTAAACCAACCCTCCCTGAGGAAGGGAGATTTTTTTTAAAAAAGCTCCCGATTTCGGTGGATTTTTACTGAAAATTATGATATGGTTATATTTATGCAACAATAATGATGCATCGCACAATGGCTAACACAATAATTCTGTGGCCTCGCGGCCAAGCTATTGTTTTATAAAACAATTTGGAGGAGCTAATTATGAATCTTGCATCTCATCTTTCATCACTTTACACCAAAAAAACACAACTCGAAGATGAAATTAAATACGAAATGCAGAGACCGATGCCAAACTTCCTCAAACTCACGGAATTAAAGCGAAAGAAAATGGCGGTGAAAACTGAAATAACCGCATTTGAGACGAACCAGGAATACGCCACTTCGTCATAACCAATTTTTCATAATCCATCCTTAAAAAGCCAGTGTGTAAAAACACTGGCTTTTTTGTATGTATCAAATAAATTGCCTGCCATGACAGGACTAACATACAAAGACGCAGGCGTGGATATTGATGCCGGAGATGCCCTGGTTGAGCGGATCAAACCATTGGCGAAGATGACTGCGCGGCTTGGTGTGGACTCCGATCTTGGCGGGTTTGGGGCGTTATTTGATTTAACCAAGCTGAAATATAAAAATCCGGTTCTGGTTTCTTCCACAGATGGCGTTGGTACAAAACTCAAACTGGCAATTGATTCCGGAATTCATGACACGGTCGGTATTGATTTGGTGGCAATGTGCGTCAACGACATTATCGTGCAGGGAGCAGAACCATTATTTTTCCTGGATTATTTCGCAACCGGCAAATTGGATATCAATATCGCGGAAAGCGTGATTAAAGGCATCGCGGAAGGCTGCAAACAATCCGGCAGCGCGTTGATTGGTGGTGAAACTGCAGAAATGCCGGGGATGTACAAGGCAGGGGATTATGACCTGGCTGGGTTCTCAGTTGGCGTAGTTGAGAAAGATGAAATTCTGCCGCGCGATATCAGGGACGGCGATATTTTACTAGGCCTGGAATCAAGCGGCGTGCACTCAAATGGTTATTCACTAGTGCGCAAAATTTATGAATCCAACAAAAGCGAATTCACGATGAAAGAGCTTTTGACGCCGACCAAAATTTATGTGAAGTCGCTTTTACCGGCGATCAAAGCCAAATTAGTAAAAGGCTGCGCACATATTACCGGCGGCGGCCTGACTGAAAACTTACCGCGTATTACAGGCGGTGAAATCAAATTGGGTTCTTGGGATATTCCGGAAGTGTTCAAAAAGTTACAGAAACTTGGCGGCGTGGAAACGGCGGAAATGCTGCGGACATTCAATTATGGCATTGGAATGGTGGTAGTTTGCTCACCGGAGAATAAAGCGGAATTGAAAAAAATGCTGGAAAGCGCGGGCGAGAAGGTTTTTGAAATCGGTGTGGCGTGTAATACGGAAGAAGTAAAATATGTCTAAGCTCAAAATCGCAGTTCTGATTTCCGGGCGTGGCTCAAACCTCAAAGCGCTGATCGATCAATGCGCAGAAAAAGATTTTCCGGCGGAAATCAAATTAGTTATCACCAACAAAAAAGACGCCGGCGGAATCAAATATGCTGATGAGGCGGGGATTGATTATATCTTCCTCGACCACAAAGCTTTCGCCAGTCGCCACGATTTTGATATGGCTATGAACGCAGAAATATTAATACGTGGCGTCGACTTCATCTTCCTCGCCGGCTTTATGCGCGTGCTCTCCAAAGAATTCGTCGAGAAATGGCACAATAAATTAGTCAACATCCACCCCTCACTTTTGCCATCATTCCCCGGCGTCGATACTCATGAACGTGTATTAGCCAGCGGCGTAAAGTTCCACGGCTGCACAGTGCATTTCGTGCGCGAAGATGTCGATAATGGCCCAATAATTACTCAGGAGATTTTGCCTATTCAAAAAGGCGATACGCCAGAGATATTGGCTTCACGCCTGTTATTTCTTGAACATAAAGCCTATAAACACGTACTCAAAATCATCGCGCATAAAAAATATCTGATAAATGGAAACACGGTAGAAACATGGGATTGATTTTATCAGGAGTCCAGCCGACCGGGAATTTGCATTTGGGAAATTACCTAGGCGCGATCAAGAATTGGGTGAGTTTGCAGAATGAGCATAAATGTTTGTTCATGCTCGCTGATTTGCACGCGATTACGGTGAAGCAAAACCCGCAAGAATTACGCGACAATGTTTTGAAAGTCGCGGCGCTTTATATTGCCTGCGGAATTGATCCGAAGAAGTCCGTGATCTTTACTCAATCTCGTGTTTCTGGCCATGCCGAACTTGCATGGGTGTTGGGCTGTAATACGCCGATGGGATGGCTAAAAAGAATGACTCAGTTTAAAGATAAAGCAGGTATAGATAATTTAGAAAAGGAGTTAAGAAAGACTCTAAGTGAAATGGGGGATTTTAAAAATAAATACTTTAATTTGACTGAGGGTAATTATAATAAACTTAATATTCCAACTAAGGCTGAATTATATAACGCTTACTCAATTTTAGAAGATAAAATAAAAAAACTTACTAAGGCGGTGGAAAATAGCGAATTAGGCGCTTCATTAGGACTTTTCGGTTACCCAGTTTTAATGGCGGCAGATATTTTGCTTTATAATGCCACGCATGTGCCGGTGGGTGAAGATCAGAAGCAGCATTTGGAACTGGCGCGGGATATTGCGGGGAAGTTTAACCGGGAATTTGGCTCAGAGTTTTTTACAATTCCTGAGCCGTTGATTATGAAAACCGGCGCACGGGTGATGAGTTTGCAAGACGCAACCAAGAAAATGAGCAAATCCGGCGAGTCGGAATATTCGCGCATCAATTTGACCGACAGCGCCGATATAATCGCCAAAAAAGTGAAAAGTGCGAAGACTGACGCAACGCCGGAAGTAACTTATGATCCGGCCACACGCCCGGATGTTTCGACTTTGATTGAGTTATTGGCGGTCTTGCGCAATGAAACCCCACAAATAGCGGCAAAATCTTTAGAAGGCCAAAAATCCTCAGGTCTGAAAGCCGCACTGACTGAAGCCTTAATTTCAACCTTAGAACCAATCACCGCCGAATATAATCGCCTAATCAACGACCGCATTATGTTGATGAAAGTCCTGGACGAAGGCGCTGCCAAGGCCAACGACATCGCCCGCGCGAATTTCGCCAAAGTGAAGGAAATCGTTGGGTTTATTTAAGAAACCGACTACCAGGCTTAACCGCTTCTATATTCTTCAAATGCTCCGGCAGCGCGTCTGGCTGATAAGTTGGGACATCAAGTTCAATCAGTGAATATAGCGGGAAGGGCAAGCCGTGTTTGCCGGCGCTGCGGTCAACCAGGCAGGCTTCGGCGACTACATTTCCACCGGCGGCTTTGATGCAGTCGACAGTTTCAAAGCTGGATTTCGCGGTGGTGACCACGTCTTCGACAATCAACACTTTAGCATTTTGGGGAACTTCAAATCCGCGGCGGAATTCGAATTTACCGTCAACACGCTCGCAGAAAATTCCGGGGACGCCGAGCTGCCGCGCCATTTCATAACCAACCACAACTCCGCCCATCGCCGGAGCGATTACTAAGTCAATTTTGGCAGCAATTTTCTTCGCCAACTCAGCACAAAGTTTTTCGGCGATATCGGGGTGCGATAATAACTTGGCGCATTGGAGATATGTATCCGAGTGCAAACCACTGGAGAGTTTGAAATGGCCTTTCAATATCGCACCGGTTTTTTTAAAATATCCTAATATCTCTTCTTTATCCATATAACCCCATATCGTCATACCGTCGAATGACGGTATCCAGCCCCGCCACTGGCCCCCGTCATTCGACGGGGTGACAGTTTTGTATTATTTTCTTAAAACCTTCAACATCCAAACTAGCGCCACCCACTAATAGGCCATTAACATTTTTCAATTTAGAAATCTCGGCGGCGTTTTCAAGCTTAACTGAGCCGCCATAAATTGTTGGGAAACCATATTTTTCAACAACTGCCTCATGACGTTCCTCAATTTGCGCAATGGTCGGTGTCTCGCCTGTGCCAATCGCCCAAACAGGCTCATACGCAATTATAGTATTTGTTTTGTCAGCACTCGCAGGAACGGAGTTATCCAATTGCGCAAAAGTGATTTTCTTGAAATCTTCACCGGCTTTCTCGCCAGCACAGATTATGGTTTTTAAGCCCGCTTTATGCGCCGCCTCGGCCTTTTTCATAACGCTTGCGGAGGTTTCGCCAGCTTCACGCCGCTCAGAATGGCCCAGCAGGACATAGTCGCAGCCCAGGCTTTTTAATAAATATGGCGAAACTTGGCTCGTATACGCGCCTTTTTCTGCCCAATAACAGTTCTGCGCCCCCAGCTTGAAATTACCCTGAATGGCTGTAAGCAAGGGATACGGCGGCAAAATGACGATTTCCGCGCCTGATGGAGAGAAATTCTCCAGGGCTTGCGCATAGGCGCGTGCAAAAGCCACATCTCCGTTCATTTTCCAGTTGGCAACGACGATAAACATTGTTTTTTCAATTTAAAATGCTAGCTTCTCGGCGGCAATATTAAACAACAACTCCGAAATGTAAATATGTTAGAAGCGTTCCGCAAGGTTTCTCATAATCCCATCTTCAAAATCCTCTTCGGGATTTTGGTTATCGCGTTCCTTTTTTCCGGCGCGGGCTTAACAAGAGCGCATTTGAACTTCTTCGACGATGATTTCGCCGTCAAAATTGGCCGTGAAAAAATATCACAGCAAGTTATTGACCAAAAATATGAAGAAACCGTCCGTAATGTCCGCCGCTCCGGCCTGGATATGACGGATGAACAGCTAGCTGCTGCGGGCATCAGCAAAGGCGCAATCAAACGTTCGATGATCCAAGAAAGCCTGTTGCGTCAGGAAGTTAAGGATTTGGGGCTGGAAGCGGGGGACGAGGCAGTAACTGACCAGATAAAAAATATTCCGCAATTCCAAACCAACGGCTCATTCGATCGCGCGAAATTTGGAGCCATAATCGGATCAATGGGAATGACCGAGCAACAATTCACCGGCACTTTGCGCGAGGATATCAAGCAGAAGATTTTGACGGAGACAATATCCAATAACACTCCATTAAATGATTTTATCACTGCAAAACAAGCGGCCTTCGATGGCGAAAAACGCGATGTTGAAGTCGCCATTATACCGAAGAGCTTCAAAGTGCCATTAACCGAGCCAACAGAAAAGAATCTGAAAGATTATTATTTTGATAACTCCTACCGTTTCCAGATTCCCGAAAACCGCGATATTAACTATGTTAAGCTGCAAAAAACCAAAGATAAAAACAACGCGCTTTATGATATCACGGTCAAAATCGAGGACGAATTGGCTGGCGGATCAACGCTGAAAGAAATCACTGATAAATTGAAGTTGAAACTGGAAAGCCGCAAAGCTTTGCTTGCAAATGACGAGGGTTTCTCTGAAATATTTTTGGAAACCGTATTTGGAAAAGATAAGGGGCAAGTTTCGGATTTAGTTTCCGACCCGAAAAACAATGAATATTTCGTCATTGAAGTAACTGAAGTGAAACCGGCGAGAATTCCGGATATGGCGGAAGTTAAGGACAAAGTCGTGGCGGCATGGAAGGAAAGCCAGGCCAATGACCAGAACTTAAAATATATCGAAAAAATGGCTGAGGAATTGAAAACTTCACGCGGTAGCATACAGAGTTTGGCAGCGGGAAATGGCTACAAATATCAAGTGATCAAGGACATCAAGCGCCGCGACACGGAAAATTATGGCGCTCGGTTGGTGAATGCAGCTTTTGACGCCAAGGAAGGCGATGTGCTCGGCGCGTTTGAAAACCAGGACGGAACATATAAAATCGCCAGGTTAAAAAGCATCAAATCAGCAAATTTGAGCGCTGCGGAACAGGGGAAATACAAAACGCAAATGACTGATACGGTTCGTACTGAGATAATGGATCAATACCTGGAATATTTACGCAAAGAATTTCCGGTGAAGATGGGAAATGAGGCTGAGAAGAAAGTTATTCCCGTTGCAGCTCCCGCTGATGTGGGTGTAATCGGGACAGAAAAGAAGACAGCGGTTCAAGTTGGACGCGATGGTGACATAACAACATCTAAGATGAAATGAAATTTTCTCCGAAACCGGCAGAATTTAAAAAGAAGCTTGCCTCAGGCCTAAACCAACTCGTCCATACACAAGTTTCCGCCGACATGTTCACCCCAGTCTCAGCAATCGCCAAGCTGGAAAAGCTTTATGAATATTGCTTTCTGTTTGAATCAGTCGAAGGCGGCGAATCACGTGGGCGCTATTCCATTATTGGCCTCGGCAGCAAACTGATTTGGAAATGCGAAGGCAATAAAGCTTATATCAATGGTAAGCTGCAAACCGAAAATGCCTTAGTCTCACTCAAGAAACTTATCCGCGAAACGGTGATAGCAATCCCGGAAAATTTGCCGCCGATGGCGACGGGATTGTTCGGCTATATCTGTTATGATGCGGTGCGGCTGTTTGAAAAATTGCCGGATAAAAACCCCGACGAATTGGGAATTCCGGACGGGATTTTATATCTGCCGGAAATTGTATTGGTGTTTGATTCAGTGAAGGATACGCTCAATTTGACTGTGCCGGTTTATGCCGGGGCGGCAGAAGATGAATATAAGCACGCCACTCAGTTAATAAAAAATACGATCAAGGAGTTGGGCAGGAAGCTCAAAAGCCAAAAAGCGGAGGCTGGGGAAATAAAATTCACCGCCAATTATACGCGTGAGCAATTCTGCGGCATGGTGGAAAAAGCCAAGGAATATATCCGCGCCGGTGATGTTTTCCAGCTTGTCCCATCGCAGCGTTTCACCTCAGAATTCAAAGCGCCGCCACTTACATTTTATCGCTCGCTGCGCCATTTAAACCCATCACCGTTTTTGTTTTTCCTCAAAAACAAAGACTTTCACATCATCGGCTCCAGCCCAGAGATTTTAGTGCGCTTACGCGACGGCAAAGTCACCATCCGCCCATTGGCAGGAACCCGTAAGCGCGGCAAAACCGCAGCAGAAGATGCAATTTTAGCGGCGGATCTATTGGGCGATCAAAAAGAATTAGCAGAACATTTAATGTTGTTGGATTTGGGGCGCAATGATGTTGGCCGCGTGGCTAAGGAAAATAGCGTCAAGGTGACAGAGCAAATGGTAGTGGAATATTATTCCCATGTAATGCACATAGTTTCCAACGTCGAAGGTGAAATTGCGCCGGGCAAAGATGCGGTAGATGCACTCGCCGCCGGATTTCCGGCCGGAACAGTGAGTGGTGCGCCAAAAATCCGGGCTATGGAAATTATTGATGAATTAGAAAACGTGAAACGGAAATTTTATGCCGGAGGTGTCGGCTATTTCTCCGGCGATGCTATGGATAGCTGTATTGCATTGCGCACAGCATTGATCAAGGACGGCAAGTTATATTTGCAAGCTGGGGCAGGAGTGGTCGCAGATTCAGATCCTGACGCGGAATATGAGGAGACGCTGAACAAGGCAAAAGCGCTGATGAGGGCTGCGGAAGAGGCTGACAAATATAATTAAATCGTCATTCCAGCGAAGGCTGGAATCCAGCCGGCCTTCTCAGTTTACAATTAGTGCTGGATCCCAGCCTTCGCTGGGATGACACTTACTGCGTTTTAATAATAGAGCACAAATATTCCACATGTTCCATCGGCGTTTCCGGCAAAATGCCGTGGCCGAGGTTGAAGATGAATGGTTTACCGTGAGCGCATTTTAAGATCTTTTCAGCTTCGCGTTTGATACAAGCTTTGTCACTAAGCAAAATTGCCGGGTCTAAATTACCTTGAATTACGCAATTCATATTATCGAATGCCCAATCAAGGCGTGTTGTGGAATCAACGCTTACAGCATCAACACCGGTTTTTTTTGCATATTCAATAAAGTTAAAATGCGCCCGCCGCGGGAAGCCGATAAATTTGATTTCCGGGTGTTTTGACTTGACTGCAGAGATAATTTTTGCGGTAGGTTTTGTAACCCATTTCTCAAATTCATCTTCCGTTAATTCCCCAGCCCAGCTATCGAAAAGCTGTAAGATTTCTGCGCCCGCATCTACTTGGGAATTCAGATATTTGATAGTTGCCTCAACCAATATATCTATCAAAACCTCAAACTTTTCCGGATTGCACAACGCCATTTTCTTAACTTGAGCAAAATTCTTGGAGCCGCCGCCCTCAATCATATAGGTAGCTACCGTCCACGGACTGCCCGCAAAGCCGATTAGGGTCTTATCAGAGGGGAGTTTGGCCTTTACCAATTTCAAGGTCTCATAAACCGGCTGCAGTATGGCCTCATCAAACTTCCATGTTCCATGTTCCATGTTCCCCAATTTCGGCCCTTCACCGTTCTCAAACTTCAAATCCACGCCCAGAGCCATTGGCACAAGCAATATATCGGCAAATAAAATAGCGGCGTCCATATCAAATTTACGGATTGGCTGTAAGGTGACTTCCGCGGCATATTCCGGGTTCATGCATAATTTGAGGAAGCTGCCAGCCTTCTCACGCAAAGCGCGGTATTCCGGCATATATCGCCCCGCCTGGCGCATAAACCAGAAGGGCGGAGGTGAAATACCGCCTTTCTCAAAGATTTGTAGTAGTTTTTTAGCCAATTTATTTCCTAATAGACACAGTTGAGGATTATATGCCTAACGCTTATCAGTCAAAGAGAGTTTTTTATTCCATGCAGGTTTTTGAATTCGTAGAATATTTCCAATGGCGGATCCCACTGACAAACCTAAGAAAGGCCCGGAATTCATCGAAGATATGATGAGCTCAACAGATTCGCAGGAAGCCCCCAGCAGCCGCGGCAATGAACAAGTGAAGAAAATGAACCTGTCCGATAGGTTTACTATCCAAACTGACTCTCCTTTGAAAGACCTGAGCACCGCCACCGCGCGCGCCTTTGAAGTGCGGGACGGCAAGCAGAAACAAGATGTGTATGCACTTATATTGCAAAACAGCCTGCCCATCCGGTTTAAAACCGTGCAGCAGCTAAGGCAATTTTTCAGCCCCAATTTTACCAATATCATAGATTCCGGCTTCACTGATGTCGCTCGTGGCGAGTTTGGGACATATTCAGTTATCCTGGAAAAGCCGCGTGGTACACGCCTTAGTGAATATCTAGCTGGCTTAAAAAGCACGATGGGCGGCGACATTAAACCGCCAAATAAAATTCTCCTCAGCGAAGATTTCATCACTACAGAAATCGTCGCGCCGATAAATGAAGTGCTCAAGATGTTCGCAGATAACGATATTTCGCATGGGCATCTTCATCATGAAAATGTTTTTCTTAATCCGTCAGTTGCGGGCAGTTTACATCTCGGTGAGTGCGTCGCGGAACCTTGTGGATTTTCGCAGCCGCATCAATATGAAGTTGTAGAACGCGCCCAGTCTATGCCGCTGGGCAAGGGCAACAGCACTATCCCCAATGATTATTTTGCGCTGGGAGTTTTGGTAATTTATTGCATATTCGGCGAATTGCCTGGCCGCAATACGGATATGAACGAGTTTATTGCCCAGCGTTTGCACAAAGGGAGTTACAATACATATCTCGGCATGTTGGAGTTACCGCCGCAAATCACTGACTTATTGCGTGGATTGCTCACCGATCAGGCAGAAGAACGCTGGGGCTATGAACAAGTATTTAATTGGCTCAAAGGCAAAAAATATAATTTGATCCGCCCTAAACTGCGCAAAGAATCGATCCGTGATTATGAATTTGCCGGCATCAGCCACAATTCCAAACGCCAGCTTGCGCATACATATTTCCAAAATTGGGATAATGCCGCAAGCGATATTCGTGATCGAAAAATTTCAAAATGGCTGGAACTTTCCGTCAATGATAAAGCGATTGCCGAGCATATAACTTCATTAGTTGCCTCAACCGGCGGCGAAAAGTCACGCAACCGCGCCGATGACGATGAGTTGGTTGCCAAGGCGCTGATTATTCTAGATCCGCTTTCGCCGATCCGGTATCGCAACATTGCTGCGCATATTGATGGAATAGGAGCTGTACTGGCCAATGCCTGGCTACGCCAAAACCAGCCTGAAATCCAAACTTTCAAGGAAATCATCCGCCTTAATCTGATCGATTTTAAAGCGGTGCACGAATCTTATGCACAAAAAATTGACCGCTGGGTTTTGCAGCGGCTGCAAAATTACATAAAAATAAGTTCCATTGGCTTCGGCCTGGAAAGATGCCTATATGATTTGAACCCATCTCTGCCGTGCCAAAGCCCGATCATGTCGTCACAATTCATTGTCGATATCAACCAGTTATTATACTTCCTGAATGATAATGCCACCAAACTAGCAGGCAGCGATCCTGTTGATCGCCACGTGGCCGCTTTCCTTGGCAGCAAACTGGATATCACCCAGGAAGTAAAGCTGAAGGCGATGCGTTATATCAAAGATGAAAAAGTCAAAGCGCAATTGATGAAGCTGGCGCTTCTGGCTTTCGCGCAGCGCAAATCAGCCTCAACACGTTTGAGTGGGCTGGCGAATTGGATGTTAAATCGCAGCAAGATCATCACTGAAATCCTTCACAGCCGCAAATTACGCAAAGATATCATAACCGAAATGAAGAACCAGGCTGATGCCGGGAATTTGGAAGGCATGATGCATCTTTTTAGCAATTCCGACTACTTTATCCGCGATCATGATGGCTTTGGCGAGGCGCAGCGTGCTTATATGATATATGACGCCCAACTAAAAAATATCAAAATGCGGCAGGGGCTTTCGATGAAAGCTAATGTGCAATATCAATATGGATTATATCTTTCAAAAATCATCGGTGTGGTGGTTTTTGTCCTAACCTTAATCATAACTATGTCACGAAATGCTGTATAAAATTCTGATCATACTTATCTGGTTCGGCCTGTTAGTAATGTCATATAAAATGTGCATTTTTGTCAGCGCCAGCCTGGCTCCGGCATTTGTTTCATATCTCGTCGATATCCGCCCCGGTAAAAATATGAGCGCCACAGTGGCGTTTTTCAGCCTTGCCGGATTAACTATTCCGCTGATGAAATTCCTCAACCAGGGTAATGACCTGGCCCTGCCTGCTTCGATAGATCTGCTTTTATTGGTTTATATTTTTGCCGCTATGGGTTATTTTATTGTCTATCTCGTACCAAAAATTACAGTCATAATAGTCGATTATAAAAACGAAAGCCGCGCCATCCGCATCCGCGAGAAAATCGCACAATTGGTTGAGGAGTGGGGCGCGGAAGTAAGGAAGTAGCGATCTTGAAGCGGAAAATATTGAAATTAATGAGGGATTTGCTGTGCTTATCAATAGCGCTGCTAATATTTGGCTTCGCAGTGCTTTGTGCCTGGGCAGTAACCGGCCCGCGTGATATTACCAAATACGCACCCTATGTCGAAAAATCCATCAACGGCGCATTAAAAAACGACCACATCAAAATCGGCCGCGCCTTTATCGAATGGACAAGTATAGACGAATTGTTGTCTCTAAAAGCTGATAATGTCCAAATTTTCGATAATAAAACCGGCCAACAAATTGCCTCACTGCCGCGTGTGGTCCTGAAATATGGGTTTACCTCAATAATTACCGCCGATGCCGTCCCATCACATATAAAATTTATCGAGCCGGAAATAAATCTCACCAACCTGGTACACAAGAGCGAAGGCAAAGGAATTTCGCTGGAAGATTTGAACCTGAGCCGGCTTGATACGGTTTCCCTCACGAATGGCCTGTTGATTGCTCCGGATGGCGGCAAGTGGAATGTGCCTAACGCAACTTTATCGTATAACTATGGCGAAATGCGCGTAAATGCCGAAATTCGCCGCGATGGAAATGAACAAATACAAGTCGCCTTCCGCACTAACCCTGATATGACCGATAGTTATCTCAAAGCCAGCTTCAGTAATTTTACTGTCGCAAATGTCGCCTATTACATTCCCGAAATTACTCCAGCGCATTTGATAGTCAGCGGCCGCGCCTCATATACTGCCAATAAAACTGGGAAACACGCAACTTTCTCAGTAGATAAATTCAATGGTGAATTTGATGATGCTAAGTTATTCAAATATAAGTTAGAGGCAAAAGATGGGAGAATTACGGGCAGCTATGACTTAAATAAAAAAATCCTGGATATAAGCGATATGCACGCACGCTTTAGCGATGATTTTGAGATTTCTGCTAAGGGTGCAATCACCAATTTCAGCGGCTTCGATATTAATGCCAGCTTCAGCAATTTGAAAACCGGCAACATCAAAAAATACTGGCCTAATAGCTTCGGCCAAAATGCCCTGATTTGGATCAATGGACATCTTTATGGTGGGGCAATCACCGATGGAACTGCGAAATTGAAGTTAAATCCAGGTGAGGCTGGCGCTGGCATCTTACCGAAATCAGCTCTAGCCCTGAAGTTCAATTTTACCAACGTCAACAACAACTATATCGATAACTTGACCCCAGTCACTAATGGCATGGGTAATGGTTTTATGGACGGCGATTCACTAACCGTTAATGCTACTAACGCGGTACTCGGCAATTCACAAGTAACAGATGCGGTGGCTGTGATCAGCAATATTGGCCGCCCTGGAGAAACTTTAAAAGTCAGCGGTCATGTTGAAGGCCCGGCGGAGGATTTGGCGGATTTCTATATCAAACTCAACAAACAACAAAAGTTATTTAAAAGCAAAGGTGATTTAAGCGGCAAAGCCTCAAGCGATATTACCGCTAAGCTGTCATTGTTGGACAATTTAAAAACCGACGACGTGGAATTTCATGTCAAATCCGAAATTACTGAAGCTACTGTAAAGAATTTCTATAATAAAGTTGATGTCGAGCATTTGAAAATGAGCCTGACCGCCAGCAACCACGATTTCAACATCAAAGGCCAAGGCTCTGCGAGTTTTGGCGCCGAGGGCGAGATGTTCACATTAACCAATGCTCCGGCAGGTTTTGAAGTAGTCAGCAAAGGCGGGGAAATGGATATCGCGGTAGCTTCCGACATCACCGCCTCAGCTTTTGAATTTGCGCCACTGGAAATAAAGAAACCAGCCGGTGAGCCCGGAAAAATCAGCGTAAATCTTATTGATGATGGCAAACAAAATCCGGTGATCAAAAAACTAGTTTTTGATTCCAAGCCATTACAAGCCGCTGCCAGTGGAATTTTGAACAGGGATTACGGTGGTTTCGCCGGATTAAACTTTAGCACCCTTCAATTTGGCCGCACCAATCTGCAAGCGCGAATTGTCAGCACCCCATATCTCACTGCCGAGTTAAAAGGCAAATATTTCGACGCCGCGCCGATAATCCGCTTCATGAAAAAAGATCATAAGCAAGATGATAGCCAGTATAAAATTCTCCTCAAAGCAGATAGCGTCGGTCTTTTAAACGATCGCTCGCTAAATGATGTATTCATAACTATCCAATGCGGCGTTAATTGCGACGTCATCAATATCGGCTCCAAGGAAATCATGTTCAGCCAATCCGGCGGAACTTTAAAAATCAAAACTGAAAATGCCGGAAATATTTTGGACGGGTTCGATATTTATTCCAACATGATCGGCGGCAAAATGGATGTTACGGCAAAAGCAAATGGCAGCATTTACGACGGTAAAATAACCATCAATGATTTCAGTATAGTCAAAGCCAAAGTCCTGGCGCGGATGCTCACTTTAGGCTCGCTTACCGGCATTGCTGATATCCTTGCCGGCAACGGTATCGGCTTCAAAAAACTTAGCTCTGAATTCCACATGGATAAACACGAACTCAACGTCAGCGAATATCGCATGGTCGGTGCCGCCATCGGCATAACCGCAAAAGGCTCAATTGATCGCGATAAAAACGTTGCAGATGTCTCGGGGAATATCATTCCGTCATACACCGCCAACACACTGCTCGGTAATATTCCGCTGATTGGGCCTGTCGTAATCGGCGACGAGGGCGTATTCGCGCTGGCCTATAAATTGACCGGTAACGTTGATGACCCGTCAATGTCGGTCAACCCGCTCTCAATTCTGGCGCCAGGATTTTTAAAAAACGTATTCCAGTAATTAGGTAGCCGAAGCTGCCGCACGAATGGACGCCTCTGCCAAGCTAACTTTATTGCTGCGGCTGTTCATTTTGCGTTTTGCTCGGCGGAGTTGTTTCGCTACGTGATCGATCGCCAGGCCAAAAGCGGCATAGATATCGTCAGATTGGTCTTTGCCTGTTACCGGTGAAGCGCCGCGGACGCCCTCATCAACAATTACCTCGCAAGTGAAAAAATTACCGTGCTTGGCGAAAATGACTTTGGCATCAATGGCAGATTTGAAATATTTCCCGACTTTTTCCGTTATTTGGCCTTCAACATGTGATTGTAATGAGTCGCCTGTAGCTAAATGTTTGCCGGAAATTTCAATTCTCATGATAAAACCTCTGATATTGTTGTAATAATTTACTATAACACAAAATAGCGTTATTCTCAATTTTAATATGCCGGAAAACAGTTTATCAATAGTTAATTTTCTCGACAAATCCGGCCTGAAAGGCGCGGAAATCAAGTCTTTGCCTAGTGATGCATCGTACCGGCATTATGCCCGAATAAAAAAAGATAATCAGAAATTTATACTAATGATCGCACCTCCGGAGAAAGAGGACGTACGGCCTTTCCTAAAAATCGGTGAAATTCTCCGCAATGCCAATTTAAATGCGCCAGAGATTTTTGCCAAAGATATTAACGCCGGATTATTGCTGCTTGAAGATTTTGGTGATGATTTATTCAGTGCCGTATTACGTGAAAATCGCGGCAATGAATCTGAATTATACGCGGCAGCAATAAAGCTTTTGGAGGACTTGCCCAAAACTGCCGATATACAAGAATATTCCCGCGCCAAGCTAATAGAAGAAGTCAGCCTTTTTACAGATTGGTTCGCAACTGGGGCTGATAAGGATGCATACATAAATATATGGCAAAATCTATTAGACAGGCTGGATAACAAAGAAAAAGTATTAGTCCTGCGCGATTACCATGCGGATAATCTAGTATGGCTGCCAGAACGCGCAGGCGCACATAAAATCGGCCTGCTGGATTTTCAAGATGCCGTAATTGGCCATCCGGCATATGACCTGGTTTCGCTATTGGAAGATGCCCGCCGTGATGTTGATAAGAATATCGCTGCTCAAACACTAAAAACCAAAACGCCAGATTTCCTGCGCGATTATTTTATTCTCGCCGCCCAACGCAATTGCAAAATAATCGGGATTTTTAACCGCCTAAAAAAACGTGACGGCAAAGATGGTTATCTAAAATTCCTCCCAAGAGTATGGGCGCATCTGCGTGCTGATTTAGAATATCCGGCATTGGCAGAACTAAAAAAATGGATGGAGAAAAATGTCCCGGCCTAAAAAAGCATTCGTATTAGCGGCGGGACTGGGAACGCGGATGCGGCCCTTAACGGATAATCTGCCCAAGCCGTTAATAGAAGTGCAAGGCAGGACGATGATTGACCGCGCTTTGGATAAGCTAGTGGAATTTGGGGTTGAAGAAGCGATCGTCAACGCCCACTACAAGCCGGAGATGATCGAGGCGCATTTGAAAAAACGCAAGGATATTAAAATTACTATTTCCCATGAATTTGAAAGGCTGGAAACCGGCGGGGGAATGCTTTATGCTAGAAATCTTTTAGGAAATGAGCCAATATTTATCGTCAGCACAGATATAATTTGGCAGGACAGCAACAAAACTGCTCTAGAGACGCTGGCTGCAAGTTGGGATGATAAATTTGTAGGATTATTGCTACTGAACCAGGTTTCCGGCAGCTACGGCTATGATGGGCGAGGGGATTTTAAATTATACCAGGACGGACGGATCGAATGGCGGGATTCGGATAATAACGCCCCTTATGTTTTCACCGGCCTGCAAATGATCTGCCCGAAAGTTTTCGATTTCCCAGCTGTGCACGAAATGGGCAAAGTTTTTCCATTGAATAAAATCTACAGTCTATATCTCGAAAAATTCCGAGGCGTGGAATATAATGGCAAATGGTACCACATCGGCACGCCGGAAGCATTAAGCGGGCTTAAATTAAGCCAAGCATAGTCATCTTCTCGCGCAATATCTTTATATCAAACGGCTTAGTTATATATTCATTAGCCCCCGCCGCCATTACCAGATTGATTTTCGCAGTACGGCCCTCAGTAGAACAAAAAATCACCACCGGCTTATCGCCACCAGGCAGTTGGCGCAACGCGGTTAAATATTTAAGCCCGTCCATCTCCGGCATGTTCCAATCCAGCGTCACGATATCCGGCATCTGGTCCTGTGAAAGGTCCAATGCTTCAAGACCGGTAGTAGCTTCGATAATATCGCTAAATCCCAAAGTATTTAGGCAGTCACGCATAAATTTGCGGATTTGCACATTGTCATCAACGACAAGAACCCTAGGCATTGATCTTGCCAGCGATGAATGGAATTTTTTCGGCGAATGAGTTGATGTAAACGGTGAATCCGGTTGCTGACATATCATCAATACTATATCGCCCGCCACGCCCCAATTCGTCACGTATTTCGCGGGAAAATATGGAGAAGCTGAATGTATCGTGATACTCAAAACCTCTATCCTCAGCAAAGTCCGCCGTGATATTTACATCCAGCCCAGCTGCGGCGATTTTTTCATAAACCTTGCGGCAATAATCAATTTGCGGGGATTTAATTTTTGTTTCGAAAGCTTTTTTGGCATCCCCCGAAATTTTAATCAGCTCACCAATTTCTTTCGGCAATTTAGCAATATCACGCTTTTCCAATGCCTTCTTATCTTCAATCTTAATCGCCATTCCGGCGATCAAATTCGGCGTATTCAAATCAATCGTCAGATCTTTGAGCCCTAATTTGTGTAATGATTTGAGAGCCAGAATCGCCACTGCTGCATCATTTTCAGGATTGGCTTTGTTATCCACCAACTCTACTCCAGCCTGCTTCAACTGCCGTTGGCCACGAGTATTCAAAGCATAGGAACGAATAATGTCGCCGGTGTAGCATAATTTTAAAGGCAATTTTGCCCCTGCAAAACGCGAGCGTATCATACGGCTCACTTGCGTCGTGATATCAGCGCGAACGCCGAGGAGTTTTTGCGATAATGGATCAATAAGCTTCAATGTGCGCGGCTCTAATGCCTTTCCAGCGCCTTCAAATAATGATTCCTCGAATTCCACTAGCGGCGTCGCCACCAAGCGGTATCCACTTTCGTAAAAACTGTTGATCAGCGAATGTGCACAGAAATATTCGCGCTCGGCATCATCAGGCAGCAAGTCGCGGAAACCGGGAGGGAGGAGAAAATTATTTTTATCGTTCATATTGGCCTTATAGCAAGTTTATAAAAACACTGCACGCGAAAACGCTAATTTCAATAGCAGCCGCCATCTTGGGCCTTTCAAATTGCCATTATAATATGCGGTAATAACATCAAAAACTGTATTTTGCCTGCCCGCCAACTCTTTGGATTTCAGCAATAAATTCTGTGCGATAGCTGGCGAGGCGACATTCAATTTACGAGCTAAAAAGTTATAGCAATAGGCCTTAGCAGGGTTTTCCTTGTGCGTAGTTTCAAGGATATTAGCTGCTTGCTGGAAGATAATATCCTGGGTGTTGTTGATGAAATCATCCAACTGAGCAAAATCCGTTGGCAATTGGTTTTCAAGTAAGTTTTCATATTGTCCAATCACAACTTGCAGCTTTTGCAAATTCACGTTGGAATTATGCAATCCCAACAAAACCGGATGCGGCCGCGGGGGCTTGCCATCTATAATCTCCTCCAAACAATCCCGCCACCATTGGAATTTTATCATCCCGATCATCGGCTCGCTGACTTCCACCGGAATTTGTGAAACTAAATAATGAAAATTGAACAATGCCGCCAACTCCTCTTTTTTATCTGGCGGCGCAAAATGCAGCGCCATATATTTGTCGCTATCATGCAACTTCAAATTGTGCAGATTCTCACTAAGCCGCATCGGCCAGGATCTTTTTCACCAATGGCACGGTGATATTGCGTTTTTGTTCTAGCGACAATCTATCAATCTTATCCACAGTTTCCATTGCCGCTCCAAAATCACGCTCAACACGTGAAGAAAGATAGGAAATCACATCATCACCAATTTTAAGCTGCCGCGCAGAAAAGTTGCGGGCAAAGAGTTGGTAGAATAGCTCATTATCGGGTTTGTTGATCCGAATTGAATTGATAGCCGCGAGGCGGGAGGTAAGGTCGGGTAGGGTGAAAGCAATCTCCGCCAATGGTTGATTGGAAGTTATTAATATATACTTTTCAGATTCTTTCGCTGAATTCAAATGATGCAGAAATTCCTGCTGATTAATTGCCGCATCAACTCCATCTAGAATTTCTACCGCAGGACGGCTTGCAATATTGGCCAAATATGTTTTGCCACTACCGCTTGGGCCATGAATATTCAGCGCATATGATGGCCACGGAAAATTCCGCACATAATCATAGGCTTCGCGGTTAGATGGGGAAACTAAGAAGTTTTCCGGCGAATAATCATGGATAGCAGCAAATCTAAATACGGACTGGCTCATTTCTTCGGCGCTTTCCGCTTGCGTGGCGCTCGTTTACGCTTTTTGCTCAACGTATCGGGATTATCCACATGTAATATCGATCCTGCCTCCCCGCGATATTCTGCCGGCTCCTGCAAATGTCCGGTATTACGGTTGCGCAAATAATATGAGCTATGTTCATATTGATCAATGGCAAAGCGCAGCAACACAGCGATGATCGCAGTCATCGGTACAGATATAATAACACCCAAAGTACCGAGCAATGATCCGCCCGCCAGCAAACCAAAAATTAACCAAGCGGGATGCACACTGATGCGATTGCCCATGATGCGCGGCGTGATGAAATTGCTTTCGACAATATGCCCAACGAGGAAAACGCCTGCAATCGCCCAGATGCGCATATGGTCATCATCGAACTGCGCAAAGGCAATCATCATTCCGATAAAAGCGCCTACAAAGGTGCCTACATATGGAATGAAGGTGAGCAGTCCGGTGGCGAGCCCGATTATGAAGCCAAAATTGAGGCCGAAGGCAGTGAGTAGGATGCCATAAAAGAATCCGAGGATGAGGCAGATTGTAAGTTGTCCCCGTAGGAATGCCGAAATCGTATCATCAACCTTCTTAGCTTGTTTCTTAATAACCGGTGCATAATTCTGCGGAAGCATCGAATATAATTTCGCCAAAGAAATATCCCAGTCACGCAGCAAATAGAAACTGACGATCGGCGTAATCAATATCAATGAGATAATATTTAAAAGCCACAAACTGGAAGCAAATAACTTGTCAAACGATCCACCCACCACGGCGGTTATGGTAGAAGGAATCTCACGCGCCTTGCTGTTCAACTGCGCCGCCAAATCTGGACTTACATGCTCTAATTTGCGGCGAATAAGCGGCATTACTTCATTATTGAATTGTCTGACATATTCCGGAGCTTTAGAAACAAACCCTTCAAGCTGCTCAAAAATTAGCGGAATACTGACGAAGCCAAGCGCGATAATGAAACTAAAGAACAAAACCAGGATCACCGCCGAAGCAAAGCCGCGATGAATTTTCCTGGCTTCTAATCTATCAACAATCGGATCCATTAAATAGGCGACGAGAATACCCAATACGAATGGCAACAAGATGTCACTGACGGCATAAAAGAATAAAAAGAAAAAGGCGACGGCGAAAAACAAGAATGTCAGCTGGCGGTTTACTCGCATGGTTATTTCCCTATTGTTTTTCTTTTATTAGCCAATTCGGCCCTTGTTGGCTCAAATCCAATCCTTTATCTGCCAATGGCATAACCAGCTTGCTCATGTCAGTCGCATTGATAGAAATGTTGGCCTTACCATCAACAAATGATTTAATTTTCAGGCCGCTTACGCCTTGAGTATTAACTAATGAATTCCTTATCCTGTTCCACGCGATCAAATCCGCAGCGATGATTGTTATATCTGCTGTTGCCGGCTCAAGCTGTGCCAATGGCTTGGCGGCGGGGGCAGCAGTGACAGGCGGATATTTTGTCTCACCAATATACCCAGCGCCCGGCGCATATGGCGAATATGGTTCTGGCACTTTCACTTTTGGTACTGGTGGAGCTTCAACGTCAACGGAATTCTCGGTGAGTTTATTATTTTCCAGGCGATAAATAATATCGCTAGCCGCCGCCTCGAACAAATCATCGGCGGTAATATTATTACCGCCCGGATATTCATAAGTAACAGTGGTGCGCTCTAAATCCTTTATTTTCTGCAGCTCAACGTTAAGCACGTTTTTATCCGCAATAAATTCCCCACGCACCAAAGCAATCACAGTGCTGCCATATCTTTTTTGCATACGGAAAACGCCGTCATATTTTTTTGCCGCCAAATCCTCATTTTTCAAACTTTGCACATCCTGCAAGTCCCCCAGCGGAATCGTTATATCGGCATGATTTTCCGCCTGCCAGTTTTGTATCCAGTTATTTTTCCAAATTTTCACCGCCCCATTCTCAACCACAATTGGAACCACCAAAAACTTCTGCGGATCCACAGTTGCCGCAATTTCCTTGATCGTGAAAATGCGTGATACTTCCGGCGCACTGAAAGTTACATTATATGTAGCCTTATATTCCTTGGTCCCAATTTTTTCCGAGACTATATCAACTGAATCCACCGCCGCCTCTATTTGAGCCGCTGATATCGTTTTAGCCGAGTTGATCAACCCGCTGGCCACCAATTTTTTTTGTAATTCCCCAAAAGCTTTCGCATCCGCATCCAGCATGGCTTTACTACGCGCTTTGGCCGCGTCTTTCTCGGCCACGGAAACGCTCACATTCTTGATTTCATATATATTAGCCGCCGCTGCCGGAAGCGAGATGGCGATAAACAGCAAAATCAGTGCAAGGCGGTTCATAGCCATGTTTTAATCCAAGGCCGGATATTAGGCAAATACTTTACGCAAAAGCGGCCTGGCCAAGATTAAATGTTGAGGAGTGTTCGATCCTTCCCGTGGCGGCGAATGACATTTTTGAATTGAACAGCCGTTTAGCCAAGGCAACTATATCAAACGAAGTGACTCGATTGATTTTATCAATCACTTCCTCATTCGGGATATAGCGTCCATGAGTCAAAATACATTTTGCAGCTTCATCAGCGCAATAATTGCTGTTCTCGGTGGCCATAACCAAGCCGGAGATCAATTGCTTTTTACTGCGCCCAACTTCCTCATCAGTCACCGAAAGCATGACTTTCGCCAATTCGGCAATGCTGACTTCGATCACTTCGCGATATTTATCCTCGGATGTGCCGACATTAATAGTAAAGGTGCCAGTTTCATCATAAGGAGTAACGTTAGTGGCAATTGAATATGCCAAACCACGTTTCTCACGTACTTCCTGGAATAAACGTGATGACATACTGCCGCCGAGCAAAGTAGAGAGAACGTGCTGAGTATAATAATTCACATCTTTATATGGCAGGCCTTGGAAACCGATTACCAAATGCACCTGCTCGAAATCTTCACGGCGAATATCAATACCGCCGCCATAGCTGGCATTTTGGTTCGCCGGAATAGAACTGCAATTATCAAAGACAAACAATTTTTCAGCTTCTGCCGCCAACTCTTTGATATCAATATTCCCAGCGGCTGACAGAACCATATTACCTGGTTGGTAATATTGGCGCATATAATTGTAAATCTGATCGCGGGTAATATTTTTGACAATTGACGGATCGCCAAGGATGGAGCGGCCGAGCGGCTGGTTAGGAAAGGCGCTGGCTTGAAAGATATCAGAGACGACATCGTCCGGTGAATCATTATTCTCAGAAATTTCCTGTAATACAACGAGTTTCTCTCTTTCCAATTCATCTTCCGGGAAAGTTGAATTCAAAACGATATCACTCAAAATTTCCAAAGCGGTTTTCCATTCAGTGTCGATCACTTTGCAGTGGAAGCTGGTATTTTCGCGCGATGTATAGGCGTTGTTGTAACCGCCAATATTATCGAACTCATCAGCAATCAGCGCCGCCGTTCTCTTCACAGTCCCTTTAAATGCCATATGCTCCAACAAATGTGAGATGCCATTGTTCAATTCATTTTCATCACGCGATCCGGCTTTCACCATCACATTGATGGCAACAGTTTTTAAATGCGGAATGTTTTGAGAAATTATTGTCAGCCCGTTGGAAAGTATTTTTGTTTCTACGCTCATAATTTCTCTTTAAATATCTAGGGTTTCTGCGGCTTTGCTAGGTTAGAATATAAGTCCATTATAACCTAAAAACAAGGCGATTGGGAATAGGGAGAAGGGTAAAATATTTGGCTCACTGCAACAAAGGCCGCAATGATTAATCCCATATTAATCAATATGATATTTGTAAAACCTAAGCTAATAAATTAGCGTTATATAGCTAAGTTTAGTGGCAAATAAATTTGTCATTTAGACGTATATATTAGTTGACACAATTTCTCTGGCCACAAAACACCAAACTGGTGTGCTCATGCCGCCAAAGCCTGTTCGTCAATAAATTTACGCTCAAGCAACCCATTGTAATAATCACGTACGACAATCTTCACCTGCGCCGGATCATCAATCCTCATAACACGTGCGCGGAATTCCGATGAATTAAATTTCCCCGCGCTATACCAACCAAGATGTTTCCGCGCCATACGCACGCCGGTAGTCAAACCATAAAGATCCAACATCTCGTCATAGTGTTTCAGGATAATTTCCAATTGCTCCTGTAAGCTCGGTTCATCGGGCGCAGTTTTTGTTTTCAAATAACTAGTCACCTGATTCACAAACCAGGGTTTGCCATAAGCCCCGCGCCCGATCATAATTCCATCAGCGCCACTTTCGTCAAGCGCCCGCTGCGCAGAATCAAAATCCACAATATCGCCATTAGCAATCACCGGAATTTTCACCGCATCTTTAACGCTGCGAATAAACTTCCAATCCGCATTCCCGCTATACAACTGGTTACGCGTGCGCCCATGCACCGTCAGCATTTTAATCCCCAAATCCTCCGCAATCCGCGCAATCTCCGGCGCGTTCAACGAATTATGATCCCAACCCATGCGCATCTTCAGCGTCACCGGAATTTTCACTGCCTTCACCGTTGCTTCCAAAATCCTAGTCGCCAATGGCAGTGTGCGCATCAGCGCCGAACCGGCATCGCCATTAGTAACTTTCTTAACTGGGCAGCCAAAATTGATGTCAATGACATCCGCCCCCAAATCCTCATTCATCTTCGCCGCTTCCGCCATCACCTCCGGCTCGCACCCCGCCAATTGCACCACTGAAATATCCTGGTTATCAGCCTTCGCCAATTTCGTCATCGACTGCCGCGTTTCCAAAACCATCGCCCGGCAGGCAATCATCTCAGACACCACCAACCCAGCGCCATAATTCTTCACCAGTTTCCGAAACGGCACATCCGACACGCCCGACATGGGGGCGAGGAAAACATTTTCCTTTATTTCGATGTTGCCGATCTTGAGCATGCTACTGCGGCTTGTAAGGAAAATCTGTTGGGAGCTTCATGACAATAGTCGGGTTGTCGCTGCGGGGTGAGGCTAAATATACTAGTGCGCCAATGAAAGGGGCGGGCAAAGTTTTCTTTTGGAAAACGAAAACAGAATACTGCTCGCTGGTTAATTTGGGAACATGTATCCCACCTGGAAAGTCTTCGGGTAGGCCAGCAGCGATCATTTCAACATTCCTGACTTTGTTATCTGCGGTAGTTCCGGTAGCGTAATAAGTTCCCTTTTCAGATTCTAAAATTGGTTTATAAACTCCGGCAGGCAGTTTATATGAATTCTTAACTCCAAACACGCCGCGCTCCTCGGAGACTGTATAATCAGTGGGCAAGGTTATAGTCAGCTGGCCAAAAGGTTTTGAATATTGCAGATCATCACCATGGTCACAAGCTGAAAGCAAGAACAGTGGCGCTAGGAATAACATAAAAAACTTTTTCATAATAATTGCTTATCGTTAGTTTTGATAATAATAATAGCAAGTACATATATATATTTATTCACATGAAAAATCTAGCTTTAATAGTGGCTGCAGGCAGCGGGAGCCGCTTTGGTGGTGAGTTGCCAAAGCAGTATCTGCCGCTGAACGGCAAGCCGGTTTTACAGCATAGTATTGAGACATTCTTAAATCATCCGAAAATTGATGCAGTTTGCGTAGTTATTGGCGCAGGTGATTTGCAGTTATATGAATCTGCGATATCAGCGTTATCCGTCATTCCCGCGCAGGCGGGAATCTTGGCTTCAGCCGATGCAAGCTCCACCTGCAAAGATTCCCGCCTACGCGGGAATGACAATATATTAAGGCTTTTATCGCCAATAATCGGCGGCGATGAGCGTCAGGATTCGGTGCGGTTAGGGCTGGAAAGTATTGTGGAGTTGAAGCCAAAAAATGTATTAATCCATGACGCTGCCCGGCCGTTTGTTTCTAAACAAGTAATTGATAATGTCCTAACTGGGCTCGAAAAATATCCGGCCGTAATTCCCGCAATAACGGCAACTGATTCTGTACGCTATGAAGGAAAAACTTTGCAGCGTGAGAAATTGCAAATAATCCAGACGCCGCAAGGTTTTGATTATTACACAATTGAAGATGCGCATCAATATTATCATGATCATAAACATTTAAAAGGCAGCAAAATATGCACTGATGATGCCCAGGTTGCGGAGCTGGCCGGAATAAAAATTCATTTTGTAGAAGGTGAGGCGATGAACAAGAAAATTACTACCAAGGCGGATTTTGGAACTTCATCAACCAGAACCGGCATGGGCTTCGACGTCCACGCATTTGAAACCGGCACGCATGTGACAATCTGTGGCGTAAAAATCCCGCACTCCCACCAGCTCAAAGGCCATTCCGATGCTGATGTAGGCTTGCACGCATTAACCGACGCCATCCTCGGTGCAATAGGTGAGGGCGATATCGGTGAGCACTTCCCGGATTCACAGCCAGAATGGAAAAATGTCGATTCAGCCAAGTTTGTCGAGCACGCAATGAAGTTGGTAGCGGCAAAGAATGCGCAAATTGAGAATGTCGATGTCACTATAATATGCGAAGAGCCCAAGCTAACCCCATATAAGCCGCAAATGCGCAAGCGAGTGGCGGAAATCCTCCAAATAGCAGAAGATTGTGTCAATATTAAAGCAACCACCACCGAAAAACTGGGTTTTACCGGCCGTAAAGAAGGCATCGCGTCCATGAGCGTTGCGACGATCAGATTTTTGGGCTAGCCTCCGTCCCAATGGGATATACGCACAAAAAATCTAAGCTGCTCTTATGTATAGATAATACTGACCACTCCCGCGTCGCCCTGCGCTTTGCATGTTCCAAGGCTAAGAATATGGATTTCGCGCTGGAAATGATCCATGTCATGAACTCATCAGAATACAATACCAACACACTTTTCGGCGTTGGCGATAAAATACGCGACGAACGGCGGGCAGAAGTCGAAAAAATGGTGACTTCAATGGCCACCGAGGCGCAAAATTATGCCGGAATAACGCCCAGCTGCATTATCCGCGAAGGCAGCCTGGGTGAAGAAATCGCCAAGGCGGTAAACGAGGATGGAAATTTTAATATGCTGATAATCGGCAAAGCGCCGCAGGAAGCATCGAAGAAAGATATTATTACGCAACTAACTGCAGAGCTTGCCGGAAAGCTCATGATACCTATGATAATCGTTCCGGGAAATTTAACTGACCAACAAATCGAGGAGTTAATATGACGGCAAAGAAAAAAACTACCAGCAAGTCAAAGGCCAAAAGCTCAAAAGTCACCGCGTCCACTATGGCGGATGCGCAGAAAAATAATAAACTAATTGAGCGCAAGGGAATTACTTTGTGGAACCCAGCCGCCGTCGTGGCAACCGTAATGTCAGTTGGGCGCATTCCCATAGCTCCCGGCACTTGGGGCTCTCTTGCCGGAGTTGTATTCTTCCCGCTTTTCATTTTACCATCGATGTATGTAACTCAACATACTCCATCAAATGCAATAGTCGTGTTGGTATCGCTCTCCATACTAGTCTTGCTTTATTGCATCGGCATAATGGCCATCAAAACCTACCAAACCAAAACCAAAACCAGCGATGCGCCGGAAATCGTTTATGACGAGTTCTTCGGCCAAATTTTCACCTATTGCTGCACTTATACCGCTTTCTTCCTAATTACCAAAAACAGCGGTTTCCTGCTCGCCGACCAAAAACACGCAGTCGCGTATCAATTCATACCATTCCTGTTTTTCCGCCTGTTTGATGTCTGTAAACCTTGGCCAATCAATATCATAGACAAAATGGAAAACTCGGCCTGGGGCGTGATGTTTGACGATGTCGTGGCCGCATTCTATGCCGCCGCTGCTTCTGTTGTTGTATTTCTTATGTTAGGTAACTATATATAAGGGATATGTACATCCAGACAGAAGAAACGCCGAACCCCAATGCATTGAAGTTTTTACCAGGCGAAGCCGTGATGCCAACTGGCACCATGTTTATCGCCAAAAAAGAGGAAGCAAACCGCTCGCCACTAGCCGCGACTTTGTTCCAAATTTCGGGCGTGGAAGCCGTTTTTCTGGGTAGTGACTTTGTCACAGTCACCAAAAATGAATCCTCCCGCTGGGAAATTCTCAAACCAATGATCCTCACCGAGATCATGGATTTCTACGTCACCGGCAAAGCCATGACTTCAGAATCAAAACCCGCCGCCCCACAAATTGATGATTCCGATCCTCTCGTCAAACAAATCAAAGAACTAATCGAAACCCGCGTCCGTCCCGCCGTGGCGCAGGATGGCGGCGATATTGTCTTCCGCAGCTTCCACGAAGGTATTGTCGAACTAGAACTCCACGGCTCCTGCTCCGGCTGCCCAAGTTCAACCGCGACGTTGAAAGATGGAATCGAGAATATGCTGAAGCATTATGTTCCAGAAGTTAAAGAAGTGCTGGCGGTAGCTTAACTCAAATGCCAAATGTCAAATGTCAGTTTTCTGATATCTGACATTTGGCATCTGACATCTGAGTGTCTCAAATATCGCCGAAGCCTTTATGTAAGTTTCCTCCAACTCCTTTTCTGGCACCGAATCCGCCACGATCCCGCTGCCAACCTGAAACTCGAATTTATTTCCCTCGATAATCAGCGTACGAATTACCACCGATAAATCACAACTCCCATCGCCGCCGAAATACCCAATCGCGCCGCTGTAAACTCCGCGTTCCATATCCTCCAGTTCCGCCGCCAATTTGATCGCCTGAATCTTCGGCGCCCCAGTCATTGAACCGGGCGGGAAACATGACTTAGCCACATCCAGCGCATTAGTTCTTACGTTCCCGCTGATTGTGGAGGACATGTGATGATATTTTGCATAGCTGGTAACCTCATATAATTTATCAACCCTCACATCATCGCAACTGCGCGACAAATCATTGCGCATCAAATCCACGATCATCAAATTCTCGGCCTTATCCTTCTCACTATTCAACAACTTCTCCGCCGGTTCTGATGATGACAAAGTGCCCTTAATCGGCACCGTAGTCGCAACTGCATTCTCAACAGTCAAAAATTTCTCAGGACTGGCAGAAATTATGGAATGCGCTCCAAATCTTATGTAAGCGCTGTAAGGAGCGGGGGAAATTTCAGAAAGTGTATTGAATAGCGCAAAGCTATCTGGCGGTTCCTTAAATTCCCCATAAAACTTACGAGTAAGATTACACTGATAAAGCTCACCCGCCCGAATTTTTTCTAAGATAACTTCAACCTTCCGCAAATATTCCGCATCAGTCATATTTGACTCTACCGTCATTGCGAGCGAAGCGCGGCAATCCAGGATCGCGCACTTTGCCCTGGATTGCTTCGCGAAGTGCTCGCAATGACCGCTTATCTGCTTATTCTCATGATCAAACACCAAAATATTTTTGAACCTCATCATGACTAAATCGGGCAGGTGGATATATGAGTTGCCGCTCTTCTCCAATTTCTCAAATTGCGTACGCAAGCCATAACCAAAAAAACCAAACCAACAATTCTCAAACTTATCTTTCGCCGTTGATAATTTTTTTTCCAACCCAGCCAGGGATTCAACCTTTTCCTCACAACCCCAAGCCAGCAACGAATATCTCCCCGGTGCCATGCCGGAATAGAGGAAAATCACATTTTCTTCCTCCGCTAGTGCCGCCGCATAATCACGCGGATCGGCCCAAGAGTTCATATGTTCCAATTTGCCTTGAATATAAACGTTTTTCATATAATGTGGCGAGCCTAAATAAACGCAGGCAATATGCAAGACAAAGAAAACGGAAAAAGTAAAGGCAGCTGGTTTGAAGTGTTCAAGACATTCTTCTGGGCGCTGGTTATCGCCATGGTTTTCAAAAGCTTCCTTTTCCAGCCTTTCAACATTCCGTCAGGCTCCATGAAGCCGACATTGCTAATTGGCGATTATCTAATTGTCTCAAAATATTCCTATGGTTACAGCAAACACTCTTTCCCCCTCGGCCTCAACCTTTTCAGTGGCCGCAAATTTTATCATGAGCCAAAACGCGGCGATATCGTAGTTTTTCATGTGCCGCAGCAAGTAGTTGAGAAAGACACATATATCAAAAGACTAATCGGCCTGCCGGGTGATAAAATCCAAGTCAAAAAAGGTGTTCTATATATAAACAATGCAGCCATGCCACAGGAAAACGACGGCGAGTTTTATGATCGCGACACGCATCACGATATTAAGCGACTGGTGGAAACTTTACCCGATGGTAAAAAACATTGGATCCTCGATGACCATAACAAGGAAATGACAAGTTTTTATGGCGTCGATCCAAATAACACAGAAGTTTATACAGTTCCGGAAGGTAAATTCTTCATGATGGGCGACAACCGCGACAATTCTGCCGACAGCCGCTTCCAATCCTTGGGCTTTGTTGACAAAGAAGATTTGATCGGCCGCGCCGAGATCATCCTCTTCGCTTCCGGCGAAAGTTGGAACCCTATGAAATGGGATTATAACAGATTTGCCACTTTACTCAGACGCGCATCTAGATGATCGAAAAAGTTTTATCCATAGCCTTCAAGAACAAGGACCTGATCAACCAGGCACTCACACATCCTTCGTTAAAGCGCAAGGGCAGTGATTATGAACGCATGGAATTCCTGGGCGATCATGTGCTGGGATTGGTAATTGCAGAAAGATTATATCAACGCTTTCCTGATGAAAATGAAGGCCAGCTAACCAAACGCCTGGCCGGATTAATTTGTGGCGAGACATTGGTGAAGGTCGCCAAAAAACTAGGCTTAGGCGAGCATATTCGCATGGCGCAAAGTGAAGAATCCGCCGGCGGCCGCTTGAACAAAGCCAATTTGGAAAACGCAATGGAAGCCGTAATCGGCGCCATCTTCCTCGACCAGGAAATCGAAGTCGCCAAAAAATTCATCCTCGAAACCTGGGAAGATTTGATCGAAGACATGGTCGACCCCCCAAAAGACGCCAAATCCTCCCTTCAAGAATGGGCGCAGGGGCGCGGGTTTCCGCTGCCGGAATATGAGGTAGTTTCCACCGAAGGCGCAATGCACGCGCCGATATTTACGGTGCAGGTAACGGTGCAGGGCGAGAAATCACAGCAAGGAAGCGGAACCTCCAAACGCGCCGCTGAGCAGGAAGCGGCCACGAAATTGCTTAATAAATTAGTTTAATTTCTTGAATTAATCACAAGCAGATGTTAATATTCGGCAATTAAATTTACTTGGAGAGTAACTATGTCTACTATACGAAATGAGAAATTCGTTCTTGAAACAGCTTATCACTTTGTTGAGGCTATGAAAGAAGAAGGGGCAGGATATGATCAAATAATGCAAATACGGGAAGATATAAAATCTCCATTTCGTATACTTTTTCCAGAACTCTTCTGATGATTATCTTAAAACACGATTTTGCACCGTCTGTAATATTTTGAGTATAGGGTACAAGGATGGCCATTCAGGGGATTCCTCACTTACCTTAAGTTTTAATCGTGAAAGATTTAAAAAAGTGGATTTTAGAGAATTTTCTTCTCTAGTACGCATGGTGGCTCAAGCAAGCAAGTATGAATTGGCCCAGGAACGATTTTGCACTGAAATGAAATTAGATAAAAATAATGCAAGGGATTTATTCGGCGGGGCGAAAATTACTAAAACAACTGGTCGTGGATATGGGCATGAAATAGAAGTAAGGCTTCCCCGTAAGATGGAGGCTGATGAGGCTGGACGCTTTGAGAAAGCTATTCGCTTGGTTTTCAATTATGATAGACATCATGATTCAACTACCAGTCGATATCCATTAAATGGAGTTAAGATACAGGAAGTTAACCTCACCGGCGAGGTAGCGGCCAGAATAATAATTAAGTATAAATTAAATGATTATTTGAGACCTGGCACTGATAAAGTCCAAGGCTTTTTTGACAGTTTCCGTGATGCAGCATCGCTAGATAAAGCATATAATGCTCCAGCACGCGCAGCTTAATCAAACCGCGAAACTAGAGCCGCAACCGCAAGATGACTTGGCGTTCGGGTTTTTCATGGCGAAATAAGCCCCGTCGAGTTGCTCAATATAATCAACCACCGAGCCTTTTAAAAACTCCAGTGAAGTCGCGTCAGTCACAACTTTAGCGCCGTTTTTCTCGAAAACTATATCATCCGGCGCAGTGTCGCTAAAATCGAACTTATATTTGAAACCTGAGCATCCGCCTCCGTCCACGCTAACGCGAAACGCTTTGCCCGCTTCCTGCGTCGCCAAAAAGCTAATGCGGCTGGCGGCGGAATCTGAGATGTCGATTGTTTGTTCCATACAGATATATTATATATGATTTATGCCAGCAAAATCAAGTATTTCAAAATCAAGCAATGCATCGCTCGCGACCGACCCAAAGCTCACTAAAGGCCGGTTATATAAGGAAACTGAGCCGGTTCACCGCAGCCCCTTCCAGCGTGACCGTGATAGAATTATCCACTCCAGCGCCTTCCGCCGCCTGGAATATAAGACCCAGGTTTTCGTAAACCACGAAGGCGATCACTACCGCACACGCCTCACGCATTCCATAGAAGTCGCCCAAATCGCCAGAACTTTGGCAACATCATTAGGCCTGGATTTATATCTGGCTGAAGCAATCGCCCTGGCGCATGACTTGGGGCATACGCCTTTCGGCCATGCAGGAGAAGACGCGCTGCGCGAAGTTTATCCGGATTTTGACCACAACGCCCAAAGCATCAAAATCCTCACCAAACTAGAGCGCAAATATGCAGAATTTGATGGTTTGAATTTAACATGGGAAACTTTGGAAGGTATAGCCAAACATAACGGCCCGCTGGCAAAACCTGGAAAAGCAATTCTGGAATATAACCGCCTCAACAATCTCGACCTCCAGCGCTGGCCAAGCTTAGAGGCACAAATTGCTGCACTGGCCGATGACATTGCCTATGTAAATCATGATATAGATGACGGCCTCCGCGCCGGTTTGTTTGAGATTGAAGATATAAAATCCCTGCCGCTAGTCGGAGATATTCTGAAAAAAGTCATGCATAAATATCCAAATCTGGAAAAACCAAGGCTAATCCACGAAACCCACCGCCGCATCCTTTCCGCAATGATCGAAGATTTGATGGTAGAAACCAAATTACGCATCGGCAAATATCATGTCCTATCAGCAGATGACGTCCGCGGCCTGAAGTATTCTACCGCCGCCTTTTCCTCAATGATGATGAACGATGTCAGGGTGATAAAGGATTGGTTATACAAAAACATGTACCGCCACTACAAAGTCAACCGCATGACGTCAAAAGCCCACCGCATCATCACCGAATTATATAATTTTTTCCTCAAAGAACCGGAATGCCTGCCGACCGAATGGCAGAAAAGGATTAATAGCACTAATCTTGAGGAGAGTATCGCTGATTACATTGCGGGTATGACTGATAGATTCGCGATTCAGGAATATAATAAATTATTTAAAATCGGCGAGTAATTTCCATCTTGCCATTTAAATTATTAGGGGTAACTTCCCTTATATGAAAATTTTCGTCCCCAAGGAAACTGCGGAGTTTGAAAAGCGCGTTGCCGCCACTCCTGATTCCATCAAAAAGCTGGAAAACATGGGCGCTAAAGTTACCGTGGAAAGCGGTGCGGGCGAGGGGGCTAATATTCATGATGAGGATTATATAAAGGCCGGAGCGGAAATCGGCAAACTCGCCGGACACGATATTATTTTGCAGGTCAATCCCGCCACTGTGCAAATCGGCGATAAAAAATTTGATATGATGAAAGTCCCGCGCATCAGCCGCGCACAAAGCATGGACGTTCTCTCCTCACAAGCCAACTTAGCTGGATACCGCGCCGTAATCGACGCAATCGAAGCCTATGGACGCGCAGTCCCAATGATGATGACGGCGGCGGGCACAGTAACGCCAGCCAAATTCGTAATCGTCGGCGCCGGTGTCGCCGGCCTGCAGGCAATCGCCACCGCCCGCCGCATGGGTGGTGTCGTAAATGCATTTGACGTACGCGCCGCCGCAAAAGAACAGGTGGAATCACTAGGCGCAAAATTTGTTGAAGTTGCGGGCGAAGATGCCGCCGATAAAAGCGGCTATGCCAAAGAAGTCAGCGAAGAATACAAACAAAAACAGGCGCAAGCCTTAAAAGACGTTATCGCCAAAAGTGATATCGTCATCACCACCGCATTAATCCCCGGCCGCCCGGCGCCACGTATCGTCACTGCCGAAATGGTCGCATTAATGCGCTCCGGCGGCGTGATTGTAGATTTGGCAGTGGCCAGCGGCGGCAATGTCGAAGGCTCCAAAAATGGTGAAACGGTAACCACCAAAAACGGCGTAAAAATCCTCGGCCATCCAAACCTGCCCAGCAAACTGGCAAGCGACGCCAGCAAATTATACGCCCAAAACCTCGTCAATTTCCTCGGCCTTATCATCAAAAAAGGCAAATTGAATATTGATGAAAATGATGAAATTATAAAAAGTACGTTTATTGTTGATCCTTCATCGTTTATCGATGAAGCGAAAACGATTAATGATAAACGATAAACGATAAACAAGGAACGATATGTCCGAATTCATGTTTTTGCTAACCATATTCGTTCTTGCCTGCTTCGTGGGTTATTATGTCGTGTGGAAAGTCACGCCGGCATTACACACACCATTAATGTCCGTAACCAACGCAGTTTCCTCCATTATCATCCTCGGCGCAGTAATCGCCGCTGGCGCTGATTTGGCAGAGCCAACAACATTCAACACCTCAAAATATCTCGGCTTCGGCGGCGTTGTTCTCGCTTCCGTAAATATTTTCGGCGGTTTCCTGGTCACGCAGCGCATGCTGGCAATGTTTAAAAAGAAAGATACTAAAAAAGAAACTAAAAAATAGGCGTCATCTTGAGCAAAGCGAAAGATCCTTCACTACGCTTGAGGATGACGATAATAACAAGGAGAATTAACATGAAAGACTCTAAAGATTGTTCCACTAAAAAATGCCCGGCAAAATGCTTCATTAGCGTTATCGCTGTTTTCATTTCCACATTTGCATATGATTGGCTGGTCAACGGCAATTTGTTGTCAGGACTTTATGCCGAAAACGCCTCAATTTGGCGTCCGATGGAACAAATGCAAACAATGATGCCGTGGTGCATCGGTTTCCATTTCTTTATGGCGTTGGTAGTAACTTGCATGTTCAAAAATTACAAAAACTACAGCCCGGAAGCCTGCGCCGCTGATCCGGCATTAGCAAAAAAATGCAGCCCATGCGCCCGCGGAATGTGCTTCGGCGTCCATCTCGGCCTAATCTTCGGCCTCGGAATGTTCACGCTTTACATAATGCTGCCGGTATCGCTGAAATTCGGTGCCGCGATGTTTGCCAGCGGTTTGCTTAAAGGCATAGTCATCGGTTTGGTACTTTCATGTGTTTGCGGCAAGAAAAAGGATGTTGCATAGATGTCTGAGCTAGCCCAGCTGCTATATATAATTTCCGCAGTCCTCTTCATCCTCGCGCTGAAAGGCCTGTCATCGCCCGTCAACGCACGGCGCGGAAATTTATACGGCATGCTGGGCATGGCGATTGCAATTGGCACAACGCTGAGCCTTCCGGAAGTCCAATCATACGGCTTAATCGCCATCGGTATCGCTGTCGGTGGTGCCACCGGCGCCATTATCGCCAAAAAAGTCCAAATGACCCAAATGCCGCAACTTGTAGCCGGTTTCCACTCACTCGTGGGCATGGCGGCGGTATTGATTGCGGCAGCGGCATATTATAATCCAGTTGCTTTCCACATTGGCTTCGTCTCCAGCATCAAACAACAAAGCCTCATCGAAATGAGCATCGGCGCGGTCGTCGGCGCAATCACTTTCTCCGGCTCAATAATCGCCTTTGGTAAACTCGCCGGATTAATCAGCGGCGCACCCGTAAAATTCAAAGGCCAACAAGCATTAAACGCACTCATCGCCATAGCAATTCTAGGATTAGTAATAGCGTTCGTGATGAATCAATCGGAAATTATTTTCCTCAGCATGATATTACTCGCCTTCGCAATCGGCTTCCTCCTCATCATCCCGATCGGTGGTGCGGATATGCCGGTTGTAATCTCCATGCTCAACTCGTATTCCGGCTGGGCCGCTGCAGGTATCGGCTTCACACTCGGCAATCCACTGCTCATTATCACCGGCGCATTGGTCGGTTCCAGCGGTGCGATACTTTCATATATCATGTGCAAAGCCATGAACCGCAACATCTTCAACGTCATCTTCGGCGGCCTTGGCGGTGATTCCGGCGCAGTAGTTGCCACTGGCGCAGATGACCGCATGGCAAAAGCGGGCAGCGCGGAAGACGCGGCCTTCATCATGAAAAACGCCAAATCCGTCATCATCGTTCCCGGCTACGGCATGGCCGTCGCACAAGCCCAGCACGCGGTAAAAGAAATGGCGGAATTGCTGGCCAAAGAAGGAGTGGAAGTAAAATACGCAATCCACCCCGTCGCCGGACGCATGCCTGGCCACATGAATGTGCTGCTCGCCGAAGCCAATGTCCCATATGACCAGGTATTCGAGCTGGAAGACATCAACCGCGAATTCGCCCAAGCCGATGTCGCTTTTGTAATTGGCGCCAACGACATCACCAACCCCGCCGCCAAGGACGATCCAAAATCCCCAATCTACGGTATGCCAATTCTAGAAGTCGCCAACGCCAAAACCGTCTTCTTTATCAAACGCGGCATGGCCAGCGGCTATGCGGGGGTGCAGAATGAATTGTTCTTCAAAGACAATACGCTGATGTTGTTCGGAGACGCCAAAAAAGTTACCGAGGAAGTCGTGAAGGGGATTGAGCATAGTTAGTGTTCAATTTTCACCGGTGGTTGTTGAGATAATCTCTTTGCCATCAAAGTGGTTATCTCCGTACTTTTATGCTGAGGTTTGATAAAGATTTTATTTGGAGTTGGCAATATATGCTCAGAACCTTTTTTTATACCAATATTCTCAATTAAAGCGCTTATATTGTGAACTAAGCGATGAATAGCAACTTCTGAAGTCAACCTTATCGATCCCTTAACTTCAAAATCTTCATCAACTCTACTGCCGCATAATTCCAGGAAATATTTTATAAACTTTCGATCTGTTGATGGTAATACATATAAAACTACTGGCGAAGTAACTTCGATATTATATGCTTTAGTTATTTTAGTTTGAGTAATACATACTCCGTTCAACGATAACAGCGCCTCTAACCGTGCTAAGGCAGTTTGTGAAGGAAGAGGTTTAGGTGATGGTTCCATAATAACAATTAATTAATTTGTTTCTAATCGTTAATATATAGTAGTGGATATTTTATGACAACACCTGATTACTGGCAAAAAGCTAAAAAACACCTCTCAAAGCAGGATGAAGTAATGGCGGCAATAATAAAATCCTATAAAGGCGAATCGCTTAAAGCTCGCGGCAACACGTTTTTTACATTAGCCCGCGCCATTATCGGACAGCAAATCTCAGTAAAAGCCGCAGACTCAATCTGGAAGCGCTTCGAAAAACTCACCAAATGCGACCCAATCAAAATCATCAAAATGAAGGATGAAAAACTCCGCGCTATCGGCCTTTCCGGGCAAAAGGTAAAATACGTAAAAAGCATCTCCGAATTCATACTCACTCATAACGGCAAGTGGCACAAAGAGGATGAGGAAGTAATAAAGGAACTGATAAAAATCAATGGTGTTGGCCGCTGGACGGCGGAAATGTTTTTGATATTCGGCCTGTTGCGCGGCGATATTTTGCCAATCGGAGACCTGGGCTTACTCAAGGCTTTCGAGAAGAATTATGCCAAAGAACGCAAACACTTAACCAAACACGCCGAAAAATGGCGCCCCTACCGCTCCGTCGCTACCTGGTATTTATGGCGAAGCCTTGACCCACTACCGGTTGAGTACTAAACTGCGCCCATGAAATTATTATTGATAATCTCCGGCTCCGTCGCGGCCTATAAAGCCTGCGAGTTGGTGCGTGAGTTCAAAAAACGTAATGATGAAGTAACATGCATCCTCACCAAAGGCGGGGAGCATTTTATAACAGCTTTGCAACTAACAGCTCTCTCAGGCACAGAAACTCATACAAATTTATGGGCAAATATGGAGCACATTACTCTTTCACGCTATGCGGATCTTATACTCGTCGCACCGGCCAGCGCAGATATCATCGCGAAAATGGCGCATGGCAATGCTGATGATCTTGCTACATCAACTTTGCTCGCAGCTAATAAACCAATATACATCGCCCCGGCCATGAATGTGGAAATGTGGAAAAACGCCGCCACGCAGCGCAATATAAAACAGCTGAAAGCTGACGGAATAAAAATTATTGAACCAGGCAAAGGTGATTTGGCCTGCGGTGAATATGGCGAAGGCAGGATGGCCGACATAGGCGAAATCCTAAAAACCCTATCAAAATGAAGAAAGGCTTCACGCTTGTAGAACTATCAATTGTCCTGGTTATTATAGGTCTTTTAATAGGCGGAATACTTGTTGCGCAAAGTATGATCCGCACAGCAAAAATCCAGATGCTTATACGCCAAATGGCGCAATTTGACGCGTCGGTAGAAAACTTTCAGACCAAATACGGCGCTTTACCGGGAGATACATCCTTAATGGGCTGCATCAATACCGCTTCAACAACTTGCAATAATGGCATAATTGAAGTTCCATCTGTAGGAAGCTTTCCTTTTCAATCCGAAGTAGCAAATTTCTGGAGCAATTTATCGGCTTCGGGCCTTATTAATGAGAATGGCGACAATTATTCATCAGTTATGGTTGGAGCTTATCCCGCAATCGGAACAAATATCCCCAAAGCCAAATTATGCTCAAAATGCGGAATTATCGGTTATGGAGTCCTAGCCAATCCAAATTATTTTGCTCTCGCAGATTTCAACAGCAGTACTGCCGCACGCGGGTTTATTCCGTTGGATGCATATACAATTGATCTTAAAATTGATGACGGAGTTAGTTCTAGTGGTCAGTTTTTTGCATTTTCTGTCTTAAGTTATATAAATTTTGCTCCAGGGTCTCCGGATGGATCCTGCCGTATACTTACTGGGCCGGGTTTTTATAATTTATCTACGGCAACAGAAGCTTGCGGCGTTTGGATACGAATGGGAGCATCTACAGGGAATCTAAAATAATGAAAAAAGGTTTCACGTTGGTAGAGTTGTCGATCGTCCTGGTTATCGTAGGATTATTGATCGGTGGAATACTTGTTGCGCAAAGTATGGTACGGACGGCAAAAATCCAGATGTTTATACGCCAAGTCTCACAATATGACGCTGCCGTTGATAACTTCCAGACTAAATACGGTGGGCTACCCGGGGATACTAGTATAATGGGCTGTACCAATACCGCAACGTCAACTTGCAATAATGGTTTAATTCAAATAGTCGGGAGCGGCTATGTGTTTAGCGGTGAGATTGTGAATTTTTGGCCCAACTTATCCGTTTCCGGTTTGCTGAATGAAATAGGTAATTCCTATTCGGCTATGGCAGTAGGTTCTCCAGTTCTAATAACAAATTTTCCCAAATCAAAAATAAGTACCAACGCTGGGTTTCTTCCCAATTCTATGACCGGAGTTAATTATTATGTAGTATATGACTATAACACTAGTAATGCCCTGGGGATTATTCCCACAGATGCGCTTGCTGTAGATATAAAGATGGATGATGGTAAACTTAATGCCGGTAATATAAATGCAGGCGTTAGCGGAGTTGGTGGATATTGGATGTATAGCAATAGTCCTGATGGCGTTTGTACGATGTACGACGCGATGGGTAACCTCGTTGCCAATCCAGTCACAACAACGGAAGCCTGCGGGATGCAGATAAGAATGGGAACCGGCACGGGGAATTTAAAATAATGAAAAAAGGTTTCACGTTGGTAGAGTTGTCGATCGTCCTGGTAATAATAGGGTTATTGATCGGTGGTATACTGGTGGCGCAAAGTATGGTACGGACGGCGAAAGTCATAACGTTTGTCAGGCAAATTTCCCAATATGATGCTGCCGTCGATAATTTTCAGGCTAAATATAATAACCTTCCAGGTGATTCCAGTGCAATGGGGTGCGTTTATACTGGTTCTTATGTCTGTAATAATGGTTTAATTGAGCCAGGCACATCCCCCAGCTATCCATTTAATGGTGAGATTGCGAATTTTTGGCCTAACTTATCTTCTTCCGGCTTGTCAAATGAAATAGGAAATCCCTATTCCCCAACTATAATCGGCACTTATCCGGTCATAATAACAAATGTTCCCAAGTCAAAAATAAGTACAAAAGCCGGATTTGTTCCTTTCTCGATAAATGGCATTAATTATTATGTAGTATATGAGTTTAGTGCTGCCAGAGGCATTGTCCCTGCGGATGCACTTGCTGTGGATATAAAGATGGATGATGGCAATTTTAACAGCGGTAATATAACTACAGGCGCTAGTACAACTGGATATTGGTCGGTTACTAGTAGTTCTCCTGATGGCACTTGTTCGATAAATGGTGGAAGTGGTAGCGTTGCCAACCTAGCCACAACAACGGAAGCTTGCGCAATGCAGATAAGAATGGGAATCGGCACAGGGAATTTGAAATAATGAAAGTCTTAATAACCAGCGGCGGCACCCGCGAAAAAATCGATCCGGTTCGTTATATCGGTAATTACTCTTCAGGTAAGATGGGCGCGGCTTTGGCTGACGCGTTCGCAGCACTAGGCGCTGAAGTAAAAATCATCAGCGGCCCGGCCGAGGTGCATTATCGCGTTCCCATGCAACGCGTGGAATCAGCCCAGGAAATGTTGGTGGCTGTGGAAAGTTCGTTGCCGGTTGATATTTTTATTGCTGCTGCTGCAGTGGCCGACAAGCGCTCAAAGAATTATTCTGCGGATAAAATGAAAAAAGACAGTTTTGATAAAATCGAGCTGGTCGATAACCCGGATATCCTCGTCAATATCGCCAAATCCGCAAAACGACCGAAGCTAGTTGTAGGCTTTGCGGCAGAAAGTGAAAACCACTTGGATAACGCCCGTAAAAAATTAACAAAAAAATCTTGTGATTTGATTGTGCTCAATGATATAACGGCCCTGGGAAGCGATGAAAACGAAGTCTGGCTGGTCACCAAAAATTCTGAGAAGAAATTGGCCAAAGCTGGCAAGACAGAAGTCGCAAAGCAAATAGTTGAATTTATTATGGGCCAATATGGAGATAAATATGAGCAATGTAAGCATTAATTTAAAAGTCCTGCCACACGGCCAAGACTTGGAACTTCCAAAATATGCCACGTCCATGAGCGCCGGTGCTGATTTGATGGCGGCGATCAGCGATGAAATCACCCTCAAACCCGGTGAGCGCAAATTAGTCCCGACCGGCATCGCCCTCGGCCTCCCGGCAAATTACGAAGCCCAAATACGCCCACGCTCCGGCCTCGCTTTGAAAAATGGTATCACTGTTTTGAACACCCCCGGCACAATCGACGCCGACTACCGCGGTGAAATCTGCGTAATTCTCGTGAACTTGAGCCAAGAAAACTTCACCATCACCCGCGGAATGCGCATCGCCCAAATGATCATCGCCCCAGTGACACAAGGCTCGTGGAACATCGTCTCTGACCTGGACGAAACCGCCCGCGGCGCAGGCGGCTTCGGCTCCACCGGAACCGGTTCAAAAGCGGCGTAACCAAAAATTGTCATTCTCGGGCCCGACCCCAGGATCCAGGATGTGTGGAATGAAAAGTTATTATATTTACATATTGGCAAGTAAAAAAAACGGTATGCTTTATATCGGTGTAACGAATGATGTAGAGCGTCGTAGCTACGAACATAAAGCGGAAATTATACAAGGCTTTACCAAAAAATACGGCGTGAAGATATTAGTTCACTTTGAAGAATATCAAGATATACGGATGGCTTTGCAACGCGAAAAAAATTTAAAACATTGGGTAAGAGCTTTGAAACTCGAATTAATCGAAAAGCATAACCCGCAATGGCTAGATCTCACTGAGACATTCCTGGATCCTCGGGCCAAGCCCGAGGATGACAAAGTTGGAGTGGCGGTATGAATAGTGCAAAATTCCAGCACTTAATCGAAGCCGTAGTGCATATCGCGCTCCACGCCAAACCCAATGCCGTGCGCGGCCCGGAAATCTGCAAGGCACTGAAACTGCCGGAGCGATATCTGGAAAGCGACCTGCAAAAACTAGTCCACCGCGGCATCCTCCGCAGCGTCCGCGGCCCCAGGGGAGGCTATGTTTTGGCCAAAGAACGCCGCAATATCACACTTGCAGATATTTATTCTGCCAATAGTGATGAACTCCCTACCGATAAAAACTACATCTCACAGGCCCTAGAAACCGCCGAAGAAAAATACTTCGAAGAACTAGGTAAAATCACGATCGAATCTCTAGCCTTAAAAACCGGGCAGGGCGGTGAAAATAAGCAGAAGCCAGATTTTACGATCTAGTTTAGCTTCCCCGCCACATAATCAATAAACCCTTGCGTGGTCAGCCCAGTCTGCGGATTCAAATCGCGAGTACATTTTCCGGCGGCCATAGCTTCGGTCATTTCCTTATACAATTTCGCGGTGAAAGCATGCAGCTTCTGCATTGCATCAATCGTAATCTGCGCCTTCATCTCGCCAAGTTTGGCCGAGTGGTTGATCGCGCCAATTAACGCAGTCACCAAGCCCAGCGGATTAACCGAAGTTTCCTTACCTGCATTGTGTTTTTCAAACTGATCCGCAATCGTGCCATGTGACGCCTCAAACTCCATGATTTTGCTGCCATCCGCCGCTTTGCCCACCAGCACCGAACTGATAAATCCCGGAGATTTGTGCATCTGCGCCAATTCGTCCGAAAGCCAATCACCATCATAATTCAAACAGGCGAGGCCGAAATTGCCTTTTGTCCAGGCCACAAGTTTCATCGCCGCATCATCAGATAATAAATGCCGGATTTCACCCGCGGAATTTTCCAAAAGCTTCTTGGCATTGAACTTCGCCTTAAACTCGCTTTCAAAAATCGCCTTCATCCGCTGCCAATAATATTCCTGCCATTTGAACACTGTGCGTTTTGAAACCACAAATGGCGTAACATTCGCCTCCAAACAACGGCTGAAAAAATGATTGCCGAAATCCGTGATATTGTCATATGGGTTATGATAAGTAACCACCGCATTCGTATCATCAGTCAGTTTCCGTTCATCAACCGTAATCGGCTCTTGCCCGCTATCAGGATAAAATTTTGTCTGCAACATTCCTTTGCTGACCATCGCATATCCCGCGCCATATTCACCACCAACCGCATGACGGTCCATCAATACAGGAGTGTCATAACCAAGTTTAACCCCCGGAATATGAATAGTATCGCGGCTAATCGCATAACCATTCCACCCCTGGCGCATCTTGCCATTCGGACTTCCCAGCGGCTTTTTCAAACCCATCTGCTTGGCCTGTTCCCCAGTCGGCGTAATCGTCGGTTCTTTGAAAATTGCCCCAATTTTTGCGCCGGCTTTAATCGAATTCTTCAAAACCGCATCATCAGTCTTATCACGCTCAGCGCATGACAGATCAAAAAATTGCCAATTGGAAATATCAATATGCGGCTTAATCCACTTGTCCAGCACCAACTCCATGACGACCCGCGTCATTTCTTCGCCGCTAATATAAACCATCTCTGGTGCTTTCATCGTCATTTTATCCTCATAGAATTCACGTTTAAGAAAAGATTTTGTGTCAAATGGCTAATTTTGCAAATTAAATATGCCAAAACGCCGGATTGCCGATAACATTCCCGTGGATGATGAAAAAAATACATAATTTCTTCATAAGTGAGGCCGCCGGTGGCATAATTATGCTCACCGCCGCCATTTTGGCCATTATCCTCGCCAATACCAACGGCGCCGGATTTTATGACAACTTCACGGATTTAACCAAACATATAGTTAATGATTGGCTGATGGTCATATTCTTCCTGGCAATCGCCCTGGAACTAAAAGCCGAAATGTTCGGCGGCATGCTCTCGAACTTTAAGCAAATATTATTACCCCTATTAGCCGCAATCGGCGGCATGGCAGTTCCAGCTTTGATATACACCCAACTCAACTCAACCTCCGGCGCCCTGCGTGGATGGGCCATTCCCACCGCCACCGATATCGCCTTTGCCTTAAGCATATTGCTAATCTTCGGCCGCAAACTTCCGCCATCCTTAAAAATTTTCCTCCTCGCAATCGCCATTTTTGATGACTTGGGCGCAATCGGGATTATCGCTTTTTTCTACAGCGACACTCTGGCAATGCTACCACTAGGTTTTGCAGTTCTAACAATCGCCGCATTATTCATGCTCAATAATTCCAACAACGACAACCCCAAAGTATATTTGTTACTGGGCACATTGCTCGCCTTCCTCCTCCACAAAACCGGCATCCACACCACAATCGCCGGCGTAATCACCGGCCTGATGATCCCGAAAAAATGCAATAAAAAACTCATGCACGAGCTGCACCCATATACAACTTTCATCATCGTACCCATATTCGCCTTTGTAAATGCTGGAATCTCTTTTGGCGGAATCACCATCGATCATTTATTCAACCGCATAACCCTCGGCATCGCATTCGGACTTTTTATCGGCAAGCAAATCGGGATCTTCGGCATGAGCTATATCGCCATAAAATCAAAACTCGCCATCCTGCCAAAAGACGCCACCTGGCGCGATATCCACATCATCTCAGTAATCGCCGGAATCGGCTTCACCATGAGCCTGTTCATCAGTATCCTGGCATTTCCCGAAGATTTTATGCAGGAAGAAGCCAAATTCGGAGTTATCCTAGGCTCAGCATTATCCGCACTTTTGGGGATATTATTACTGCGCTTGAGAAAGAATTTGCAATAACCAACCCCCGTCACCCCGGCGAAGGCCGGGGTCTGCTAGGTTTAAGAAAAAATTTGCAAAATTGATTTTTAGATTATATAATTCTCCACCAAACCAATAGAGATTTACATATGACCGCCACAGCAACCAAGTTTGGAAGCAAATTCAAAACCGAAGGCCGCAAGCAAATATATAACAATATTCTTGAAACAGTTGGCAACACGCCGCTGGTTCGCCTCAACCGCATCGCCGAAGAAGCCGGGGCTGTAGCGGAAATTTATGCCAAGCTCGAATTTTTCAATCCATTGGCTTCCATAAAAGACCGTATCGCCTTGTCCATGATTGAAGACGCTGAAGCTCGCGGAAAGCTAACCAAAGACACAGTCATCGTTGAACCGACTTCCGGCAACACCGGTATCGCGCTGGCATTTGTCGCCGCGGCAAAAGGTTATAAAATCATCCTCACCATGCCGGAATCAATGTCCGTAGAGCGCCGCAAAATGTTAAAATTCCTCGGTGCTGAACTCGAATTAACTCCAGCCGCCAAAGGCATGAAAGGCGCAATCGCCCGCGCCGAAGAAATTGTCGCCGGCAATTCAAAAGCAGTTCTCCTCCAACAATTTCAAAACCCCGCCAACCCTGAAATTCACCGCAATACCACCGCTAATGAAGTTTGGAATGATACAAACGGCGAACTGGATTTCTTCATCACCGGCGTCGGCACCGGCGGAACATTGACGGGCACTGCACAAGTAATTAAACAAAAGAAAGCCAGCGTAAAATTCATTGCCGTTGAGCCAGAAGATTCCCCAATACTCTCCGGCGGCCAACCCGGCCCCCACAAAATCCAAGGCATCGGCGCCGGTTTCGTGCCGGATATTTTGGATAAATCTCTGATTGATGAGGTTATCACCATCAGCAACCAAACCGCTTTTGAAGTCGCCCGCAAGGTTGCTAAAACTGACGGTATCCCAGTTGGGATTTCCTCAGGTGCCACAATCGCCGCTGCTCTGGAAGTTGCAAAACGCACGGAAAATAAAGGCAAGAAAATTGTAGTTATCGTCGCTTCATTCGCTGAACGTTATCTTTCTACAGATTTATTCGCCGAAGCTTAATTCCACACCTGTCATCCTCGGGCTTGACCCGATGATCCGGTTCTCAGCTCACTAATCCTAGATTCTCGGGTCAAGCCTGAGAATCACAGTTTGTGTATTTATTCCGCCAAATGATAATGCGGCAGGAATTTGATTAGGATACCGTTTTTACCAAAGAAGATGGACAGGAAATAAATAATCCCCGCCGCCATAACAACGCATGGGCCACTGGATAAATGCGTGTGGTATGAAACCAACAAACCGCCAATGCTGGATATTGCCGCGATAATCACGCTGGCGAAAATCGTCCAATCAATATTATTACTCCACAGCCGGGCCGAAATCGCCGGCAAAATCATTAACCCTAACGCCATCAAAGTGCCGAGTGCCTGGAACGACGCCACCAAGTTCACAACTACCAAAATTAAAAACAATTGATGATAAACCGCTCCGCGTCCACGCACTGAGCGCATGAAAACCGGATCCACGCATTCAATTATCAATGGTCGGTAAATTACCGCCAAACCAACAACACTCAAAGCCGCCATGGCAGCAGAGAAATTCAACAATTGCCCGCTAATCTTCAACGCATCACCAAACAAAATATGGATCAACTCCTCATCCCCGCCATGTGTCGTGATTATCAAAACCCCAAGCGCCAATGATAGCATATAAGCCCCGGCAAAACTGGCATCTTCCTTCAAATTGGTATTACGCTTCACAAAAGTATTAAACAACGTAATCGCAAACCCCGCCAAAATCCCACCCAAAGTCATCGGCCAAAACGAAACGCCGCCAGCAATAACAAACGCAATCGCCACACCGGAAAAAATCCCGTGCGAGAGAGTATCGCCAGCCATACTCATCCGCCGCAAAACCATAAACACCCCAAGCGGCGCTGATCCTAGCGACATCGCCAAACAAGCGGACATCGCCCTGCGAAAAGCTTCATCCGCAAACGGTTGGATCAAATAATTATAAATCATGTTTTGCAAACTCCCGCATTCTCCTGCCACGCTTCGTGGAAAAGTTTGGCATTGAAAAGATTATCATTATTCAAAACAGCGGAAGAATTTCCCCAGCCAATACACTTTCTCGCCAGCAACAGACATTCCGGGAAATACTCACGAATCTGCCCAATATCATGCAACACACAAATAACCGTGCGCTTTTCACCATGCCAAGTTTGAATAATCTTTAGCAACTTCAAAGTCGTCTCAAAATCAATTGCCGCAAATGGCTCATCAAGCAAAATTAGCTTCGCATCCTGCAAAATCACCCGCGCAAATAACATGCGTTGAAATTGACCACTGGAAAGTGTCCCGATCGGCCGATTCTCAAACTCAGTTAGCCCCACACTGGCCAATGCATATTTTGCCTGTCCCAATTGCCGGCTATTAATCCCACCAAAAGCCCCGGACTTGCGCCAATAACCAGTAGCCACCATCTGCAAAACCGTCATCGGAAAATCGCGGCTGATCTCCGCCGCCTGCGGCATGTAAGCAATTTCTCTCTGTTTCAACCCATTAAATATTATTTGTCCTGTATCGGTTTTCATAATCCCGGCAATAGCTTTTAACAAGGTGCTTTTCCCCGCACCATTCGGCCCCGCGATGGCCGTCAATGACCCATCCGCAAAAACGCCGCTGACATGATGAATCGCCGGATGACGATCATAACTGACGGTTAAGTCTTGCAATTCAACTGCCATCTACCGCGCCCAAAAACATAAGGCCGCAATCACCGCCAGCGCCGCGAGAGAAAGAATAATCCGTTGCAAAACATTCCAATACAGCATCAGGATCTACACTTCCTGCAATATCCCAGCAACTCGATCACAGTCCGTTCCACCGTAAATTTTGCCTCGTTGCTCCAGTTTTTCAGCAGCTTCTCCACCTTACCGTCATGAATCTCCGCCACTTCCCCGCATGATTTACATACCGCAAAATTATCAGCATGGTCATGATCGACGCCACTACGGCATGGGATAAACGCATTCAGCGATTCAATGCGATGCACCAACCCGTCCTTGATCAATTTATTAAGTGCACGATAAACCGTCGGTGGCGTCTTGATACTCAAACGCGCCAAAATATCATAAGCGGTGAGGGGCTTTTTGCTCTTCCCCAGTAACTGCATTACTTTCTCGCCCGCGCTTTTATTTAGCTTTTGCGGCATCCGGCTTCACCTCTTTTTTAGGCGCCAGCGCCGGATTGAGAGTTGAATTCAATGTATATGTGCCAACAACTTCGCCCGTCGCCAAAACATAAGGCGCAATTTTATGCATGATTTCATCACCATTATATTCATCACCTGTATTGAAAGTCTCGCTCAAAGCATAAACTTTAAAGTGATAATTATGCATCCGTAAATCGTTCCAAGGCGGGCAAGGGCCATCATAGCCGGAGTATTTTTTGATATTTTGATCAGTTTTCTTGGCGCCGGAAAACTTCAAATAATCATTAACCAACTGGTCACCAAAATTTTTGTCGCGCCCCTGTCCTTCAGGAATGGTGGTAATATTCACCGGAACATTAACCAGCATCCAGTGATAAAAATTCTGCCGCGGTGCGTTTTCAGCAATCACAACGCCTTCCTTGTAAGCATCCTCAACTTTCAACGGGACATCACGATCCACCACGATCACCGCATATGACTTAGTGCCTTCCGGCCCTTTATCCCAGGAAATCGCCGGACTAATATTCTCCCCATCCGCAGATTTGTTATCACCCTTAACAACACAATGCGCAAACTTCTCCGAAATCGCCTTGCCGTTTTCAATACCGCTAACGGTAACTTTAAGCTCCCCTGCTTGTGCAGCGGCAGTAATCGCGAATGTCAATATAGTAGCTAAAATAATTATTTTCATAAACCCTGGTGTTGGTTGCAGCGAATGTTATAATATAACACATCGGAAAATGCAACAAATTATGAATAGTATTTACAACTGCCGGTTTTGCAGGTAAAAACCGGCCATGACGCAGAAAAAGGTCGATCTTAATAGTTTTTATTCCAACCTCTCGGAAAGCCTTGAACTTTTTAACGCTGTTCTCAAAAATTATGCTGGAAAAATGCCGCTCAATTCGCAAAGTAGCATCGACCCGTTCAATATTAGCCAAACTTTCCTCGAATCCTTCCAAAAACTCGCCGCCGAGCCGGAAGTGATGGTGAGTTCCAGCATGAACCTATATCAAGACTTAAGCCAATTATGGGTTTCCGCCACGAAAAACTTCTTGGATAAAGGTGAGCAAAAAAAACTAGAAGAAAGCAGCGACCGGCGCTTCAAAGACGAAGCTTGGCAACAATCTCCGGCTTTCAGGGTATTGAAGGATTCATATTTAGTTTATGCAAACTGGCTGATGGATCTGATGAAGAACATCAAGGGCCTGGATAAAAAAGACCGTGACAAACTGGAATTCTATACCGCCCAATTCATCGACGCCGTCAGTCCCAGCAATTTCATTTTCACCAACCCGGAAGTCCTACGCGCAACTTTGGAATCCAACGCACAAAACCTGGTCAAAGGCCTGGGCAAGCTGGCCCAGGACATCAAGCGCGGCTCAATCAGCCAAACCGATTTGGAAGCGTTCCAAGTCGGCAAAAACCTTGCCATTACACCTGGCAAAGTGGTTTTTCAAAATGATCTAATGCAGCTGATCCAATATGAGCCGCAAACTAAAAACGTCCACAAAACCCCTCTGCTTTTCATCCCCGCATGGATCAACAAATATTACATCGTCGATCTCCGTCCGGAAAACTCGCTGGCTAAATGGCTGGTAGAGCAGGGCTATACGCTATTCATAATTTCCTGGATTAATCCAGGCCCGAAACACGCCGATAAAACTTTCTCCGATTATATGTTTGAGGGAATCTTCGCCTCACTAGATCAAATCGAAAAAATCACCGGTGAGAAACAAGCAAACGCAATCGGCTATTGCCTCGGCGGCACATTGCTCGCCACTACACTAGCATATATGGCCGCAAAAAAAGACACCCGCATCAAATCCGCGAGCTTCCTCACAACACTCTTAGATTTCTCCGATGCCGGAAACCTTTCCGTATTCATTGATGACGAACAAGTAAAAGCCCTGGAAAAACGTATGAACCAAGTCGGCTATCTCGAAGGCAATGAAATGGCCGCAACATTTTCCATGCTCCGTTCCAATGATTTGATCTGGTCATTCGTCGTCAATAATTATCTCCTTGGCAAAGACCCGTTCTCATTCGATATCCTCTATTGGAACTCTGACACCACGCGCATGCCAGCTAAAATGCACAGCTTCTATCTCCGCAACATGTATCTCGACAACAAACTGGCCAAACCCGGCGGCATCAAAATCGGCGATATTAAAATTGACTTGCGCAATATCAAAACGCCAGCCTATTTCCTCTCCACCGTCAAAGACCACATCGCCCCATGGAAATCGACGTATAAAGGCGCACAACTATTACAAAATGCCGTATTCACCCTCGCGGATTCCGGCCACGTCGCTGGCGTAGTGTCACCGCCCTCCAAAACCAAATATCCACATTGGATCAGCGATAAACTTCACCAAGACCCTGATAAATGGCTCAAATCATCGCGTGAAGTAACCGGCTCATGGTGGCCGGATTGGGACAAATGGTCACAAAAATTCAACGGCGCTAAAATAGCCGCCCGCAAAGTCAAAAAACATATAGAAAATTCACCCGGCTCATATGTAAAGAGTAAGTAGGGATAAACAGGAGAATAAAATGGCATCACTCAAAGGCAAAACCGCAATAGTCACCGGCTCAACCAGCGGCATTGGCGAAGCAATCGCAAAATGTCTGGCGGCAGAGGGCGTGAATATTGTTATCAACGGTTTCGGCGATGCTAAAGAAATCGAAACCCTGCGCGATGCAATAGAAAAACAATATAAAGTCAAAGTCACCTATTCCGGCGCCGATGTCACCAAAACTGATCAGGTAGAAAAAATGATTGATGACGCGGGGCAGGTGGATATCCTGGTCAACAATGCCGGCATCCAATTTGTTGCACCAATCGAAGAATTCCCCAATGAAAAATGGGATGCGGTAATCGCAACCAACTTATCCTCAGTATTCCACTCAATAAAACACGCATTCCCTGGCATGAAAAAGCGCGGATCTGGACGAATCATCAACATCGCCTCCGCGCATGGCCTGGTAGCCTCGCCAAACAAAAGCGCCTATGTCGCCGCCAAACACGGCGTCGTCGGCCTAACCAAAGTTGTCGCCATCGAAGCCGGTGAATCCGGCGTAACCTGCAACGCCATCTGCCCCGGCTGGGTAATGACGCCACTGGTCGAAAAACAAATCGCCGATAAAGCCAAAGCCAATGGCACAACTATAAAAGAAGAAACCCTGAAACTGGTCGCCGAAAAACAACCCAACAAACGCTTCACCACCCCTGAAGAAATCGGCGCACTGGTAATTTACCTATGCAGCGACGCCGCCCAAGGCATAACCGGCGCGGCGATATCTATCGATGGCGGATGGGTGGCGGAGTAGCTATCCGCGTTCACGTTCTACTGTTGGTGACAGGCTAATATTAAATTCATTGCCAGCGCTTACTCCAACAAGTTTCGTAGAGCCTAATAAATTTTTAGTAGCTGTTTGTATATCATTTGCCAAAAGGCGTTTCTCTAACGTATCAATGGGTTTGGCAGAGTTAAGGCGAATAGTAGCTCCGCCGAGTGCGCCTATATGAATATTTACTATAGAAATAGATTTTTTCTGCTCAGCAGTTAAAGCCCCGTTAATAGCCTGCCTCAAGTCAGCAATTAATTGTGTCTTACCAATTTTTTCTGCAACGCTCATAACTACTAGGCTCACCCATCACGTTCAGCGCGGCCTTTTTGCCGAGCTGCTATATTTTCTGCTCGTATCCTGGCAAAATCCGGACTATCAGTACCTACTGCACCACGCTCTTCCTGGCGTTGTACAAAACTAGCCTCCCTGGCTGCTAAATTGGCTTTTAAAGCGTGTGCAAAATCTGGCATAGGTTCTCCTGAATATAATTCTTCTTTGGTTGGGTTGGGCATAAAAGCCTTTCTTTGAAAAGTTTTTGTCTTCAGAACTCGTTCAGGCTCGTGCCCGCCTTCATTCTCTGGTCCAATATAAGATATCATAAAAAACTAAATTAACTTAAGTTAACAATAAAGTCAAGGTCTATTGATTTTGTGTGCTATTCTGATTATTCGACTGTGTACCTGTCTGAACGCTACTTTGCGTTGGAGTCTGGGTAGTTGTCGAGGTATTCGTAGTCGTCGGCGATTGCTGTTGTTGCGTCAGCTCCGGCGATTGAACCTGGGTATTAGTAGTAATCGGGTTCTGGCTCACATTAGTAGAGCTGGTAGAATTGCTAAACCCAACCGATGACGGACCATTATAAGCCGGAGTATTAGTTACATTCACATTAGCCCCGCCACTACAGCTAGGACGCATAATACCACAATCCCAATCAAACCGATCAGGCGTGCCAGCCATTTCTGACTTACGATAAAACTTACATTCGCATTGCTTATTCGCCATGCAAGAAACGCTGCCGGCACTCTGCGCATTACATGCCGGCGCGGCGGCGTGCGATATTGCGGGGAATAAAACAAGACTTAAAGCAATAATAATTTTTTTCATATTTGAACCTCTAAACAGAAATAATAAGACATTTTTCGTGTTATTGAAGCCTTTTCTTGAGTTTTTCGCCGTAATCTTTATCAATTTCATCATGAAGCAGGATAAAACCCTCAGAAACCTCAGCATAATCGGCCTCGGCCTGATCGGCTCATCCGTTGCGCGGGGCTTGAAAGGCAAATATCATATCACCGGCTATAACCGCAACGCCGCCACCACAAAAAAAGCTTTAAAAGACAACGTAATCGACGTCGCCGCCGAAAAACTCCCAGAAGCAGTAAAAGGCGCTGATATCATCATGCTCTGTACCCCAATGGGCATGTATGACAGCGTCATCAAAGACATAGCCAAGCATTTGAAAACCGGAGCAATTATAACCGATGCAGGCTCCGTCAAAACTCCGGCACTGATCCAAGTTTCACGCTCATTACCGCCAAATGTCCACTTCGTCCCCGCCCACCCAATCGCCGGCAAGGAAACCAGCGGTTATGAAGCCGGTGAAGCTGATTTATTCAAAGGCAAAAAAACAATTTTAACGCCGCTTCCCAAAACCCCAAACGAAGTAAATTCAGAAATTGAGAACTTGTGGAAAGCCCTGGGCGCCCAAACCGAAATTATGACCGCTGCTGAGCATGACAAAGTCTACGCCGCCATTTCCCATGTCCCGCAATTACTCGCCAGCGCCTACAAAATGGCCATCACCCACAAAAAATATGCCGTCACGCCAAAAGAGGAGGGCGATTACAAAACCTTCGCCCGTATTTCCCATTCATCACCCGATATCTGGGTTGATATTTTCCAACTCAACCGCGCCCATATTTTCAAATTCCTCGACAAAATGTTCAACGGCCTAACCAATATCGACAAATTCGGCGATCAGGTTGAACTGCGCGAAAGACTGGGCGGAAAAGCTAAAGATTACAAATTGAGCGGCGACAAAAAACTAGACGCCGCTACCGTCATCTTCCCAGCACTGTTAGGTAACTTATTATTATTCTGCATCGAAGACGAATTCGAAAACCTCTCCACCCGCAGCTTCTCCGCCGCCGATATCCATGCCTCATTAGCATTATTAGAAACCCCCAACGAAAAGCGGGAAACCAAGAACTTCGCTAATTATGCGGGCACAGGCCTGCGTGATTTCACAATTTGCTCATTATACAACGTCAGCGAAATCGTCGAAAACTACGCCGAGGAAATCCAGCTATTAAAAATCCTCCTCCACCGCAAAATCTTCGAAATCACGGTTGCAATCGAATCTGACAGCGCCGAACAACTAAAAGGTAAATTACTGGAGGCAAATGCTCCCATCACTGTCATCCCAGCGAAGGCGGGGATCCAGCCATAAGTCTCAGTTCACAATTACTACTGGATCCCAGCCTTCGCTGGGATGACAACTTCATTTTTTAATGACCAGCCGCCGCAAGCAGCAAGCAAATCAGCAAAATAAATCCCGCATAAATATTTGAGCGGAACAAGCCCATGCAATTATAAGGATTATCCGGCTTCAGCCGCAGCATCTGCCAGGTAAAATGGCAAGTTGCCAATATAAACACCGAGAAACTAGGCAGCCCAAAGCCGCTTTGCGAACTCACCGCAATCGCAAACAGAACCAACATCAATCCATAAAATGCCGTCACAAAAATCTTGGTGCGCTCGCCAAACCTGATCGCCGTAGACTTGACCCCAATCTGCACATCATCAACCCGATCCTGCAGCGCATAAATTGTATCATAACCCAATGTCCAAAAAATCCCCGCCAGATATAATGTAATCGCCGCAAACGATACATCACGCGTAACCGCCGCGTAAGCCACCAGCACTCCAATATTAAACGTCATTCCCAAAACTGCCTGCGGCCAATAGGTGATGCGTTTCATAAACGGATAAGTTACAAATAACGGCACCGAAGCCAGTCCAATAAAAATGGCAAATTGCGGCAATTGCAAAAGCACCACCAATCCCAGCAATAATAATAATCCCAAAAATCCTAGTGCCTGCCTAACACTAATTTCCCCGCTCGCAAGTGGCCGCGTCTTCGTGCGCTCAACTTTCACATCATATTTACGGTCGATTATATCATTAATCACGCATCCAGCCGCCCGCATGATAAAAGCCCCAAGCGTAAACAGCGCATAATAAAAAAAGTCAAATGACCCCGCCAGCGCCAACCCCCACCAGCATGGAATCAGCAACAACCAAGCCCCCGCGGGCTTATCCAGCCTTGCCAATCGGTAATATGAATTTATACTGGCCATATGAAGATAAGATTATACACGGAGAATAAATTATCCACAGGAGAAAATCTGGAATTGGATAAAGCCCAGGCCAATTACCTCGGCAACGTCCTCCGCTGCAAAACCGGCGATAAACTTTTTGTCTTCAACGGCGAATCCGGCGAATTCCTCGCCATATACAAAGATAAGCACAATATCGAAGTAAACGAACAAACCCGCCAGCCTGTTAAAGAACAGCCCCTGACACTATTATTCGCCCCTGTAAAATTCGGCAAAATCGATTACCTGGTCGAAAAAGCCACCGAACTCGGCGTCACTTCACTGCAACCAGTCCACACCAGATACACCGTAGTCGGCCGCATCAACTACGAGCGCATGAAATCCAACTGCGTAGAAGCCGCCGAACAAACCGGCCGCATCACAATTCCACAAGTGAGTGAAATAGTGCCGCTGGAAAAATTATTGGAAAATTGGGATCCCAACCAAAAAATCATCTTCTGCGACGAAACTTTAAGCGGTAAACCAATCGGCGAAACTTTAGCCAAACTCCCCAAAGCCAGCTACGCCATCCTAACCGGCCCCGAAGGCGGCTTCAGCAAAGACGAAACCATAATGTTAAGCGAAAAACCGTTTGTGATTCCAGTAACTATGGGAAACCGAATCCTCCGCGCGGAAACTGCGGCAGTTGCGGCGTTGGCAGTGTTTCAGGGTAGTGGGTTAGGAGATTGGAAATAATGGTTGACATAAGTTAATGATTATTTTAAACCTCTATAATAAATAAAAAAAGTGTATGGCAGATTTTATAGAATTACTTGGAAAGTTTCCTGAAACTGGAGCACCAGCGAAAATAGGTGTTAGATTCAGCGATATTACCTGCTTTGGTAGATCCGAAGGATTGGTTATGCTGGGAACAAAGTTTGAGTATGACTCTATGTGGCCTGAAAAAAGAGGAACAATTCAAATAGAATGTACAAAAGCTGATGCTGATGAATTTATAACAAATGTAGCAAGGCAAGCATTAGTTACTGGCAGAAGACATGTCCAAATAAGTGCTAATGATTTTGTTTTTCCTGATGCAGTTTGTCTTTACAGGCACGCAGAAATTACGCAGGTAAAGCATCTGATTTTACACCTAGAAGGCGGCGCTAAACTTCAGGTTAGCGGAGAGTTTATCACTAGAGCCTTAAGTCAAATCAATACTACAAGAACATCTGTTTCTCCGGCGACTATAGGCTGAAGTATTGGTCACACTAAATAACTTTGTGGTTTGACTACCCCACAAGTGGAGTTATAGTAAACCATGCAACCAAGCAACCACGCAACCACGCAACCACAACACCGCAAACTCTACCTAGTCGATGGCTACGGCTTCGTGTTCCGCGCCTATCACGTAATGCCCCCATTCTCCGACCCGCAAGGCACACCCGTCGGCGCGGTATATGGTTTCACAAACATGCTGGTCAAACTATTGAAAGACCACAAACCGGATTATATGGCCGTGGCATTCGACGCCGGTTCCAAAACCTTCCGCAACGAAATTTACACCGAATACAAAGCCAATCGCCCCGAAGCACCGGAAGATTTAAAACCACAATTCGCATTGGTGCGCGACGCTGCGAAAGCCGTGGGCTTAAAAAGTTTTGAACTTGTTGGCTACGAAGCCGATGACATCATCGCCACTTTCGTATCCAAAGCCTGTGAGCAGGGAATCGAAGTGACGATTATCTCCTCCGATAAAGATTTGATGCAATTAGTCAAAGACGGCGACTGCCCGGTCAAAATGTTTGACCCGGTAAAAAATAAATACATCGGCGAAAAAGAAGTGCTGGAAAAATTCGGTGTTGCCCCCAACAAAGTCCTCGATGTATCCGCCCTAATCGGTGATTCGTCCGATAACGTGCCAGGCGTGCCGGGGATCGGGCCCAAAACCGCCGCCGAATTAATAAACGAATACGGCGATTTGGACTCGCTCCTGGAACGCGCCGGAGAAATCAAACAAAACAAGCGCCGCGAAGTGATGATCGCCAACACGGCGCAAGCCAAGCTTTCACGTGAATTAATCAAACTCGATTATAATGTCCCAATCGCATTCAATTTCGATGATTTAAAAACCGAAAAAAGCAACGAAGCCGGATTATTAGAATTCGCCAAAAAACACGGCTTCAAATCTATCATCGCTAAGCTCTCCCTAACAGCCGCACACCCCGCACTTGATGCGGGGTTTCCGGAGATCCCGCGTCAAGCGCGGGATGTGCGGAATGCAGCAGTGAGGAAAATCCTTAAAGATATCCCTGAATTAATCACCTGGCTACAAAACCCATTACGCGAGGGTCGGCTGGCGGTCGATTATATCGATGATGCCGCAGTAGCATTCGCCTGCGGCACAGATTCTGCTTTCATAAAATACGGCACCCACAAACCCAGCGAAGGTTTCGATTTCGACAACAAAGGTGGCATCACCCATGACGACGTCAACTCCGCACTCTCCGAAATTTTCGCCAATCCGGCAGTCTTGAAAATCTTTCACGACTATAAAGACACGTCATCCTGCGGCTTGACCGCAGGAATTCCTCGAAGAGACCTTGCAGTCGAGCCGCAAGGTGATGTGGCTAAAGTCACCCCCATCGACGACTTACAAATAATGGAATACGTCCTCAACACCGGCCTCACCAATGGCAGCGTTGAATCCATGGCGCCGGAATTGCCGCAATACATCACACTATGCGGAACCGGCAGAAACAAGCGAGCTTTAAAAGATGTCCCGCCGGAAGAATTAGCAAATTGCGCATTTGATATTGTCGAGTTCATCGAACACAAACAAAAAGAATCGCGTCAGGAATTATTCAACAAAAAACTCCTGACAGTTTACGAAAAAATTGAGAAGCCATTAATCAACGTAATCGCCAAAATCGAAAACCGCGGCGCAAAAATCGATAAAAACAAACTGGCGAAAATGTCGGAAAGATTCGCCACCAAAATGGCGGCGCTGGAAAAAGAAGTTTACCTGATTGCCCAGGAAGAATTCAACCTCGGCTCCCCCGCGCAAATCGGCGAAATATTATTCGGCAAACTAGGATTGGCAGGCGGAAAAAAATCCAAAAAAACCGGCAAATATTCAACCGGCGCTGAAGTGCTGGAAGAGTTGGCAGAGCAGGGTCACGAAATCGCCCAAAAACTTCTCCACTGGCGCCAATTATCAAAATTGAAATCCACTTACACCGACGCATTACCACAATCCATCAACCCCAAAACCGGCCGCGTCCACACCACCTTCGCCATGACTGTCGCCTCAACCGGCCGCCTAAGCTCAACTGAGCCAAACCTGCAAAACATCCCCATCCGCACCGAAGAAGGCCGCGAAATCCGCACAACATTCATCGCCGAGCCGGGTTACAAACTAATCTCCGCCGATTATTCCCAAATCGAACTCCGCCTCCTCGCCGATGTCGCCGATATACCGGCGATGAAGGAAGCCTTCCGCACCGGCCAGGACGTCCACGCCATCACCGCCCACCAAGTCCTCGGCGTGCCGATGGACCAAATCACCCAAGACCACCGCCGCATCGCCAAAACCATCAATTTCGGCATCATCTACGGCGTCTCCGCGCATGGCTTGAGCTGGCGCCTTAAAATCCCTCGCGAAGTCGCTGCGCAATATATCAAACAATATTTCGCACAATATGTCGGCATCCGCAAATATATGGATGATACAATCCAGTTCTGCCGCGAACACGGCTATGTCGAAACCATCTATGGCCGCAAATGCTATATCCGCGGCATCAACGACAAAAACGGGGCCGTCCGCCAATTCTCCGAACGCGCCGCCATCAACGCCCCGCTCCAGGGTGCCGCCGCCGACATCATCAAAAAAGCCATGATAGAACTAGACCGCAAAAACCTGCCAATGATTTTGCAAGTGCATGACGAATTATTATTCGAGGTGAAGGCCGAAGAAGCCGCCGAAAAACTCCCCCAAATCAAAGCAATCATGGAAAACGCCGCCATGCTCTCCGTCCCGATTCTGGTTGAGGCGGCAGTAGGCGACAACTGGGGCGAGGCGCATTAAGCTCTTTCCCCTAGGCTGCGTAATTCGCATGCCAAGAGACTCACAAATCGTAGCTACTTTCCCTCTTATCTTTTTCAGAACCTCCACTTCATTTTGAGTGTCATCAAAATCTTTTTTGTTATTACCATGTACGTTACCTGAGGCAGATAAATTTCCTAAAGCAGTGAGAGCTTGATGTTCAGGAGTGTCAGGAATTAAACAATCTAAAGCGAAATCACTAAGCTTTTGCGTATCCCTAATTATTGCATCAATAATTAACCCAGAATCGCGCAGAGCTTTTTTCTCAGTAATGGAAAGTGGTGAATATTCTTCGTCCTCAAATCCTAATCTTTTATTCTCTAATTCTTGTTTTTTTAAATCTACTTTTTCTAGAGATGTAATCAGATTCAACAGACGATGCCCAATATTATATACGCCGTAACTTGTTAATGATTTTGCTTCGGTAATAGCTCGAAGATGCTCTCTGAGAATATCAAAAGCAGTATAGTTCCCGCCAAAATAATCATATTTTGATTTTCTTAAGTTTTCAATCTCATCCATAGATAGTTCTTCCAAGTTAAGTTACTATATACCTTGCTTAATTAATCATAAGCAGGATAGAATTTTAACATAAGGCCATAGGTTGCAATGTTAAACTTTTGTTAAATTATGTCACTTCTGGCTCATAATGCTTGGCGAAGAGACGTAAGTTATTTAACTAAACATTCCATTTACAACCCCCGGAAACATCCTTATAATTCCCATCTATGTTGAAAGGACTGAAAAAAGTAAAAATCTCCGGCATTGAAGTGCTGCCTATTGTTGAGGGTGGTAAAGGCGTTGCGGTGTCGGATGGATATTCATCGGGAGCTTTCGCCGAAGCTGGCGCGGTGGGCACATTTTCGGGCGTGAACTGCAAATATATCGACGATAACGGTAATTTCGTGCCGCTGGTCTACAAGGGCAAAACCCGTGTTGAAAAAAACCACGAATTGATTGAATATTCAATTAAAGGCGCAATTTCCCAGGCCAAAATCGCCTGGAACAGATCCAAGGGCAGGGGCCGCATCCATATCAACGTATTGTGGGAAATGGCAAATTGCCAGGAAGTCCTCCACGGCGTTTTGGAAAAAACCAAAGGTATCATCCACGGTATAACCTGCGGCGCCGGTATGCCATATAAGCTGGCGGATATCGCCGCGAAATATAACGTCCATTATTACCCAATCGTCTCCTCAATGCGCGCCTTCCGCGCCCTGTGGAAACGCTCATACGAAAAATCAAAAGACTGGCTCGGCGGCGTGGTTTATGAAGATCCGTGGCTCGCCGGCGGTCATAACGGCCTCTCAAATTCCGAAGATCCGGCAGTTCCGGAAGATCCATATCCCCGTGTTGCCGAACTGCGCAAATTCATGAACGAAGTCGGCCTCCAGGAAACCCCAATCGTTATGGCTGGCGGCGTGTGGTTTTTGCGCGACTGGTCGCATTGGCTCGACAACCCCGAAATCGGCCCCATCGTTTTTCAATACGGCACCCGTCCAATCGTCACCCAGGAAAGCCCGGTTTCGCAAGAATGGAAAAAACGCCTTTTGAGTCTGCAGGAAGGCGACGTATTCCTGAATAATTTCTCGCCCACCGGATTTTATTCCTCCGCCGTCAACAATGATTATATCAAAGAACTGGACGCGCGCGGCAAACGCCAAATTCCATATTTATCGAAACCAGATAATCACCTTGCGACGCCACTGCTGCTAGGCCCGCGCGCCCGCCCGGTTTATATAACCGTCGAAGGCAAAGCCCAGGCCGATAAATGGATTGCCGAGGGTTATACCGAAGCCATGAAAACCCCGGAAGACACGTTGATTTTCGTGACTCCGGAAAAAGCCGCCGAAATCCACAAAGACCAGGTTGATTGCATGGGCTGCCTATCGCATTGCCGCTTCTCCAACTGGAAAGACCGCGACGATTTCACCACCGGCAAAAAACCCGATCCGCGCAGCTTCTGCATCCAAAAAACCCTCCAGGATATCGCCGTCAACGATGGCGACACTGAACACAACCTCATGTTCTCCGGCCACAACGCCTACAAATTCCACGATGATCCGTTTTATAAAGACGGGTATATTCCGACGGTGAAGGAATTGGTGGAGCGGATTATCACCGGTGACTAGGCTGGGGATGGAGCATTTGCTGCATCCTGCAAATGCGAGAACTTTCTAGCTAGCTTATCTAACTTTTGCAATGTTTCATGGTAAGGCTCGCCTACTGCAGCCAGAGTTTTACGTATGGCTGACTTGACTATGGAAAGAGAAGATACGCTTTTTATAGCCTCTTCTTCCGGCGAACTAAAATCAATTTCATGAAGTAGTTTCAATAAGCCTACAATCGCCCCTGTGAATACTGATGCGGTTAAGGTGAGTTCGTTTTTTATAATCAAGTTCAATGCTGATAAAAATAAAAGGAAGTTAGTATGATCAACATTCATAGATAAAGAAGTGAGCACGTTTTTCTGCTGATTGTGGCACAATGCTCCTGCGTAGGCGGCAAAAGCTTTAAATTCATGGGCAGTTAAGCTTGAAGCAAAGTCATCACTTACATGAAGTATCTTTCCATCATCTGAAACTTCCCATGCTGTCTTACCCAGAGATGGTTGAATTGTATACTTCCAGCTTGGATGGAATCCTTCTGCAATAACTTCAAGCTTCTGATTTATCATCAGTAAAAAATAGCATTGTAATATTACAGTTGTACTATCACGAATATTAAAGTTAGGTGACATTAAGCAGAGATGCTTAAATCTGCTAATGCCTTGATAAACAACGGATGCGTCCCCAAGGCCGGAATGCGGATATAGTTTTTTATACCTGATTCCTGCGCCAGTTTATTAAAGTCAATATCCAACTCCACCAAAGTTTCCGAATGCTCGGAGACAAATGAAATCGGCACCAATATAATATCTTTTCCCGCCGCAACAATCTCATCCGCCGTATTTGGCTTCAACCATGGCAGCGGCCCAACTTTGCTTTGGTAACAAATCCGCCAATCCTTCAACCCCAACTCACGCGCAATTGCGCCTGAGCTTTCCTCAATTTGCTTTTGATACGGATCACCTTTCTTAATCACCTTCTCCGGCAACCCATGCGCCGAAAACAAAACCCGCGCCTCCGCAAATTTCTCCACCGCCGGCCTCAACAAATCCACATGTGCTGCTATAAAGTTTTTATTTAAATGGTAATAATTAATCATCCGTATCTTGTCATCCCAGCGTAGGCTGGGATCCAGTTTCACAAACCCTGGATCCCCGCCTGCGCGGGAATGACAGTGAGTAAGATAATCCGCAAATGAAGATGCCGTAGTCGTAGTTGAATATTGCGGATAAAGCGGCAGGAAAATAATTTTATCGGGTTTATATTCCGCCACCTGCTTCTCAACTTCCGCACTCATCGGATGCCAATAACGCATGCAGACAAAAACTTTATACTCATCCCCCAATTCCTTCTGCAACGCTTCGGCCTGCATCTGGGTCAACTCGACAATCGGGGATTTGCCGCCAATTTTACTGTAAATCCCTTGCGCCTTAACATTCCTCCGCCCGGAAATAAACCTGGCAAGAAAATAGCGAAATGGATTAGGCAAATCAATAATCGCTCGGTCATTAAACAGATTAAACAAAAACGGCCGCACATTTTCCAGTTTGTCCGGCCCGCCGAGGTTGAAAAGTATGACTGCGGTTTTCATAAGAATAATTGCCGATTTATGATTTACGATTGCCGATTTTATATCGGCAATCGGCAATCGGCAATCATAAATCAGCAATCTAATAAACCCGCAGCACGGAAAACGGCTCTCTCGGCTTGATAAATAAAGTCGTCCCCATCGCTATCGCAACACCAAGAATCATAACCGCCAACAGCCCGCGCAGATTCTCCGCCGAAACTTTGAAACTGGCCTTAACTCCATATTGCGCCCCAATAATAGAGCCGCCAAGCAACAAAACCGCCAAAACAACATCAACAGTTTGCGAATAATAAGCATGGAAAAACGTCGCAATCGCCGTGATTGCAAACATCTGAAATAGAGAAGTCCCAACTACTAGAGATGACGGCATTTTGATCAAATAAATCATCGCCGGAATCAGCAAAAACCCGCCACCGATTCCCATCAACGAAACCATAACGCCGCTAACCATCCCAATACCGACCGGCAGAATAATACTCACCGTCATATCCGAACGCGGAAAATCAATCTTCCACGGCAAATCTTCCTGCCATTTCCTTTCCTTCTTCGGTTTCGCCGGCCTGCCGCTTTTTCTATGGATGATGGATCTAAACGCTTCGTAACCCATCAACCCGCCAATCCCGCCGAGAAAAAGCACGTATAAAAGCGGAATCACCAAGTCAGATTGGCCTATATTTTTCAACAATGCCGTCAGCCGCGTCCCGGCAATTGAGCCAATTACGCCGCCACCAAGCATGAACAACCCCATCTTGATATCCACATTCTTGGCGCGGTGATGCACCATAAATCCCGAAACCGAGGAGGCGATAATCTGATTCGCCGTTGTCGCCACCGCCACCGCCGGATTAATCCCCAGAAAAATCAAAAACGGCGTCACCAAAAACCCCCCGCCAATCCCAAACATCCCCGCCAAAAACCCCGCCGTGATGCCAAGCGCAATGATGTAAAATATATTCACGGGAATTTCAGCGATGGGAAGGTAGATTTCCATACTATCTCTTCAAATCCTCCAATAACTCCAGCTTATGACTCCCGCCGCCTAGCCGCGAGCGATATACTTCGGTTGATTCCAGCACGCGCTGGACGTAGTTCCGCGTTTCTGAAAACGGTATCAGCTCCATCCAATCAATAATCTGGTCAGGGCTCATTTTCCGCGGATCGCCGAAGCGTTTTATCCAAGTGGAAACATTACCGATGCCGCCGTTATAAGAGGCAATCGCAAGTATATACGATCCATCAAAATCCTTTATCCGCCGCGCCAGATAATAACTACCCAGCGTCATATTATAATCCTTATTATAAAGCATATTGCTGCTATAAGCCTTGTCCATCTGCCGTGCTACATGCTCCGCAGTTGACGGCATCAACTGCATCATCCCCACCGCGCCAACCGGACTTTTTGCATAACGGTTGAGCTGGCTTTCCTGCCGCGTAATCGACATAACCAAAGCTTTTTCCGGGGCAGGCGGCTCAAACATCAATACTGGATAATTCGCCTGCGGCACCTGCACCTCAACCTCCGCCGCTTTCTTCCCCGCCATCACCGCCCATTCATAATTCGTCGTATGTTGCGCCAGCAATACCACCAAAAGATAATCCGAAACCGTGCGCGTATTCTCATCCAAATATTTAATCAAAAACAGCCGCGCATCTTCGCTATCATTGGCATTATCAAGAATTTTCGCCGTCCGCACGCGTTCATCGCTTAGGAAGTTTTTAGCGTCCAAATAATCCGGCGGCGGATAATCAGGGAGGGTAAGTTTATAATTCCGGTCAATTTTAAGCGCCGATAACTGTCCGTAATAAATGGTAAAATGCCGTGATCCGCGTTTATACCATTCATAAGCCTTGCCATCATTTCCTTGCGCCTCATAAGCGCGTCCAGCCCAATATGCCCCGCGGCTACGGCTCATCGGTAAGCGCACTTCACTGTAAAGCCGCTCAAAAAAAGCCGCCGCCGCTGCCGGGTCTTTCAGGAACCGTAATTTAATCCACCCACAAAGGAAAAGCGCATCAGCGCGGTTGGAGCCGGAAAGATACTGATATCTTCCCGCAATCAAATCATAAGCTTCTTTTGATTTTCCGCTTTCTAACAAATCCCGCGCCCGCGAAGCATAGTTGCGCCAAGTATCATTTTGATTATTCACCGGCACATAAAGCCCAATCCGCCGCTTGAACGCATCCCGCAATGGCCAATTAGCATTATATTTGAGGAAGGTTTTGATATCCTCGGAACTGGCGCTACGCGCATTCTTAAACTCGCGCCACAAGATGATTTTATAAATAATAACATCATTGGCTTCCTGTGCAATTTTTCGGGCACGAGACCAATCAGAGCTCATAGATGCATTAATAGCTTCCGCCGCAATCTTTTCATCGCTTTTGGAAAGCCCGGTGCTGCTGAAATTCTCCAGCGCAAAGCCGGTTCCTGAGAACAAAGTTACAAAAAATATTACAAGGATAAATCTAGCAGCCATCGGCTTTATTTTATCTATGCTGATGCCCGTACTGTCAAGAACTTAGAGGTTTTAAAGAGCCGCCAGCCCGCCGCTTATGGCTGTGCTCCATCGGAGTGAGCGCAGCGGAGGCAAGGGAAGCAATTAAAAATCTATACGAAGGCTTGCAACAAATCTTCGAATAATTGCTTAGTCACCGTGATGACGCGTGCATTTGCGCTATATGCGTTCTGGAATAAAATCGTATTCGCCATTTCCTCATCAACGTTAACACCGCGAACGGATTTATCTTTATCAATGAATCCCTGATTCACTAATTGTTGTTGAGTCAGATCATTAGCCGCACCGGCAGTTTTACTAGCCGAATCACCAATAATTTGCGCCGCATAATCGCTGAAGGAAAGCGTAGTTTCCGGCAAGCCACCGGCAGTGCCGAATTTGAATGATTGATGGCTGAGTGATGATAATGATTCAATCGATTGGTTACTACCGCTGCCTACTTCATACGTGTATCTTTTCTTAGCAGCATCATTAGGCTGGTTAGAAAGGCTGAGTGTGCCAATCGAAACACGCTGCGGATTATTAGCCACTTTACTTGTAACTGCCATATTCAGGGCAGAGCCGCCGGTTTGGCCGTTATTAACGAAGAAATTATTCAAACCAAAATAATGCGAGAAGCCAAAATTAGTTGCGTTGGCAGACGGAGTATAGGACGCATCGCCAAGTTCAGTGCTGTTTAACTCGCTGATAGCAACGCGGTTGGAAGAATTAACGCCGGTAATTTGCAAATAACCGGATGCGGTATAATTTCCTGTAGTGGGATCTTTAGCAACTTCATTACCATTAGCATCAACCAATTTCGCTTGTAACATAGCTTGGTTAGTAGTCGGATTCTCAATTGCGGCAGAACCGGAAGCGGTGGCCGGTGCGTATTGATGGTTGCGCAATCCCGATGCGGCATTAGCCAAAGTATAAGTAATAACGCCACTGGAAACAGTGCCATCAGAATTAGTGGTTTGCACGTTCAAGGTCACGGTATATGGGCCAGCCGCAGCTGCCGCCATATTGACGCTAAAATCCAAAGTTCCTGCAGTATTTTTAGTAGCACCGCCGGCAACCGCAACATCATTTAAATTTGGAGTTACAACCGCACCGCCTGACACGCCGGCACTAGTTACGCGGAATGTAGAACTATTCGCAGAAAGATTGCTAAGATCAAGGCTGAATTTGAATGTACCGGAACCCGCAGTTATCGCATCGCTATCAACCCTCAATTCAACATTGGATATATCCGCCATTCCGACACGTGGTTGCGGAGCGCCATAATAATGATTGATCTCATTAATAATCGTTTGGAAGGTCGGGTTGCCCGCACCTGTGCCGCTATTCAAAGCCGCCAAATCAATATTCAAAGGCGCATAGCCATTACCGTTAGAGCCATCACTGGCATAGGGTGAAGCAATCGGTTTGCCGCTTGAATCAAGCGCGGCGATCATTACATTGCCGCCCCACTGATGGTAAGATGTAGGGTCAACCAAAGTAGATCCGGTCAGAGTTTGTAAAGGCGGATATCCCGAACCATTATTGTGAACGGCATTAACTGAATCAACAATCGATTTAGCTATAGTATCAAGCTGCTTGAGAACATCTGGCATAGATTTATCACGAATTTTCAATAAACCAAAAATTTTACCGCCGGTCAAACTAGTGGTGACTTCGTCGCCCAGACCAGCATTTACTAATGGAATTCCAGTGCCAGTATGTTTGCCGGTAGAATCAACCTGATAAATTTTTATAGCGCTGGATGGTATGTTATTTTTAAAGTCATCAATGGAAGTCGCTGGGGTATATTCGAGCTGTGTCAATGTACCAACACCCAAAAGCTGCACACCGCTATTGGTGTTAATGGAAACTGTTCCGCCCTGCTCAGTGCGATAGCTGATATCCATCATCTTTGAGATATTTTTCAACTCAGCATCAAGACTATCTTTAAGGCCGTTGACGGAAGCGTTATTAGATTTTGCGCTGAGTATTGCCGCATTAAGATTATATATATTGTTCAAGGATTGGTTGACGCTATTAACTGCCTGTTTCAAATCATGATCCGCATCAAAGCGCAAATTCTCTACATCATTTGCCAATGATGAAATTTGTGAAGCCAAATTTTGTCCTGCCGCGACAGCATTAATCTTGAGTGAAGAAGTTTCCGGCGTCACCGCTAATTGCGACATCGCATTGAAGAAGTTGTTAACATAAGTATCAATCGAATTGGATTTGCCCGGCTGGCCCATGAATACTTGCAATTGGGTATAATAATCGCTGATAACATTGGCACGCGACACGTTTGAGTTTGTAGTGACTATAGTTTTTGAAATATATTCATTAATCTGCCTGTCAATACTATCGATATTAACACCGCTGCCAATTTCATTACCCAGGTTAAGCGCACTTTGGCTGGCTGATTGGCGGGTATAGTTTTCGTTATTGGCATTGGCGATATTCTGCGAAAGCACTTCTAGTGATTGCTGGCTGACCCGAAGTCCGGTTAAAGCGTTATTTAATGCAATCGACGTCATTTGTTACCTATGCTTGGGTATTATATTTCAGCGCTGGAGTATTTTTAGCAAGTTCCGTGCCACTCATGTTTTTGGTGCCATTTGCACTATATGAGCGGTTTTTCATGATGTGATCTTTTACGATCTCTACCATCTTGCCAATTACCATTTCGTTAACTTTCTTAGCTTTATAAAGCTCAGTTTGATAAGTCTGGATGGCCTCGTCAAATTCCACAGCTACTTGTTTCAACTGAGTTTTTTGCTCATCAGTCAAGTTATTGCGAATTTCCGGATCATTCCGTAATGCAAGCTGCTGCCTCTCTAAATTGCCAGCAATCGTGTTCTTTTCCTGCTGTAACGCCGTAATTTCACTAATCCGCATCTGTTTTAGCGATTCCGCTTCCTTAACAATCAATGCAGTCAGCTTGCCTGTAAGGGCCACCAAAAGCTCGAAGTTAAATTCATTTGCTTGCGACATGGTTTGTCTCCACTGGTTTAGTTTTTACTTCCTGTAATTTCAAAAGCTCTGCTTCAACATGCTTGGCAATCCCAATTCCACCGGCTTTGGCGATCGATTTACCATATTCATCCACCATCATTGAGCGATAGACTTTTTCCGATTCTCCGCCGCCAAACATTTTATCAACATCTTGAGTATCAAAAATCGGCCGCAACATTTCCGAAACGAACATACTCTCGAAATCCTGCGCCGCTTTCTTGATTTTATCGCCATTTTTCACGACCAGCGTCGGATCTGTGATGCTTTTTGGCGCTACGAATGTTGAATAAGATTCCATGATTTTCCCCTTGTCCTATATATAAGCAAGCCCCGTGCCAACCCCATGAAATACGCAGGAAAATAGGGCCGGTGGGGGAAACCGGCCCTATTTGTGGGGGGTATTTCTAACTGCTCTATCTTACCTGGATATCTGCCTGCAGGGCTCCTGCCGCTTTGATATTCTGGAGGATAGAGATTAAGTCGCGCGGGCCGACGCCAAGGGCGTTCAATCCGTTGACTAAATCTCGTAAATTCGCACCTTTTTTCATGACGACCATGCGGTTGCCCGATTGTTCATCAACTGTAATAGTGCTGCGTGGAACAACTTCCGTAGTCGCGCCAGTCGGTGCAAACGCGCCCGGTTGGCTGATTTGTGGCTCTTCATCAATGCGTACTGTCAAGTTGCCTTGTGCCACCGCAACAGTATCAATTTTCACATTCTCGCCCATCACGATAGTGCCAGAAGTTTCATCAATCACAATTTTCGCCACCTGATCAGGCTCAATCTGCAATTGCTCGATATCGCTAATCAACATAGCCACTTGCGGTTTATATTTTTCCGGAACATTGATCTTCACAGTTGCAGGATCAGTCGCCGTCGCGAAATTGCCTTTCAGCTTTTCGTTAATCGCCCCCTGGATCTGCATGGCTGTTGAAATATCAGGGTTTTTCAAGGAAAGTGCCAATGAAGCCAATTGGTTCAATTCAAACCCAGTTTCCTTCTCAACTATACCGCCATTAGCAACCGTGCCGGTAGTAGGAATGGACTTAGTAACGCTGGAACCGCTGGTACCCGAAGCTGTGAAACCGCCAATCGAAATAGGCCCTTGCCCTACTGCATAAACTTCGCCATCAGCACCCATAAGAGGAGTTGCCAATAACACACCGCCTTGCAACGAAGTGGCATCACCCATCGCACTAACGCGAATATCAAGTTTCCCGCCCTGACGGGAAAACGCCGGCAAAGTCGCCGTAACCGTCACCGCCGCAACGTTTTTGGTTTTCAACGCCGTACCTTTTATATTAACGCCCACCCGCTCCAGGAACGATTGCAAACTAGTTTGCGTAAATGCGTTGTTATTCAATTTATCGCCCGTGCCGTTCAAACCGACCACAAGCCCATAACCAATCAGGATATTCTCACGAACCCCTTCAACATTGGTAACATCCTTAATCCGCGAAGCCGCCGCGAATGCGCTGTAAGTAATTGAGTTTACTGACAAGAAAGTCAGCGCCAAGATAATAAACTTCTTCATAATTCCCCACGTTTTTTAATATCATGGGTTTAGGAGCAAGGATTATGCCAAGCCCTTTAGGAGATATCTGACATATATTACTCGCCCTTCAACTGCTTATCTATATAAGCCGAAACATCTTTATAGTTCCGCTCACCCTCATAAAGATTGCCATTAATATAAATAGCCGGAACACCCTGTACGCTAAGAATATCGGTAGCATTTTTAACGCCGTTAAGAATCTTGGTCTCTATCTCTTTGTTTTTTTCGCATTCATCAAATTTATCTTCACTAACTCCACCAAGCTTGCCAATGGTTTTCAGAGTGGCCGCATAATTTTCGCTATAAGCCCACTGGTCCTGGCTTTTGAACAAAACTTTGATAAAGCTGAAATATTTGTCGGGCTCAGCACAATTCGCCAGTTTAGCGGCAACCAATGCCGCCTGGTTATGCGGAAAATGGCGGAAAACATATTTAACTTTGCCCTTGTTTACATAATTGGCAATCATCGGCTCAACCACATCTCCTTGAAAATCCCGGCAATGCGGGCAGGCGAGGCTGGCATATTCAATCATCACCACCGGCGCAAATTTCTCACCCAGATAATAGTCCCCGGAAGTATCTTTCAAAAGCTTCTGCTTTTTCTCAGCAATATTCACATCTTTAGTAACCACCACTTCCTCAGGTTTAATTTCCTGTCTGGCAACTTCACTAACCGGATGTTTAGCATTTGTGCGCATAGCAATAAAGGCGATCGCAATAACGATGATAAAAGCTACAAAGATATAAATGTATTTATTCATATGACCTGAATTATATTATTTTATGGTTCGTTGGATGACATATTCGCCCATTGACTTCAGTTTGAGTTTAAGCTCCTCATCCTCAATCCCCTCAAGCATTTTGTCAAGCCTGTCAGATTCATGAGATCCAAGCGCTACCTTTGTCACCTTCACTTCTTCCGCCGGTAATTTGTTGGAATGTATCAACTTTATCCGCGCCACCGCCTTAAATCCAAAATACCCGCAAATTTTTTCAATAATCTCCGGCTGTAACTGCTGCACCAGCGGCGCCTGCGCGCTTATCACCTCAATATGCAATGTCCCACCCGCAGTTTTCCCGGCAGGGTAGGTGATTTTGGTGGGGTTTGTATATTTCGCCAGATATTCCCCGGCAATCAACGGCCAGTCATAAATAATTTGCGGCGTGACAAAGCCATTCCGCCGCATAATCGGTTTTGTGAGGTACTGGATCTGGCTTTTGAGGCTTTTCATTTTTTTTGGTTGCGTAGTTGCATGGTTGCGTGGTTGCGTGGTAAGAAGAAAAACCATGCAACCATGTAACTACTATGAATAATGCCGTGATTATAATCCCCGCGCGATTGGGGTCAACAAGGTTGGCGAGGAAGCCGCTGGCAGATATTAACGGAATACCGATGATCATCCGCTGCCTCAAATGCGTTGAAGAAGCTGATGTCGCGCCGGTATATGTCGCCACCGACGCCCCAGAAATTGCCGAAATCGTGCAAAAACACGGCGGCGAAGTAATCATGACCGACCCGGCGCTACCCAGCGGCTCTGACCGCGCATTTGCTGCCTTACAAAAACTCGACCGCAAATATGATGTCGTCCTAAACGTCCAGGGCGACCAGCCAATTCTATACCCGGAAAACATCATCCCATTAATCGGTGCATTGGACGGCGCTGATATCTCAACCCCGGTAGCCTTTATGCCCGACGCCCGCGACTTCGAGAAATCCAGCGTCGTAAAAGCCATCGTCGCCCAAGATGGACGCGCCCTCTGGTTCACCCGCGGCCAATCCCCCTTCGCCTGGCCCGAAAGCGCGGATCGCAGCTATTACCAACATATCGGCATCTACGCCTACAAACGCGCCTCGTTAGAAAGATTCGTCAGCCTGCCGCCATCGCCGTTGGAATTACGCGAACGTTTGGAACAATTACGGGCATTAGAGAACGGAATGACTATCAAAGTCGCCATAGTCGCCGCCGATAAAATCCCGCACGCGGTAGATACGGCGGAAGATTTGGAGCTGGCTAGGGAATTGGTTAGCGGGTAGGGCGCGAAGATTTTTTTTGCAGTGATATACTGGCTTTTAGTTCATCAGTCCAAATTTCTTGCAATATGGGCAATACAGTATCTCTAACATATAGTCTGTAGTCGCAAGTCAAATGATAATCGGAAGCAGCTCTAACGCATTGAGCGTCTGGTGTATCAACGTACAATATTCCAGCTTCAATTAATTCGCTATTTGATATTCCTGCGCGGTTAAGCATCCCGATTCTGCTATTGAAAATTTCAGAGACTTGCATTTTATCCCCACCATCATCTCTACCGGAAATTACATCTGAACTTTCGTGCGCTGCTTTTAATCTTTCCAAATATGCTACCATTGTTGATTAATAGGAGTTAAGCTTTGTTTTGTCAAGTAGAATTGAGTAGAAATGTTCGTTAACCCATTGATTGTCCGATTGATGCGGCGCAACAAATAGTTTGGATTTAAGCGATTATTAACGGTGCATTAGAGCCGCTGATGTAAAATATAGGATATGAAGAAACTAATATTTGCCGCCCTCATATTAATATCAGCCTGCTCGCCAAAACAAATCAGCTATCACGGCAAGGCCGCCAATACCGAAGATGGCGCCGCACTCAATCAAAATGGCAGAATCATCTATGTAGACGCCTTAAAGGAATGGCCGGCTGATATGATCGGCAAAGAAACCAGCGTCAGCGGCAACTTAGTAAGCAGGCATTACGGAAGCACCCTAAAAGACGATAGCGACCTCGAAATGGTCATCGAAAAGCCGGTGTGGATAGCGGCGAAATAATGTGTTCGCACGGCAATAGCACCAAGAAAATCGCAACTAAACTCCTATAAATCCATAAGAATAATGCCCCCGCAACCTTTGCGTGCGAAGATCGTTCAGTCATTTAACAGAAAATTAAGCAATACCGCATAAGTTGTTGCAAAATAATACGGAGAATTATGTCTGATTTAAATTCCAGCCTTGTTGCCCAACTTGATGTTAACGGCAAAAAATATGATTACTTTAGCTTGAACAAAGCCGCTGCCAAATTTGGCTTCGATATCAAAAAGCTTCCATACTCACTCCGTGTATTGCTGGAAAACCTGGTGCGCCACTTGGATGGGAATACGGTCAAGGAACAGGACATAAAAAACCTCATCGCCCGCGCCAATGAGGAAATCGCCTATCGACCATACCGCGTTTTGATGCAGGATTTCACCGGCGTTCCAGCGGTTGTGGATTTAGCCGCAATGCGTGACGCAATGGCAAAACTTGGCGGCGATGCAAAAAAAATTAACCCGCTTTCCCCGGTTGACTTGGTAATCGATCACTCGGTGCAGGTGGATGAATATGGGACAACCAGCGCGTTCAAAGACAATGTGGCGCTGGAGATGGAGCGTAATGCCGAGCGTTATGAATTCCTCAAATGGGGCCAAAAAGCATTTGAAAACTTTAACGTCGTTCCTCCCGGAACGGGCATCTGCCACCAGGTGAATTTGGAATGCCTGGCTTCCGTGGTTGCCGAGAAAAATGGCATTGTATTCCCAGATACATTAGTAGGAACTGATTCGCATACTACAATGGTCAACGGCCTCGCAGTTTTAGGCTGGGGCGTTGGCGGTATCGAAGCTGAAGCCGCAATGCTCGGCCAGCCCGTATCAATGTTGATTCCTGATTGCGTCGGCTTCCGCCTGACTGGTGAATTGAAAGAAGGCGTAACCGCAACTGATTTGGTTTTGACCGTAACACAAATCCTCCGCGCCAAAGGCGTAGTGGGCAAATTTGTTGAATTCTTCGGCCCAGGCTTGGAGCGCCTCGCGCTTGCTGACCGTGCCACTATCGCCAATATGGCGCCGGAATATGGCGCAACTTGCGGCTTTTTCCCAATCGACGGCGAGACTTTGAAATATTTGTTCCTGACCGGCCGTTCTGAAGAGCAGATTGCGCTGGTTGAGGCATATGCCCGCGAAAACGATTTCTGGCGTACTGATATTGAACCGGAATATACCGATGTTCTGCACCTCGATATGTCCACTGTCGTCAGCTCCCTCGCTGGTCCAAAACGCCCGCAAGATAAAGTCGTTTTGACCGAAGCCGCCTCCGGCTTCAAAACCGAAATGGCAAAATCATTCGGTGTTGTTGACGAAAACCGCGCAATTGCTTATGGCAAAGCCGCCGATGAAAAAATCACTGAAGGTGACGTAGTAATCGCCGCCATCACCAGCTGCACCAACACCTCCAACCCAAGCGTATTAATCGCCGCCGGTTTGCTTGCCCGCAAAGCCCGCGCTCTTGGCCTCAAGTCAAAACCATGGGTAAAAACCTCACTCGCCCCAGGTTCAAAAGTCGTGACGGAATATCTGGAAGTCACCGGCCTGATGGGCGATTTGGAATATCTTGGATTCCACTTGGTCGGTTATGGTTGCACAACATGTATCGGCAATTCCGGCCCATTGAAACCGGAAATCGAATCCACCATCAAAGACAACAATATCTGCGTCGCCGCCGTACTTTCCGGCAACCGCAATTTTGAGGGCAGGGTGCACGCATTAGTGAAAGCCAATTACCTCGCTTCACCGCCATTAGTCGTTGCTTATGCACTTGCAGGCAGCATGAAGATAAACCTCACCCAAGATTCTCTCGGCAAAGGCAAGGACGGCAAGGATGTTTTCCTGAAAGATATCTGGCCAAGCAACAAAGAAGTTGCAGATACATTATTAAAATCTGTGACCCGCGAAATGTTCCAGCGCAAATATAAAAACGTCTTCGAAGGCGATTCAAGCTGGCAGAAAATCCGCGTTGCGGAAGGCCAAACCTACAAATGGAACAACGATTCCACCTATATCCAAAACCCGCCATATTTCGTCGGCATGTCCGAAACCGGCGTCGCGATTAAAGATATCAATAGCGCCCGCGCATTGTTGATATTGGGTGATTCCATCACCACTGATCACATTTCCCCGGCCGGCAATATCGCTTCCGGCGGCCCGGCGGCGAAATATCTGACCGACCACGGTGTTGAGAAAAAAGACTGGAACCAATTCGGCGCCCGCCGCGGTAGCCACGAAGTCATGATGCGCGGCACATTCGCCAATATCCGTTTGAAAAACGCAATGGCCGACGGCAAAGAGGGCGGCTATGCAAGATACATCCCAAGCGGCGAAATCATGAGCGTTTACGATGCTTCCATGAAATACCAAAAAGACGGCACGCCGTTGGTGGTATTCGCCGGAAAAGAATACGGCACCGGCTCCTCCCGCGACTGGGCGGCAAAAGGTACGAATTTGCTGGGAGTAAAAGCGGTTATCGCCGAGTCCTTCGAACGCATCCACCGCAGCAACTTAGTCGGCATGGGCGTATTCCCACTAGTATTCAAGAACGGCCAATCTCACGCCGATTTAAAACTAGACGGCACCGAAACCTTCGACCTCCAGGGTCTGGGCGGCGGCATCAAACCGAAGATGGACGTTACATTGGTGATTACACGCAAGGACGGTAAACAAGACAAAACCACGCTGACTTGCCGTGTCGATACTAATGACGAGGTTGGTTATATCAAAGCTGGTGGTATCTTGCATAAGGTGTTGCTGGGTCTGAAATGATGCCTTTTATCTTTCAGCAAAAAGATCCGGAAACGCTGGAAAGTGTGACCTTATAATCCGCCAAATAATGCTAAAATTTGTATTGAAAACACAAACGAAGGAGTGTGGATAAATGCTAATCGCACTGGATTTATTTATATGGCAAAAGCTTTTATAGAAATCGCTTCAGGCAATTCAGAAGATGGATGGCATTGCCATCGCAATAAATATTTGGGGCATGAAGATTTTGGTGAAGAGGTAACTATTTGTTTGGCCGGAGATTTAGAGATGCTAGAGAAACTGTAATCAATAATCTTGACTTTAGCTATAAATTACTATATATTTAAATCACAGTTTACCGCAAGGTACGAACCGCCCCTTAATTGGGGCGGAAAAATTTAAAGGCTTTCAATGAAAGCCTTTTTTATTGCTTTATAATCTGCCGTTCCCAAGCGTCCAATTTTTCCGGCAAGTCTTTTAGCATCGATAGTTTTTGCTTGGTCTAAAACGGCGACGATAAGTTTGTCTTTGTATCTGAAACTAAAATAATTGCTACGGTTCTTTATTTTGCTGCTTAAAGGAATGGCAAAAAATGTTTGCCCATACTTTTTTATTACCAAAACGGGTCGGCTGAACAATTTTCCTTTACCGTAAATTTCAAAACCAACATTTAATCCAACACTGCACCACCAAATTTCCCGCTCTTGGAAATATGGCAATTTGCTGTTGGCATTGAGCTTTTTCTTCAACTCAAACCATTCTTCAAAATTATCATCTATAATCATATTATTTTGTCAACGTATCAAAATCCGCCTGCAGCATCGTGATGATCTTATTCTCCGGAAACTTATAATTCTCCACTTCCGCAATCCGTGTAATCTCGGCTGCCGTTCCAGTTAAAAAAGCCTCATTAGCCTGCGCCAGTTCCTCCGGCTTTATATGCCGCTCGATAACTTCCAGCCCGCGTTTCTTGGCCAAAGCAATAACCGTCTGCCGTGTAATTCCATCAAGGAAGCAATCAGGCTTAGGCGTATGAATTTTTCCGTCGATAATAAAAAATACATTCGCCCCCGTCGCCTCGGCAACATAGCCGCGATAATCCAGCATCATCGCATCATTAAAACCTTTAGTTTCCGCCGCGTGCTTGCTTAAGGTGCAAATCATATACAGCCCCGCCGCTTTGGCTGATGTCGGGGCAGTGGCCGGATCAGGCCGCTTCCAATCTGCCCAGCATAAGCGCAAACCTTTGGCGCGCGCTTCCGGTGAAAAATACGAAGGCCATTCCCAAGTCGCGATGCAAACATGGATAGTGCAATGCTGCGCCGAAACCGCGATCATCTCACTACCACGCCAGGCGATGGGGCGGATATAACCGTTGGTGATTTTCTCAGCTTTCACAACATCTTCACAGGCTTTGTTAAGCTGCTCCAGCGTATATGGAATCTTAAATCCCAGCAATTCCGCCGATTTAATCAGGCGCTTATTATGCTCATTATTCTTAAAAATCTTCCCATTATAAACCCGGACTCCCTCAAAAACCGCGCTCGCATAATGCAGCCCATGCGTCAAAACATGCAGTTTCGCCTCGCGCCAAGGGATAAGCTTGCCGTCAAACCAGATAGTGCCGTCGCGGTCGTCAAAAGGAATAATCGTCATGATCGTTCATCGTTCATCGTTTATCGTTAATCATTTATCGTTTTTGCGGCCAACGATTAACGATGAACGATTAACGATAAACGGAAAAGTTTGTGATTGCCACAAACCGGGACGTAAACTATAAAAGCCTCGCATGAAAAAGACAACAGCAAAGAAAAAGCCGCCGGCAAAAAAACCGGTCGAAAGCCACCGCCATATCATCGCCTGTATCGTCGATAACGAATTCGGCGTTTTGGCGCGGGTGATCGGCTTGTTTTCGGGGCGCGGCTACAATATTGAGTCCTTGACCGTCGCCGAAGTCAGCCATTCCGAAAACCTCTCACGCATCACCATCGTCACCAGCGGTAATGACATGGTCATCAACCAGATTAAAGCATTGCTGGAACGCCTGATCCCAGTTCACACTGTAGTTGATCTCACAGTTGAAGGTGCGCATATCGAACGCGAGCTGGCGCTGATAAAAGTTGCTGCTAAAGGTGAAAGCCGCGTGGAGGCCCTGCGCATCGCGGATATATTCCGCGCCAAGGTTATGGATTCCAGCCAAAACTCCTTCATCTTCGAGGTCACCGGCACGCCGGAAAAAATCAACGAGTTTATTACGCTGATGCGTCCATTGGGCCTGTCTGAAACTTGCCGCACTGGATCCGTCGCCATATCGCGCGGCCCTGCAGTTACTGAATCAGTTTAAAAGTTATTTCTTCTCGATTCTAACCAGCGGCTTGGATTCGTTGAATACGCAAGCCGTATCCGCGCCGTTACGCAACGTAAATTGCGAAGTCACGCGCTCAACAACCACATAATCACCAACTGTACGATAGTTGATGATGGCTTCTTTGCCCTCGGAATCAACCATGAAGAATGCAGGGATATCGGCGTTGACGTCTTTAAATTGAAAATAAGTGAATTCGCCGTCATCGAAAATTCGTATTGGCGAAATATGCTCAGATCCGGAAACTGTATATTTCAAGTTGAAACGCTCAGGATGCAGATCAACTTTCGGATTCGGAACTTTGTTTTTGTCTAGGAATTGTACATCGCTCTCACCCGGATAAATGAAACGCAGGACGAAAGTCATGTCCTTATCGGCCATATTTTCAGTTTCTTTGCCGTGCAATTCAAAATTATAAACGTGGCGGTTAGTAACGACCATCATATTAGTTTGCGGGTTCGGCTCGATTGGTTTCAGGAACAAGCGATTGCCGCTCGGTACAATTTGCCACGCTGTGGAATCGCCAATAGAAACAGTTTTGACGTCTTCGTCAGTGCCAAACTCGATTGCCGATTGATAGCCGTAATGGCCCATGAACTTATAGACCTCATTAGTATTATACGGAACCATCCTAATACGGAAGTCAGTCGCCAGCGAAATCGAATCCTGTATAGCGCTTGCTTGGCCATGGCAGGCAATAATTGCTGTGGAGAGGAGGAGGGCTTTTGTAAATTTTTTCATATCTCTATATTTTTGCGGATTTTATATTATGGATTTTAAATTACTGATTTTTTACAGGGTTGATTTTATAACTTGTGATCTGCATCTCCGGCGTTTGGCTTATTTTCCCTGTCTCTTGATGTACAGTAATTTGCTTATAATTAAAAGAAATATCTGCCTCATTGCGGCTTATCTGCTGTGTATTATCAGTCAAGAAAGTCAAAATAGTTGTATAATTAACAATAACCCTCTTTACTTTCCCGTCATGTGCAATATGTCCCAGTGAATCAAGAAGTTTTATATCATTGATCACGACATCTTTGGTCGCCTGTTTGCCATATTGGATCACCGGATTCTGCGGGTTGGAAGTTGAGGTCAGTGCTTTAAACTCATTGAAGATATCATCGTTTGAAAACGTATAGACAAGATTGAAATTCCGGTTCAACCTTTCCTCAATATATTCCTCACGCGCCCGCACATATTGGCTGAGCATGAATTTCATAATCGAATCATTCGCCGTCTCGCCTTTTTTCTGAATACTATGAATTGTGACATGATCCCCGGTATCAATTTCCCGGCTAAGGACGAAATTTTTACCCGGAGAAAGCGGGAAAATCTCCAATAAAGCCGCCGCGCCAACAAAAAGGGCGATTAGGGAGATCAGGCAAATGATCGAAAAATAGGCGAATTCCGTGCGCGGACGGTTGAATTTGGCATGAAACCAGTTCATCGCCTCGGAAAAATACTCCCCCGATTCAATTTTTTTAGTAACAATTTCAGCTTCTTTATCCATTATTTCCGATTATATTATAAAAATAAGCCTTATTTATGGTTCTGACATCATTTAGTCATATAATTGTAAAGAAATTGCAACAAAACTTTGATATTATAATGTCTATGATCAGAAATTCTACAATTCTGGCTATAATTATGGTCGCTGTGCTGCATAATCCAGCCCTGGCCGATTCTCAAGTGAGGGTCAGAAGCGACGGGAAAGTCATTGATCCAGATGGCAAAATCATCGCAATCCAAAACCCGAATGACGCTAGGAACAGCCCTTATGAGAAATATTACACAACTCTAGGTAAGGACGGCAAGCCCGCCGCAACCACCAGCGATTTTTTTATAGTTGCCGATGATAACGGTTATTCCCGCAAAGATTTGACTCCGGCCCCAGACCCAGTCCCGCAAGCGGCCCCGCAACAAGTTGTAGCTCAAAATATTAAGCCTTCCGTAACCAATCATGGTTTAAAAACAATACAGATTTATTCAAATCCGGATGTGCCTTTATACGATAGTTTATCCGCCGCCAACAACTATACTGTATATGGGGATATTATAGGAACTGATATATGAAAATATTGCACATTCTGGCCTTGCCAATTTTTCTGATGAGCACAGTTGCCCAAGCGGATAATTCGGGCAATGCTCTTCCGATAGCAAACCCGATGTCTTCACAAAACCAAACGGCTTTGCCAATACCCAAACCTACCGGCGGCGCACAGACATACAATCCATCTTGGAACAAGCCAAACTCAGAAAAAAATACCAAAACTGCTGGGTTGCCGGAATCCGGCGTCAATAATCCAATAACAAAAATTCAAAGTAATGCCGACAAAATTGTCGAGCAAAAACTTACCGGCGGCACTTTGATCAATTTGCAAAATACGTTTAGCAAAATGACGCAGGCAAAAGATCGATATACAAAATCGATGGATAAATATGTCGATCTGACATTGCAAATGCGTAGCGGCTCAATCAGTGCACAAAATATTCCAAATATAACCGCACAAGCGCAGGCTCAACTTGAGATGGCCGCGTCTTCCTATAAACAATTTTCACAAATGGCTAACCAGCTCAATGCCGGTGTCTCAGGAATCCAAGGTCAGATCAGCGGTCAAATCAGCGGTATGGCTTCGCAGGCTACAAATATGTTCAAAGGCGGTATGCCCGGAATGAATGGCATGGGCATGCCAAATATCGGCGGCATGGCCAACATGAACATCCCAGGCATGGGCAGTATGAACATGGGTGCAAATATGCCGGGAATGGGTGGCATGAATATAGGCGTAAATATCCCAGGCATGAACATGGCCAGCGGATATATGAACATGCCCGGCCAGATGGCGAATGGATACATGAACATGGCTAACGGGTACATGAACATGCCAGGGCAAATGGCGAACGGATATATGAATATGGCCAAGGGTTACATGAATATGCCTGGCCAGATGGCCAATGGTTATATGAACATGGCCAACGGTTATATGAATATGCCAGGGCAAATGGCAAATGGATACATGAACATGGCCAATGGTTACATGAATATGCCCAATGGTTACATGAATATGCCCGGGCAAATGGCGAACGGATATATGAATATGGCAAACAGCTATATGAATATGCCAAGCCAATTTGCGCAGATGGGGATGAACGCCGCAACTGGCAAAATCACCAGCATGATTTCAAATTCGATGAGTGGTTTGACCAATGCTATGGGCAAAATAAATATTCCTGATTTCGGTAGCGGTATCGGCAGCGCTCTAGGTAAAAATATATCCTTTAACGCCAAAGCAGATTTCCCCAATCCATGCGGCGCAACAGGAATTTGCGCGGTTGATATTGCCATGAACGGCATAACCCCGCCAATGATGCCAACGCATTATCTTTCCAACATAAGTTTCCAAGTCCCAAGCATTCCTACTTTCAGCATACCTATGCCTCAAATACCGAATATGCCAAACATGCCGCAAATTCCGGAAATTCCGAATATCGGCATAAATATTCCAACCCCGCAAATGCCTCAGATTCCTCAGATTCCGACAATACCTAATATAAACATTCCGACCCCGAACATACCAAACCTGCCACAACCTCCGGGAATACCAAATATCGGTATTAATCTCCCAACCCCAACTATTCCCCAAATTCCGGGAATGCCTAATATTCCACAACCTCCGGGAATACCAAATATCGGGATCGGTGTGAATCTTCCACAGCCTCCGGGGATGCCGAGTATTCCAGGCATGGGCGGCGGTTCGCCACAAATACCAAATATTCCTAAGGTGCCTAGCCCGCCTTCCATACCAGGAATGGCCGGTTCTGGAAGCGGCGGCTCATCTCAAATACCGCAGCCGCCAGCTCCACCAAACCTGCCGAAACCACCAAAATTGCCAGGGAGCGGAAGTATATAATTAATTATGAGCAGTAATTTGAACATCCGTCACAAACCGCGTTTAGGCCTCCTGGGCCTATTGGCAGTTCTGTGTCTGTTCATCACCAGCCTCTCACCAGCGACCGCGGCAATGGTTGCCGCTGGCAATAACAGCCCTAATTCTGCACAAACTCCTACCGGCACCGGAACAACTGGCGCCAACATGCCCGGTCATAACCTCGCAGAAATGCGTTGCGATGGCCCCGCCACCAACTTATTAACCGGCCCAAACGAAGTCGGCAGACGCATGTATAATTGTATCTCTGACGAACTAAAATTCGGCCTAGGCTTTGCTCCTCCATTAGGTAGTCTCAAAAACACTGTTGCCATTGCCCAAAAAAAAGTTGGCGCTGATGGAAAAGTAACCGCCACTTTCGTGCCGAGCGGTTTCAAAAGCTGGAAGGAAAGGTATGAATGGGGAATTCGAGCCGCATTTGCCGCAGTAACTAATTTTATAGACGAAACCGGCGAAAAAGGGGCGTTATTAACCCGCAGCGGCAAAAACGCCGACGTCAACAGCGATCCATCCTTAGTGGGGGAATCGGAAAAAGCCGCAACCCGTACATTTAACTCATCCGGCGGCGTCCGTGATGCATATTCATTAGTCTTCAGCAAAAACGCGGAAGCAATAGGCGCTGGTGCATGCCAAATGATCGCATTGCCACAAGGTATAAATTATAAAACCTTCCCGTTTACGCCTCTCCATGACGGCACAAACCAAGTTCAAGGCATGCAACAAACTTCCAAAATTCAACTTGCTTCAATGAAAACGATAGATGACGACGCCATTGAAGCCAGCGTCGCCAACAAGCAACCGCGCGGCCAACAATTAAACGGCAACGCCGAAGCCATCCTCGATCCTAAACACCCATTCTCCCCGCGCCACTACACCAATTGGAAAGACCGCACCTCACCAAGCATGGTTTGGGCAATGTGGGCAAACGAATATCCGGCCGACATGAGCAGCATGGGTTCGCCATCTAATGCCGCTGGCCAAGCGAGCGGCATGGGCGAAGCGATTAAATATTCCTACACCTGGGTATGCGGCCATAAAGGACTGCCAAATGCATATACATTCACAAAGGTAATGCCTTGGGGCGGAAGAACCAACGCCTGGACCGGCGGCTATGATTATTATTCAAAACCAATGGGCAAGGGTGGTTTGATTCTTGTCAACGACGGCTCAGAAAGCCACAAACGTTCTCCCGATGAAGACAAAGATCGCGACGGGAAATTTTCCAGTAAAATTCAAAGTAAGGTTATAGAATATTATGCGCAATGTGTGCCCATCTGCATTTCCGTGCTGTCGGTTTATGCAACCAGCTATTGCCAGGAATATTGCAAAAAAGTTGCCGTCGAATCTTCCGAGCATGAGCTTTGCCGCGAAATCATATTACCGCCGGTAACGCCAATAAACCATTTGAAAATGGCATATAACCAGGCCCCGGAAGGCAAAATGGGTGGCATGACAAGCACCCCAGGCAGCAACCTTCCATACATCTACACCGAAAACCGCGCCGGTTTCCCTAATCATTATGACCCAACCTCCGACAAATCCAGCATGGGTATTAAAGATGAAAGCCTGAGCTGGTATTTCGCAAATCCTTGGCAACAATTTGGCTATAACATGCCGCCACTCAAAAACTGGTCCACAGGACTGCCTGCATCAAAAGCGGTACTATCAGCGGCGGGTGCAACTATATATAAACCTGATATTACCGGCGGCACTACTCCTGATACAGCCCTGGCAAAACTAACCCCGTGGCGCTTGGCGATTGTAGGCGTAAATAAATATTACATGCCTGACGAAAGTAACGACAGCTCCGTCGAAGCTCACAATATGTCCGCCCAATACGGCGCCTGGAACGAGCTAGTCCTGTATCAAGCCAGATGCGGCAGCTGGCGTGGCTTAAACTGCCTGTGCGATTATAAAACAAACTTCTACAAAGGCTCCGGCATGGCAGCGGCAATGAAAAGCGCCGGTATTTCAATCGCCATCACTGAGCCAAAGATGCGTAATAAAACTATCGCCGCCAGCGCCCAAAATGGGCAAGATAACGCCCGCGAACCATTTGGCGTTGTAGCAACAGATCTAGGCCAGCGATTCACAGTTTCCCACGATACCCCAATCAACAAAGGCGGCCCCAACGGCTACAGATTCTGGCCTATGTTATTCCAGCCAATGGAAAGCGGCAAATTATGGCCGGGCAAGTTGGAAGGTTATAATGAAAATGACCTAATCGGTCTGGATAAGTCCGAAGCAGGCAATATAGTTTATACCAATGGCCTGAGCACTGATTCAAAATCAATTAAGGCAAAAATGCCGATGGTGGCTTATGTACGAAGAGTGCGTGATGACGGATGCCGCGAAGTAACCATTCAAAATGACGATGGCACTGTTTTCGACGCTGCCGGTAACAGCGAAACTTGGGGCGATGAGAGCTTCAAGCTTATTTGCCCGCCAAGCCAAGGCCAGACTGCATCAACCGGTACTCAGAACAAAACAACCACCACGGATGATCCAATAAAAATAACAGATGAAACTTTAATAGATAACAAAAACCCTGAATGCGCCAACGCTGGCTATGCTAAATGCATAGATCCGGATTTTTACAGCCGTGATAAAAACAAAGGTTGGGGCGTATATCCGGTTAACGGCAAAAAACAGCCGGATGGCACATACAAAAATTATGACAACCGCAAATTCTGCGCAGCAGGAAATTTATGCTAGTAGATATAATAGCGAAGGAAAAATTTTATGAATAAGAAATTCAAGAAAATATCCGCATTCATACTCGGCACCGCAATGGCAACATTCTCTGCTCCGGCAATGGCTGGCAATTGTGATAGTGAAACCCAAAAAGTCCAGCAGGCGCTCGACAAGTTGGGAAAAAAACAAACCGGTGGTTTTCAAAATTCACAGAAAGGCGATGATTATGTTGATCCCGATGAGCAAAATGTAAAGGACGTTTTGACTAATGCTGCCAAAAGCGGCTGCGTCAATTTTAGCCCTTCAATCGGCCACACTCTGGCAAACCGCAGGGGCGATAATGGAACCATCGGCTCGGAATATGTACCCTCTGCACCCATGCAGGCAAACGTTTCCAAAGACCCGACCTATGACCCGGATCCAAACGCCACCAACAACTCCGGCGCACTTCCCATCAGCCAATAATTAGTTGCCATCTGGCCAACTTAATTATATAACCTTCATATGTTTGAACTTAGCTTCATGAAGATATTACTTATTCTGGTAGTTGTTTTCGTCGTTTTCGGCGCTGGCAAACTGCCAAAAGTCATGAGCGATCTGGGCAAGGGTCTTCGCAATTTCAAAGACGCGATGAATGACAACCCGCCCAATAATCCCGAAAAAATCGAAGATAAAAAGGACGCTTAAATGCTCGGCTTTTCCTGGGGCGAAATTATCCTCGTAGCCATCGTAGTCATAATTTTCACCGACCCCAAAGACCTCCCTGAACTAACCCGAAAGGCCGCCCGCTTCATCAAAAAGCTAAAAAGCTACACCCGCGAATTCACCGACGTAATCAACAAAGAACTCGCCGAGCCGCAAAGCTATATCAAAGATTTGAAAGGCGAAATGAAGCCGACATATGATATTAGTGATTTAACGAAGAAGGATAATAAATCGTCATCCTGAGCATAGCGAAGGATCTTTCGCTTGCGCTCAAGATGACGTATAAATCTTGAAAATGTCAGAAACAAAATTTACCGCAGCCCCACTAGTCCAGCACCTAGTCGAACTAAAAAGACGGCTGATAATTACAATCGCCTTCTTCTTCATCGCCTTCGGAATCTCCTACGCCTTTTCCAAAGACATCTACGTTTTCCTAACCCATCCCTTAGCCGAAGCCCTGGACGGCGAACAACGCCGCATGATTTATACCGGCCTCACCGAAGCCTTTTTCACCTATATGAAGCTAGCCTTCTTCGCCGCCATCTTCCTCTCATTCCCCGTAATCGCCACCCAAATCTATTATTTCCTCGCCCCCGGCCTCTATAAAAAAGAGCGCCGCTTTCTCATCCCATTCATGATCGCCGCCCCCATATTATTCATCGCCGGTGCCGCCTTCGTCTTCTATTTCATCATGCCGCTGGCGTGGAAATTCCTCCTCGGCTTCGAAACTAATGGAGCAGGTGGATTACCAATCGTCCTGGAAGCCAAAGTCAGCGAATATCTCTCCCTGGTAATGCACCTAATGATCGGCTTCGGCCTCTCATTCCAAATGCCCATAGTCCTAATAATCCTCGCCAAACTAGGAGTAGTGCAAGTCCCCTGGCTAAAACGCAACCGCCGCTACGCCGTGGTAATAATAGTTATAGTAGCCGCCATCCTCACGCCCCCAGACGTCATCAGCCAGATTGGCCTTGCCAGTGTTTTATATGCGTTATATGAAATATCGATAATTGGCTGTAGATTAGTAACTAGACCGTCATCCTGAACAAAGTGAAGGATCTAGATTCTTCACAACGCTCGGAATGACAAATTAATTATGCACGATATAAAATCCATCCGCGAAAACCCCGAAAAATTCGATGCTGCTCTGGCGCGTCGTAATATAGCGCCATTATCCGCTAAATTATTGGAACTCGACAAAGCCCGCCGCGCGGAAATGGTGAAGGTGCAGGAAATGCAATCGCGCCGCAACGCAATTGCCAAGGAAATCGGCATGGTCAAATCCAAAGGTGGAGATGCGTCAGCGCTGCTTGCCGAGGCTGAGGAAATCAAAACCAAAATCGCCAATTTCGAGGCCGCTGAGGAAACTGACGAACTTGCGCAACAACTCTCTGTAATTCCAAATTTGCTCCAAGACGGCGTACCAGATGGCAAAGATGAAGCCCAAAACATAGAAATCATCAAGTGGGGCGAACCACGCAAATTTGATTTCAAACTGAAATCGCATGACGAGCTTGGTGAGAAGCTTGGATACATGGATTTCGAGCAAACCGCCAAAATCTCCGGTGCCAGGTTCACAACCTTAAAAGGCCCGCTAGCCAGGCTCGAACGCGCATTGGCCGCACTGATGCTGGACATCCACACCGAGGCCGGATTCACCGAAATCGTCGCCCCGCATCTGACCAAAGCCAGCGCATTATACGGGGTAGGGCAGTTGCCGAAATTTGAGGAAGATGTCTTCAAAACCACCGGCGGTTATTATCTAATTCCCACCTCCGAAGTCAGCCTAACCAACCAGGTCTGCGACAAAATCCTCAGCGTCAAAAACCTGCCCATCCGCATGACCTCATACAGCAAATGCTTCCGCTCAGAAGCCGGATCCGCAGGCAAAGACACCAAAGGCATGATCCGCCAACACGAATTCGCCAAAGTCGAAATGGTAGTCATCGCCCATCCAGAGAAATCCGCGAGCGAACATGAAATGATGCTAAAACAAGCCGAAAAAGTCCTGCAAGCCCTCGAACTCCCATACCGCGTAGTAACGCTATGCAGCGGCGACACCGGCTTCTCCGCCAGCAAAACCTATGACCTGGAAGTCTGGCTCCCCAGCCAAAACACCTACCGCGAAATCTCCAGCGTCTCCAACTGCCGCGATTTCCAAGCGCGGAGGATGAAAGCCAGATTCAAGGAAGAAAACGCCAAAGAAACCCAATTCGTCCACACCCTAAACGGCAGCGGTCTAGCCATCGGCCGCACGATTGTAGCCATTTTGGAGAACTACCAGGAGCTAGATGGCTCCATAAAAATCCCTGAGAAATTAAAGGGTTATATGGGTAGTCTGGAAATTATAAGATAATGCGGGGTTTGTAATAAATCCGTCAAATTCTTGTGCCATACTCTGGATATGGTAAACAATTTATCAGAAGGTTCCGCTGCTCTCTCAACTTCACCTGCAGACATGAGTGATGCTGAGTTGCTTGCTTTGGTCGAGGCGGGCAACCTTACTTTTAATGATCCTCCAAAAACCCGGGCGGAAGCTATATGGGACGAAAAGTTAGCAGAAAATCCGCCACATAAAATTGCAGCAGCTGACAAATATAGGGATGTTTCCATAGTTATTGTGGATGACCAAACCGATCTCGCCGATGCGCTTGCAGCAACGCTTATTCAACTAGGGGTGCCAGAGGAAAGAATAGCTATATTTGATTCAACCAAGGATGCCAGGTCTTTTGTAAAAGCTTTTGGGGTTACAGAGGAAAATAGGTGGGTTAAAAGATTTCACAAAGGACAAAGGGATCTTGACTCAAATAGAGAGCCACGGCTTGATAATTTTGTAGCTGATAAACTGGTTATTTTCCAAGATAATGACTGTCCAGGAAAAGGTAGCGGTATAAAGTTTATTAACTGGCTTGACGCATATTTGCCTGACAATAATTTTGGCAGTGTTATCTATTCCGGTAATAGAACTCTAACTACCGAGCCACAATGGGCTGGTGTAGATGCAGAATTTTTAGGCAAGCCGTTTAGCATTGCAAAAGTTGAGTCTGTGCTTGATAAGGCAATTGAGAAAACAACCAAGAAATTACAGCGCACAGAAGTTGCCGTGGTCTATTAAAATCGGCCGAATTTATCCCTTGCACTTACCATCTAATTCCCCTAAAAACTCCGCATAATTAAATATTGTCATTCTCGTGCTCGACACGAAAATCTTGCTGGACCCTCGGGTCAAGCCCGAGGGTGACAGAGAAGTAGAAATGGCAGACGTAATCAACATGAAAAAACTCGTATATAGTTTCGGTGATGGCGCGGCGGAAGGTGCGGCGACTATGAAGGAATTGCTCGGCGGCAAAGGTGCAAACCTCGCCGAAATGTGCAATCTCGGTCTCCCGGTTCCTCCCGGTTTCACCATTACTGCCGAAGTCTGCGTCGACTACTACAAAAACTCCAAAAAAACTCCCGAAGGTTTAAAGGCAGAAGTCACTGACGCGCTAACCAAAATCGAGAAAAAAATCGGCGCCAAATTTGGTGATGCCGCCAATCCGTTATTAGTCTCCGTCCGCTCCGGCGCCCGCGTTTCGATGCCGGGGATGATGGATACAGTTTTGAACCTCGGCTTGAACGATGAAACCGTCGAAGGCCTGGCCAAAAAATCCGGCAATGAGCGTTTCGCCTGGGATTCATATCGCCGCTTCATCCAGATGTATTCTGATGTCGTTCTCGGCGTTGATCATTATATATTCGAAGAAATTATCGACTCCGTAAAAGACGGGGCAGGGGTCACACTCGACACAGATTTAAACGTGAAACATCTCAAAGAGATGGTAGCCACATTTAAAGCAAAGGTTAAAGATGAGCTTGGCCGCCCATTCCCGACAGATGTCCACGAACAGCTTTGGGGCGGTATTATGGCGGTGTTCGATTCCTGGATGTCCAGCCGCGCCATTACATACCGCAAAATCCACGAAATCGGCGACAATTGGGGCACTGCAGTCAATATCCAATCTATGGTCTTCGGCAATATGGGCGATACGTCTGCGACCGGAGTTGCCTTCACGCGCAACCCGTCAACCGGGACACGAGAATTATACGGCGAATATTTAGTCAATGCACAAGGCGAGGACGTTGTCGCCGGAATCCGCACGCCGCAATCCATCACCAAAAAAGCCCGCGTCGAAAGCGATTCCGATTTGCCTTCAATGGAAGAAGTCATGCCGGAAGTTTACAAACAATTCATCGAAACCTGCAAAAAGCTCGAATCGCATTACCGCGATATGCAGGATATCGAATTCACCGTCCAAGACAATAAATTATGGATGCTCCAAACCCGCGGCGGTAAACGCACCGCAGCAGCGGCATTGAAAATCGCCGTTGATTTAGTCGCCGAAAAACTAATCACCAAAGAAGAAGCCTTAAAACGCATCGACCCATCTGCCCTGGATCAATTGCTCCACCCATCACTTGACCCGAAAGCTGAGAAAAAAGTAATCGCTAAAGGCCTTCCGGCATCACCGGGCGCGGCATCAGGTGAAGTTGTATTCTCCGCCGAAGAAGCCGAAGACGCCAAAGCGAAAGGCAAAGATGTAATTTTAGTCCGCATCGAAACCAGCCCTGAAGATATTTCCGGCATGCACGCCGCCAAAGGCATCCTCACCGCACGCGGTGGCATGACTTCACACGCCGCAGTAGTCGCGCGGGGCATGGGCAAATGCTGCGTCTCCGGCACCGGCACGCTCAAAATTGATTATAAAACCAAACAATTCGCGGTTGGTGACTATATCATCAAAGCCGGTGAAATCATCACCATTAACGGCAGCACCGGCGAAGTCATGCTCGGCAAAGTCCCGACGACCCAGCCAAACCTCTCCGGCGACTTTGCAGAAGTCATGAAATGGGCTGATGCCGTGCGCACAATGAAAGTCCGCGCCAATGCGGAAACCGGCCTCGACGCCGAAACCGCCCGCAAATTCGGCGCTGAAGGAATCGGCCTTTGCCGCACCGAACATATGTTCTTCGACCAGGACCGCATCATCTCCATGCGCGAAATGATTCTCGCCGAAGACGAAGAAGGCCGCCGCCGCGCTTTGGATAAATTGCAGCCAATGCAACGCGAGGACTTCATCTCCATCTTCAAAATCATGGGCGATTTCCCGGTCACTATCCGCTTGCTCGACCCGCCACTCCACGAATTCCTCCCGCATTCCGAAAACGAAATGGAAGAAGTCGCAAAAGCCAGCGGCGTTTCCATCGAAAAACTCCGCCACCGCGCCGCGAGCCTGAAAGAATCCAACCCAATGCTCGGCCACCGCGGCTGCCGCCTCGGAATCACATATCCAGAAATTTACGAAATGCAGGCGAAAGCAATTTTCGAAGCAGCGAAGGAAACCAAAGCCATGCCGGAAATCATGATTCCGCTCGTCTTCGGCAAAAAAGAATTATCGATTTTAAAAGCGGTAATCGAAAAGGCACACAAAGAAACCGCGCCGAACGTAAAATATCTCCTCGGCACAATGATTGAATTGCCCCGTGCCGCATTAAAAGCCGGTGAAATTGCCGAAGAAGCCGAATTCTTCAGCTTCGGCACCAATGACTTGACGCAAACCGCGATGGGAATTTCCCGTGACGATTCCGCCGGTTTCATCGACGATTACAAAAACAAAGGCATAATCGAACACGACCCATTCGCCGTCCTCGACCAAGACGGAGTCGGCGAGCTAATCAAAATCGCCGTCGAACGCGGCCGCGCCACCCGCCCGGAAATCAAACTCGGCATCTGCGGCGAACACGGCGGCAACCCGGCAAGCATCCAATTCTGCCAACAAATCGGCCTAGATTATGTATCCTGCTCTCCATACCGCGTCCCAATCGCCAGGCTGGCCGCGGCCCAGGCGGCGATTAATGCGAAAGCGGCGGTGAAGAAGGCTGCTTAATATTTATTGACAAATGTTTAAAATGACTTAAGCTTTGTCAGATAATAATTGGAATTTTTATGAAAACACACTTGTCCAGAATACCTAGAACAGGCGTAGATCAATCTTTTATGAATATTGTTAGTATTCTAAATGATGCGGAATTAGGTAAGCTTTTTTTTGATGAAAGGGGGGGGCAGTACAAAGGCAGAATATTGGAATGTCTGTTAATTAATGAGAAGAAAGGCGTAGAGTTACGAAGAAGTGATATTAGTGATGAGATAGGAGCTAATCAGCATAGTGATCTAGAAGAATTAGAAAGAGATGGATTAATTTCTCGATCTCAAGGGCCTGGTAATCAGCTTATTACTGTTGGACCTAATCTTGTTGAATTTATAAAAGATCGTTTGCCAAAAACCGATATATTGCAAAATCTCCAATCTTCTCTAAAAGCATTGATAGTTAAAGGCAGATAACTTATCCCAACATTAAATATTTCCTAGAATCACAAATCTGTCTTGTAATTAATATTGCCAGGCCGTATTTTTATATTACGCGTAATCAAAACGACTAACGCTAACAAACCAACAAAGGACACTACCATGAATAAACTTCTCGCTCTTTTGGCTGTTACAACTGCGGTTGTTACTACAGCTCCAGCTTTCGCCGCTGACGTTACTGCTGAAACTAAAACTTCAGTTAAAGAATCTCCAGACGGTTCTATGAAAAAAGAAGTTTCAGCTACTTCTACAGATGCTGCTGGTACAACTACTAAAGCTGAAACTGAAGTTAAAAAAGACGTTTCTTCAGATGGTTCAACTGATACTTCTGTAGTTAAAGAAACTAGCACAGATCCAAAAGGTCTCGGCAACAAAGAAACTACAAAAACTAAAGACGAAGTGAAAGTTGATGCTAAATCTGGCAAAACTAAACACAAACACAAAAAAGTAGTTAACGGTAAAACTACTGAAAACAAATCAACAGAAACAGCTCCAGCTGCTAACCAAGCAATCGAAGTTCCTTCTGCAAATCCAGCTCAAAGCCGCTAGTTAGCGAAGCTTCAAAGCTTAAAATTTGACACGCCGTCCTTCGGGGCGGCGTGTTTTTTTATGCAACGTCATCCTGCGGCTTGACCGCAGGATCTTTACGAAGAGGTCCTGCGGTCAAGCCGCAAGATGACGTTTGCTAGCTAGCCAGCATCTGCTTATTTGCCGCAATCAATTCATCGACGATTTCCGGGTTCATCAAAGTCGAAGTGTCCCCAAGATTATCCGTATCTTTATTGGCAATTTTGCGCAACAGCCGCCGCATAATTTTCCCGGAACGAGTTTTCGGCAGGGCAGGGGTGAAATGTATATGATCCGGCACCGCGAAAGACCCAACTTCCTTCTTCACATGCCCCACCAATTCCTTACCGATCATATCATTAGGAACTTCTCCGGCTTTCAAAATCACAAACGCATAAACCGCCTGGCCTTTAATTTTATGATCAACCGCCACTACCGCCGCTTCAGCAACTTTTCCGTGCGACACCAGCGCACTTTCCACCTCTGCCGAGCCAATGCGATGACCGCTAACCTTGAGGACATCGTCATTGCGCCCCGTCACCCAATAATATCCATCCTTATCGCGCCGCGCTCCGTCACCACTCAAATAATATCCGGGGAAATCTGCAAAATATGTTTTGATAAACCGGTTATGATCCCCATAAACCGTCCGCGCCTGTCCCGGCCATGAATCCTTGATGCAAAGCGAGCCTTCTCCCTCGCCGGAAACTTCATTACCTTTCTCATCCAACAAAACCGGCTGCACGCCAAAAAACGGCACCGTCGCCGAACCAGGCTTCAAATCCATCAACCCCGCCAGCGGCGTAATCATAAACCCACCAGTCTCCGTCTGCCACCAAGTATCAATTACTGGACAGCGCTTATCCCCCACAACATCATGATACCACCGCCACGCCTCCGGATTAATCGGCTCCCCAACGCTGCCCAATATACGCAATGAAGCGCGGCTAGTCTTCTTCACAAACTCATCCCCCAGCGCCATCAACGATCGAATCGCCGTCGGTGCGGTATAAAAAATATTCACCTTATGCTTATCAACAACTTCCCAAAACCGTGAGCCGGTAGGGAAGGTCGGCACGCCTTCAAACATCAAGGTCGTCGTGCCATTCGCCAGTGGTCCATAAATCAAATAACTATGTCCGGTAATCCAGCCAATATCCGCCGTGCACCAATAAATATCATTTTCCTGAACTCCAAATGCATATTCATGCGTCACTGCGGCATATAACAAATATCCGCCTGTAGTATGCAAAACTCCTTTAGGCGTGCCGGTAGACCCGGAAGTATACAAAATGAACAACGGATCTTCCGCATTCATCTCTACTGCTTCATGCTTATCCAGAGCCTTTTCAACCGCCTCATGATACCAAATATCGCGGCCTTTGACAAAATCCACCGCGCCGCCGGTGCGCTTTACTACCAGCACTTTCTTCACTTTAATTTTGGTTTTGCTCAGCGCTTCATCAACATTTTTCTTCAACGGAATTTTTTTCGACCCGCGCAAACTTTCATCTGCAGTAATAACAAACTCACTCCCGCAATCATCAATCCGCCCGCTTATCGAATCAGGCGAAAACCCGCCAAAAATCACATTATGCACCGCCCCAATCCGCGCACAGGCGAGCAGCGAATAAGCCGCTTCCGGAATCATCGGCAGATAAATCGTCACCCGATCACCTTTCTTAACACCCAGCTCAGTCAGCGCATTTGCTAACTTACAAACTTGCGCGTGCAATTCACGGAAAGTTATTTTTTTCGATTCACTCGAATCATCCCCTTCCCAGATAATCGCCACTTTATCGGCATTGTTTTCCAAATGCCGGTCGATGCAATTATAAGCCACATTCAACTCACCATCTTCAAACCATTTGATTTTCACATCCCCGTCAAAACTTGCATTCTTGACACGCTGCGGTTTTTTCGACCAATGTAAACGCTCCGCCAATTTGCCCCAGAAAGCCTCAGGATTTTCCACCGATTGCTTATACAATTCAGCATAATTATTCCCCCGCAAATCCTTTGCGGCTAACTTTTTTTCTGTGGCTTTATACATTTCGTTCATATAATTGTTTTATAACGAATTAAGTTTTAAATTTAAATATGGCATTTGATTTTTCTTACTTATCTGCAACAAATTTTTATTATGTGGCAGTAATCGCATATCTAATGGGTTGTGTGCCATTCGCCTTAATTGTCGGATATTTAGGAGGAATCGGCGATATCCGTAAACTCGGTTCCGGTAATCCAGGCGCTACAAACATGGCTCGCCAAGGCGGTAAGAGGCTAGGGGCCATCACATTATTACTTGATATAGGCAAAGGTGCGCTCGCCGTTTATATCGGACAAATCATAAGCTTCCCCATCGCCGCGGCCTTGTTCGTCGTCCTCGGCCACTGTTTTTCCGCCGCCCTGAAATTCAAAGGCGGCAAAGGCGTCGCCACTACATTAGGTGCATTGTTAATATTATGCCCACCTGCCGGCATAACATTCATATGCGCTTGGCTTTTCGTCTACGCCCTCTACGGCATCTCATCACTCTCCGCCTTAATCAGCATCTGGGCCACCGCACTAGCTTCACTTTTCCTATGGTTTGGAAATCTCAGCCTGCTGATATATTTTTTCGCCGCCCTAATAACCTGGCGCCACAAGTCCAATATAAGAAAATTGCTCGATAAAACCGAGGTCTAGATGTCAGACGTCTAATGCCAGATATCAGTTTTCTGACATTTGGCATCTGCCATCTAGTTTTTGATTATTATGCAGCTAATCGATTTCGCCCGCAGGTCATCGCAAAACGAATCTGCTTTGCTGCTGGAAGGGAAACTTCCGGCACGCAAGCGATAACGGCCGTCATCCGCCGCAACAATGCTGTTCTGCACTTTTTTCAAATTTTTATTTTCGCTGGCATAATCATTCCAAACATTTTGCGCCGCTTCATGAGAATCATATGATCCAAGCTGGATAAGCCATTGTCCATTCTCTGTATAACCCGGAGCATCGCCAGCCGCCGGTGATAGTTGATTAATCGCCGGCAAATTCTCCACCAATTTTTGAGCAGGCGCTGCGGATGCCGAAGGAACCGCGCTGCAATTCATCCCGCTTTGCGTTATCGCCGAGCAAAAAGATTGCAAGTCTGATTGGCTGGTAAATGGGCCAACTTGCGCGGTAGTTTTTTCCGGCATGGTCAAAGGAGCGCTAACTCTGGTGCGATAATTCGCCATGATCGGATTTTGCGTACGGAACGTATTTAAAAACCCATGCGCCGCCGCTGGGCTTGGGAAAAAATCAATTTTCACCCAAGCTGGCGCGATATCCAACGCTGCGGATTTTACCGGACGCGCCACATCGAATTTCCCATCGCCGGAATCCATGCTCAAAGGCTGACCGGTAGTCAAATCCTTGGGAGGCACTCCTTGTCCTGGTGTCGGAATTTTATATTTCCTGCGCGGTTTAGGTTTCTTTTTCACAACTGGCTGCGGGGCAACTTCTTCCTTCTCAGCCGCTTTCTCAACTGGCGCAACTACAGCCGGTTTAGCTTCCACAATCGGCGTAACATCCGGCATCATCGGAGCAGGCGCCGCTTCCATTACAGGAGCAGGCGGTTTGACTACAACAGGGGCGGTCGGCACAGCTGGAGCCGCAGGCGCTGCAGCTACTGGATGTGCAGGTAGAGCTGCCATTGGCGGAGCTGGAGGCGGAGGAGGCGGAGGATTATTAGTACCAACAGGCACAATCGATTTCAAAGGTGCCCCCGCCGGTGCAGTAGCTGCCGGAGGCGGTGGAGGAGGTGGCGGCGCATCATCAACAGGCACAATAGTTCTCAGCGTCACTGGCACTGCAGAAGCAGGCTTAGCTTCCAAAATAGTTTCTTCTTTATTCAAATCCTGCTCAGCTTGACTTTGTGGAGCTGGCGGCGGTGGTGGTGGAATTGGCGAAGGATTATTAGCCGCCGGAGCCATAGAATCATAATCCGGCCTGGCAAAAGAACCAATATTGGACGCCGTTGAAGAATTAGTCGCCGGTGGAGTTGCCCGCGGTGTAATCAAAACGCGACCCTCAACTTTAGGACTAGGGGCCGCCCCAAGCACATCTTGCTTATCCAGCGGAGTTAATGAAGCCGTCGTGGTAGTTGGCAACTTCGCTGGCAATGGAGCCGGAACATCTCCAGCGAATGAATTGAACTCAGCTTGATTCTTGAAACTAGTCGAAACCGCACGGCAGTTAATTCCCGACGTCACGAGTTTCTTACAAATATCCCCAGCTTCCTGATCGCTACCGATCACGCCAGCGTGAATTTGATAATATATGTGTGATGCAGTTCCCTGCTGCACAATTTTAAGCGGCACAGAAGCAAAGATCTGAGGGAAGTTCTTTTTGATCTTCTCTAATTTCTTATTAGCAAATTCTTGGCTCTTAAACGCGCCAAGGTCCAAAATATTGTTCTGCGTGCCCGGCACAATCATTTCATTCGACGCCAATTGATAAGGACGTACCGCCGTTGCCGCCAATTTACCGATATTACTCAACCATTTCTGATCAATTTTAACAGATTGCGTCTGCGAAAGCGTTGGTTTTGCAGGGATATCAAGCCGATCTTCCTGAGCTTCCTGCGCTTCCTGCTTTTTCACAACCGGAGCCGTGTTTTTGTTCGGCACATAATAACTGCCAATAGAATACTTAGGATCGTCAATCGCCAATACATGCACCGGAGCCGGCTGCGGTTTAGCCGCAACAAGTTTTTCGTGCAAGGCACCTTTGCTGAAATCAACATTTATATCTGCACCGCTGCCAGCGTTGGCGACTTCAACACTACGCCTATGGCTAACTTGCGCCAAAAGCGATTTCGCCGGTTTTTCTGCCAATGTGTCATTTGCCCCATGCGAAGCCAGCATCCCGACAATTTCACTTTTATTATCCGCTTTAGCCTGCGAAAAAGCAGTTTCGCCAAAGCTATTAGCCATATTCACTTTCGCACCGCTATTCAGCAGCGCCTGCACCGCCATCTGGTTACCCGCCATTGAAGCACGCATCAGCGGCGTGAAGCCCTCATTATCACGCAAATTAACATCAGCACCATGCTGAATCAGCATTTGTAAAACCTGGTTATGCCCCTCACGCGCTGCGATCAAAGTCGCCGTCGCCCCGCCAATATCCTTCATATCCGTACTAGCGCCGCTGCTCAAAAGCAGGCTTACCAGCTGCGGATTATTATTATATACAGCCCGAAGAAGTGAAGTAGTGCCGAATTCCCCACGCTCATTTGGGTTGCTGCCAGAGCTAAGCAAATTTTGCACCGTCGAGAAATCATTATGATCCGCCGCGTCAATAATCTGGCTACCGAAGCTGATACCTTCCTGGGGCTCAGCGATTGCGGCGCTGGCGGCCAGCGTAATGGCGGTTGTTAGCGAGAGGGTTAGTAAGCGGTTTATTTTGGTTTTTTCCACGACTCCGGATCCCTATAAATGCTTTGGTTGTTACATTATAAATACCAAAGAAGTTAAGGCCACGTAAACGAAATGCGGATTTTTGCTCAAATTACCATGATTTTAAGCAGCCTATGTTACCGCGAAGCCAGCTTTCAGTTTCTTGTCATTCCAGCGAAGGCTGGAATCCAGCACGAAGTCTCAGTTCACAATTATGACTGGATCCCAGCCGGGGTTTAGCCCAGCGAAGGCTGGGGCTGGGATGACGATCCTTATGTAGACTCAAGCCAAACGCTTCTCTTTTTTAAGCTTGCGCAAGATAATATCGCGTTTGACCGGCGATATATGATCCACAAAAACCAGCCCGTTCAAATGGTCGATCTCATGCTGGATGCAAGTCGCCAGCAGCTCATCCGCCTCTTCTTCCTGCTTCTGGCCATTATAATCAATATATTTGAGCTTCACCATTTTCGGCCGCACCACTTCCGCAAAATGCCCGGGCAATGACAAGCACCCTTCCATGTAAGAGTTCTCCTGTTCGGAAACCCCCATAATCTCCGGATTAACAAAAAACCTTGGTTCCCGTGACCCGTCCTTCTGCGCCACATCCATCACCACCAGCCGCCGCAAATCCCCCACTTGCGTCGCCGCCAGCCCAATTCCATCAGAAGCATACATAGTCTGCAACATATCATCCAAAAACCCCCGCACAGAATCATCAACCTTTTCAACAGGTTTCGCGATCAACTTCAAACGCGGGTCAGGGGCGGTGATAATCGGTAAAAGTGCCATGATTTATTATCTCAAATTAGGTCAGGAAACTCAAGCTTTGTAATGGTTATGTAACAATAATTTGTTAATTATAATATAATAGGGTGTCAATTATGGATGTAGATAAGGCCAGGAGATTATTAGGAAAACTGCTTGAGCTAAAATTCGAGTCGTCGGGAGATATATTCGCGCTGCTGAGAGATGAGGCGGATGTAACTTATGAAGAACAACCTAGGATGCAGCGTGCCGTCAAAGGACTAGCTTGCGCCTACCATCAATTCAAAAATCATAATTGTAATTTAGAAAAGATAGGTTCCGCCGCGCAAATCTCCTTAAGGCGTGGCAGCGCCATTTTGGCGATGATAATGCTGGATACTGCTAATTTGATCAAGGGAGTAGATAAGCAAATTCCAAGAAGCGAAAACGAAAGATTGGAGTTAATAGAAAGTTTAGAAGCTTTGACTCAACAAGACGGAGTAGAGCGTAATGCTGCTTATGTAAGCGCAGGGGACTTGGAAACAAGCAAAGAATTATCAGAAATATTTTATAAATTAAAACAAGCGCGGGAATTGACCAGGGGCATATGCAAAAACTTAGGGCTCTCACTAGACAATGAAATCTTCCGGCAATAATTATTTAAGGCGCTTCAACACCTCATCCTTCCCCAAAACCGCCATCACATCATAAATTGCCGGTGATGACATAGTTCCGGTAAGCAACGCCCGCAACGCTGGGCCAATCTGCCCCATTTTCAGATTCTCGCTTTCCATAAATTTATGAACCGCCGCTTCAATACTTGGCTTGTCCCAAACTTCTATAGTCTTGATAAACTCAACTAGCTTCGCAATAACCGCCTTATCCGCGGTTTTCAATTTCTCCGCCGCCTTCTCATCCATCTCAATCTTAAACAAAAACTTCGCATCCGCCGCCAAGGCCACCAATGTATTCGACCGCTCCTTCAAAACCGGCATCGCCTTCACCAACAACGCCACTTGCGAATCATCCTCCGCAACCAACTCCGCCAACCGCCTGTCATCCGCCTGTTTAATATAATACAAATTCAGCGCATTCAATTTCTCAAAATCAAACCGCGCCGGCGCATGCCCCAGATTCTCCAGCTTGAACCACTCCGCCGCTTGCGCATCCGAAATAATCTCATCATCCCCATGGCTCCACCCCAGCCGCAACAAATAATTCCGCAACGCCTCCGGCAAATAACCCATCTTCCGATATTCCTCGACTCCCAGCGCCCCGTGCCGCTTCGACAACTTCGCCCCATCCGCCCCATGTATCAACGGCACATGCGCAAATGCCGGAACTTCCCAACCCATCGCCTGATAAATTAACTTCTGCCGGAACGTATTAGTAAAATGATCATCCCCGCGAATCACATGCGTAATGCCCATATCATGGTCATCCACCACCACCGCCAACATATAAACCGGCGTCCCGTCCGAGCGCAGCAAAACCATATCATCCAGCTCCGCCGCATCCACATCAACATCGCCCTTAACAAAATCCTTCACATGAATCTTGCCTTCCAACGGCGCCTTCAACCGCACCACATGCGGCTTGGTTAAATCCCCCTCCATCAGGGAAGGGTTAGGGGAGGGTTTATCCCGATAATCACTGCGAAACTTCTTATTAGGATTTTCCTCCCGCCATTTCGCCAATTCCTCGGCGGTAGTATAACACCGGTAAGCATGCCCCGCCGCAATCATCTCCTGAGCCACTTCCGCATGCCGATGCGCCCGCGAAAACTGAAACACCGGCGCCTCATCCGGCGCCAACCCCATCCACTCCATCCCACTAATAATCGCATCAATCGCTTCCTTGGTCGAGCGCTCCCGATCCGTATCTTCTATACGTAGCAAAAACCCCCCCCCATTCGCCCGCGCAAACAAATAACTAAACAAAGCCGTCCGCGCCCCGCCAATATGCAGGAATCCGGTGGGCGAGGGTGCAAAGCGGGTGACTGGCGGTTTCATGCCTAATTAGCTATACTATTCTTTTCCAACCACATAGAAAATTCTTTCTCGCTGATTGCACCTTCGGCGAGCTTGACTGTTTCCAAAACAAGGCCTTCCTGGGTTGCCTGAAAATTGCAATTATTCAATTCCAAAAAGGTAATCGCGCACATACTGGCGGTTCTTTTATTGCCATCGACAAAAGGATGGTTTTTTGCTATGCCAAAAGCAAGGCTTGCCGCCATTTCAAATATGCTGGGCTTGCCGTAAGCAAATAAATTTTGTGGCCTGGCAATCGCCGAAATCAGCAAATTTTCGTCGCGCACCCCATAGGAGCCGCCATGCTGCTGTATCTGCATATCGTGGTATATAAGTACAGCTTCGGGACGCAGCCAGACCGGCTCTTTCATTTATCCGCCAGTGCTTTGAAAGCATCCCTGTATTTACGCATGACTTTTTCCCCGGTTTCAATTTGCTTAGCCAGTTCATCGTCATAAGGCGATAATTTATATCCTCCTGCAGCTTTGGTCAAAAACAGCTTATCGCCTTTACCAATTTGCATATCCAAAAGCACTTCTTTGGGCAGAATTATTCCGCTCGAATTGCCAATGGCCGTAATATTAACGCTAATCATAAAATTCTCCAATTTCTCTGTATTATAACATATGTTATAACATTGGTCAAACTCCGGCTTAACCGGCTGATATATAATTAATACTTTCATCATATTCAAACAATGAAAGCAAAAGTTTGAGTTTTTCACCGCGTGCTGATTTCAGATGCGCATCCGCCGCCAAAATCTCCGCCGCTTCATCCCGCGCTTTATAGAGCAATTCCTCATGTTCTGGCATCTGCGCGAAGCTAAAACTCGTAAACCCACTTTGCCGCGTCCCCATAACTTCTCCCGCCCCACGAATCCGCAAATCCTCCTCCGCAATCACAAACCCGTCACTGGTTTTCTTCATTACCTTCAGCCTCTCAGCAGATTCCACGCCCAACCGCCCGGAATACAATAATATACAAGTAGATTCCTTATCCCCCCGTCCAATCCGCCCGCGCAACTGGTGCAACTGCGACAATCCAAACCGTTCCGAATGCTCGATAAACATCACGCTAGCATCCCGCACATCAATCCCCACCTCAATCACCGTAGTCGCCACCAGCAGCTGATGCTCCCCCCGCAAAAACTTCTCCAGCACCGCCGTCTTCTCCGCCTCCTTCATCCGCCCATGAATCAGCCCGACTTTCCCCCCCAGCCGGTTATGGAAAAACTCATACCTATCCTGCGCCGCCGCCAAATCAGACTTCTCCGATTCCTCCACCAGCGGGCAAATCCAATAAATCTTCTCCCCCTTATCCAGCGCCCGCGTAATACTCCCCAAAATCGCCCCCATATCGTCAATCGGCGATGCAAGAGTCTTCACCGGCTTCCTCCCCGCCGGTTTTTCCGCAATTCGTGAAATCTGCATCTCCCCATAATTCGCAATCGTCAAACTTCGCGGAATCGGAGTCGCCGTCATCAACAAAATATGCGCCAATTCATTTTTCTGCGACAGTTTCAACCGCTGCAAAACCCCAAACCGGTGCTGCTCATCAATAATAATTATCCCCAATTTCTTGAAAACCACCTCATCCTGAAACAGCGCGTGCGTCCCCACCAGAATATCAATCTCCCCCTTCGCCAGCCGCGCCAAAATATCCACGCGCTTCGCCCCTTTCTCATTCCCTGTTAACAGTTCCACCCGCAAATCCGAAACCTTCTCAAACCACTCTTTCTGCTGCCGCGCCAGCAAAGTCGTCGGCACCATAAACGCTCCCTGATGCCCAGCCATCACTACCGGCGCCATCGCCAACAACCCCACCGCCGTCTTCCCCGACCCAACATCCCCCTGCAACAACCGGAACATCCGGTTCCCCGAACTCATATCCCCATATATTTCTTGAATAGCTTTCTTCTGGTCGGAAGTAAGCGCAAATGGCAACTCTACTGCCATTGTCACCCCGTGTTTATCACGGGGTCCAGCGGTTGTATGAGGGCTGGACCCCGTCATGCGACGGGGTGACGATTGTGAAGTGTCAACCTTAATCCCCGGCTTCTTCGTCACCTGCCGATAAACCAAATGCTGCGCCATTTGCCCCGCCAGCAGCTCATCATAAGCCAACCGCCGCCGCGCCAGATTATCCGCCAGCAAATCCGCCTCCGACTTTGGATTATGCAGGGCCACAATCGCATCCTTATAACTAATCTCCGCCTTCACCTGCCATTCCGGCAATTCCGGAAACTTTTCACATGCCAGCGCAATCGTATCCTGCAACTTCCTCTGCGTCACCCCGGCAGTCAGCGGATATTGCGGCTCAAACCGCACAATTTTCTCCAGATTCTCTAATTTTCCAACCCTGTCAGGATGCATAATCTGCACCACCGCGCCATAATGCTCCACTTTCCCACTAACAATCCTCTCTTCCCCCAACGGCAGCATCGCCTTCACCACTTCCGCCTTCATCTTGAAATAAATCAGCTGCAAAAACCCGCTCTGGTTCCGACAAATCACCTTAAAGGGCAGGGAACTCCTCCCCCGCGGCGGCTCCTCATGCACCTCTACACACACCCGGAAACTAGCCACGCGCTTATCCTCCGCTTCCGAAATCCGCGGCATATAAGTCCGGTCAATAACCCCAGACGGCTTATGGCACAATAAATTGAAAACTTTGTTCCCCCCACAAAGCGCCGAAATCTTCTTCGACAAAATCGGCCCGATACCTTTGAGGTACTTTATATCGGAAAAAAGGAAATATAATATTTGCGCCCGCATTAGCTGATAATAGCTATCAACCATAAAGCATCAACCAAGAAGCTTAAAAAATCCCCAATCGGCCTTTCAGGCAGCTTTCCAGCTGCTCCTCGGCGTTGATATCGGGCCTGATTACATCATAATAAACCCGCAACTGCGCCTTGATCGACTTAGGCAGCTTGGCATAAATCCGCGCAATCGGAATTTTAATGTTTTCTTTTGGGGTTTCCGGGAAAATCAGCACTATCGCCCCATCCTGCGCCAATCCCATTATATCCTGCTTACGTTTTGTCGCCTCGATCACCCGATGCAAATCCGAGAACATTTTATACGCACCTTCTTCGTCATGCTCCAGGCGCAAATCGTCATAATTAATAAATTTGAAAACCGCGAAACACGAAGCCTTGCTGTTACGTTCCGTATAAAACGAAATCAGCTCAATATCCTTAACTACCGAATGGCGCGAAATCAACCCGCTTTTCTTATCAATAATCTCATCTCCGCGCATATTGGCGCGATAATTCTCACGATGCGCTTCCAAACTTTCCATCAAAGAACTGTCATTCATCACCAATTGGAAACGCTGCGCCGAAAGTGAAGGCGACATGCTCCTGATAATGCGGATTTTCAGCGGCATTTCCGAACCGCTTAGAGTTTTAACCTTGAAATTGGCAATTTTGCCCAAAACGCTATCAATCGAACGGCCATAGTCACGGAATTCAATGTTTTCGTTTATAATCTGGCGAATATTATCCGGAACAAAATTGCGTACGTCCTTTTCAATAATATCCCTGGTTTCGCCCCCCAGCAGCTTTAAAGCCAAGAAATTTGCCGCCTCGATATGCAGCGATAAACCAGGATTATCCTGGCGGATAATCAGTACGGCATCATTATAGCGTTTCGCCTCTTTGGTAAGGGGCGTTTTTTTGCCTTTGCCAGGCTTAAAGATTTCCGCTAGTTTTGATAACATGCAATTCCCTGCAATTATATGCGAGTCACCTTAACATCTATTGAAAATTATGAGTGATTTAACTAAAAATTTACGCAAAAAACTCCTCTATCGGAGCAAAAACCGTGGCTGTAGGGAAACAGATATACTTTTAGGCGAGTTCGCCGCTGCCCAAATAGATACTCTCCCCGCCGCCGAACTGCCTCTCTACGAGCGCTTCCTCGACGAATATGACGGCGATATATACAAATGGCTAACCAAACAGGCAGAGATGCCTGAGGAATATAAAAACGGAATAGGGCAGAGGGTATTAAAGTTTGCGTCATTGAGAGGAAGCGCAACCGGCGCGGCAATCCAGCCCGGCGGTATGGATTGCCGATCTCCCGATGGCCGCCCGCAATGACGGAACCTTTGAAAAAACAAACCATCTCCCGCAATTTCAGCCGCTTTGCAGATAGTTATGAAAAACAGGCGAAGCTGCAACTCCGCGTCGCTGAAGAACTGATCAAGCAATGCGGCATATTAAACGGCCCAGTGCTCGACCTCGGTAGCGGCCCCGGCATAATCGCCAAAAACTCTGACTGGGAAGTCACATCTTTAGACATCGCCCACGAAATGTCCCGCCTGGCAAAATCCCCCGCTATCACCGCCGATATCGAAAATCTCCCTTTCGCCAATGAAAGCTTCCCCAACATCGTTTCTTCTTTAAGCCTCCAATGGCTCCCCAACTTTGAAAAAGCGCTGCTAGAAGTCCACCGCGTCCTAAAACCCGCCGGTAAATTCGCCTTCGCCACCTTCGCGCCCGATTCCTTAAAAGACCTCCGCGCCGCTTTCAGCTATATCGACGCCGGCCAACATTTGATGGAATTTGAACACGCCATAAAAATCTTTGCCATGCTAAAAAAATCCGGCTTCACCAACCTGGCCATGACTTCCCAAAAAATTAGCTACAACTACCCGGATATATTATCCGCCCTCCGCTCCATAAAATCCATCGGCGCCAGCTATAGTTTCAACACCCACAAAACCCTGCGCGGCAAAAAATATTTTGAAAAGCTGGAAAATGTTTACCAAGGAACTCTAAAGTCCGAAACCGTACCCCTCAACTGGGAAGTCCTTTATATATGCTGCGAGAAAGCTTAAACCGTATGTCCGATAGAGCCGCCGCTTCCGCCGCTTAAAGGGGGGCTGACATGGCTGGTGCTTTCCTGAAACTTTGCCACATTATTCGATGAGTTCATTACCGCCTTCACTTGTTCGGCAATTTTTGCTGCTTTATCTTCGCTAATATCCATATTTGCTGCGGCATTTTTAATATGCGCCGCTTTGGCAAACCCTTCTTTTGCGACTTCTGTGCCAGTCTTTAAATACTGCGCCACTTCTTTTGGATCTGCCGGAGCGCCATTAATCTTGGCAAATTCTTCACTGATTTTTTTAAATGCACCTGTGTTTGTTATTCTTGGGTCAGAACCACCTTTAGCAATTTCATCAAGCTTTTTGATTTCATCGGACAAAGCCTTCATTTGGCTTTTTGGTTCAGATGCATTAAAACCATGTTTAGAGATTACATCTCGTTCAACCAGATATTCGTTCAGTGGAGATTCTCTCCCCACTTTATGATTTACAAATTTATTCTTCTGGTCGCTTTTGACGTCGTCAATTTGCCTATCAAAACTTTGAAGGTCGTGCGGAGCTGGTGATTGTGGGCCAAATTTCTGGTTCACATCATTGGCGATTGAAGATGCATAAGTCTTTATTTTTTCGGGGTCGGTTACGTCTATGCCGGCATTTTTCATATTTACTGTAAAACCAGCTTTCATTACGCCGAATGAATTAGGTAGCATCTCCTGCTTACCGGAGGCATAGGCAGTAAGCATAGTATAACTGTCGTCAAGCAATTTATTATCTGTCTGGATTTTATTGCCCGGCACGGAAGTTCCCACTCCCGTATCCTTAAAAAATTGCGGCAAATTTATTTTTTGAGTATCAGCCATATTTGCTATTAAGTTATCTTAACATTGCAATGTTAAATAAATATGACAGAAATGAATGGTTTACACTAAACTATCTCCTGTGCAAAAAATCCTGATAACCGCCACCGGCACCGGAATTGGCAAAACTTTCGTAACCGCCGCTTTATGCCGCCAATTACGGCAAAATGGAGTATCCTTCAGCGCCATCAAGCCAGTCATCACCGGCAATCTTTCCGATACGGAAATCTTGTTAAAAGCCAGCGGCTTACCCATAACGCCAGAAACTATCTCTAACTGCTCCCCCTGGCGCTTTAAAGCCCCGCTCTCCATAGATATGGCCGCCAAAAAGGAAGGCCGCGAAGTCAATTTCGGTGAATTAGTAACCTTCTGCAACCAACCCTCCACCGGCATCAAACTAATCGAAGGCGCTGGCGGGATCATGTCCCCGATCAATGGAAAAAATACCTTCCTAAATTTGACTTATGCGCTTGCCTGCCCGATAATATTAGTTACCGGCACATATCTCGGCGCCATCAGCCACACCCTGACGGCACTGGAGGTTTTAAAAGGAATGGAGGTCAAATTGATAATCAACGAATCCAAAAACAGCGAAGTCGATTTACAAGAAACCGCCAGCAGCATCAGGCAACATATCAATATGGAGATAATAACTTTAAGACGAAACCCAAGCGAAGACGAAATCAAGCAGACATTATCGCTTTTGCAGCAGAAAAATATTAAAATTCAAACAACTTCACCTGCGTGACATTTGGCAATTTGGTGATCTCGCCCAAAATCGCCTCCGAAACACCGCCATCAACTTCAATAACCGCCACCGCACCTTTGTCGCTGCGGCCTAAGTGGAAGTTGGCTATGTTGATTTTGTTTTTGCCCAAAACCGTACCAACTGCGCCAATCAAACCAGGCTTGTCTTCATTTTTGACGATGAGCATATTCTTCCCAATCGCCGCTTCCAGTGGAAACTCATTAATCTCCACAATCCGCGCTTTGCCTTTCACCAGAACAGTTCCCGCCACGCTGGAAGTAGTTTTGCCGCTAACCGTGATCCGCACCAGATTGGCATAATCCTCCGCCTTCTCATTGGTAACTTCCCGCACATCAATCTTGCGCTCACTAGCAATCGCCCCGGCATTCACCATATTGACGCCTTCCGCCACCGGCTCCAAAATCCCTTTCAAAACCACCGAAGTCAGCGCCTTGGTATTCAGCAACGAAGCCTTGCCGAGATATTCAATTTTGATGGATTTCAAACCCTCATTCTCCATCTGCCCCGCAAACTTACCCAGTTTTTCGCACAAATTAGTATAAGGCCGCAACTTCACCGCCTCTTCCGCCGAAACGCTCGGCATATTTATCGCGTTGGTAATCGTCCCATTCACCAGATAATCGCTCATCTGCTCTGCCACCTGCAGCGCCACATTTTCCTGCGCCTCATTGGTTGAAGCCCCCAAATGCGGGGTGCAGATCATCTTATCATTGCCAAAAAGCACGTTGGAAGTAGCCGGTTCTTCCTCAAACACATCAAACGCCGCACCGGCAACCTGGCCGGAATCCAGCGCCTCTTTCAAATCCTTCTCATTCACCAATCCACCACGAGCGCAATTGACGATACGAACACCTTTCTTACATTTCGCCAGGCTGTCTTTGTTGAGGATATTCTTAGTTTCCGCATTCAACGGCGTATGCAGCGTAATGAAATCAGCACGTTTCAAAAGCTCACTCAAATCAACTTTCTCAACATTCATATCCTTGGCTTTTTCCGGGGAGAGGAACGGGTCATAAGCAATCACCTTCATCTTCAGCCCTTGCGCCCGGTCAGCAACAATCCCGCCAATATTCCCGCAACCAATCAGGCCAAGCGTCTTGTTCATCACCTCAACGCCCATAAACCGGTTTTTTTCCCATTTCCCACTTTGAGTTGAAGCATTAGCCGCCGGAATCTCCCGCGCCAACGACATCATCAACGAAATCGTGTGTTCCGCCGTAGTCACCGAATTCCCAAACGGCGTATTCATCACAATCACGCCCGCCGCAGTAGCCGCATCGCGATCCACATTATCCACCCCAATCCCAGCGCGGCCAACAACTTTCAAGCGCTTGGCCTTGGCAATAACTTCCTTGGTAACCTTAGTCGCCGAACGGATCGCGAGACCATCATATTGGTCAATAATCGCCAAAAGCTCTTCCGGCTTCAACCCGGTCTTAACATCCACCTCAACGCCATTTTTCTTAAATATCTCCACCGCTTCCGATGAGAGTTTGTCAGAGATAAGTACTTTAGGTTTCGTGGCCATGATATAATTCCCTATAAATCCGTCATTGCGAGAAGGCGAAGCCGACGAAGCAATCTACCAGCTTGTAGATTGCCACGCTCCGCTCGCAATGACGATTATGTTATTTCGCGGCGGAAACTATACCTAAATTACAAGAATTTCAAGTGGGTAAATTAAAGATCTTTGTTCTGACTAATAATTGATAGCTGATCTGCATGATCATCAGTTGAATTAGTGTTTGGTGGCTTTTTCGCGCCGCAATAAGCTAAGCCTATAAAGATTAATACAAGCAGTATTGCTCCACCTATTACCCCAAAAATTTGCTCATTTGTCATTATGCAGCCTTTTGTAATGATTCAACCGCCATACCATAAGCCCACTCCAGCCATGGCAACAAGTGTTCGATATCCCCGTGCTCCACCGTCGCGCCGCACCAGATGCGGATTCCGGGAGGGGCGTCGCGGTAGCCGGCTATGTCGTTGGCGACTTCTTCTTTTTCCAGATATGCGGTGAATTTCTTGATGAAATCCTGTTGCGCTTCATCAGATAAGCTGCTGACTTGTGAATCTACAAATTTCAGGCAGACTGAAGTATTGCTGCGGGTTTCTTTGCTTTCGGCGAGGAAATCTATCCATTTATTCTTTGCCACCCAATCTTCCAGCGTTTTCAGATTGAGGTTTGAGCGTTTTACCAGCGCATCCTTGCCGCCAACAATTTTCGCCCAGTTCAGCGCGTCAATCGCATCTTCCACCGCCAGCATCGATGGAGTATTAATAGTCGCGCCTTCAAATATATCCGCCGCCAATTTTCCGCCTTTGGTCATGCGGAAAGTCTTCGGCATTGGCCAGCTTGGCGTATAGTTTTCCAAACGCTCAATGGCACGTGGGGACAATATAATAATTCCATGCCCACCTTCGCCCCCAAGGACTTTTTGCCAGCTATAAGTGACAACGTCTAATTTATCCCAAGGCATATCCATGGCAAAAACCGCGCTGGTAGCATCGCAAATCGTCAGGCCTTTGCGCGATGATTTAATCCAATCGCCATTGGGAACCTTGACACCGGAGGTCGTGCCATTCCAGGTGAACACCACATCGCGATCCGTATCAACCTGCGATAAATCCGGCAATTTGCCATAAGCCGCTTCCATCACGCGCACATCTTTCAATTTGAGCTGCTTGGTAATATCCGTAATCCAATCCTTCCCAAACGCCTCCCAAGCCAAAACATCCACGGGCAATGGGCCAAGCAACGACCACAGCGCCATTTCCACCGCGCCAGTATCCGAACCGGCCACAATCCCCAGCTTATAATCCTCCGGAATCCCCAAAATCTCCCGCTGCAAATCAATCGCCAATTTCAATCGCGATTTCCCCAATTTCGACCGATGCGAGCGTCCCAGAACCTTAGTATCCAGGTGCGAAAGCTTATAACCCGGATGCTTCGCGCATGGGCCGGAGGAGAAATTGGGGTTATGGGGCTTGCGCGATGGGGGTTTTGTGGACATATAATTACCTAGTTATTTGAAGTTTTTATGACAATCTTGACTTTAGCAGTCAACATTAATCATAATTAACACTATGCAAAATCTATACAATATAGCAACTAGAGATACAGTGACAACTGTATCTATTAAGAAATATCCGGAATTATCGCTTGCTGTTGAGTCTGCGACATTTAAAAGAATGTCCGACTTTTATATTGGTAATATCGCTGATGCTGAAAAGCTTTATGCGCGATTACCAGAAAGCTTGGAAAAGGAATTTGGTATCATAGCAACATATGCTGACGGAGAATTGTTTTTTGCTAATGAACACATAAGCGCTGATTCAATCAAATTACCTGAGATTACAAATACTGTGAACGCCAGGCTCACTCTATTGCTTGAATTTCTTGGAGCAGTTGAAGAAAAATTGCTTGGTATCTCCACAGAACAGGAACTAACTCTCACAAACGCGCAGCAGCAAGGCTTTGAAATTGTATTTGATAGGAATAATAAATGCGTGGAATTATCGCATCCGCTCATCGCGGAGGGGCACAAACAAAAATTTAATTACACTGGTGAAATTGGTTTGTTCAGCATATCTGATATGGTCAAAATAAAAGAAGTAATTAGCTATGCACAAGTGCTTGCGGCAGAAGCGGCAGCACGTGAAATGGCGGCAGAAATTGATGCGTTTATGCCAAAACCGGCCAAAGCCGAGCCTGAGCCGCCAGTTGTATTGGCTATAAAGCCGTCCGCTCCAAGATTTGCGGCATCTCCAATTATTGTAATTCCGGCAATAGAATGGTCTCCAAAAGCAAAGCGGGAAATCGCAGATCCGGTTCGACGGCAGATCCTCGATAATGCCGCTATACGATTGACCTCAAAAGGAACGCCGCTCAATAATTGCGGCTTTATAGAAATAGGGGAAGAATTTGCGGTACAATATGCTGGCAATGATCAAAATGCAGTTCGCAAGATTTTAACAGAAAATGGGCTTTACCCTGATGGTAAAGCAGAAGAGAAAATTACAGTTAGAGGCTTTGCTAATCTAGTCGCATTGCATGAACTCGGCGCGACGCTTCCGAATTCGGAATTTTTACAAGGCATATCCAGCGGAGAAGTTAGTTTTAGTACTCTACGCTATATTCTGCCGGAAAGCGCGGACAAGTTATGCCGTGGACTTGAAGATCTGATGAAACGACCTGAACAAACACCAATATTGCTTATACCCAAACCAGACGCTCAGGTAGAAATTAAATCATGGCTCGCAAAAATAGCAAAAATATCTAGCGCCAGCCAGAAAGTTATGGGCGAGGCGAGGGTGGAGATTATTGGAATTATCAAAGTTGCGCTCGAACATAACGGGGATAAGCGCACACCCGCCGAAGCTATCCGTGAATTGGCCTCCAAGCCCGGCAATACTAAAACTATCCCACGCGAAGCGGTGGAATATCTCGCAGACGGTCGCAAAAAACCGCACGAAATCAGCGGTCGTTTTGTAAAAGCCCTGATGGATATGGTTCATAATGCGTATAAAACGCCAGATGCCCCAAAATCAGATATTTATAACGCTAATGCATCATTGCTAAGGATGCACACGGAATTTCATAATCAGGCGCTAGAAATGTCGCAAGGCAAACTTAGGTAAATTTTAGCCCGTAATCACTTCGCCCGTTTCTTCCGATCCTTCTTCTCGCCCGGAATTTGCCACATTTTTTCCAGCTCGTATTTCCCGCGCGTTTCGGGTTTGAAGATGTGCACGATTACGTCAATAGCGTCCACCAGCACCCATTCGCCGGTTTCGGTGCCTTCGGGTTCGATACCTTTGACGCCGTTGTGACGAAGTTCCTCTAGTAATTTTGCGGCGATGGAGTTGACGTGGCGGGATGATGTGCCCGAAGCTACCATCATATAATCAGCGATATCAGTTTTGCCTTTGAGGTTGATAGTGACGATTTCCAGTGCCTTACTTTCTTCAAGAGATTTCTCGATCAAGTTCTTTAATTTCGTGATGTTAATTTTGCCGCTCCTTAAAACTGGTTTAATTCAATATTGTGCACCCTTATATAGTCAACGCCCGCAGATTGCAAATATCTGCTTATTTCGGCGGTTTCGACGTCCCGGGAGGCAATATCACCCCCCAAAAACGATTTCCGCGAATGGCCATATAATATGCGGCACCCCAGCTTGTGACAGGCGCGTGCAAGCTCCGGCGCATGTTTGATAAGTTCGCGCGATTGTTCAGGAGTTTTGCCAAAGCCGATACCCGGGTCAAAGATGATTTTTTCGGGATCAATGCCAGATTTAGTGAATTCAATAAGCTTGAACGAGAACCATTCAAGCAGCGTTTTCACCGGCGGCGCAGTGAGGGTGATATCCTTATCCGCAGGAACGGAAAGCGAATGCATGGCAATTATATGAACACCGGCATTGGCGGCAATAGCTAGCATTTCAGGGTTGGTGAAACCCGATACATCGTTGAGATATTTTACATTATTATATTGTAATGCTCGCCGAGCCGTTGTCGGGTTGCGGGTATCGATGCTTATTACTACGTCATCCTGCGGCTTGACCGCAGGATCTTTTCGAGGAGACCCTATGGTCGAGCCATAGGGTGACGATAGTGAGTTTAGCACCGGCTTCAGCCGCTGCCATTCCACTTCAGGCGTAATTAGTTCCGCGTCGGGCCGGGTGGATTCCGCCCCAATATCAATCGCCAAAGCGCCTCGATCCATCATTTTTCGGGCCTGAGCTACAGCTTTTTCAGTCGAAATAAACTCCCCGCCATCAGAGAAAGAGTCGGGTGTTAAGTTTAATATGCCAAAGATTTTCACGGATGCCTCCAGCCGGGGCGTATTTCCTGTAATGGCTTCATAACAAAATCACGTTTTAACATCTCCGTGTGCGGAATTTTCAAAGTCGGGCGGTCGATTACTTCATTGCCCCATGCCAATATGTCAATATCAATCACCCGCGGCGCCCAATGTTCTGATGGTTCGCGGCCCAGCTTTGTCTCATATTTTTTTATCTCCTCCAAAAACTCTATAGGCGTGACTTTGGAAGTCTTCAAATTCCCTGCAATAACAATATTATAAAACTCATGATTCCATTCTGCGGGGGCATCTTTAGGAAGCAGTGGCGGTGACTTATATATATGTGATTGGATTATACCATCCAGCAAGCTCGCTTCGACAAGCTCTATAGCCTGACGCAGGTTTTCTTCGCGATTGCCCAAATTGGAGCCGAGGCCGAGGATGATTTCTGTCATATGAAATACTTCTTTATTTGTCATCCTCGGGCTTGACCCGAGGATCCAGCAGTCGCATATTCCGCACTACACACATTCCGGATTCTCGGGTCAAGCCCGAGAATGACAATCATTAAAAGAAAACCGCCGCCAGGATTGCTCCGGCGGCGGTTTGAATTGTGGTTAGAAACCAAAATTACTTGGTAACTTCAATTTCCACGCGGCGGTTAAGCTGCTCAGCTACACCATCTTTCGTTGGTACAGCGTTATGAGTTTCACCGTAGCCGACTGTTGAGATACGGTTAGCTGCGATACCTTTTCCGACCAATGCGTTTTTAACTGTAGAAGCGCGGCGCTCAGAAAGGCGTTGGTTGAATGCCAAAGTATCAACACGATCTGCATAACCAGAAAGGCGAACTGAGTAACCACCCGTCAAACCGTTCAAGCCAGCGGCAACTTGTTTCACAACTTCGCGGCCTTTATTGTTAAGAGTAGAGCGGGCAAAATCAAAATAGATGATGTTCGGAATATCGATCGCCATAGCAGCGCGGCAAACGAAGTTGTCACGCGGCCAGTTGAAAGTCACGCATTCGCCAGTGCGTGTAGTAACTGCGTTACCACGAGCATCGAGCACGATTGATTTGTTTTGCGTAGCAGCGTTTGCGGCATAGCTAGAAACAGCTATTAAGGCAACTGCGATTATAACTTTAGTAATTTTCATTTTGTCCCTCTTTATTATTAATTTTATTATCCCAAGTTATTCCCGGAAAGTGCCTCCGGTCTTAAAGGCTTGAAAATATCAAGTGGAATATGCAGTAAGCCCTATATAAAATCCACTAATAATATCAAGAATCCATGTTTAATTTTGTTTTTTAAGGATGCTTTGTTGCAAAATTGTACACATTTATAGTGGCAAATTACAATTTAGCCTGATTGCGCCTGCTTTTGATGCGTGAATCGACTCATGTCACAAGTTTTCATAATCTCTCCCCTGGAGAAATTCTTGAGTGATAAGATAAAATTTTTTCGTGTAGTGAAATTTTTTATGCACGCAGAAATAGAAAAACTTTTGTAAGAAAAAACTACATTCCAATTTGGTAAAATTTTTTGTTGAGGCTGTTCTTGGCGTTCAGGAAGTCAATAAAAAATTTCGCGCTTTTTAAAAATTTTATCCTTGAGTGCAAGTGAATTTTTCTCTTAATAGAACTTACGCGGCGGAAAAAAATTTTCTGGGAAATTAAATTTTTTTCTTTCGTGAGTTTTGATTTTTTACAAAGCTCGAAAAAAGAACTGGGATAATATGGGTCTATACGCTGGCGATATATCTGCGCTCCAGGCATGGGAAATGCTAAAAGGGGAAAAAGGCGCAACACTAATTGACGTACGCACGCCAGAGGAATGGCTTGAGGTCGGCAAACCTGATTTAACATCATTAGAAAAGAAACCATATTTCATCTCCTGGCGTATAAATCCGGGATACAGCATCAATGATGATTTCGTTGCGCAACTAGAGTTCCGCGCCAAAGATAAAGACCAAAAGATATTTTTCATGTGCAAAGGCGGCGGACGCTCTCGAGAGGCCGCTGCGGCCGCAACTGCTGCCGGATATGATAAGGCATATAATATTGAGAACGGATTTGAAGCCGAAGGTGGCTGGAAATTCTCCCAGCTTCCATGGAGGCAAAAATGATTGTTGCTGCTCCGGCCCTTGAAAATTCAGGCGCTACTATCTGGGAAAACGTAAAAACCTCGCTCAAAAAACAACTAGGGCAGGCGACATTCAACAGTTGGATCAAGCCATTGGCGTTTGTGTCATATAATAATGGCGTTTTGCATATTTGCGCCCCGACCAAATTCATCTCCAGCTGGGTCATGAGCCATTATGGCAGTAAAATCAAGCTGGTGAGCGCCGGTGCGATCAAACAAATCGAAATCGAGGTCAATTCCGAAGTCGCTAAGCTGGCAAGACAGCCAATCGTAGATTCCGCGCCACAAAAAATGGATGCTGAAAACCAAGCTGAAAATAAAGTCGTTAATATCTCCAATTATAATGAGACAATCGGTTCTCGCATCGATCCGCGCTTTACATTTGATAGTTTTATCAGCGATAAATCCAACATGCTGGCGCTCGCCGCTACCAAAAGAATCGCCGATGAAGGATCCGTTGCCGGTTTGAACCCGCTTTTCCTGCATAGCGGCGTTGGCCTGGGTAAAACTCATTTGATGCATGCTGTTGCCAATAATTCACTACAAAAACACCCGGAAAGAAAAGTAATTTACCTCTCCGCCGAAAAATTCCTTCACCAATATGTCCGCTCACTCAAAGATCGCAGTATTCTGCAATTCAAAGAAGCATTGCGCTCGGCCGATATATTGATGATCGACGATTTCCAATTCATCGCCGGCAAAGATTCCACCCAGGAAGAATTCTTCCACACCGTCGCCTCATTAGTCGAATCCGGCAAACAACTGATCATTTCCTGCGATCGCTCTCCTTCAGAATTTGAGGCATTGCCCGAAAGAATGCGCTCCCGCCTTTCCTCAGGATTGGTGGCTGATATCGCTCCCGCAGATTATGATCTCCGCCTGGCGATCTTGAAATCCAAAGCTAAAGACAGCGGAATTGAAGTTCCGGAAAATATTTTGGAGTTCCTGGCGCATAACATCACCAGCAACGTCCGCGAATTGGAAGGCGGCCTCAACCGCATCATAGCCCGCGCTACTTTAGTAAATACACCAATCAACATGGAAAACACCCGTACCTGGCTGGCTGATTTGCTCAAAATTCGTGAAAAGCAAATTGGCATCGAAGAAATTCAACAAAAAACTGCCGCGAAATATGATATCAAGGTCAGCGAAATCCTCTCAAGTTCCCGCAGCAAAAATATCACCCGTCCGCGCCAGATCGCAATGTATATCAGCAAATTACTGACTACAAAATCATTAATGGATATTGGCCGTCACTTTGGCGGCAAGGATCACACCACCGTCATCCACGCCTGCCGCCGTATTGAGGAATTATTGATTATGGATGATAAGCTCGCTTCAGAAATTCACGCTTTGACATCGGAACTCAAAAGCTGCTAAATATCGCCCATGAAATTGGGCAATGTAGTACCTCTAATCGTTTTCTTCCTGGTCGGAATAACTTTGGCTTATGTCACCAATTTATCCAGCAAAGCCAGCTTCATGCCCAGCATGGTCGGCACAAAAGTTGAGGTTTTTGAAACCCAAAGCCTGAATTCCGACGCTGCTTTTTCCAGCGACGATTTATCAAGCAACGATATTACAATTTTGAACTTATTCGCCTCATGGTGCGTGAGCTGCAAAGCCGAACACGAATTAATAAAAGACCTGTCGCAAAAAGGTTTTCAAGTATATGGGCTGGATGTCGCTGATAGCCGCCAAAAAGCGCTGGATTATCTTCAGGTAAACGGCAATCCATATAAAAAAATCGGTTTCGACCCACAACAACGAGTAGCAATTGCTTTAGGCGCGACGGGAGTGCCGGAGACATTTGTTGTGGATAAAAACGGCATCATTTATTTCCATCAGCGCGGGATGCTGGATAAGGATATTATTGAGCGCCAATTATTGCCGGTAATCGACGGCATGAAGAAGAAAAAGCAATGATGCGCTGGCTTTTTATTGTTCTGTTGGTTCTTTCAATTCCGGCATATGGATTCCAAAACGAAAAACCCCTATCCGATCCCGAAAGCGAAGCCGACGCGCAAAAAATCTTCAAATCCATCCGCTGCCTAGTTTGCCAGGGCGAATCCTTAAACGAATCCAACGCCGATTTAGCTGTAAATATGCGCTCACTAATCCGCGAAAAAGTCGCGGCCGGGGATAGCGATAAGCAAATCCGCGATTATTTAGTGTGGCGCTATGGCGAAACAATCCTGCAAAAACCGCCTTTTGACACCCAAACCTACATTTTATGGCTATTACCGGCTGTTTTATTGATATTTGGCTTTGTAACAATCCTGCGGAAAGTCATAAGTCATAATCCATGACGCCGGTGTGGATTGCCGCGCTGCGCTCGCAATGACGAGTTACTTGATAAGAATTACCTTATGACTTAAAACTTATGACTTATGACTCAACTAATAGAACTGGCTAAAAAACTAATCTCGTTTCCATCGGTAACTCCCGACGAGGCAGGCTGTCTGGATTTTATCCAAGCTTTGCTGATGGATGCCGGATTTTATGTCGAGCGCCTGAAATTTGAAGAAGTGGATAATCTCTACGCCAAAATCGGTGAAGGCAAAAACTTCTGCTTTGCCGGCCATATTGACGTCGTGCCGCCGGGGGACGAGGCAAGATGGGCGAGTCCCCCATTTGAGCCGGTTGTGAAAGACGGAATTTTATATGGCCGCGGCGCATCGGATATGAAAGCCGCGATTGCAGCGATGATTTCTGCAGCGATAGAATATAAAGGTAAAGGCTGCATCAGCTTTTTACTTACCTCTGATGAAGAAGGGCCGGGTGTTGATGGAACAAAAAAAGTTTTGGAAACCTTAGCCGCGCGTGGCGAAAAGATTGATGCCTGCATAGTTGGTGAACCAACCAACCCAGAAAAATTAGGCGAAATGGCCAAAATCGGACGGCGCGGCAGCATGAACTGCACGATCATCGTTCACGGCAAACAAGGCCATGCCGCATATCCGCATAATGCCGACAACCCGGTCAAAAAACTGGTGAATATTTTATACCAACTACAAAACCACAAACTTGATAGCGGCAGCAAGGCCTTCGACCCTAGCAATTTAGAAGTTGTCACTATCGATGTCGGTAACAGAGCTTCAAATGTCATTCCGGCCCAGGCGAGCGCGGTTTTTAATATCCGCTTCAACGATAATTTCAAATCGGCGGAACTGCAAAAATGGATTGAAGGCGTTGTCGGCAAAGATGACAAAGTTGAACTGAAATTCCACGTTTCCGGCGAATCATTCCTGACCAAAGCTGAAAATTTGAGCAAAATAACTTCAGAAGCCATAACCGAAGTGACTGGCCTGAAACCAGAACTCTCCACCACCGGAGGAACTTCCGACGCGCGGTTTATCGGCAATTATGCTGAAGTCATCGAATTCGGCCTTATAAATAAATCCGCACATCAGGTTGATGAAAACTGCCGCGTTGATGAACTGCTTATGTTAAAAGACATCTACTCAAAAATATTAGGTAAATTTTTCAAGGGGTAAGGTTATGATAGCAAGACTTCCACTAGCTGAAGCCGTGCCTTTAATACTTGGTGATGGCCGGAAAAGTATTGATGCGCGATGTGATTTAGTGGAAGAATTTATGAGAGCCCAAGCGGCAGGCGGCATTTTAACCATAAAATCGCCAGAGGACTTTTTTTATAACCTTAGGGCGATGACTGTGGGGGATGATGACGATTGGCAACGGTTAAATGGGTTCGCATTAATGGGCGGCGAGAATGCGGCGGCGATGTCGATAGAGAGGCATGAAAGTAAATATCCGGCACTGGTCGGGAAGTTCATCCGCAATGCAATTAAAAACGAAAGCCTTGAAATACAAGGCGGCAAAAAGACACAATTTTTTGCCGAACTCAATACGGTTTTACAGACAAAAACACGAGCGCGTTTATAGACGATGAAAATCAAGATTATCGCGGTTGGGAAAAATAAAGATGTCAACTTATTGGCATTGCAGGAAAAATACCTCAAACGCTGCCGCAATTGGAAAATCGAGATAGTTGAGATTGCGGAGGGCGCGAAACCCAAAATTCCTGACAATTCTTTCCTAATCGTCCTGGACGAACGCGGAGAGAATTTGAAAACTTCTGAGCTTTCGCAGAAACTAGAGCAAGTGGCCGCCAATGGCAAAGAAATCATATTCCTAATCGGCCCCGCAGACGGCCATAGCGACGAAACCCGCAAACGCGCAAATTTGCTCCTATCCTTCAGCAAACTCACCTGGGCACATATGTTGGTACGCCTGATGTTGTGCGAGCAAATCTACCGGGTTTGGTCGCTAGCCAACAATCACCCGTATCATCGGGAATAATTATAATATTGACATATAATTTTAATTAAGACCTAATAAGACTTAATTAAGATGATAGGGGAGATTATGCCAAAAGATTTTATAAAAGCAGGTCGCGATGAGCAATTGCAGATTATTAAAGAATTAGCAGCGGACCGACTCTCACCTCGCGAAAAAACAAAGAATTACAGTTACGCTGATATAGAATCTGTAGCTTGCGGCATTGTGAGACTGGATGATGCTGCATTAGCAAAACAGCTGATAGAAGAATTGGCTAAAATTGCTTTGAAACAAAAAGTCTATATAGACCGGCCGGTAAAAAATCTGGGAGAAGCGAGATTTTATGCAAAATATGACATTTGGGAAATTGTTGGAACATGCAGTCAAAGCTGGCCAAATCAAAAGTTTTGTCAGTTTTTTGATATTTCCAAAAAGGATATAGAAAGATTTCGTGAGGTTAGCAATGAAATAAAACAGGGGGCATTTGCTGCAGCGTTGGGCCGCCGGAGCTTCGAAGTGGTATTGGGAGTCCGATAAGAGTAAACGGTGCAAAACGGTTGCAACAGATAACAGGCTTGCCAAACTCTGCCAAACCCTCTAAACCCCTAGCAATTATGGCGAAAAACAAGGCTAATACTAAAGATTTATTTTCCGTGGCGGAAAAGCATGAGGCTGCCTATACCGCTAAAGATATCGAAGTTTTAGAGGGGCTGGAACCTGTCCGCAAGCGGCCGGGGATGTATGTTGGTGGTACGGATGAAAATGCGCTGCATCATTTGATCACTGAAGTTTTTGATAACTCTATGGACGAGGCGGTTGCTGGCCATGCGACACGGATTGAGGTGGATTTGAAGCCGGGTTCAATTTTGACGGTTTCCGATAACGGGCGTGGGATACCGGTTGACCCACATCCGAAATTCCCTAAGAAATCAGCGCTTGAGGTTATTCTTACAACGCTCCATTCTGGCGGCAAATTCAGCAACAAGGCATACCAAACTTCGGGCGGTTTGCATGGTGTCGGTATTTCCGTAGTTAATGCACTTTCCGATGTTATGGAAATCGAAGTCGTACGCTCTAAGCAAATTTATCAGCAATCATTCAGCAAAGGCCATGCCACAACAAAATTGAAGAAAGCCGGTACCAGCCAAAATCGGCGCGGCACAACTATCACATTTCACCCGGATCCGGAGATTTTTGGCACAAAGCTGCAGTTCAAGCCGGCGCGCGTTTATAATTTCATTAAATCTAAAGCTTATCTATTCCGGGGTGTGGAAATCCGCTGGAAATGCGATCCGTCATTGGTAACGCCAGAAATGGGAATTCCGGTTGAAGATGTAATCCATTTTGAAGATGGCCTCGTTAGCTATTTGCGGGATGAATTGCACGGCAAAACCACAGTTACTGAAGAATTCTTCCATGGCGAGGCGGATTTGCCAGAAAAGCGCGGCAATGTCGAATGGTCGATCGCCTGGCCGATTGATGGCGAGGGATTCACCAAAACATATTGCAACACGATTTATACGCCGATGGGCGGCACGCATGAAACCGGTTTGAAAACAGCGGTGACGAAAGCGGTTAAGGCTTATGCGGAGTTTAAGGGCAATAAAAAGCTCGAAAAAATCAATTCAGACGATATTTTGGGCGAGGGCTGCGTTATCCTTTCCCTATTCCTGCAAAACCCGCAATTCCAATCACAAACAAAAGACCGCCTCACTAGTTCCGAAGCGGCAAAACTGGTGGAAAACGCAGTGCGCGACCATTTCGACCACTGGCTTGGCGGACATCCGGAAGATGCGGCGAAGTTGATTGAATATTTGGAAGGACGGGTTGACGAGCGCCTCAACAAAAAGAAAAAAGAAGTCTCGCGTAAATCGGCAACTACACGCTTGCGCCTGCCGGGCAAACTGGCTGATTGCAGCCGCGAAGGTGCGGAAGGCGCAGAAATATTTATCGTCGAGGGTGATTCAGCGGGCGGTTCGGCAAAGCAAGCCCGGCATCGTGAATTCCAGGCGATCTTGCCATTGCGCGGTAAGATCCTCAATGTTGCTTCTGCGACGGCTGATAAAATTATGGCCAACCAAGAGATCAACGATCTTGAAATTGCGCTTGGTTGCGGCACGGGCAGTAAATATAATGACGACGACCTGCGCTATGAACGTGTAATTATCATGACCGATGCCGATGTCGACGGCGCACACATTGCCTCATTATTGATGACATTCTTCTATCAACAAATGCCTGCGCTGATTGATAACGGCCATTTGTTCCTGGCCCAGCCGCCGCTTTTCCGTATCTCCACAGGCAAAGAAGTTCATTACGCGGCTACTGATGAGCAAAAAAATAAAATCGTCGCCAGCATGCGCTCCAAACCGGAAGTCAGCCGCTTCAAGGGCTTGGGTGAAATGACTCCGGCGCAGTTGAAGGAAACTACGATGGAACCAACCAAACGCAAATTGCTCAAAGTCAAAATCGAAGATGCTGCGGAAGCGGCTGATATAGTTGAAAAACTAATGGGCAAAAAGCCGGAGCACCGGTTGAAGTTTATTCAGGATAATTCTATGACGGTTTCCAGCAATATAATCGACATCTAGAATTTATAAGCAAATAACACTTAATTGCCGCCCATAATCTTTTTTGCTTTCATGCGTAGTGCGTCGATGGCTGAAGAATTTATTTGGCTGGGAATAAGTATCCTCCGCCAAATTTTTAACTTTACGCACGCCGTTCTTATAAAGCTTCATTTCCACATAGGCCGGCAAACCGAACATAAAATGCCCTGGTTTTTTTGCGGGTGCAAAGAATTCGCTATTGGCGGCAGATTCCGTGGCGAAGATATGGAAAAATTCCGGGCCGACTTCATAGGATTTTTGTTGGATGCAGGGGCCGATTACCGCGTAAATTTCCTGCGAACCAAGATTTTGCATCCCACGAATTGTCGAGCCGATAATGCCAAAACGCGCACCTCTCCAACCGGCATGGATGACCGCAATTACCGCCGATCTTTCTGAATATAATAAAACGGGTACGCAATCGGCCGTCAAAACTCCGATAGCAAGACCAAATTTATCCGTCACTAATGCATCTGCCTGATATTGGCCGGGGCCGTTTATTACCAAGGCGTGATCGCTATGAGTTTGTTTTGCAGTAATAATTTCATCACAGCGTAATGCTTGCGAAATGACTTTACGGTTTTCAGAAACTTTAGACTCTTCATCACCAGAGCCAAAGCCGCAATTTAGCGAAGTGAACTCACCTCCGCTTACGCCGCCCTCGCGAGTGAAAAAACCGTGCCTTGCTTGTATTAACTCCGATTTCAAAAACATAATACTTTAAATAACTCACCCATTTGCGTAGAGTCGATAAGGCGGTTTAAGTCAGCTTCCTTACCTAATAGCTTCGCCCGGACATCTGCGCCATGGCCGAGCAAAAACTCTCTTTGCGTTGTAATATTACAATTTTTTACTGAAAATTTAGTTAAGATTTTAGATAGTTCTAAAAAGTTAACATGGGCGGTTAAGTCGGCATTCCCAGGGTTTTCCAGCACATTTTGGTATTTATGCCCTTTTACGGCTTGTAAACTATTTCCATTAATATCCTCATTATAGCCATAATCGATGATTATTCCAGCAGTGGCAGTCTTTGCGATTTGCTCCATTATATGCGCACCAAGCGGGCAAATTTCCTCTATTAACTCATCCTCGGCGACTAAATCAAATGCAAGCTTCTCATTTTCAACAATGATTTTCCTCTCCCGCCCACGCACAAATTGCTTTATCGGCAAAGCGTCAAAGAATTCATTGGCGATGGCAATGTAAGGAATATCCAGATCGGGCAGCTCAGTGTGCCATGTAATGAGAGCTACGTCATCCTGCGGCTTGACCGCAGGATCTTTCGTGAGATTCTGGCTTTCGCCAGAATGACGCAATTTTGATTTTTGCACTTCACTCAAAATCGGGCTGGTTTCAACCAGATGAATTTCAGGTTTAAATAGTGGGGCAACTTTAGCTGCTCGCAATAAGTCAGCCATCAAAGTTCCTCTTCCTGGCCCAAATTCAACCAATGCAAAATGCTCAGGACTGCCCATTTTCTGCCATGCTGTAATTGCCCAAATGCCAATTATTTCGCCGAATATTTGGCTGATTTCCGGGGCAGTGATAAAATCGCCATCACTGCCAAAAGGATCGCGGCTTGCGTAATAATGCGAGTTGCAAATTTCCATATAGCGGTCAACCGCCATCGGGACCTTATCGCGGATTTCGCTAATTATTTTTTCTACAAGCCCCACACTTGAGGGGGGGCGGGAATTGCTGCAGGCAATTACGGGGGGGGTAATACCGCCTGCCGCTTTGCCCTCCACCAAATCGCTCACGCGATTTGACTCCCCCTCGAGGGGGGAGGTTTTAGTATTAAGTAAAAGCCAAGCAACAGCATCGGGACACATAATATTTGCCCCATTGTGACGTTTTGGAACAAATAACCAAGCTGCATATCAGGCTCCCGGAAAAGTTCGGCAATAATACGGAAAATGCCATAACAAATCAGGAACGCGCCGGATAGAAATGCCGGTTTTTGCCACTTATTAAATTTCCAGAACAAGAGAGAGAGGATGGCGAATAATAAAATTCCCTCCATCGCACATTCATATAATTGGCTGGGGTGACGCGGCTGGCCGTCGCTGTTTGGAAAAATCATTGCCACAGGTGAGTTGGTTATGCGGCCATAAAGCTCACCATTTATAAAATTCGCCATCCGCCCAAAGCCAAGGCCAATTGGAGAAACGCAGGCCGCAACGTCCATTACGCGGAAAAATTGGAGTTTGTTAATGCGGCAGAAAATATATATACTTAAAATCGTTCCGATCATCCCGCCATGAAACGACATTCCGCCTTGCCATAGATAAAAGATTTCCAGCGGATGCTGTAAGAAATAATGGCCGTTATAAAATATCACATATCCCAAACGCCCGCCAGCAACTATACCGATTACAATCCATGACAAAATTGCATCAAACTGTTTGGCATTCATGAATTTTGCCCGCAAATTCATACGTCCCGCATACCACCACCCGCCTAGAATCCCTGCAATATATGCCAGCGAATACCACCGAATGGCAAAGCCAGCAATTTTTATGGCGATAGGGTCGATATTGGGATATGTCAGCATGGAGCTTGTCTTTTTAGGTTCACGTATTTAATATAGATTTTTTATCAGACTTAAAACAAATTTGAGGTCCTATGGCGGAAAATAAATTTCTTGACGATATAGCGAAGTTTGGCAACACAACACTAACCGCCATGAGCAGCATGCAGCGCCAGGTTCGCAAATGGGCGGGCGAGCAGGTGAATGTGGCGATCGAGAATATGGATCTAGTCACCAAAAAAGAACTAGATGCTTACAAAAGCGGAATTAGTAAACTTCAGGCAAGGCTGGATGAACTGGAAGGAAAATTATCAAAAGCCGAAAGTCTAAAAGCCGCGGCGAAACCTAAAAGCAAAAAGCCGAAAGTCTAGCAATGGAAATCCTCCTGATCGGCTGCGGCAAAATGGGCGGGGCTTTGTATGATGGCTGGCTAAAGAAAGATAAAAACGCTGCAGTCACTATTATCGATCCATTTTATAAAGGGCAGGGCAGGGCTCTGGCCAAGATCAGCGATCTGCCAAAGAATTACTTGCCAAACTTCGTTGTTTTGGCCGTCAAACCTCAGAATATCGAAGAAACAATTCCTGAATTAGCGATATTCAAAGATGCGGTATTTATTTCCATAATCGCCGGAAAGGACACCAGGTTTTTCACCCAATATCTGCCACAATCCTTGATCATCAGAACAATGCCAAATTTGCCTGCATCGATAGGTAAGGGGATAACTGCAGCGGTGGCTAATAAGGAATTATCACCAGCTATGAAATCTCAAGTCGAAGAATTACTCGCTCCTTGTGGGAAATTATTGTGGTTAAACGATGAAAATTTGATTGATGCGGTCACGGCCGTTTCTGGAAGCGGCCCGGCCTATATTTTCCTGTTTGCTGATTGTATAATAAAGGCGGCAATTGAGCTTGGCTTAGATGCGGAAGTTGCAAAGACTTTGGTTTTTGAAACTTTAAAGGGCAGTGTAGATTTGGCGGAAGAGTCGGGGGAAGATTTGCTGCAATTAAAAGCTAATGTCACCAGCAAGGGCGGTACTACAGAGGCGGCTTTAAACGTGCTGGAAAAGGGCGATATTTTCAAAAAATTAATAAATAATGCTGTAAAAGAAGCACATTTAAGGGCTAAACAGTTATCAAATTAGGCCTTTTGTGCGGTGCAGCATAAAAACCCTTGACTATATGTTGCGCTGCAATATAATAGGCTCAAATCTAATTAACAGGAGCACTATCATGTCTAGCAACCAAAACCCATTTAATCAATACAAAGATTTTTTCAGCAACTTAAGCAGCAACAAAAGCAGCCCGGTTGATTTCCAAAAATTCAGCCAAATTCAACAAAATACAATTGATACAATGAACCAAGCTAATAAAGCTTTGTTTGATGGCATTCAAAAACTAGTTAAATCACAAAGCGAATTCATGCAAGAGCAAGCGCAAATCGTAATGAATATCGCCAGCAAAACTCTTTCTGCACAAACTCCAGAAGCAGCCATCGATACACAAACCCGTTTCGCCCAGCATTATTTTGATGCAAACCTGCAAAACGCGCAAAACGTAGCTAAATCGGCTTCAGATACTTCAGTAAAAGTATTCGATATCATCAACAAGCAAGCAGTAAGCAACCTGAGCGAGTTATCACGCACAGCTAAGAAAAAATCTGCTAATGCATAATTGACTGTTTTATAATTTCAAAAGCGCGCTTCGCATGAGGCGCGCTTTTTTATTTGGGCAGCTTCACCACGGCGCGTAATCCGCCAAGCTCGGATTCTCCGAGTTCTACCGTGCCGCCATGTGAATGGACTATATCGCGAACAATTGAAAGTCCCAGGCCGATACCGCCGAAAGCCTTATTGCGTGATTGTTCCATGCGATAAAAAGGGCGGAAGACATCTTCGCGCATACTGGCAGGAATTCCGGAGCCATTATCATCAACAATAATCAAAATCGCATCTTGCCATGTGACCAAAGATATCTCGGCTTTGCTGCCATATTTAATAGCATTCTCTACCAGATTATTTACAACCCGCGACATTTGAAACGGCTTGACCTTAGCCCATATAGGCTTGGCCGGCGCCTCAAATGTGACTGATTTATACTTATTGGCGATGCCTTGTACAATTTGCCCCAAATCAACTTCTGCCGCTTCTTCACCTTCATCACCGCGTACGAATTCGAGATATGAATTCACCATCGATTCCATCTCGTTAATATCCTCGGAAACGCCGGTTAGCGCTTCATTATCTTTCTTTTCGCGCAACATTGAAATTTCCAATTTCATTCGCGTCAACGGAGTCCGCAAATCATGCGAAATCCCCGCCAACATTTCCGTCCGCTGCTTGAGATGGCGGCTAATACGCTCGCGCATCAAAAGAAAAGCATTCGCGGCCTGCCGGATTTCCTTGGCACCCTCAGGTTTAAAGTTGGAGGGCAGTTCCTGGCCACGCCCAAAATTATCGGCCAGCCGCGCTAAACGTATGATTGGGCGAATTTGGTTGCGTAGAAATATCACTGCAATAAACGTCAAAACCAATGTCAATCCAAGCATCCATAAAACGAAAATATAAGTAGTGGAATTAAACAAGCGTTTGTCAGAAGCCTCGACAATAAGAACATTACCATTTCTCAAGTCTATTTTTGTCAGGATTCTTGAGTCATCCATATTGGAATAGATTTCAAAGCTTTCTTTTATCTGCTCAGCAAGCTGGCGTTTATATTCCGGCAAATGCGCCAGGTGATAACTTTTCAAATAATTATCGGCAGTTTGCTTGTCGCCATAATTTACGCCCAACGAAAACAAATTATTCGCCTTTACCAAAAATTTACTCATCGCTGCATCGTCATTATCTTCGCTATACGACACGATCATCGCAACTTCCCCCGCCAATGCAGAGGCCAAATGGCGGCTGACATTGCTCCAATGGCGTTCGTAGAAAATGTATACGGTGAGCGCCTGCGCCAGCACCGTCGGCAATATCAAAATCAGCAGCGTCCGCCGATATAATGACTTTGGCAAATATTTTTTTATAGCTGGCATTAGCTGATACTTATTTTATATCCTGAACCGCGGATAGTTTGAATATACAGGTTCTGTCCGATAGCGGCCAGTTTTTTCCTAAGCCGCATCACTTGAACATCCACAGCGCGTTCGGTAATATTACCCAATCGACCGGCGAGTTTAGCGCGGCTGACGATTTCTCCTTTAGCTTCATTCAAGATTTTCAATAATTCCTGCTCAGCCGTACTGAGGCCGGGTATAATATTTTCCGTATTAGCGGCACTACGTTTCAAAACAGATTTTATGCGCAAGACCAGTTCTTTAGGCTCAAACGGCTTTGCCAAATAATCATCCGCACCGGTTTCCAAGCCGGTAATCCGGTCAGTAATTTCATTTTGTGCAGTTAGCATCAATACAGGCAGCGGCGAAGTTTTTCGTAAATTATTCAGGAATTGAATTCCGGTTTCATCAGGCATCATCACATCAAGCACAACCAAATCAAATTTCAAACTCTCCAATATCTTCCGCGCTTTAGCGGCGTTTTCAGCAGTGACAACAATAAAATTATTATCCACCAAATAGCGCCGAATCAGCCCGCGCAGGCGGGTATCATCGTCAACGACCAATATATGGGGCAGGGTGGATTTCATAAAAATTAGTGTAACATGGCGAGAAAAAAATGTCATCCTGAGCATAGCGAAGGATCTTTCGCTTGCGCTCAAGATGACGAATGAAAGAGGATTAAGCTACTTTTCTCGGCGTATACGCCTTAATCCGCCGCTCGAGTTCCGGCCTAAAATGCCTAATTAACCCCTGAACGGGCCACGCGGCCGCATCTCCGAGGGCGCAGATTGTGTGGCCTTCGATCTGGGTCGTAATTTCAAGCAAACGGTCGATATCTGCCACTTCGGCATCGCCTTTAACCATGCGTTTCATAGTGCGGTAAAGCCAGCCGGTGCCTTCGCGGCAAGGGGTGCATTGGCCGCAGGATTCGTGCATGTAGAATTTTGACAGGCGCGTGATGGCTTCGACTATATCGGTGGATTTGTCCATGACGATAATTCCGGCTGTACCGAGACCGGATTTGACAGCCTTAAGCGAATCAAAATCCATCAAGACTGTATCGCAAATTTCTTTCGGCAAAACCGGCACTGATGACCCGCCGGGAATTATTGCCAATAAATTATCCCAGCCGCCGCGAACTCCACCAGCATAAGTTTCGATGAGTTCTTTTAACGGAATTCCCATCGCCTCTTCGACGTTGCATGGCGTATTAACGTGTCCGGAAATGCAATAAACTTTTGTGCCGACATTGTTCGGCCGCCCAATTCCCGCAAACCAGGCCGCGCCACGGCGTAAAATTGTTGGCACGACGGCAATGGATTCCACATTATTTACCGTAGTCGGGCAACCATACAAACCCGCACCAGCAGGGAATGGCGGCTTCAAGCGCGGCTGACCTTTTTTGCCTTCGAGTGATTCGATCAATGCGGTTTCTTCTCCGCAAATATATGCACCGGCGCCGCGATGCAGATATAAATCAAAATCCCAACCGCTGCCAGCCGCGTTCTTGCCAAGCAGCCCAGCCGCATAAGCTTCATCAATCGCAGTCTGTAAATTGACGGCCTCATTATAAAACTCACCGCGAATATAAATATAACAAACATGCGCTCGAATCGCGAAAGAGGCGATCAATGCACCCTCAATCAATTTATGCGGATCATTACGCAAAATATCGCGATCCTTGCAAGTCCCCGGCTCCGATTCATCAGCGTTGATAACCAAATATGACGGACGAACATCCGCCTTAGGCATAAACGACCATTTCATCCCCGTAGAAAAACCAGCCCCGCCACGCCCGCGCAGGCCGGAATTTTTTACTTCCTCAATCACCCATTCGTGGCCTTTCTGGATAAACTCCGCAGTCTTATCCCAATCCCCACGCTTCTTTGCCGCTGTTAGCCCGAATGATTCGCGGCCATAGAGATTTGTGAATATCTTGTCTTTTTCAGAGAGCATTTTTTCCCTTTAAATAACTTTTATAACGCCGCTCGCCAATATACCATTGAGAGATTCTTCCGCAAAAATATATTAAAATAAAAACTGTAATATCAATAATATACAAAGGCACTGGGTTATTATAATGAGAATGTCGATTCATATTAACAATAGTGACCAATGCCAAAGTGAAAAAAATTATATTAGGTTTAAACAGAAATTTTATCATTCCTCTTTGTCTTTTTACTTCCCAAACACGAGCTTGATATTCGGTCATCATTTCACCTCCTTCGGCGCCGAACACTGACGACCAATCATCGAGCCGCGTGGCAGTGGCTTCCCATCACGCACCGAGTTCAAAACCTTCTCCGTGCTTGTCGCGTCCATATCTTCATAAAAATCATCATTCACCCATAAAATCGGAGCATTGACGCAGGCGCCGAGGCACTCCATTTCTTTTAAGGTGAACTTACCGTCTGATGTAGTTTCGCCGATATCAACACCGAGATTTTTTTTGCACGCATCCGTCACAGCATCAGAACCGCGCAGCCAGCACGGAGTGGTGCGGCAAACCCAGATTACATTTTGACCAACCGGTACGGTATGAAATTGCTCATAAAACGTCGCGATTTCCTGGACACGGATATATGGCATATTCAAATAATCACCCACCGCCTCAATCGCCGGAGTCGAAAGCCAGCCGCCGTTTTGGCGTTGGGCTAAATCGAGTAATGGGAGGACAGCCGAGAAATGTTTACCTTCAGGGTATTTCTTCACTATCGCATCAGCTTTTTTTGCGGTTTCTTTGCTGAACTCGAATTTCTCATTTGTTTTCTTCACAGCGCTCATCTGTCAATTTCTCCAAACACGATATCTTGCGTAGCTATAAGCGCAGTTACGTCGGCGAGCAAGTGGCCTTTGCTCATAAAGTCGAGCGCCTGTAAATGTGGGAAACCTGGTGCGCGTAGGAAACAACGATACGGCTTTGTGCCGCCATCACTGACTAAATATACCCCAAATTCACCTTTTGGCGCCTCAACCGCTGTATAGGTTTCGCCTTTCGGCACGCGATAGCCTTCAGTAAATAATTTGAAATGGTGGATCAGCGCTTCCATTGAGCGTTTCATATCGGCGCGGGCTGGCGTGGCGATTTTTTTGTCGCTGGTTTTCACCGGCCCGCCGGGAATTTTTTCGCAGCATTGTTGGATAATACCTAAAGACTGGCGCATTTCTTCCATGCGGATCAAATAACGATCATAGCAATCACCATTTTTACCGATCGGTATATCGAACTTCATTTCGCTGTAAACATCATATGGCTGGCTTTTGCGCAAATCCCACGCAACGCCGGAACCACGCAGCATTGGGCCGGAAAAACCCCAATCCAAAGCTTCTTGTTTTGTAACAATACCGATATCGACGGTACGTTGTTTGAACACGCGGTTTTCGGTGAGGAGATCATCGACATCGTCTAAATATTTCACGAAACTGCTCGAGAATTTGTAAATATCGTCGATGAGTTTTTGGTCAATATCCATCGCCACGCCGCCTGGGCGGAAATAATTGGCATGGAAGCGCGCGCCGGATGCGCGTTCATAAAATTCCAGCATTTTCTCACGTTCCTCGAACAGCCAGAGCAGGGGAGTCATCGCGCCGACATCCAGTGCGCCGGTGGTAATATTTAGAATATGGTTTAAAATCCGCGTAATTTCAGAATACATGACGCGGATATATTGCGCCCGTTTCGGCACTTCGCAGCCAATCAGTTTTTCCGTCGCCAGTGCAAATGCGTGTTCCTGGCACATCGGCGAAACATAATCCAGCCGGTCGAAATAGGGCAACGCCTGCATATAAGTCTTATGCTCGATCAGTTTTTCTGTCCCGCGGTGCAACAGCCCGATATGCGGATCGGCCCGCTCAACCACTTCGCCATCCATCTCCAAAATCAGCCGCAAAACCCCATGCGCCGCCGGATGCTGCGGCCCGAAATTAATCGTAACCCTTCCATCATCACGCGATTCAACCATTTTTTCGATATCGATCGTCATTATCTTTTAAATTCCACATTACTATTCATGCGATTCTTACCGATTTCAGTTGTTTGACCGAGCTTGACAATAATCTGGTTAGGATAATCGAAAGCATCGCCCGTACCAGAATCAACCACCGCGCCAACACCAACTCCGGCTACCGCACCTGTATAACCCAGGCTGGAAACGTCGGAATAAACCCGCGCTTGTCCCGCTGTGGTCACAACTTTTTTGGTTTTTCCGGGTTTATATGAGCTACAGACTAAATCCATTGGGTAATATGAGCGGCTGACGGTTACTTCCGCCGGGACTATAACAGTTTGCACCGGTGCATTGCGTTGAGTAATTGTGCATTGTCCCGCAACATCCGGGTCAAGACGCAAAGCCACTTTTTGCGGATTACCTTGTAATATTGAGGCGCATCCGGCGATTACTAGCAGGGGTAACAAAAATACTTTTTTCATTTTTCTATCCTATTGTTTGGTTGCTTTTTCGTCGCCTTTTAACTCGTTGGGCAAATTTGGAATAACATATTTCGCGCCTTCCCATGGCGAAGCAAAGTCGAAAACTCGAAATTCCTGCACCAAGTTAACTGGCTCATAAACTACTTGTTTGGCTTTTTCATCGTAACGCACTTCATAAAATCCGGTAAGCGGGAAATCCTTGCGCAGCGGATGTCCTTCAAAACCATAATCGGTAAGGATGCGGCGCAAATCCGGGTGATCGGAAAATTTGACGCCATACATATCCCAAACCTCGCGCTCAAACCAATTGGCGGAGCTGTATATATTCGTCACTGTCGGCACCGGCGTGGCTTCATCGGTGCGGATTTTTACAATCAGGCGGCGGTTATATTTTAATGAAAGCATGAGATAAACAATCTCAAAACGTTTTTCATCCTGCGGATAGTCAGCGGCTGTGACGGCCTGTAATTGTGAAAACGCGCATTTTCCATCGTTACGCAGGAAATATAATATGTCATGAATCTTACTGGCATCGGCATGGACGATTATTTCATCTTTCCATAAATCAACAGAATCAATCGCCTTACCCAACTCCGAAGTTAGATATGCGCTAAATTCCGAATTCGCATTATTTTCTGCCATAATTAGGAGTTATAATAAATTCCATACGATGGCAAATGCAATCTGCTATCGCGCAGGAGTTTCGCTACGATCTTTTGGACGAATGGGAACTTGTGACTCAGGTTTTTCAGCCAGTAAACGTTCTAGTGGACTTTCTCTGCGATGAGCCAACTCTAATGGACTAGGCGCGTTAACCGGTTTAACTGGCATTAAGCCTACGCCCCTATCATTTTCTTCTGACATAAAAACTTCCTATTTATTAATAGGAAGCAACTATACCCTAAATTTGCGTGTTCGCTGAATCTTTTTTTGCAGTTGGAGGATACCGTATAGCAATGCCTCCGCCGTTGGTGGGCAGCCGGGAACATAAACATCCACCGGCACAATACGATCGCAGCCACGGACTACGGAATATGAATAATGATAATACCCGCCGCCGTTGGCGCAGGAACCCATCGAAATCACCCAGCGCGGCTCGGCCATCTGGTCATAAACCTTACGCAGGGCAGGGGCCATTTTATTAGTCAGTGTCCCGGCAACAATCATCACATCCGACTGGCGCGGGGAGGGGCGGAACACAACGCCAAACCGGTCCATATCATAACGTGAAGCCGCAGTCTGCATCATCTCCACCGCACAACAAGCCAACCCAAATGTCATCGGCCACATCGACCCGCCATGCGCCCACGCGAATAGTTTGTCGAGCTGGGTGACGACAAAGCCGCGCTGCTCAAATTCTTCGTTGACACGTTTGAGAAGGTCATCCTGGTTTTGTGCCGCTATTGCCAATTCAACGCCCCTTTTTTCCACTCATATATAAAGCCGACCGTCAGCACGCCCAAAAACACCATCATTGACCAAAAGCCGAACATGCCGGTTTGTTTGAGGGTGATTGCCCAGGGGAATAGGAAAGCTATTTCTAGATCGAAGATTATGAACAAAATTGAGACTAAATAGAATTGAACGTCAAATTTGCGCCTCGCATCGCCAAAACTCTCAAAACCGCATTCATATGCCGAGTTTTTCTCGGTGTCGGGCTTGGTTCGGGCCACAATTAGGGGGATTACGGCAAATAGTAGTGAAATTGCAATGGCAACGCCTAAAAATACGAGAATCGGGAAGTATTCGTTAATATAGTTCATATAAAATATTTATCACAAGTCATCTTGAGCGCAAGAGAAAGATCTTTCGCTTGCGCTCAAGATGACGATTTTATTGCAACCTGTGAATAAACTCGCTATGGTTGCAGAATTACAAAACACTAATTTGAAATAATGGACACGACAGAATCAATCCCGGAGGACGGGAGCAAGCCCCAGAATAATGGCAATGTAGCCAGCAATGGGGCGGAGAAAAAGAAAAACGGATGGTTTCGCAAACTGCTCAATAAGGGCGACGAAGCGTCTTTGAAAACCGAATTACAGGAAATTATCCAGGAGCATGAAGGCGAGGGCAATGCCCCGCATGCGGAAAATGTTATCCTGCACAATGTCCTCAAATTCGATGAATTACACGTTGTCGATGTCATGACCCCGCGCCTTGATATTTGCGCAGTGCCAGCAGATACTTCACTCGACGAACTCAAAAAATATATTGATGAAAACGAGCATACGCGCATTCCCGTTTTTGATAAAAATCTGGATGATGTTGTTGGTTTCGTCCATATCAAGGATTTGATTACATATTGGATTGAGCCGAAGAAATTCAAGCTTCACGAAATCCTGCGCGAAATTCTGTACGTTCCCCCATCAATGAAAATAAATAATCTATTGGTCAAAATGCGCACTGAGCGCACGCACATGGCAGTGGTGGTTGATGAATATGGCGGTACGGCTGGTCTGGTCACGATTGAGGATCTTGTTGAGGAAATCGTTGGCGAAATTGAGGATGAGCATGATGAAGAAAACCAGGAAGAATTCGTCAAACTCGACGAAAACTCATATGAAGTCCTGGCTCGCATCGAAATCCGTAAACTGGAAGAAAACCTGGGCGGCACCAAACTCATCCGCGAGGGCCATGATAATGATTACGACACTTTGGGCGGCATGGTTTTCAGCATGATGGGCAAAATTCCGAGGATAGGGGAGAGCGTCACCCACGAATCCGGCTTCACCTTCAAGGTCATCGACGCTGACAAACGCCACATAAAACGCCTCAAAATCACCCGCAACCCGCCCATCGACGCCGGAATATGAAACTTTTGCTACAATGGTTAATAAGTGTCAATTAAGTATTGACTAGACAATAAGTATTGTTTAAATTTTATGAAAATTGAACAGGTGAGATAGGTTATGGCAATTGAAGCTAATACAGTTAATGTAGACAGCGGAATACATTTAATAGTAAAAGATGATTCGCCTGATTCTGCAAAAGAAGATAAAGAGTTCCGTCAGGTAGTTTCAGAATGCCTGAATCAAAAACCAGACTTTTTAATTGTTACGAATGTAACTGCTCTAACTATCTCAGGATTACCTGGGTTAAAATTAGACAATATTTACTCATATTTCCCGAATCTAAATAGGCTTGAAGTAGATGATGTTGAGTTGAGGTCATTTAACTCATTAATGAATATGACAAATCTGAATGAAGTTGTTATTGGGAACTGTCCACTTAATTCACTTCCGGGGAGTAGTGTTTATTTAGATGTTATCCCAATACATCTTAATACTATTTTGATTAATGCAAACTCTGCTTTGCATTTAGATCAAGCTATGGCTTTTCTCCAAGAAACGCTATCTTGGCAAAAGATTGATACCTTTAATTTGAGAACGGTTATAATTAATTATGGTATATTGGACAAAGGTGGGCAGCCGCACAATGTCCAGCTTGCTTTAACTGAAGGTAGACAATTACCGACTATTGCTATTGATGACGGCGAAAAAGAAGTTTTTCCGGTTAAGGGAAACATTATTCATTATCTGGCTGGAAAAAATTTGGATGTAACGCAGATTCTGGATCGCCCGATTAAGCCTGTAGCTGCTAGTGCTGCTGAAAAGGCGACTCTAGACCATGATGCCCCTGATTCAGTGCCTGACGCTCCAGTAGCCAAAGATGCGGAGAGGACTACTACACATATAGTGCACACTGATGTCCCGGATGTTGATACTCAGTCCCCAGCTGCTGCAGATCCAGGTGCTCTAGCAAACGCAGTTGTTAAAGCAATGGCGGAACCTCCTACTAAGGATGAGCGCCCCACTACGCGCATACCGCTTGAAGAGCGGCTTGCTTCTGGGCCCGCCGCCGTTCGTCCTGCAGCTGTAACTCCCACCCCTACCGCCGCTTCTCCGCGCCCAAAATCGCGTGGGAAGTTAGTTTTGACTGTTGTACTTGCCAGTGCTGCGACATTACTTACCCCGCTGTTTAATAGAATGCAGCATGGGATAAGCAATGCCGCTCCACAGTCAGCACCAACTCCATTAGTAGAAAATATACCTGCCCCTACAACTCCAGCGCCACGGCCAGTCGCGAAAGCAACTCCCGCCCCCGCAGCAACGCCAGCGCCAACTACTGTTGTGGATCTAAGAGCTTCTGCAGCAACTCCGGCTCCTATTACTGAAGGAAAACTGCCCGCGAAGGAAGCTAATACACCGCCAAGAAAAACTCCTGCGCAACTTTTGATGGAATTAAGAGAGCGTGATGATGCTGTTGTAAAATCGGCGGAATCCGCTGGACGGGGACTTTAATAAACATATATAATTAACCAAATATTAGGTAAGTAAAATGGCAACACAAATCGCAACAGCTTCTCAAGAAGCTAGAAAATCATTAGAAGATCTAAAAAAATCATTTGTTAGTGATTCGACGGATTTTCTTGACGCTGCACGTGTATATTTTCAAGAAGTCGAAGCAGCTAAAGATCCAAAGTATGAACCGAACTTTGATCTACTTCTTACAAAAAAAGAAGCTGACTTCCTTGGCCCGATAATTAACTATAAATTCAATAGCCATTCAGCACCAACAAAAGGACTAAAGTTTGAAGAGCTAAATGGCCCGGATTCGCAAGGTGATCTGCCGACTCGTCATATTAACATGTCTGACCCATTAATATCATCAGCTGCTGCAAAATTATCCGTAATATTTGACGGCCCGGATGTGAAGGGTACTGCCTTAAAACGCGTGGCCAATAAAGAAGAATGGACTGCATTAGCTGCAAATATTACTAACCAGGAAAAAGCCATTGCAGAACATGCAGCAAATGAAGCTGCCGCAAAAGCCGCAGTAGCTGACACCACACCATCTTCCGCAAATATTAATGTAGATGCGATTGAAGCAGAAGTTACACAAGTTGAGCAACAAACAACACCTAGTGAGCCTCTAGTGGCAGCTGCAACTGCCAACAACATTGCTGTGGTTCCCAAACCAATTGTCACTTCAACTTTGACCAAACATGAGCAGAAACAAATCAGAACTATTGTTCAAGACGGTCAATTTGACGATACAAAGGCACTGGCAATACTTGCCAAGACTTATGGTCATGAGTTTGATGCTACCAAAAAATACAAAATTCCTTCAGCTGACAGCAAAGCGTTGGTTGCGGCGCTTAATGGCGGCAAGGATATTGAAGAGACTGTCGCCAAAGTTTTCGCAAATAAAGAAGAGCTCACTGAAATTTCGAGATCTACAATTGTCGACATTCATAATATCATAGCCAAACCGCGCGGCTCACTCAACGACAAAAAGCTTACTAATGATGACAAAGGGCTTAGAGACGTTGTAGCTGCTCTTGATAAAGCCAATATCCGTTCAACAATAGTTTCGGATGAGCTTGCCAAAGACGGCGCTCATTTAAATTTTGTGGCGCTTAAAGATCTCGGCAAACTTCAAAAAGCTATCAGCAGAACTAAAGATTATGGCCAAAATGACGGACATAAAGACACATTGCTGATTGATACAAAGGGCAGGGATCAAATTCTCGCGGCACTGTCAGACTGCACCTTTAACCCCCAAGGCGGCCTGACCAAGCCAACGGATATCGCTCAACCACCTGTGGCTCAACAAGCTGCGGCGAAATAAATTCCTTCTCGGCTGGGTCGTGAAGTGCTATTGGTTTGCGCTTAATGCAATATATTTCAACACGTGGCGGCGCCAGCGCCGATAGTTTTGAAGCCGCCGTGATGGCCGGCCTGGCCTCTGATGGCGGCTTGTTTGTGCCTGCCGAATATCCAAAATTTACACCAGAAAAAATCGCTTCGTTGCGGAATCTTTCCTATGACGAATTGGCATTTGAAATTATTTCTCCATATATAGGCGATAGCATTCCCCCTGACGCTTTAAAGAAAATTTTGAGTGAGACATATTCGCCAATTAACTTCCGTCATCAATTAGTAGCGCCACTAAAGCGTCTTTATGAAAACGAGTATGTGCTGGAACTTTTTCATGGCCCGACACTCGCGTTCAAAGATTTCGCTTTGCAATTCCTCGGTCGTGTATTCGATTATTTCCTGCAGCGCTCCGGCGAAAAAATAAATATTCTCGGTGCAACTTCTGGTGATACAGGCTCGGCGGCAATTGCAGGATGTGCGGGCAGGGACAATATAAATATCTTCATCCTGCACCCAAAAGGCAGGGTTTCTGAAGTCCAGCGCCGCCAAATGACCACGATAATTACCGACAATGTTTTCAACATCGGCATCGAAGGAAATTTTGATGACTGCCAAAATCTTGTAAAAGAAATCTTCGGCGACGCAAATTTCAAGCGCCAATATAAATTGAGCGCCGTAAACTCTATCAACTGGGCGAGGATTGTTGCGCAGGTCGTATATTATTTTTACGCCGCATTGGCTTTGGGCGCACCAGAGCAGAAAGTTAGTTTCTCAGTCCCAACCGGAAACTTCGGCGATATACTTGCCGGTTACATTGCCCATAAAATGGGTTTGCCAATTGGGAAATTGATTATCGCCACTAATAGCAATGATATTTTGCACCGCTTTCTTGTTACCGGAACATATAAAAAAGCGCCGGTTGTGCATACTTTATCACCAAGCATGGACATCCAAATCTCCAGTAATTTCGAGCGTTTGCTGTTTGATTATTACGATCGCAAGCCGCAGATAATCAAAAATAAAATAAATGATCTCGCTAAGGACGATGAGTTTTTTGTCGAAACACCGGTTTTGGAGAAAATCCGTGAATTGTTCGCCAGCGAGAGTGTCGATGACACGAGCATATTAGAAGTGATTGGGGCGGTATATGCCCAAACCGGCGAATCTTTAGATCCGCACACATCCGTGGGTTTTATGGCTGGGCGGAATAATGCAAACGAAACGGCGCCAATGGTAACTATGGCAACGGCGCATCCGGCGAAGTTTCCGGACGCTGTTAAAAAAGCTACGGGGCTTTATCCCGAATTGCCGCAATTTTTGTATGATCTGCACGATCAGCCGGAAAGGATGGTTATATTAGAAAACAAGGCCAGTAAGATTTGTGAGTTTATTAGCCAGAACAGCTAATCTCTATTTTCCATAATAATCATTATACGATCGGAGCTAGTATATATTGAGAATCCCAGGCATTGCCGAAAATGGCTTCCCCGGCCTCAATCTTGTTATTAATGCCCTCTGCCGCATCACTAATAACCGCATCAATAACTCTAGCCGCATCCGCGTCAGCCCCCGCTACACGATGTTCAGTGCGTTTCGGCCTGGAGTCTGGTATGCGCAAAGCGCAAGAGCGATTATTCCTGCCCCAACAAATTTTAGTCGGCGCATTCAAATATGGCACAATTCGCTTTACGGACTCCTGATTAGGAAAAAACACCGCTGAATGCTTGCCAATATTCGCCAGCATTCCACCCATCGCCCACAACATATATTTGTTCTCCGGCTCATTCTTTTGTGACATTGCACCATTGTTTGCAATCAACCCATAAGGGTCAAAAAGCGGGCTGCAATAATGGATGTGCAAACCGTTGCCACAATGCCCCTCAAAAGGCTTGGCGGCAAAGTTAATAAAAAACTCATGCTTTACAGCAAGTTCTTGCGATTTCTCTTTGAAAACACTGATTTCTTCGGCCAATTGGCCTTTATCGCTTGCAGGCTTAAATTGCACCTCAAACTGCCCTGGCCCGCTCTCTTCGCTTATATCATATCCAAGCTTTTTTAGCTCGTCAAAATAAGCCGCCAGACCCGCCTTATATTTATCCAAAATCGCAAATCTCTTTTGCGGGAATTTTCCGCTCGCCAGATCTGCAATTATCTCGCCATTGGAAGAACAAATGTAAAACTCTAATTCGGCGCCGGCGGTGTAGTCAATTTCCACTACGCATTCACTTCGTTAATCCAATCAATCAGCTTCGATTTCGGCAATGCGCCAACTTTGGTACCGATAACTTTACCACCTTTGAAGATCATCAAAGTCGGTATGCCGCGCACACCATATTTTTGCGGAGCTTCCGGACTTTGGTCGATATTGACTTTGGTAACTTTCAAGTTTTTCAACTCACTGGAAATCTCTTCGATAATCGGCGTCAATTGTTTACAAGGGCCGCACCATTCCGCCCAAAAATCCACCAAAACCGGTGTTTCCGATTGCAAAACTTCTTTATCGAAATCTTTGTCAGCAACACTTAAAGCGGCCATTTCAAACTCCATTTCTAATTATTTATCTAATATAAATACCATATCTGGAATATCAAGCAAGCTCCACCAATTTAGGGCCGCCAGTCCACAGAATATATTTGTGGATATTATGCTGAGGATATTGTGCCTGCATGATACGCTTATATTTATCCATCTGTTTTATATAGTTTTGTGGCATAATCTCTGGGATTTTGCGAGAAGTTTTGAAATCTATGATCATAATTTTGTCACTTTGAACAACCAATCTATCAATTCTTCCACTCACGATTCTGCCATCCAACTCACCAATTACCGGCACCTCCGCACGTGAATTTTCACCAAATATTTCTGCAAATTCCAGATTGTCAAACAACGCCGCCAGACCACCCTCGTCTTTTAAATAAATTGACCGCTTCTCCGCATCCATCTGCCCGGCAATTTCCAGCAATTTGTGAACTCGGCTGCCATAATCAATACTTTCCACCGCATCATAAAACAGCGGCTCATCCTCAATTTCCTTGGCAATTTGCTTAGGTGGCGGCAAAACTTTCTGCTCCATATACACAGGCAAACTCGGCTTTGCTTTCGTCTTAGGTAATGCATATTCAGCAATATCTTTTTGCTGCTGAGTTTCATATTTTGTAATACCACTTATCTCATCTTTGTTTCCAAATTTGGCTAATGAATTTTCAAGGATCCGATACCACGATTTCTCAATATTAGTGTTTTTCTCGCCCAAACTTCCGCATATATAAAGCTCATCCCGGGCGCGGGTTATTGCCACATACAACAAACGCAGGTACTCGCTATAATCTTCACTTTCTGCAATTTCTATAGCGGATTTCAGCGCCGGAAAAATTCCCGACTTGGATTTATAGCTATAAAAATTATCGTCTTCCCAAATTAACTGCCGTTTCGACTGCGGCAGTTTGGCAGTATCGGCAAGAATAACTATCGGCGCTTCCAATCCTTTGGCGCCATGCACAGTCATAATTCGCACCTGGTCATTCCCGCCCTGCTCCATATCGCGCTTAATTTCAATTTTCGATAACGCCACCCAATGCACAAAATGCTGCAACGAACTCGCATGCGCCCGCTCAAAATTAACTGCAAGGTCAAGGAACTCGTCCAAAACATCATTCACCTCATGTCCCAGCCGCGCCACCATCTTTTTACGCCCGCCAAGCTCATCCAGCACCAGCGAATATAAATCATAAACCGAAATATAATCCACCCGGCCAAGCAAATTCTTCAACGTCTCAGTTAGCGGAGAAGGTTTCAGATTATTCCACAAGCTACCTTCACGCTTATAACAAAACTCAAACAGCTCATCTTCATTAATCCCAAATAATGGAGATTTCAGAACTGACGCCAGGCTCAAATCGTCAGACGGTAACAAAAGAAAATTAGCCAGCGCCAACAAATCCTGGATCGCGATATGATCGGTAATTTTCAAACGATCGGAACCGGATACAGCAACGCCCTTGCGCTTCAGTCGATTTATAAGCATATCCGCCAGATTTCCCCGGCTTTTCAGCAATATCAAAATATCGGAAGGCCGCACCGCCCGATTCGTTGAAGCTAATTTACGCCCAGACTTCAACCAACCATCAATCCTATCACTAATCTGCTCAGCCAGCAGCATATCCGCAGATTTCGCTGTATGATATTTAATCGGCAGCTGCCAGTTCTCCAATTCCGGCTTGTCCTCGTTTCGTATCAACGGCCAAATTTCCACATGCCCGCCTTCGTTTTTGCGACTTAATAAATGAGAGATCTCGTTTAATGATGAACTCACCGCCTGCCGTAAATTTTCAGGTTGGAAGGTTGCGTCAGTCAACTTTAACACCGCCTCCACCGAACGGAACGAAGTTACCAATTTCAAATCACTGAATTTCTTACCCGCCGCAATACATCTTTCACGGATATAATCCACGATCGCATTAAACTTCTTCTTATCCGCCCCTTGGAAACTATAAATCGACTGCTTTTCGTCGCCTACTACAAATATAGTCCGCTCGCCGCGCAAAGCCCCCTCGCCCGCCATAAACTCATCAAGCAAAGCCAATATAATCTGCCATTGATCAGGGCTTGTATCTTGCGCCTCATCAACCAATATATGATCAATTCCCCCATCCAATTTATACAAAACCCATGCCGCATTATCCGCCTTGGTCAGCAGTTTTTTAGTAGTATAAATCAAATCATTATAATCAATCAGCGCCCTCGACTTTTTCAAATCTACATAAGTTGCCAAAATCAAATGGCTCAAAGAAATCACATGGCTGGTGAATTCAAGATTTTCTAGTAATGTTATTTTATTGATAACTTCCAAAAGCATTTCCTGCTCATAAGCAGCAATTTCATCCGCTTCCGGTAAAAACTTTTTACCGCCATTGGTGATAACTTTTTGCCGAGGTTCATTTTTCTGTGTAAGGAATATTATCGCATAATCATCAAAACTCTTGCTTTCAAGCGCCGCAACAAGCTCCCTCCCCCGCGTGGCATCATTGGCATTGCTAGAGTTCAATAACGCCTTGGCCAGCTCTTTTACCGCAGACAATCTTTCAGTATGAAATTCAAAAAACTTAGCAAAAATATTTTTTACATTTTCGGTTTTGTCCGCGCCATGACGGGCATAAATAGAATCTATAATTATTTGCGGAGATTCACTATTATCAAACAAATCACGGATACGGTTACGCTCACGAATAATTTCGCCGATCACTTCATTAAACTTCCATTCCCCGCCATGCGCCGCAATATATTCAACCGCCGGATTATGCTGCGCCAAAATCCTCAATGTAGTTTCCCGAATAAGCTCTTTAGCAGTGACATCATCCGCCACTTCAAAATATGGCTGGACACCAGACTCCAGCGGGAACCTCTTCAAAACATCCTGGCAGAATGAGTGGATAGTCTGGATGCGAGGCGGCGGTGATGATTCCAGCGTAGAAGAAAACAAGCGCCGCGCAATCTTCACTTGCTCCTTATCAGGCTCGCCCTCAATCAACTCCGCCAATTCAAACCGCAAATCCGCATCATCCATTAACGTCCACTTCTCCAACCGCGAACTAATCCTATCCCGCATTTCAGCAGCCGCAGCTTTGGTATAAGTGAGGCACAAAATCTTCCCTGGTTGCACCCCTTTCAACAACAGCCGCAAAACCCGCACCGTTAAAACATATGTTTTTCCCGCCCCCGCATTCGCCATAACCTGCGCCGAAATTTCCGGATCAGTCGCCAGCTTCTGCGAAGCTATAAGCTCACCCCTTGAGGGGGAGCCAAATTGTGAAGCAATTTGGTGGGGGGGAATACGGCCTGCAGCTTTGCCCCCCACCGAATCACCCAAATGAAGATCATTTGCGCTCTTCGACTCCCCCTCAAGCGGGGAGTTTTGTTGCCAAAGCTTACTCATCCCACTCCTTTATCCGCGCCAGATGTTCATAATCATTATATTTAAGCGCATGCCTAGACCAAGGCCGCGCGATAAACGGCGTTTTTTCGCTTAAATATGTCGCCGCCAAATTCTCCAAGCCCTTTTTTGTTGCCGCCATCATATCATCGACTGACCGCTTATACGGTTTCACCTGCACAATCTCATCGCGGCCAATCAAATACCAATATTCAAGGCCCTTAACTTTCTTTGCATATTTCTCGCCAAATATAATCGCCTCAATAGCCAATTGCGGATCAAGCCCAGCATCCAGTGAATCAAAACTTGGCGGAGCGCCGGTTTTGTAATCAATAATCTTTATCTCCCCATCAACCTCTACGCGATCTGCTTTTGCAGTAAAATTCATGCCGCCGATAGAATATTCCCCCTTCTCTTCAAACAATAACTTCTTGCTTTCATTCCGTGATTTGCTCTCATTATCCACAAACCATTCCGCAATCCGTAAAAATTTCGGCCACCAAAAAGTTTTTGCCCCCAGCTTATTTTCAAAAGCCACAAATTCCCGCTTCCCGATCTCAAGTAAAGTTTCCAGCTTGCCGTCATAATTCGTCGCAAACAACTCCAGCGCCCGATGAATAAAATTGCCGAATTTATCCGCTGTAACTTCGGCATCAATATCGTCCAGCTTATTCAAGCGCAAAATCTTCTGTGCATAAACTACATAAGGATCGCGCATCAATTTCCCTACAGTAGTCGCCGAAAGTTGTTTCGGCCTCGCCTCTTGTGGCGGACGCGGCTCAGGGCGTGCCGCCGCCTCAATCGCGGTTGGCTCAGACATTGCTTTTGCCCAGTCACAATACTTTCCACCCTCATGCAATTCGCACACCGCCTGCAGCCGCTGTAAAAATCTTGATTTTACAGCCGGACTTCCCTGCTCTTTATTACTCCGCGTATAAATCACGCATGGCGACTGTGATAATAATTCAAAATCATGTGCCGCCTGGCCAATCTTCCTGGCCGGTGAATCCAGCCCAATTTTCTTGCGAATTTCCAAATTTAAAAAACTATCCTGCGCCGTCAATTCCGGAAATCCACCCTCATTCATCCCGGCAATAATCACCCGATCAGCGCTCTGCATCCTGGCCTCTGCGGGTGGAAAAATATTTATGCGTGGATGCAAATTATATGGCGGGCGATAACTCGGCGCAGAAGAAATAAACTGCGCCAGAATTTCCGGATAAAGTGCCGGATCAACTCTTTGCTGCTCATCCATGCCCTGACGTAATTCCCGCAGATATTCATAAACGCGCAAACCTTTATTGCCTTTCCACAGTTTATCGCGCTGGGCAATATCTTCAGCAATTTTGATATGTGAATCAAAAATCTCCGCTAAACAAACATCTTTCAACTCGAATAACCGCGCTAATTCCCCTAATCCCGGAATATTAATTCCAAAATTCAAAATATTGAAGTTTTCCAGCCGCGGCCCGCGCAACTGCTCAAATTCAATTTCACGTATCTTGGCTTTTAAATCCGCTGGAATAAACGGATGCTTGAAAAAGCTTAAAACCTCCACAGGTGCCTGTTTCGACCTTAGCATTTCTGCCAATTCCAATAAAAACCGCGAAGTCGGCAGCTCCACCAAGTTTTCACCAGCCGGATCATTCACTTCAACATTCCAGATCCGCATCTTGGCCGCAATCCGCATTGCCAATGCGCGGTTATTTGTAACCACCATCGCAGTCTCGCCAGGACGCTCCAGCGTTTCCCGTATCGCCACCGCAATCGCCATCGCCTCCTCTTCCAGATTCGCCGCCTCAATCAAATGCAAATCATGCCCACTGCTATTTTTCGTATTCTTGAAATCCCTCCACTCGGACGTCAGTTCGGTAGGATAAAGCGCCGTTGAAATCAATTTCTGGCGTGCAGTTGTTTTCGCCTCTTCCCACTCAATAACTTCACCTGATTTAATTTCCAGGCCTTCTAATAATTTCGCCAAATTATATTGCGGGTGCGTTTCCTCCAACCTTGGGAAAACCTCATCTTCCAAATTTCTATCCAGGCCATCCAAAACCAAAAACCCTTTCCCGTCCCCACAAACCGCCTTGATCAACTCCATCGTCACAGGAATCGAGCCGGTAGTTCCCGCTATGATCACCGGATCCTTTAACCCATCTTTCTGATAATACGCCGCCAATTTCTGGATCAGCAAATTTCGCCGCATAATTGGCTCAAGCAAATTATTTTGCGCCAAATAATCCCGCCAATCCTCCGCCATGATTTTCAGGAAATCGAGCGTCACCTGCCAATGCGCCGCAAAATCTTCCGGCACGACATTGTTCAGCGCCTCAAACCCCAATCCTTTATTCTGTAATTCGTCAGTAAGCTGAATCAGTGATTTTGCCAGCGCCAGACTATGCACAAAATCCCCCTCGCCCTTTTGCGAGATCAACTGCGCTATGCGGTATAAACGCTCCGTCGGGGCAATTGCCGCAGGAACCTTCTCAAAATCGGGGAAATATTTAATATAAAGTTCTTCCTCATCCACATCCCCAATAACCTGAATTTTTGGCAAAATTATCGATTTCTTGCCCGAGATCCTCAAAAAAGCCTCTGCCAATGGCCGTACAGAACGTCGATTGGGCAGGTAAATGGTGATATCTGAGATATTCTCAAACCTCTCCAGCACGCCCTTGGCAAGCGAATCCAAAAACGGCAAAGCGCTGGAAATGTTGTAAATCTGGCCCATATCTGATAGATAGCAGCCATGCAAAAAGATTTCAATGAATGGAATGAGGTGAAGAAGCGCCTGGCCGTGAAATCCTTACATGGCAAATATTTCAAGGAGCGTGAAATATGGTGGTGCTATTTGGGTAAAAACTTGGGGGACGAAGAAAACGGCAAAGGCACAGAATTTTCTCGGCCTGTTTTAATAATCAAGAAATTTAACAATAACTTATTCGTTGCAATTCCCCTGAGCACTTCGCTAAAAGATAAGCATTGTTATTATGGTTTTGATTTTAAAGGTAAAAAGCAATCTGCGATTTTAAGCCAAATCCGTCTATTTGATTCCAAACGCCTTGCAGAACGAATGGGTATGATTGGTAAAATGCAATTTCAAGGAATAAAAGATAAAGTGAAGGAGATAATTTTTTGATTTTACGCCCTTCCCTTTTAACCGGGAAGGGCGGTGGCTAGTGCCAATTTGTAATCTAATATTATCTTATAATGTCCAATATGTCAATAATAAACCTTACAAAACTCCCGTCCGAGACCAAAATCGTCGTCGCCATGAGCGGTGGGGTTGATTCATCAACCGTGGCCGTGATGTTGCATAAAGCCGGCTATCAGGTCATCGGCGTCACCTTGCAATTATATGATTACGGGATCACCGTCGGCAAAAAAGGCGCCTGCTGTGCCGGCCAGGATATTTATGATGCTAAAATGGTCGCCGAGAAATTTGGCTTTGCACATTACGTCCTGGATTATGAAAGCATTTTCAAAAACGAAGTAATGGAAGACTTCGCCGATTCCTACATGCGCGGCGAAACCCCGATCCCATGCGTCAAATGCAACCAATCCGTAAAATTCCGCGACCTTTTCAAAGTCGCCAAGGATCTTGGCGCTGATGCGCTTGCCACCGGCCATTATGTCCAGCGCAAGGGCAATGCGCCTGCTGAAATGCATATGGCTGCTGATAAAAATAAAGATCAAAGCTATTTCCTCTTCGCCACCACACAAGAACAACTGGATTTCCTGCACTTCCCATTGGGCGGAATGAGCAAAGAAGATACACGCAAACTAGCGCTAGAATTCGGAATCGCGATTCATGACAAGCCGGATTCCCAGGACATTTGCTTCGTCCCTAATGGCGATTATGCCAGTATTGTCCAAAAACTCCGCCCAGGGGCGATTGACGCTGGCGAGATTGTGCATATTGACGGGCGGGTGTTAGGCAAACATGACGGGATCATCAATTTCACAATCGGCCAGCGCAAAGGCATCAATCTCGGTGGCTTAAAGGAACCGGTATATGTGGTTAAAATCGAACCGGAAACCAAACGCGTTATCGTCGGCCCAGAATCCGCCCTCTCCTCACAAAGCTTCAAAATCCGCGATGTGAACTGGCTAAGCGACAAACCACAAGCCCCATTAGATGCCGCAGTAAAAATCCGCTCCGCACATCAGCCATTAAAAGCCAAAGTCATCGCCAACGGCAGCACTGCCGAAATTACCTTCTTCACCCCCCAAAAATCCGTAACCCCCGGCCAAGCCTGCGTCATTTATGACGGAGAACGCGTGCTCGGCGGCGGGTGGATTACTAGAAGCGGAAGTTAAAGCTAGTCCCGCTGTAATATGGCCGTGGCGCATAATAAACCGGCGCCGGTGCGACATAAGTATAATATGGCTGGTAATAGGCCTGTTGCGGATAATAATATGTTACCGGTGCGCTATAATATTCGCGGCGAACAACTACATTCCGGCGATGACCTCTACCTCTCCAGTCATCATGATCATGATCATCATCATCATCCCAGCCGCGATGATAGCCATTATCATGGTGATTGCCGTAATTGCCGTTACCCCATTTGCCGTGATCATCGGCGGATGCGGTTTGTGACAGGCCCAGTGTTATCACTCCTGCCAGAACCAATTTTTTCATATTAGATTTTTTCATTTTAGCCTCCTTGTTTCTACGGCTCCAATTATCCGGCCAACTACACTAAAATTCAACATCAATATTAACATTAAATCTACAATTATTTGCAATGTTCAGTTAATGAAAACGCAAACGATATTCCCCTCCTCCCTCAGGGAGGAGGTTGGGAGGAGGGTTCGCAGTAACCGAGGACCTGGAAGCCGGTTCCGCATGACCCTCACCCAGCTGCGGCTAAGTTCCCCCGGATCAAGTCCGGGGTCACCAAGCCTGCGCATCCTTTTCCCTGGGGGAGAGGAAAAACAAATGCTTATCGAACCATGCAGCAATGACGCGAAGCGAAGCAATCCATGGCCACAGTTAGAGCGGATATCTAATTAAACTACGCCGCTTCCTGTTCGCCGAGAGTTACATTAACCGCAATTGGCCCTTTAGCAAATTTTGCTGCGGCGCTGCTGGTTACGGATTTGAGATCATACGCTATGGAATTTAAATCCTGCTCTGAAACAACTTCCAAAAGCCTGATTGGGAATTTAATGGAAACTCCTTTTTCGCTCTTAAATTTCCTTACCTCTTCCAAGACCGCCACCGCTTCAATTCCAATTTTCTCCGCCACTTCATCTTCATCCAGATCAGCTTTTGGCCAACAACCGCGTGAGTGGATTGAAGCGCCGCTGGCGAAAATGATATTGTGCAATTCTTCGGTAATATGCGGCACAAACGGCGCCCATAAACGCAGCAATCTTTCCATGCAAATCGATATCGCCTTCAACGCACTCTGCTGGCCTTGCACATTCTCGCCCTTCTCGTCATAAGACCGCATCTTCACAAATTCGAGATAATTATCGCAGAAATCCTTCCAGAAAAATTCCTCAATCGCCACCCGCGCTTTTGAATATTCAAAAGCCTCAAAACTCGCAGTTGCTTCTTTAATTGTCTTGTTCAGTCGAGTAATGATCCACTTATCCAAAGTTTCGGTAATTTTAGCGTCGGTTTTCAGCTTTGCCAAATTGATCGAAGCAAATTTAGAAGCGTTCCAGAGCTTGTTTACCAGCTTATTGCCGATTTTCAAAACATCCTCCGAATAAGCCGTATCCGCCCCCAATGAGGAAGTAGAAGCCCAATAACGCACCACATCCGCAGACTTCGCCTCCACCAACGGCACCGGCGTAATCACATTACCCTTCGACTTCGACATTTTGGATTTATCCTCCGCCAAACACCACCCTGAAATCATCACATTTTTCCACGGAATCACATTCTCATGCAGCATCGCCTTCGCAATAGTATAATAAGCCCAAGTCCGAATAATCTCATGCGCCTGCGGACGTAAGTCGGCGGGGAATAATTTTTTGTATCTATCCCCATCCAACACAAACCCGTCATCCTGCGACTTGATCGCAGGATCTCTCGAAGGATCCTGTGGTCGAGCCACAGGATGACGTGATATTCCCCAGGCAGAAAGCTGCGGCGAAACTGAAGATGTGGCCCAAGTATCCATTACATCAGGATCAGCAATCAATTCTTCATTCTCATAACCTTTTGGCTTCTGCGTCAACGGATTAATCGGCAATTCATCAGGCTTGGCAACAACAACCGAACCATCCTTCTTATACCAAACCGGAAACGGCACGCCAAAATAACGCTGCCGCGAAATGCACCAATCCCATGATAGTGATTCATTCCACTGCTCCGCCCTCACCTTCATATATTCCGGATACCATTTGCACTCGTTGATTTTCTCTTTCAACTTCTCTTTCTTATCCGTCAATTTCACGAACCATTGGTAAGTCGGAATAATTTCCAACGCCGCACCAGAGCGTTCTGCGGTTTTAACGACATGGGAGATTTTTTTCTTGGCTTGAGAAGCAAAACCCTTCTCTTCCAGCATCTTACAAATCAAATCCCGCGTCTCTTTATTCGCCTTCTTCCCATTTAAAGCCGAATAAACGTCATCTTGAGCGCCAGCGAAAGATCCTTCGCTTTGCTCAGGATGACGAAGTGAAGTGAAATCCAGTTTCCCATATTTATTCAAAATAATCTTCATCGGCAAATCATGCTCGCGCCACCATTTGATATCCGTCTCATCCCCAAACGTACAGCACATAACAAACCCAGTGCCTTTTTCCTTATCCACCAACTCATCCGCAATAATCGGAACTTTCACGCCAAACAGAGGCGTCACCGCCGTCTTGCCAATAAACTTTTTATTATCCGGATGCACCATCACCGCCACGCAGGCCGCAAGCATTTCCGGGCGCGTGGTCATGATCTCAATACGCTCATCAGAGCCATCAATCCCAAACCACAAATAATTCTCCGCCGATTCCATTTCCTTATCGACAACTTCCGCTTGAGCAATCGCGGTCTGGTCAACAGGATCCCAAAACATCGGCTGATATTTGCGATAAACTTCGCCTTTATTGAATAAATCCAAGAACGACAGCTGCGAAATCTTGCGAGATCGATCCGAAATCGTCTCATATTTCTGCCGCCAATCCACACTCAGCGCAATTGAGTTAAACAGCTTCTCAAAATCCTTCTCCGCATCCGCCACAACTTCCTGGCACACTTTGATAAATTCCTCACGGCTATAATCCGTCGCCCGTTTGCCTTTAACTTTTTCCACCAACCTCTCGGTCGGCAATCCGTTATCGTCAAAACCCATCGGATAAAATACATCTTTCCCACTCATCCTTTGATAACGAGCGATAAAATCAGCCTGGGTATAACTGAACACGTGCCCCATATGCAAAACGCCGGAAACAGTAGGCGGCGGAGTATCAATTACAAACGTCTCCGCACGCGGCTTATCGTCCCGCCATTGATAAACGCCCAAATCCAGCCAGTATTTCTGCCATTTATCTTCAACGCTGCGATGATCGTATTTATCAGGAAAAATCATTTTGCTTTACAAATCCGTTAATTATGCTATTGTTATATTACAAATTGACGCAAGTCACGGTCGGCTCCCTTGATTGGGGGCCGAATTAATTTTAAGCTTAAATATAATTCTGCCAATAGCTTCCCTGATTTTCCAAAATTCATCATGCGAAATCTTCCCCATTAACAATTGAAGGCGTTTTGAATCTATCAAACGCATTTGTGATAACATAAGGCATTGCGTACGGTTCTTAAACTCAATCCTATAATAATAAACATTGTTTTTGATTTTTGTCGTCATTGGCAATGCGAAGCATATATGCTTATTAAATTTCCTGATTATTAATACCGGTCTCGTATAATCTTTGCCTTTACCATCCTCCTCATCGCCAATATTTTCACCAACACTACACCACCAAATTTTCCTTTCCTTAAATTCAGGGCGCTTGGGCAGGCAATTTAATACCTTTTTAACCTTGGTCCATAAACCATAATCTCTGTGCATATTAAACCTTTGGTAACCATATCTTGATAGCCTTATAACAACAAGTAATAGAGTGACTTATGCAGCAAAACCCGGGGAATTTCAACCTTTCATGGAATAGTCATGAAAATTACTGGATTTGTGCTGTCCTGCCTAATGAAGATAAGCTTCACATACTGGAAGAATGCTTCAAAAACAAAGGCGTAATCACCACATACCTGGATGCCACATGTTTCGCGATTTATTCGTTCAACGACTGGGCGGATAATTGGAACACACTACGCGAGGCTTTACAGAAAAACAATTTTGCTGATTCCAAAATTGCCATAATTCCGGCACAAAAAAACCGCCCGTCCATGGATGATGTTTTGGTAAATTTGGAAACTATTGAGAAAATCAACTTGGTCGCCAGCAATCTCTGGCTGGGCGATGCGATTTTGAACTCACGCGTCGAATGCCATTTTCAACCAATCATCGATCGCCGCTCCGAACCATTTGGCTATGAAGCCTTCGCCCGCATCCGTTTAGAAAACGGTGAATTAATCGGCGGCGCTAAAATCATCAAAGCCGCGCGCGAAATGGAAATTGGGCATTTGCTCGATAAATATCTCCACGTCCTCGCCATCCGCACTTTCGCCGAAGCGCGTCTGCCAGGACATTTATTCATCAACTTCATGGCCGGCTTCATCCAGCTTCCCGCCAAATATCTTGAAGGCTTGAGCACCGCCGTGCAACATTATAACCTGCTCGCCAAACGCATAGTGCTCGACGTTTCCGAAGCAGAAACCGTCAACGACCTCAACCAGATCTCCGCCATTATCGATTTTTGCAATAGCAAAGGTTATACCGTGGCGCTCGACGATATCAACTCGCTCACCGCGCTTAAAGATATCCTCAGCCGCCTCAAATCCCTCCCCGATTTCATCAAGCTCGACCGCACCCTCACCCAATCCGCCAGCGACCCAAAAATCGCCCGTGAAATCCTCGACCTCACCGAATTAGCCCACCAAAAAGGCAGCATGATCCTCGCCGAAGGCATCGAAACCACCGAAGTTTTTGAAGCCCTGACCAAGAGCGGAATTGACCTTTTCCAAGGATATTATATATCCTCACCCATGCCAGTATCAGAAATCAAAGCATTGAAGAAGGCGGTTTGAGATGGAGAAAATTGATAAACAAAAGAGACTTTGGCAGGTTTTACATCAATTCGCAGGTCACTATCAGTGTGATGAAAAATTGGCTTTAGCTGACGATTTTAAGAATGTAGTTTTAAATCTTCGTGATGCTTTGGAAGCTGTTACAGTAAATCTGGGTTTTGTCGTAAGCGAACTAGGATATGCTTATAAAGATGGCGAAGAAGCGGAAACTTTTGTAAAGGCTGTAAATGACCTTACCGGAATGAACGCTAAATGCAAAAGATTTGGACAAGATCCTGATGATGCAGCAATTACTTTTGAAGGTGAAGCGACGCTTAAAACATTGGCCAGAAACGGTATAAAGTTCCCAGGATGCACACCATATCTTACTGTTTTTGAAGGTAGTAAACCACCCATCGCTGGCGTCCCTGTTCTAGGACGCTAAGAAACGCTCTTCAGCTTCCTGACCGATTTCGGCTTTTTATCCTCAATCAATTTCAGCATGGTGATGCGCTTCGGTTCCGTATCTTCATGAATGAACTTCTTGCAATTGCCGTCGATATAAGCCCCATCCTCGATGTGGATGCGGTGATGCGTAATATCGCCGATAATTTTGGCAGTTGAGCCGCAGATGATGCTTTTGGCAGTGATATTGCCTTTAACTTCGCCATGAATCTCCGCTTTCTCGGCGGTAATATCACCGCTCAAAACTGAGCCAGGCTGCAATTTAACTGATAAGCAACGGATATCGCCATCGATACGGCCAGCGATTTCAATTGCGCCCTCGCCCGCAATATCGCCGATAATGTGCATCTCAGCGGTGAGGATTGACGGCGCGATAGTTTTGATCTTTCTAAAGTTTCTTCGCATAATAATACTGTATCTCGTTTGCTTTGATTAAATATGGGAGCGGATTAGTAGGCACGTCGTTAACTCTGACTTCATAATGCACGTGGTCGCCCGTGCAACGTCCGGAACAGCCTTGTGTTCCCACAACTTGCCCGCGGCTGACATAATCTCCGGGCCTAACATTCGCGGATTTTAAATGCCCATAACGTGAAGTAAAACCATAACCATGGTTGATTTCCACCATCAAGCCATATGCACTTTTCATACCGGCAAAAGTCACCTTGCCTGGCCCTGCCGCCGCGATATATGATCCGGCATTACCCTGCAAATCCATTCCCGCATGCATGGAAAGACTGCCGTTGAAAGGGTCATGGCGAACGCCGAAAGGGCTGGAAACTTTGTTATAAGCAACCGGATTAGAGAACGGCAGGTTATTGACGATCTTCTGCAGCTCAAAAAGATAATTCATCTCATCGATAAATTCCGCGGAAAGATAGTTATCCTGGTCGCTATTAACAATGTCATCAATCGTCGCCGGAATAAACGGCCCGCCTTCCGCGCTATTGCCGGTAGTTGACATACGCGCGAACAAATCCTGTTTGCCGGTGATTTTGGCGTAATTCAAGCCTGCTGATTTGAGGAATCCTTCGATAGTGAGAATCCGCGCTAATGTCCGCTTTTTCAGCTCGATCATTATACCGTCGCGCTTAGTCTCCAGTTCTGAGATCTGATCACTGTCGCCACCGCTTTTCTGGGCGGTTTTAGAGTCATTTTTTTTTACCTTATTCAGCTCAAAATTGTCATATTTATGGAGCGCTTTGAGATATTCTTCCAATAACGCCACATCATTTTGCAAAACCTCGATCCGCTGTTCGGCGCTATCCCCCGGCTTGCTGGTAGTTCTTTTATGCGTATTACTAATGGCGATCAGCTTTCCGGCCGAAAACGGCACCCATAAACCAGCCGAAACCACCAGCACCACCGCAGCCAGTTGGAAATTACGGGAGATATTAATTGTCGACGCCTTACCCTCTGAAACTATTACGATTTTTCGGTTATGAAATATCCTGTTTACGAAACCTTTGAAAAACCTCGGGACGTCAATTGATTTAAAAAATCTGATCATTACCTGTATTTTTTATTTCTTATCCCAGTATATACACCAGACTCAGCAAAAGGCAAATTATTTGGCCAAGTAAAAACCAACTTGCATATTAAGCAGTTGATATTTCACAAATTAAATTTGTGAAGGAAATATGACAGAATCTCTATAATAATGGTGTTTTCCGCCACTCATGCATATTGGTAATTTTCGCCAGCTTTGGGTCAAATTCCTGAATTTTCAGAATGCTGAGTTCGGTAGTTGGCTTGGCGTAAAAATACCCCTGGCCATATTTGATACCCGCTTCCACAAGCATCGCCGCCGCTTCCGCATTTTCTACTTTTTCACCCACTACATCAACGCCTATGTCATTACACAAACGTCCCAATGCCTGCAATAAGTGACGTCCGTGCGTAGAGGCGATCGCGTCCGGAGTAATATAACTGCCGTCAATTTTGACGATATCAACGTCGAAATGGCGTAAATATTCAAAAGTCGCCTCACCCGCCCCGAAATCATCAATGCAGCATTTGATGCCAAGCGAGCGCAGGCGTTTAAAGAAATCATTGGCCAAACGTGCATTGCTAACGCGAGAGCTTTCGGTGATTTCAAATATGATCTGCGGGCATAATTCTTCAACTTCCGACAGCATCACAGAAAGACTATCCATAAACGCGCGGCTGGAAAGTGAGAAACCAGAGAGGTTGATTGAAAGATTGGGCCGGATCCCCTGTACTTTCAACTCTTTCAATATACTAATAACCCGCGCAGTCATCTTAAGATCGAAGTCGCTAATCAAACCAATATTCTCGCCGAACTCAATAAACTGGAACGGATTGAAAAATATTTTTGAATCGCGCAAACGCGTCAAAACTTCAAAATGCGCGACGATTCCGGTTTTAACTTCAACAATCGGTTGGAACGCGAGATCGAATGTTTGGTCTTCAACTGTTCTTTTGAATTCAGAAATTCTGCTGACAGTCTCGCCAACCATCTCATCATAAAACTGCAGCAATGAACCATACTGCATATTATCCGCACCGCTTACGCAGAATTTGTTAAACGCATGGGTAATTGCCTGCACGTTATCTTCCTCGGAAATATCCGGCAGCGTATCAAGTTTCACCGTCATCACTTCCGCGTTGATGCCAAGAATTGTGGCGATCTGGTTTTTTACTTCCACCGGCGTGATCGAATCGTCATGCACGAAACCGAAGATATTATCTTTAATAAGGCCGGCTGAATCGCCGTTAATCGAAGCAGTTTTTATCAAATCGCTGACTTCCTGGAATTTCTTATTATCAAAAGTCTCCAGTAATTGATGCCCGGCTTCAATAATAATCATCGTCAAAAACGGAACTTGCTCGCTAAATTTGCTGAGCATGATTTGGCGATTAATCGCAAGTGAAAACTCACCCTTGCGCAGCAAGCCGGTTTTTAAATCACGGCGTGCAACATCGGCCATGCTGATATCATTACGGAATGTGCTGAAGGTCAAATAATAATGCCCCTGCAGTTCAGAGATTTTATAGCCCGACATGATAAACGGATAGCTCTGCCCGTTTTGGGTAGTTAAACGAATGGCAATATTATCAACACGTGATTTGGAATCGTTGTTGAGCAGATACGCGCTCAAATCACTATCATCACCGTGAATCAAACTAGTGAAATTCTGGTTGATCAAATGTTCCGGCTCTCTGTCCAGCAATCTCTTCGTTGCGCCATCAATATAAATGATTTTGCCGCTTTTATCCAATTCCATCAGGATATCCGCAGATGCAAAAGCAAAGGCGATAAAACGATCGCGCTCACGCTTTAACTTATCGACCAGACCGTTAGTATTAGTCCCCAGATACATACAAAAACTGTTCCAAACTACTTGTTTGTTAAAATGACCCTCTAAAGTCATTAGAACATTAATAAATTAACAGATGTTAAATTTATTGCTAATTATCGCCATATATATGTAAAATAATGGGTAAAAGGCAGTTTTTGCCGATTATTCGTAGCTTTTCAAGAGTTTGAACATCTCTTCCATGGTGTTGGCAACCGCATACATAGACCGCGTCTTTTCCCCAGCAAAGCCCTCTTTGAAAAATTGGTCAGTCATCTCAATCCACTTATCCCAATAACCATTATAATTATATAGGACGATCGGTTTTTCATGCATATGCAACTGGCGCCAGGTAATAACCTCAAAAGTCTCATCCATAGTCCCAAAACCGCCAGGAAGGATAATAAATGCGTCAGACTTATCAAACATAAGCTGTTTACGCGCATGCATCGTGCCCAATATATAATGTTCCGATAATCCATCATGCTCCGCCTCAATTCCCTGCAGAATCGTTGGGAATACACCAATTACATAACCCTTTTCTGCCAAACAAGCATTCGCCGATGCGCCCATCAATCCGCAATCGCCGCCGCCATAAATCATCTTCAAGCCCTGCTTCGCCACTTCAGCGCCGACTCTCTTGGCTTCATCAATATAATGCTGTGGAACGCGGTTGGATGCCCCGCAAAAAATACAAACTGATTCGACTTTCATTATTTACCTATTAAAAACTCTCTATCTCACAATGACATTTTAGATGCAAGTAGTTAGTTATTCGTTACTATCCGACTATAGTTGACAAAAAGTCGCATATATGCGACAATGGATTAAGCTGATGAAGGAATCAAGGCCAAGGGAAATTATACTCTATTCCACAAACGGCAAGGAACCGTTTACGAATTGGCTGGAAACTCTGGACACCAGCGTCATAGCCAGAATCAAGAGCCGTTTATTGCGCCTTTCTTTAGGCAATTACGGTGATTATAAAGTGTTGAGCGATGGCGTTAAAGAACTAAGGCTGCAATTCGGCGCTGGATACAGGATATATTTTGCCGAACATAAAAATGAAATTGTTGTTTTATTGTGCGGCGGTGACAAAAGGACACAGAATAAAGATATAAAACGCGCAATTGACTACTGGGAAAATTATAAGGAAACAAAAAATGCCTAAATACAGAAAATTTGAAACTTATTTGGTCGAAAGCCTCAAAAATCCAAAGGAAGCCAAGGCCTTTCTCGATGCCTCGATTCGGGATTATGAGGAAGATCACGATACGGAAGCCCTGATGCTGGCACTGCGCTATCTGGCCGAAGCCCGCGGCGGGATCGCGGTTATATCCAAAAAATCAAACCTCAACCGGCAAAACCTATATAAAGTCCTAACCGGAAAAACCATCCCACGTTTCGATACCACGTTAGCCATAATCGCGGCGCTTGGTTTTAGATTTTCAGCAGAAGCGGTTTCGGGACGATAAATCCATACGGATCATATCTGTATTTCTGTGTTTACAGAAATACAGATTTCAGTTTTTCTGAGGCAAAAAACCCCAAAGCCACACTAAAAACACAAAATTCCGCATATTTTAACTTTATATTTACGAAAAGCTGGAATATGGGTGTGAGGCCAATTACATAAATAGCAAAGGTATTATAAATTATGCAAAGCACATTAAAAAAAGAGCAAGGCCTCAAAAAAGAGTTTGAAGTGGTCATCCCTGCCAAAGATATTGGCAAACGCACTGAAGAACAACTCGCCACCTATGGCAAGAAAGCAAAGATCGCGGGTTTCCGCCCGGGCAAGGCTCCCGTTTCCGTAATCAAAAAACGCTACGGTGATTCTGTTCACGCAGATGTCCTGGATGCTTTGATACGCGAATCCAGCGACAAAATTTTTAAAGATAACAACCTCACCCCTGCCGCGCAGCCAAAAATTACGCCAAGCCCGTTTGAGGAAGGCAAAGATTTTAAATTCACAATGGAATTTGAAATTTTCCCTGAAGTGCCAGATTATGATTTCACTAAGCTGAAAGTTATCAAACATACTTCTGATGTTACTAAACAAGATGTCCAGGAAGGTTTGGAACGAATTGCCGGCGCCAATAAAAAGCCCGCTCCGGTTACCGGCCGCACAAAAGCTCAGAAAGGCGATATAATCAAATTCGACTTCCTCGGCAAAAAAGGCGGCGTGCCGTTTGAAGGCGGAAAATCTGAAGGTTTCATGCTTGAACTCGGCTCAGGGCAATTTATCCCAGGCTTTGAAGATAAAATGATCGGAATGGAAATCGGCAAGGAAAAAACTTTCCCGATCAAGTTCCCCAAAGAATATCACTCAAAAGATCTCGCTGGACAGGACACTGAATTCACAGTTAAGCTTCATGAAATACATGAATCCAAACTACCTGAGTTAAATGACGAATTCGCAAAGAGCTTCGGTTTGGAATCCTTGGCGAAGCTTGAAGAAACTGTCGAAAAGCAAATCAAGACTGATATCGAATCTGTCTCTTTCATGAAAATGAAAAAAGAATTATTCGATGAAATCGATACCAAGCACAAATTCAGTGTGCCGGAAAGCATGATCCAGCTGGATTATAATTCCGTAATAGAGCAAATGAAGCAGGAAACTCCGCAAACTCCTGAGAAGGAGTTGGAGGCTGAGGCCAAAAAACTGGCAGAACGCCGTGTGCGCTTGGGCATCATTCTTTCCGACCTCGGCAAGAAAAATAATATCCTGGTCACCAATGACGAAATCCGCCAATCAGTCTGGCAAAAAGCATCAGGCTATCCAGGCCAGGAACAGCGGGTAATTGAATTCTACCAGAAAAACACTGGCGCAATTGAGCAAGTGCGCGGCGAGATCCTGGAAGATAAAGTTGTAAAATTCCTGTTCGAGAAAATAAAAGTCACTGAGAAAAAAATCAGCAAGGAAGAGCTTTTCAAAGAAGATCCGGAAGAAGCTGGAATTCACCATGTGAGCCATAATAACAATTCCGGGCATAATCACGAACATGTCCACGACGAAAACTGCGATCACGATCATCATGCGCCAGCCCATGTCCACGGCCCGGACTGCGATCATGACCACGAACCTACGAAATCAACAAAAAAGAAGAAGTAATATGTCAGATATCAAAAACGAAATGATGGATAAATTTACCAACGCTCTCGTGCCGATGGTTATTGAACAGACCAATCGCGGCGAGCGCTCATATGATATTTACTCGCGCCTCTTAAAAGAGCGCATCATCTTCGTCACCGGCGAAGTGGAAGATCATATGGCGACATTAATCGTTGCCCAGCTCTTGTTTTTGGAATCTGAAAGCCCAGATAAGGATATATTCATGTATATCAACTCCCCTGGCGGCGTTGTTACTTCAGGTCTCGGAATTTATGATACAATGCAATATATTAAACCAAAAGTCGCCACTCTTTGCATGGGCCAAGCCGCCTCAATGGGATCGCTCCTGCTTACAGCGGGCGAGCCTGGCATGAGATATGCATTACCAAATGCAAGGATAATGATTCACCAACCAAGTGGCGGTTTCCGCGGTCAGGCAACTGATATCGAAATCCACGCCAAGGAGATTCTCGATTTGCGCCATAGACTTAACGAGCTTTATGTAAAACACACCGGTCAAAAACTGGCAGTTGTCGAAAAAGCGATGGAACGCGATAATTTCATGCCAGCCAGCAGGGCTAAGGATTTCGGTCTGATAGATGAGGTTCTGTTGCAACGCCCAGGCGCAAAAGAAGGCACAAAAAAGTAGTATACGATTAATTAATGGTTTCATGTGTAGGATAATTATAGTCAGTATTATATATGTCAAAAAACGATAAAGAACTTGAAAACACCCTCTACTGCTCATTCTGCGGCAAAAGCCAGCATGAGGTAAAAAAACTTATCGCCGGTCCAACCGTTTTCATCTGTGATGAATGCGTTGAGCTTTGTGTTGAAATTATCCGCGAGGAAACCAAGGCTAATACAATCAAGCCAGTCGAAGGCGTTCCGAAACCAAAAGAAATCATGGATGTGCTTGATGATTATGTCATCGGCCAGACCCGCGCTAAACGTATTCTTTCCGTAGCGGTGCACAACCATTATAAGCGCCTCGCTTTGATGGAAAAAGGCTCCGATATCGAAATCGCGAAATCAAATATCTTGCTCGTCGGCCCATCCGGCTGCGGTAAAACCTTGCTCGCGCAAACCCTCGCCCGCTTTCTCGATGTTCCGTTCACCGTTGCTGACGCCACCACATTGACCGAAGCCGGTTATGTCGGCGAAGACGTTGAAAATATCATCCTCCGCCTCCTCCAGGCCGCTGACTACAACGTCGAGCGCGCGCAAAAAGGTATCGTGTACTTGGATGAAGTAGATAAAATTTCCCGCAAAGGCGATAATCCATCAATCACCCGCGACGTTTCCGGCGAAGGCGTCCAACAAGCGCTCCTTAAACTCATGGAAGGTACAGTCGCATCTGTCCCGCCACAAGGCGGCCGTAAACATCCACAGCAAGAATTCTTACAAGTTGACACTTCAAACATCCTCTTCATCTGCGGCGGTGCATTCTCCGGTATCGAAAAAATCATTTCCGCCCGCGGCAAAGGCACGGCAATCGGCTTCGGTGCCGACGTAAAAGGCGAAGAAACCCGCCGTGCTGGTGAAATCTTGACTAATTTGGAAACAGAAGATCTCTTGAAATTCGGCTTAATCCCTGAATTCGTTGGCCGTCTTCCGGTTATCGCCACGCTGAATGATTTGGATGAAGACACTCTCATCCGCATCCTCACCGAACCGAAAAACTCATTGATCAAGCAATACAAAAAAATGTTTGAATATGAAAATGTCGAGCTGAATTTTACTGATGATGCGATGAAGGCGATTGCCAAAAAAGCTATTGTCCGCAAAACCGGTGCACGCGGCCTGCGTTCAATCCTCGAAACCACGCTTGTGGATTTGATGTATGACGTACCAGGCATGGATGATTTGATCGAAGTCGTTATCGACGGCGATGTGGTTGACGGCAAAAAAGCGCCACTCTTAATCAAAGGCGCAGAGCCAAAAGCTAAAGAGAAAAAGAAAACCATTCAGAAAAAAGCTTAACAGTCTTCGGACGTCAGACTTCAGTATATGAAGTACGTATAAGCAACATATTTCGTGAATTTTTCTGGCGTCTAGTGCCTGATGTCTGAAGTCTTCAAGAAAAACTAGCCATTAACCTTACCATTTGTTAAAAACTGTAATAAATGCAGTTAAGACAATTATTATTCACCACGACAGCAATGGCTCTGGCGCTTTATGCAACTGCGGCGGCAGTTTCCTTACCCAAATTTGAAGAAAAAAAATTACACATCCCGGAGATGAATAAAAAAGAAGAAGTCTTCATCGAAGCCGACCGTATGGATTATGACGCTGAAAAGAAACTCGTCACCGCGAGCGGCCATGTCGAAATCCTCAAAGGCGAAAACGTACTTTTCGCTGATAATGTCACTTACAGCAAAAGCACCGATATCGTAACCGCAGATGGCAATGTCAGTGCTGTGGGCGCGGAAGGCAACGCCCTGTTCACCGATCACATACAATTAAAAGGTGATTTCAACGAAGGCGTAATCAAATATTTCCGCGCCCGCCTGGTAGATAACTCACTCCTCGCCGCTGCCAGCGCGAAACGCATTGATGCCAATAAAATCGTGCTCCATAAAGCAGTTTATTCCCCTTGCCCAATATGCTCCACGAAAAACGAAGACGGCACCAGCAAAGCCCCGCAATGGCAAATCAAGGCCAACACCGTGACGCTTGATCGCGCCGAACAGCAGGTTAAATACCGCGACGCAAAATTTGAGCTTTATGGAATACCGGTTATGTACACCCCGTATTTCGCTCACGGCACACCTGGCGCGGATAGGGAATCTGGCTTCTTAATGCCAACATTCCGAACTGACCGCAATTTGGGCGCCACTATCACCACTCCATATTATTGGGCCGTTTCCCCAAGCATGGATTTGACCGCCGAACCGGTTTTCGTCGCCAATGAAGGCGTTGTTTATGGCGGCCAGTTCCGCCACCTCACCCCTTATGGCGGCTATGAACTTTACGGCAGTATAACCAATCCCGGCAAAGTCTCAGATATAGACACCGCCAATAACGATGTTAATAAATGGCGCGGGCATTTGAAGGGTGATGGCAATTTCAGCCTGTCAACACATTGGGATGCCGGATTTGATGGCGAAATTTCCAGCGACGATACATATCTAAAACGCTATAATTACGCCCGTCAAGATTTGCCTTCCAGCCGCGCCTATAGCCAGGATTTGTTAACCAGCAAAGTCTATGCTGAGCGTATTGAGAATCGGGATTATAGTTCAGTGCAGGCACTGCATTTCCAAGGATTGTTGCAACAGGATGACGACCGCAGAATCCCTCTTGCGCTCCCATATGTCCAAAATCATATCGAAAGCGGCAAAGGAATTATACCAAGCTTCACAAACTCTACAATTTGGGGTGATGTTTCCGGATTCGGCATTAATCGTGATATTGGAGAAGAAAACCAGCGCGTTTCCGCCACAACCGGCGTCACTATCCCATTAATCGCACCAGGCGGGCAGCTATTCCAGCTCGACGGCTCACTTCGCGGCGATAAATATTATTTGCAAGACACCGCCTATGGCAGAGAGGCCCACCGTGTTATCCCGGAATTAGCCGCAACCTGGCGCTATCCTCTTTTCAGCCAAATTACCCATGATGGGCATTTATTACTTGAGCCGATCGTCAAATTGGTCCTGACGCCAAACCGCGATTACAACAAAAACATCCCCAACGAAGACAGCCAGGATATCGAGTTTTCGGATTTAAACATGTTTGAAGATAACCGTTTCCGCGGCCTTGATCGCGTGGAAAGCGGCGCCCGCCTATATTACGGCCTGCGCGGCGGATTTTATGAGAATGACTACAACGTCAGCTATTTATTAGGCCAAGATTATCGCCTCGGGCAATCTCCGACACAAATACCTTTGAATTCCGGCATTGAGGACGATCTTTCTGATTTCGTCGGCAGGGTCAGCGCCAGTTTTGATGGCAAGCTCGATGTCTCTTACAAATTCCGTTTCGACAAAGATAACTTCCGCAGCCGCCGCAATGAGTTGGATACAACGTTGAATATAAAGCCAGTCAAGCTATCTTTGAGCTATTTCAACCTCGATTATGACTTCACCGATCCCACCAATAACCGCGAAGAAATCAACGGTTCGGCGCAAGTTGAAGTCAGCAACCAGTGGAGCGTCCTCTTCGGCGGCGAGCGCAACCTGGCTGCGGATAAAAATATCCAAGGCAGGGTGGGCTTGCTATATGAGGGAGATTGCACTAACATTTTGACCACGGCGCGGAAAGACTTCCTTTCCGACCGTGACGCCCATTCAGGCGTTTCTGTCACCTTCCAGTTGGGCTTGAAAAATCTCGGCAATTTATAAACATAAAATATGCTATCTAAAAAAACACTTTTACTCGCCGCTATAATCTCATGCCTATCACTGGGTGTATGGGCGGCTAGTACGGAAATCATTGCCACAGTCGGCGATGATGCGATTACTACCCAAGACCTGATCGCCCGCACCCGTTTGATTATAGTTTCGTCAGGATTAAAAGCGGATGAGGATACCGCCAAAAAAATCGCGCCGCAGATCTTGCAGGGATTGATCAGCGAGCGTTTGGAGGTACTGGAGGCGCAAAAATTGGAAATTCCGATAAGTAAAGAGGAAATCGCCAAAGCTATTGCCAGTATCGAACAACAAAACAAAATGGGTGCCGGTCAGCTCAAAGTCATTCTCACTAAAGCGCATATCCCAATTTCTACGCTGGAACAACAAGTAAAAGGCCAGATCGCCTGGGCAAAAATCAGGGGTAAAAAAATCCAACCAAAGATATTTGTCACCGATGAAGAAGTGGACGATTATCTGAAAGCACAAAGCCTGCAACCGGTGCAAGTGGAATTGAATGTTAATGAAATTATACTGCCGGTTGAAACGCCTAAGGAAGATGCAAAAGTAAAAACTCTTGCCAATAAACTTACCGGTGAATTGCAGAAAGGCGGTGATTTCAAAAAGATTGCCCGCCAATTTTCACAAGCCGCATCTGCAGCAAACGGCGGCGCGGTAGGTTGGCTGGCGGAAAGCCAGATCCCGAAGGAATTGCTGGAAGAAATCAAGGCAAAAGGCCCTAACAAAATTATCGGCCCGATAAAATCAGTGGAAGGCTATTTCATATTGCGAGTTGATGGCGCTCGTGATGCGGATAAGGCTTCCGACACGCAAATTATAACGCTACGCCATTTTGAAACCCCATTAAATGAGAAAACCCTGAAAACTTCGGTTGATAAAATCAACGCCGTCGAAGATCCGATCCGCGGCTGTAAGGATTCCCAAGCCTATGCTGATTCATTAGGCGTGGATTTACAGGATTACGGTTCGCTCCAGGTCAAGGAACTCCAGCCCGCCATCCGCAAAATGATAACCGGATTGCCAGTTGCCCGCTATAGCCATCCGCTGAATACCGGCACCTCACTAGTGACATTTCTCATCTGCTCTAAAGTTGATACTTCCAAATTGCCGGATGAAGTCCAACGCAACAACGCCCGCGAAACCCTGTTCAAGCGTAAAGTCGAGTTGGAATCGCGCACTTACCTGCGCGGTTTACGCCGTAACACTAATATCGAAGTCAAGATTTAGTGATACCCAGCCCGGCGCAAATTGCTGATAATTATGGCCTCCGCGCCATCAAAAACCTCGGTCAGCATTTCCTCTTTGACTTAAACATCACCCGCAAGATCTGCGCCCATGCCGGCAACTTGGAGGGCATGAACATAATCGAAATCGGCCCCGGCCCTGGCGGCTTGACGCAGGCGATTCTGGAGCAGAATATCAATAAACTCGTCGTCATAGAATTCGACGAACGCGCAATTGCTGGGTTGGAAGAGCTGCAAAAACATTATTCGGGCAAGCTCGAAATTATTAACGGCGATGCCTTGGACCTGGATTTGCGTGAGATCGCGCCCAGCCCAAGAATGATCATGTCCAACCTTCCCTATAATATCTCCACCAAACTCCTAACTAATTGGCTGGATTATGCCGATGAGTTTGAGTCCATGGTGCTGATGTTCCAAAAAGAAGTAGCCGAGCGTCTATACGCCGAGCCGCGCACCAAGGATTATGGCCGCCTCTCTGTCATAACGCAGTGGCTGTCCAACGTCGAAAACCTCTTTGACCTCCCGCCAAGCGTTTTTACCCCGCCACCAAAAGTCACCTCCAGCGTGGTAAAAATCACCCCATATAAAACTCTGCCCTATCCCGCTAATAAAAAGAAAATGGAAAATATCCTCCGCTCCGCCTTCGGCCAACGCCGGAAAATGCTGCGTTCATCACTGAAATCCATAGTTAAGCCGGAGCAATTGGAGGCAATCGGCATAAAGCCAACCGCCCGCGCCGAAGAATTATCAGTTGAAGATTTCACCAAAATCGCCAATCTACTGGCATGAATAAACTTACCATATCCCTTGACGCAATCTCTGCCAATTATCGGGATTTAAAAAATAAATTCACCGGCAATGAATGCGGCGCAGTAGTGAAAGCCAATGGCTATGGTTTGGGCGCATCTCCAATTGCGGCGCGGTTGGCGAAGGAAGGTTGCCAAAAGTTTTTTGTGGCGGCTATTGAAGAAGGAATTGAACTGCGTAAAACTATTAAAGAACAGATTTTTGTTTTTCATGGGGCGCAGAAAAATGAAGTTTTGGATTTTCAGGCTCATAACCTGATCCCCATATTGAATAGCCCGGAACAACTGGCAGCCTGGCCGAAAGATAAGCCATGCGTTTTGCATTATGATAGCGGCATGACTCGCCTGGGTCTCACGGAGCCGGTTTTGGATCATAATCCGGTGATGATAATGAGCCACCTCGCCTGTGCGGATCATCCTGATGATCATAAAAACGCTGAGCAATTGGAGAATTTCAAAAAATTGGCCGCCGCGCATCCTAAAACTCCAAAAAGCCTGTGCAATACATATGGAATTTCGCTTTCATCCGAATATCATTTCGACATCGCCCGCCCTGGAATCGGGCTTTATGGCGGGTTTGGCATGAAAAATGTGGTCATGCTCACCGCTCCAATTATCCAAATTCATGAAGTCAAAAAAACCAGCACTGTCGGCTATGGCGCGGAATATGAGGCAGTTCCTGGAGATATCATTGCCACTATTCCGGTTGGCTATGCTGATGGAATCATGCGCTCGCTCAACCATAAGGGCAAAACATATTGCGGCGAATATGAGCTGCCGGTGGTGGGGCGGATTTCAATGGATTTAATTACCATAAAAATAAACAATCTGCCCCCGGAATTGCGCCGGATCGGACAGATGGTTGAAATCTTGGGCGAAAAATATAATATCTGCGATATGGCGCGTGATGCGGGAACGATTGAATATGAAATCATCACGCGGCTCGGTAACAGGTTTGAAAGGATTTATAAATAATGGCAATGGCATTGGATAATAATCCGCTCGGCAGTATCGGCAGGATTTTTAACTCCTTCCTTTCCGCTATTGGCCGGTTTTCATTTTTCACCGGCACTGCCGTAATAAACATTTTCCGTCCCAAATTTTACTTCCGCAACCTTTTTGCACAAATGAGGGAAATCGGGTTTTATTCCCTCCCCGTGGTCGGCCTCACCGCCGTTTTCACCGGTGCGGTGCTGGCGCTGCAATCATATACCGGCTTTTCACGCTTCAATGCCGAAAGCTCCATTCCGCTGGTCGTTGTTCTGTCCATCACCCGTGAACTTGGCCCCGTTCTCGCCGGACTGATGGTGGCGGGCCGCGTTGGCGCAGCAATGGCCGCTGAAATTGGAACCATGCGCGTTACCGAGCAAATTGATGCGCTGACAACGCTTTCCACAAACCCGGTGCGATATTTGATCGTCCCGCGCGTTGTAGCGGCGCTATTGATGATGCCATGCCTGGTGCTGATCGCGGATATAATCGGTGTTTACGGCGGTTATCTTGTCAGTATCCATAAACTTGGTTTTAATCCCGGTTCATATATGAAAAATACCGTGGATATTCTGCAATTCCGTGATGTTTCATGCGGACTGGTCAAAGCGGCGGTGTTTGGATTCATCATTTCTATCATGGGCTGCTACCACGGCTTCAACTCCAAAGGCGGCGCACAAGGCGTCGGCGCTGCAACTACAAATGCGGTAGTGGCATCGTCGATCATGATCCTGCTTTCCAATTATCTCGTAACCGAATTATTTTTCTCCCGATGACCGCAAAAATCAAAGTTCAGAATTTGCATAAAAAATTCGGCGATAAAGTCGTGTTGGACGGTCTTGATGTTGAGGTTGCCAAAGGCGAATCGCTGGTGGTTATCGGCGGTTCAGGTACAGGAAAATCAGTGCTTATCAAATCTATCCTCGGAATAGTCCATCCCGATTCCGGCTCAATCCTGATCGATGGCAAAGAAAGTACCAAATTCAAGCGTCATCAGCGCGATGAATTCATGAAAAAATTCGGCATGCTGTTCCAGGGCGGCGCGTTGTTTGATTCATTGCCGGTATGGCAGAATATCGCATTCCGCCTCGTCAATAATGAAAAAATGTCACCAGGTGATGCGCGTGATTTGGCGATTATAAAATTGCAGCAAGTGGGCTTGAATGCCGATGTTGCCAATCTTTCCCCATCGGAACTTTCCGGCGGTATGCAAAAACGCGTGGCGCTGGCGAGGGCAATTGCGGCGGAGCCGGAGATCATATTTTTTGATGAGCCCACTACGGGTTTGGATCCGATAATGGCGGATGTTATCAATGATTTGATCGTCAAATGCTCCCAGGAATTGGGCGCGACTACAATCACTATTACCCACGATATGCACTCGGCCAAGAAGATCGGCAATAAACTGGCGATGATTTATAAGGGCAAAATCATCTGGCAAGGTGACGCCAAAACCATTGATAATAGCGGCAACGAATATGTCGATCAATTCGTCCACGGCAAGGCCGACGGGCCGATCAAAATGGAGCTGCGGCGGTGACGTTCGCGAAGCTTATAAAAAAGGCACTGGTTGCGATTATTATCGCATACACAACATTAGTAGCGACAGTATTTTTTATGCAAGAGCAGATGATCTATCACCCTACCCCGCCAATTGGCCTGCCTGCTGATTACGGCCTCAAGAATTTTGAACAGGTAAATATAACTACCAGCGATAATTATAAATTAGTCGCCTGGTTCCATAAACCAGCAACCGCCAGAAAAGCTTTGATTTATTTCTATGGCAATGCAGATTCACTACAAAGCTACCCGCAATTCCTAAAAAAGTTTGCCGATCATGGCTATATGGTTTTAGCCATTAATTATCGCGGCTATGGTGGCTCTGAAGGCAAACCTTCAGAAAAAGGTTTGTATAATGACGGCCGCGCTGCAATCAACTTTGTCTCGGAATATATTAAGTCAGAAAACATAATTGTTGTAGGCAGGTCTATGGGAACTGGCGTAACCGTACAAATGGCTACAGAATTTAATTTGAATGCAATCGTTCTGATCTCACCATATACTTCAATTACAGATATTGCCGAGCGGCTATATCCATATTTGCCGATACGCCTAATTTCCACAAACCGCTTTGATTCGTTGAAGAAAATCAGCAACATTGCCGAGCCGGTGCTATTTATTCATGGCGACTTGGATAACTTCATTCCCCTATCAAACGCTCAAACTTTGTTTGATGCCACTAAATCTCGCAAGGCTTTAAATATTTACAAGGGGGGAAATCACGTTCAGTTGGACAAAAGCCGCATAGCCGATGATATATTCAAATTCGTGGATGGCCAAATGAAAGATAGCAATGCCGATAAATGAATTTATAACCGCGCAGATGTTCGGCGTCTTCCTGGTGTTTTGCCGGGTGGGTAGTTGCTTTATGCTGATTCCAGGTTTTGGTGATGCATATGTTTCGCCGCGGGTGCGGTTGGTTTTTGGCCTGGTCTTGAGTTTGGCTTTGGCAAATGCAGTATCTAATATCCCAAAAATGCCGGTGACGTCATTTGGCACGCTCATTTTGATTTTTCATGAAGTGATAATCGGGCTTTTGATTGGGGCGATCATTAAAATCATGACTGCGGCGGTGCATATTGCCGGCACGATTATCGCAGCGCAGTCTTCATTGGGCCAGGCCAGCCTTTTTGATCCCAGCCAGCAAAGCCAGGGCGCGGTGTTTGGTACATTTATGAATATGCTGGCGCTGGCGATGATATTCGCATTGGATTTTCACCATTTAATTATCAGTGGGATCGTATCTAGCTATGACGTATTCCCCCCCGTTTCGCCTCTGGCATGGGGAGATTTCTCGGAATTAGCAGTAAAGACTACAGCGCGGAGCTTTGATATTGGCGTTAGGATTTCGGCGCCGCTGATAGTGGTTGGAATTTTGATCAACCTCACATCCGGCATTTTGGCGCGGTTGATGCCGGCGTTTCAAGTGTTTTTTGTTATTTTACCCTTACAGATATTGGTCTCGCTATTCATTTTCATGACAACTCTTTCTGGGATTATGTTGGTGTATATCCATTACTTGAATGACTCACTCGCCAATATTTTTCCACTAGGTGAGTAAAATGCTAATAAAAGTTATCGGTTAGTTAATATTTATTAGTTATCTTAGGTTATCATTCTAGGAGGGAAAGAATGGATAACCTAAATACTACAAATATAACTACACAACAGATAGCAGCCGACATCTACCACAGCTACCTTGAAGAGGCGCACGGCGTCTTGGAAGATTTTAATATCGGGGCAAGGCCCGAATCACTGAATAAGATGAATATATTGTGGAACCAACTGCATATGGCAGGCGGAGCAAAATATATTTATGCCGACGCTTTATATGATGACTTTTCGTCCCAATGGCTAAGTTCCAAAGGTAAGCAACTGATAGACGAACTCATCGAGGACGCGAAAAAGTCGAAAATGAATAAAGCTCTGAAAACTTTGAAAGAGCTGCGCCAAATTCTGGAAGATAAGCATCTTATAAACTAAGCTCACCTTCCAGTTTAATCCGAAAACGCCCCGGGGCTCCGCGTCCGGGGGTTTTCTTTTTAATTATGGGTTTTGTAACAAAACTGCAATGATGTTGGTGTAGAATTTCTCATGTTAAAATATGGGATATTATTAATCGTTCTTTTGATAACCGCTTGCGAAGGTCATCGCGATAATTTTCCTATGCGTAATCCAATCACAAACGAAGCCGTTAATTGTGAAAGCGGCCCTTATTGGTTTGATGAAGGCGCTCCCCAATTAGAAATTGCACAGGCCTGCATACATGCTTGCGAACTTCATGGATATAGAAGATACACCGGCAATCTGCATACCGACAAACCACGTCCACAAGTTGCAAATAAATATATGCAATTCAAAATACCGGCTCAATGTCGTGGAGATAAATTATGAGCGATTTCACAGCTGATGGTAATTGGGCATTATATTCAATGCAAAAGACACTTCCTGGTTTAGGTTATATAGGCGGTATATTGGGCGGATTAAGTGTCCAGCAAGCTATGCGTATTGCTTAGCTTATGCCGCCGCTTTAAATACTTCATTACTCGCCAAATTCTTAGCCGCGAATTCCCAGTTCAATAAGTTATCGAGGAAAACTTTGATGAAATCAGGGCGTTTGTTTTGGTAATCGAGATAATATGCGTGTTCCCAAACATCGAGTGTCAATAATGGAACATCGCCTTTGGTAAACGGGGTTTCGGCATTTGGGGTTTTGACGATTTTTAATTTGCCTGATTTGTCAGCAACTAACCATGCCCAACCTGAACCAAACTGGGTGATTGCGGCTTGGGTAAAGTCGGCTGCGAATTTATCATAGCCGCCGAGGTCGCTATCAATTTTCTTGGCCAAATCACCGCTTGGTTTGCCGCCGCCATTTTTAGGCGTCAGGCAATTCCAGAAAAATGTGTGGTTCCAAACTTGCGCGGCGTTGTTGAAAAGGACTTTCTTGGATTCATCATCGGCAGTTTCGAGGATAATATCTTCCAGTGATTTTTTCTCAAGCGGAGTTCCGGCAGTTAACTCGTTCAATTTTGTGACATAAGCCTGGTGGTGCTTGCCATAATGGAAATCAAAAGTCTTTGCGCTCATATGCGGTTCGAGCGCGGTTTTTTCATATGGCAATGGGGGCAATGTAAAGGGCATGGTATTCTCCAATTCTGATTAATGGGCCAAGTTTAGTCAAATGCGATAAAAATTCAATCAGGGAATTTTATGTTATCGAACTGCCTCGGCAGTTAGTTGTGGTAATTTAAAAGCTTTGTCACCTAATCCTAATTGCTGGCAAGCTGAATTGAAATATGCTGCCATGGATAGCAACAATACCGAAGCTCCTGGCTTACCTAATTCCGCATGTGATAACTTGCCATATGTAGTTGCGCCTGCAATGTGTTTTTCTACAGCACCTCTATCTGTGGGTTTGGGAGTAGTCCTTTCACGATCAATTAATGTCTGCGTGGAGTGATAAGGGCCTGAAAAATTTAAAGGGAATGTGCTGATGGCGCCTAGTATATAATTCTCAAGCGCCACTGTTGTTCCGCAGCGCCGAAGCTCATCATAAATTTTCGCCTGTACTGTCGCGGTACCTGAAACTACTTCATCGCCAACGGAGTCTTTTTGCGCGGCTATTTCATCTAACATTACTAGATAAGCACTTTTATGTATTTGTGGCGTGATATTCATGACTGTCCGCTCAATTAAGATTTATTAAGCAATATATCAATTAGTCAAATATAACAAGCAAAAAAGCATTAGCTGCGGAGTTTTTCCAGTAGTCCCTGTAATATATAGCTGGCCGCCAACTTATCCACCAATTCCTTCTGCCGCGTATGCGTCATCGCCATCATATCCATACTGCGTTCAACGGCTTGGCTACTCATGCGCTCGTCTTGGAAATATATGGGGATATCACGGATTTTCAGCATATTACGGCCAAACTGGCGTGAAGACTGGCATTTTGGGCCTTCCGTGCCGTCCATGTTGACCGGAAGGCCGATGATTACGGCACCGGCCTCATGTTCGTCAATTATGGCAAACAAGCGCCCGGCATCTGCGGTAAATTTTTTGCGCCGGATGATTACTAATGGTGAGGCGATTGTCTGTAATTTGTCACTAAGCGCAACCCCAATTGTCTTCTCACCCAGGTCCAGGCCGATTATTCTTTGATTCTTATGGAGTTGGGAAATATCTTCTATGAACATATATTTCTTATAAATCATAAGTCATAAAAAGTAATGGTTATATTTGCCAAGAAAACTGTAATCGGCTGGGAGGAATGGCTGGGCTTGCCTGAGCTGGGGCTGCCGGCGATCAAGGCCAAGGTGGATACAGGGGCGCAGACTTCTTCGCTGCATGCGATGAATATCAAAGTCGTGCTGCGTAATGGCATTAGGTTTGTAAAATTCCGCATCAACCCAATTCATAAAAACAAAAAATTCGTTGTCCATTGTTCGGCGCCGTTAATCGACAGGCGTTATGTTGTGGATTCAGGCGGACATAGGGAAAAGCGCTATGTAATTGAAACTGAAATGATTTTGGGACGCAAACATCACCGGATCGAGCTTACACTTACTAATAGAAAAACTATGGCTTTTCGGATGTTATTGGGCCGCCAAGCGATGGAGGTTGCAAAATTAGTGGTCGATCCGGTAGAATCCTGCCGGATGGGCAAGCTCAAGTTGGAGCAGGTCAGAGAAATTTATACAAAAAAATTGGAGCAAGAGCAGATAGTTTATGAAGAACAGCACCCCCCGCATGAAGATAGCAATACTGGGCTCCAATCCTGAACTCTATTCGCATACAAGAATGATCGAAGCTGCCAAAGCGCGCGGCCATAAAATCGATTTCATCAATATCAAAAATTGCTACATGAATATTTCGCGCAATAACCCGCAGGTATTTTATCGCGGCGGCGAAAAGCTAAAAAATTATGATGCCATTATCCCGCGCATCCGCCCTGCCCTGACTTTTTATGGCACCGCAGTTGTACGCCAGTTCGAGATGATGGGCGTATTTTGTCTGAATGAATCAGTGGCGATTACACGTAGCCGCGATAAATTGCGCACGCTGCAACTGCTGTCACGCAAGGGAATCGATATGCCGATCACCGCATTCGCGCATTCACCGGAAGATACCAAAGACATGATCAGGCTGGTTGGCGGTGCGCCGCTAATTGTGAAATTGCTGGAAGGAACGCAAGGCGTGGGCGTAGTATTGGCGGAAACTTCCAAGGCGGCGGAATCGGTAATCACCGCGTTCAAATCTTTAAAGGCTGATATTCTCGTTCAGGAATTTATCAAGGAAGCTGCTGGCCGCGATATCCGCTGCTTCGTGGTCGGTGATCGCATTATCGGTTCGATGCAGCGCGTAGCGAAAGAAGGCGAATTCCGCGCCAATGTGCATTTGGGCGGGGCAGTAATGCCGGTGGAAATTACTGCTGAGGAAAAAAAACTGGCACTCAAAGCCACCAAAGTTTTGGGCCTGCGCTGCGCAGGCGTTGATATCATACGCTCCAAAACGGGGCCAAAGGTTCTGGAAGTGAACTCATCTCCAGGTTTGGAGGGAATTGAGGAAGCTACTAAAAAGGATATAGCTTCAGAAATTATCAAGTATCTTGAAAAGAGCGCCATCCCCAATAAAGTAAGAACCAAGGGCAAGGGATGATATTTTATTGCTACCTCATAGTGGTGTTATAATCATGCATTATTAGTTAGCCGCCTTTACGAAACATCCCATCTCTTGGCACGTAGATTGCTTGTATTACCCCAGAAATGGAGTAATTATGGCTATTAACCGCGTATCCACAGCTTCCTTATACCAGCAAAACCTGAGTGATATCAGCAGTGTACAAGTTGAGTTGGCGAAACTGAACAAGCAGATTTCCAGCGGCTATAAGGCTAATTCATGGGATGAGCTGAATGGCAGTGTAGAGCGCGTTTCAGCTTATCAAACCAAGATTGATAGCATCAGCACTTATAATTCTAATAACACCAGCGTAATGGCGCGGTTGAATGTTATGGACCATACTATGGGCCAGCTACAGGATATTGCTACACAATATGCCTCGCTGATTTCCCAGCGTAATAGCGGCGTGGGTGGTAACAGCCTCAACTTTGCGACTCAGGCTAAAGCTATGCTTGACCAGATTTCACAAGATATGAACGTACAGATTGCCGGACGCTATGTTTTCAGCGGTTCTAAGACTAATACTGCCCCGGTTAATCAGCCGATTGGTATTTCAGGCTCGAGCGGAACTCCGAGCAATAGTTATTATAATGGCTCCAGCGATGCTTTAACGGCGCGGATCAGTGACGCGCAAGTATTGCATTATGGCGTCCCCGGGGATGACCCGGCTTTCCAAAACCTTATTAGCGCTATAACCACCGGTATTGCCGGCAACGCTTCTAATGACTCATCCCTGCTCAGCAAATCGATTGATAATATCAACTTGGCCATCCAGGGTCTGGCTGACGTAAAAACGGGAGTTGATACCAGCATAACGAATATCCAAAACGTACAGGATCAGCACGCCACTTTAAAATTATATTGGCAACAAGCACTTAGTGACGAAACAAGCACAGATGTTGCCGAAGCCAGCATAAAACTCGCCGCCGACCAAACTACCCTGCAAGCCACATTCCAGGCGTTTGCCGGATTAACGAAATTGAAACTAACTGATTACCTCTAACTTAACGAATAATTAAGACAATTAACCCAAACTATAAAAACAACTAAAGGAACCAAGAACATGCAAGCACAAACAACGGTAAAATCCGAAACTCAATTGAAAACACGCTTCGGCGATATTTCAGCTGATACTTCAAAAGCTATCGAGTTTCCAAACGGTATTCTTGGTATGCCTAATCAGAAAAAATTCCTCATCAGCGCAATGCCAGATAAGAAAATGGAAAAATTCCAGGTTCTGCAATCATTGAATGATTCTGACGTTTCCTTCGCAGTGGTGCCTTTGGCAACATTGGGTGCGTTGATTGACAACGAACACCTGGAAGAAATCCGCAAAGTTCTCGAAATGAGCCAAGCTGATTTCCTCACTATGCTGATCGTATCGATCCAAAAAACACCAAGCGGCGCGAAACTTTCAGTAAATCTTCGCGCTCCATTGTTTATCGATACTGCAAACCGCGCCGGCTACCAAATCGTTTTGGCCAGCAGCAAATACCCTGTTCAGCATTATTTAGACTAGTGATTGGCCTGTAATGAATTTAAGGCCCCGGCTATTGACCGGGGCCTTTTTTTATATAAGCTGCTGGAATGAAAATAATCACCTGGAACGTCAATTCCATCGGCGCAAGGCTCCCGCATCTTTTGGTCTATTTAAAAGACCAAAGCCCCGACATTGCATTGTTGCAGGAAACCAAGACGGTGAATGAGAACTTCCCGCGGATGGAGATCGAGGATCTGGGGTATAATTTGGCGATTCACGGGCAAAAGTCATATAACGGCGTGGCGATTTTGAGCAAATATGCGATCGAGGATGTTGTCACTACCCTGCCTGGCGATGATAATGATGTTGAGGCGCGGTATATCGAGGCGGTGGTAAAAGGCTTTCGAGTGGCCAGTGTTTATGTGCCCAACGGGATGGAAATCGGGCATGATAAATTCCATTATAAATTGAAGTTTTTTGAACGCCTCCGCGACCACGCGCAAAATTTGCTGCAGTATAATGAAAAGCTGGTGATGGGCGGGGATTATAATGTGGCACCGCAGGCGATAGATACGCATGATCCCAGCCGTGACGGGGTGGTTTGTTATCATCCGGCAGAGCGGTCACGTTTTCATGCTATTGAATATTTGGGATTAACCGATGCGTTTCGGGCAGTGCATCCAGATAAGCAGAAGTTCAGCTGGTGGGATTATCGCGCTGGCGCATTCCAGCAAAATAAAGGGCTGCGTATCGACCATCTTTTGCTCTCAGCGGAAGCGGCGGATGGGTTGAGCGCATGTGATATTGATACTACGCCGCGCATATTGGAAAGACCATCAGACCATACTCCGGTATGGTGCGATATAAATTGAGGTAAAATGGGCAACCCGAAAAAAAACTTTGCTGAACGTTTCCTGGCCCTCACAGCCAAAATGCAAAAACCGCTAAGGCCCAAGGCTCCGGGCGAAGTTATTTATGGCGATATGCATAACCGCACTTTTGCGGCGCTGATCGATATAATTTTGCTTTTACCGATTATCCTAGTTCTTCCAACATTGTTGCTTTCTGATGCCGATGCCCAGAAGCGGACGATTATAATCAACTCTTATCAATTTATTGTGATCGGGATTTATAATATTTACTTCACCCATAAATGCGGCGCAACACCGGGCAAGGTTATTGTGGGGCTGAAAGTGGTGGATATTATCACCAATGACAAACTCACTCTCAGCCAATGTGTGATTCGGTATCTGGCATATGTAACCTTCCCGCTGGGAATGCTTTTTGGCTCATTTCGACGTAATAAGCGCACTTGGCATGATCATATCGCCGATACTGTGGTGATTTTTTCGTCGAATCGGTGGTACAAGCTACAAGCCGATAGATTGAAGCAGAAGGTGAAATCGTACTTCAATATGCGTTGATTTGTTGATTAAGTTAACAATTTGTCATAAATTGTTCAAATTCTAATGATAATGATTGTTTATGACAGATGAAATAGCAGACCCGTTCAGTAGCTCGTTCACTAAAGGTGAAATTGGCAAATATGGAATTGAGGCAATACCACAAGTGGCACTGACGCCAACTGAGGCGCTTGCGGCTACACTCCAAACTTTGGTGGTTGAAGGTAAAGGCGTAGATGTAAAAAAATTAAAATCCATGGTTGTTAATCTCAAAAACCTGGCGCCTTTGGTTGATAGTGACAATGATGGTAAAGTTACGCGCGAAGAATTTGGCGTAGCATTACGTAAATTGCAATTAGCAGATAAAACAATAACTGCCGCGCTATCACCATCGGTAATAACGGATCTTGTTAAAACGATTCCGCCCGAAGGTCTAGGGATTGATGAAATTAATGGGCAATTTGATTCGCTGAATGAAAAACTTGATGCCGCCGATAAAGATGGCAACGGTTATTATGATGGCAGTGAAATAATAATGCCAATTACTAATGAAGGCGCATATAACTATGAGCAGTTTATAAAAGAAGTTTCTGAAGGTGAGCTCAGCAAGCCACTAAAAATTCCAACTGGATTCGGACAATTTATAAGAATCACCCCTGCTCCTGAAACGCTTATTGGGGCTAAATTAGTATTGGATACAGTGCCAAAAGATATCGATAAATTGGACCTCAATGGCGATGGCGGGGTTTCCTTGAGTGAGTTAAAGCAACAATTGTTTAAAAGTATCGGTATGGATGCAGGCCAGCAAATTCTGCATAGTATTGGGCTGGATAAAATACCGGATGGCGATCCACAGCTGACTGCGCCATTACAGGGAATAGCCAATCCGCTCCCGAATACTGAAATTGATAAAACAAGATAAAGCTTTAATCTGATTTTTTCACAATCTCGTCAATGGCTTTCAACTGGGTCAGCAATCCTTCCATATCTTTTAACTTCACCATGCACGGCCCGTCAGATGGCGCGTTGTCCGGATCCTGATGCGTTTCCGCAAACACGCCCGCCACACCTGCCGCCACTGCGGCGCGGGAGATGTATGGAACCATATCGCGGTTACCGCCGCTGGCCGTACCCTGCCCGCCTGGTTGTTGGACTGAGTGGGTGGCGTCGATAACTACCGGATATCCTGTTTCCGCCATAATCGGCAGGGCGCGGATATCTGTCACCAATGTATTATAACCAAATGATGCGCCGCGATCGGTGAGGATTATTTTATCGCAACCGGTGGAGGCGATTTTATCGGCGACATTTTTCATATCCCACGGTGCGAGAAATTGGCCTTTTTTGACATTGATGGCGCAGCCGTGTTTTACTGAAGCTTCCCCCGCCGCAATCAGGAGGTCGGTCTGGCGGCATAAAAACGCCGGAATTTGCATAATATCGACAACTTGCGCCAGTTCGTCGCATTGCTGGCGTTCGTGGATATCGGTGAGGACGGGGACTTTAAATTCTTTTTTCAACGCCTCAAAAACCGCCAGTGATTTTTCAAGCCCCATCCCGCGCTGGCCTTTCAAGCTTGTGCGGTTTGCCTTGTCGAACGAGGTTTTGTAAATCAACGGGATGCCGAGCTTTTTGGTAATTTCCACCAACTCGCCGCACATCATGAATGCATGGTCTTTCGACTCCATCTGGCATGGGCCGGCGATGAGGACGAAAGGCTTTTTATTGCTGAATTCTACGTTTTTAACTTTTACAGTTTTTTGCATATAGCTAATTTAAGCCACCCGTTTAGGTTTTGCAACCTTGCCTTTCCCCATTGCCGCTTTCACGAAACTTACAAATAACGGGTGCGGCTGGAACGGGCGGGATTTTAGTTCCGGATGGAACTGCACTGCTACAAACCACGGGTGGTCTTTGCGCTCTACTATTTCTGGTAATTTTCCATCGGGGGAGATTCCGGAGATAATCAGGCCGGCTTTTTCTAATTGGGCAGCGTAATTTATGTTGGCCTCATACCGGTGGCGGTGGCGTTCGCTGATTTTGGCGGCGCCATAAATTTCGTGCGCTTTGCTGCCTTTTTTAAGTTCGCATGGATATGCACCAAGGCGCATTGTGCCGCCGATATCGCCTTTATCACCGCGTTTTTCTTTTTTCGCGCCCTTCTTCCATTCCGTCATCAAACCAACAACTGGCGATGCGCATGGGCCGAATTCTGTGGTATTGGCGTCCTTGATTTTGGCGACATTACGCGCCGTTTCGATTACGGCCATTTGCATGCCGAAGCATATTCCGAGGAATGGGATTTTTTTCTCGCGGGCATAGCGAATAGCATCAATCTTGCCCTTGGTTCCGCGCTCGCCAAAGCCGCCGGGGACTACTATTGCATCAACGTCTTTATAATCTTTGCCGGTGGCGAATTCCGCATCCAGCCACTTTACTTTTACTTTTGCGTTATTTACAAACCCGCCGTGGTCAAGAGCTTCGAGGAGGGATTTATAGGCATCGGCCAGGTTATATTTGCCGACAATCGCCACAGTCACCTCACCTTTTAAACTGCGGATGGTTTTGATTATGTTGTTCCAGTTTTTCAAATCCGGCTTCTTATTACTCAGTTTAAAATAATTCGCCACGCGTGTATCGAGACCATATTCATGATAGCTCACCGGAACTTCATAAATATTTTTTGCGTCGAGCGCCGGAATTACATCAGCCTCCGGAACATTACAAAACAATGCAATTTTCTTGAGTAAATCTTGCGGGATTACGCGGTCACTGCGGCACAAAATCATGTTTGGCTGGATACCGATCGAGCGTAGTTCTTTTACGGAGTGTTGTGTCGGTTTGGTTTTCAATTCTTTGGCTGACGGGATGTATGGCAACAATGTTAAATGGATATACATCGTTTTATCGCTGCCGAGTTGATAACCAATCTGGCGGATGGCTTCATAAAACGGCAAGCCCTCGATATCGCCGATGGTGCCGCCGATTTCACACAAAATGAAATCCGCGCCGTCAGTATCTTTCAAAACAAAGTTTTTGATTAGGTCGGTTACGTGCGGAATCACCTGCACCGTGCCGCCCAGATAATCGCCTTTGCGTTCCTTGGCGAGCAAGGTGGAATAAATTTTTCCGGCGGTGACGTTGTCGCCTTTGCGTGCATCGACACCGGTGAAGCGCTCATAGTGGCCAAGGTCGAGATCAGTTTCTGCGCCATCTTCGGTCACAAAAACTTCGCCATGCTGGATCGGCGACATCGTGCCGGGGTCAATGTTTAAGTATGGGTCTAATTTGCGGAGACGGGTTTTATATCCGCGGGCCTGGAGCAAAGCTGCCAAACTGGCTGCCGCAAGGCCTTTCCCAAGTGATGAAGCAACCCCGCCGGTGATGAATATAAATCTGGTCATGACGGGAGACTATTTAAACTATTTATATAGCCGGGCGCAAGGATTAAGTTGCATAACCATTATCGTCATTGCGAGCTCTTGCGCGGTGTTGTATGGTAAGACTCCATAACATAAATAAGGACTGTCATCCTCGAACCGAAGGTTCGGGGATCCAGGGTTAAAGCCACCGGCGGAGTGTTTGATCCTGGATCCCCGCCCAAGTGGGCGAGGATGACGGTGTCTGTTTTTGGTAATCAAATATCAATAACTTACCGAGCCATGCAACAATGCCGCTCTTGCAATGACGGCTATCATATTAACGGAAGAAGATTCTGATTGCCTCTAATCCCGCCTCACTACCATATGGCAAATTGCACATAATCAGCCCGGAGCCGAGTGTGTTGGCGGTTTTGGAGAATATAATTTCCTGCTGCCAAAACTTCGGTAAATTATAGGTTTTTATGGTGTCGACCATCACATCATGCGCCCCACTTTTTAAGATTGGGTACCATAGCATGATCACCGTTTCCGGCCATTTCTTGTGGAGCTTGCGGACGAATTCAGCCGTCTGGCCATATTCATCCTTTATCTCATAACTAGGATCAATCAGCACCAGCCCGCGCCGCACAATCGGCGGCGAAAGCGCCAGGGTTTGGGCGTAACCATCTTCATTATGGGTAAATACATTACTGTAATTACCCATATTATCTTTCAAAATCCGAAATTCCTGCGGGTGCAGTTCCATCAAAAACATACGGTCATCACGGCGTAGGATTTTATGGGCGATTGTCGGCGAGCCGGGATAAATGTTTTTGGGCAGGGAGTTTAAGATTTTTGTATATGGATGATTGGCAGGGAGTTTGTTCCGCAAAGCAATAATCCCCGCATTAGCCTCCCCGGTTTTTGTAGATTCGACACTGCTCAAATCATACAGGCCGCGACCGGCATGAGTTTCCATATAATAAAGCGGTTTGTCTTTTTGCACCAACTGCTCCAGCACAACCGCCAGCGCCGCGTGTTTTTGGACATCAGCCAGGCATCCGGCATGGTATATATGTTGATATGAGAGCATGAATTAGAAATTGAATTTAGCGCATTATATCGGCTTTAGCTTGAGAAGCTGTAAGTGCATTAGCGTTAAAACCATTCTGCTTTGCGGTTGCCATAATAAAATCTCTTTGAGTGGCCGCAATACCTATGGGCATATTTGATATATCAATTGTGACTCTAAATCGCGGTATATCAACATCTAGCTTGAAATACTTTAATATATCTCTGAATGCCGGTTCTCTAAGTATCCAGAAATTAATATTTATTGCGGCAGGAGCTATTGGCTGCTGGCTTATTACTATATGCGTTAATTCTTCTGGTTTCACCATATACAAAGATATATGCGATATCTTAACAAATGTCAATATTTGAAGTGGTGCGGTTAAAAAGACTCGAACTTTCACCCCGTGAAGGACAGCGACCTCAACGCTGCGCGTCTACCAATTCCGCCATAACCGCACACTGGAAGCGGGTTTAGCAGGGGGCAGAAAAAGAATCAACTGATTTCGTTTATCGTTGATCGTTGATCGTAAATTGTATAACGGTAAACGATCAACGATAAACGAGCTCATGCAAATCATAAGATCAAACGAGCTGGTAGATTATCCTTCGGCGCTTTCCTTCATGGAAAACCGGGTGGACGCGATTATTGAGGGCACGGCGGAAAACACGCTTTGGCTGCTGGAACATCCGCCACTATACACTTCAGGTACCTCAGCCAAAATCTCGGATTTATTGCAGCCGGAATTTCCAGTTTACAAGGCCGGGCGTGGCGGGGAATATACTTATCACGGGCCAGGGCAGCGCGTGGTTTATGTTATGCGGCGGCTGGAGAAACATGACTTGCGGGCCTATGTGCGGGATTTGGAACAGTGGATAATCAATACGCTGGCGCATTTTGGGATCATGGGTGAGCGGCGTGAGGGGCGGATTGGAATTTGGGTGGCGGCGAATGGCAGCGAAGCAAAAATCGCAGCACTGGGAATCCGCGTGCGGAAATGGGTGGCTTATCATGGGATCGCGATCAACGTGAAACCGGATTTGCGCCATTTTGGCGGAATTGTTCCCTGTGGGATTTCAGAATTTGGGGTGACATCGTTTGAGAAACTGGGAGTGAAAGTTTCGCTGAATGAAGTGGATGAAGTTTTGATTGAGGAATTCATAAAATTATTTAAAAACTAACGTCATCCTGAGCATAGCGAAGGATCTTTCGCTTGCGCTCAAGATGACGTATAGATGGAATTATGAAGCTAATAATCTCCCCTGCTAAAACCCTGGATTTTGAAACACCGGCGCAAACCAAAAAATTCACGCAGCCGCTTTTTAAAGATGAGACGAAAAAACTACTTGGTAATCTGGAAAAATTCTCAGCTAAGAAAATTGGTGCGCTGATGCATATCAGCCCAAAACTTGCGGCACTGAATTATGAGCGATTTCAGAATTTTGCGGGACAGCCGAAGAAACAGGCCATCCTTGCATTTGACGGCGATGTTTATCTGGGACTGCAGGCGGGCGATTTTACGGAAGTCGAATTGTTATTTGCGCAAGAGCATTTATTTATTCTATCCGGACTTTATGGTTTGTTGCGGCCATTGGATTTGATCCAGGCCTATCGTTTGGAAATGGGAACGGAACTAAAGCCGAACTTATATAAATTCTGGGGCGATAAGCTGACCAATACAATCGGTGATGAATTGGTCATCAACCTCGCCTCTGTCGAATATTCCAGCGCAGTGAAGCCAAAAAATATGATCAATGTGCATTTCAAAGAAATGAAAAACGGCAAGCCGGCTGTGGTTGCATTATTCGCCAAAAAAGCGCGCGGCATGATGGCGCGGTTTGTTATTAAAAATCGGGTGGCGGACGCTGAAGGATTAAAGGAGTTTGCGGATAGTGGATATAAGTTTTCCAAACAATCTTCTAACATAACTAACTTTGTATTTATTAGATAAGTTTATTGTCATTGTGGGCTTAGCCAGCGTTGTTGCATGGCTCGGAAAGTTATTGATATTTGGTCACCAAAAACAGACGCCGTCATCCTCGCCCGCTTGGGCGGGGATCCAGGGTCGAACACTCCGTAGGTGTCTGTAGCCCTGGATCCCCGAACCTTCGGTTCGAGGATGACAGTCTTTATTCGTGCTATGGAATCTTAACCATGCAACAACGCCGCTTAAAGCCGTAATCAATCTCCATGCTTGAGTTGAGATTGCGGCTCGTAGGCCGCAATGACAGAGTTAGATAATTAGTGGAAAAAATTATAAACTATCTCAGCCGTCTTGGCGTTAATCCCCTCAACCGTCTGTAAATCTTTTACACTTGCTTCTTTTATCGCGCCCACTGAACCGAAGTGATGGAGCAAAGCTTTTTTACGCACCGCCCCTACTCCGCTGATTTCATCCAGCCCGGATTTCACAAAATCTTTTGCGCGTTTGGCGCGGTGCGTTGTGATGGCAAAGCGGTGGGCTTCGTCGCGGATGCGTTGCATGAAATAAGCGAGCTCACTGCCTTTACGAAGGCGGAATGGGGCGCGGCCAACCATATGATATTCTTCGTTTCCAGCGTTGCGCTCAGGCCCTTTGGCGATAGCGATTAGGGTAACGGCGCTGACTCCCATATCATCGAAAACTTGTTTCGCGGCGCTCAATTGCCCTGCCCCGCCGTCGATTAACACTACATCCGGCAACACCCATTCATCCGTTTTTGCGCGTGCAAAGCGGCGGGTCAGCACTTCACGCATCATGGCGAAGTCGTCATTGCCAGCTGCGGTTTTGATGTTGAATTTACGGTATGATTTTTTGTCCATGCCATTTTCGTTGATGACAATCATCGCGCCTATGGAATTTGTGCCGGAGATGTGGCTGTTGTCATAAACCTCAATGCGTTCCGGCTGGCCGTCGAGTTTAAATTCTTCGCAAAAAAGTTTCAGCAATTTTTTCTGCGTTGCGTTTTCCGCCATGCGCCGTGCCAAAGCTTCCTGCGCATTGCGCTCGCCTTGCTTCAAAAGCACTAGTTTATCGCCCTTTTGCGGATTCTCAATTTCAACTTTGTGACCCGATTTTATAGCCAGCGCTTCTTCAATTACTGATTTATCTTCCAGTGCCGTATTAATAATAATTACTTTTGGAATCGGATTGCTTTGATAAAATTGCATCAAAAATTCCTGCGGCATTTCGCTTTCTTGCATGCCTTCATGATAAGTTGGGAAATATGAGTTGTTGCCATAGTTAAAACCGTTCCTAATAAATGTCACCTCAACGCAAATTTTTCCGGCCTCGTTATAAAACGCAACTGCATCAAGATTTGTATCGGATGACATATTCATCCTGCTTTCCGATTGCACGCGGGATAATGCATAAATACGATCGCGCATTGTCGCGGCCCGCTCAAAATCCATATGGTCGGAGGCTTGCTGCATTTGTTTTGACAACTCGCCTTGCACATCAGAAGTTTTGCCGGAAAGGAATTTCGCCGCCTGGCTTTCAATTTCTTTATAATCTTCCAATGAGATTTTTTCTACGCATGGAGCGGCGCAACGCTTGATTTGATATTCAAGGCATGGGCGAGTGCGTGAGGCTAAGGTTGCATCAGTGCAGGTGCGTAGCGGAAAGGCTTTTTGCAAATGATTGAGAGTTTGCATCACGATTCCAGCGGATACAAACGGGCCGAAATATTGCCCCTTGCGCGTCTGCTTGCCGCGGAATTTGAGCATCATATTATAATCTTTATCGCCGGTAAGCAGGATATACGGAAAAGATTTACCGTCTTTGAGGAGGATATTATAACGCGGCTGCAATTCATGGACGAGGTTGGATTCCAGCAATAACGCCTCCGCTTCGGATTTTGTGACGTTGAATTGCATCGAGCGTGTAAGCGAAATCATCACCTGCAGCCGGTATGGCAGCGCCTCAGGCCGCGTATAACTGGCCACCCGCTTAGGTAACGACTTGGCCTTGCCAATATAAAGGGGGGCGCCTTTTTCATCGAGGAAACGATAAACACCCGCCGAATCCGGCATCTTCTTGATATGCTCACGGATGATTTCGATGCTGGTTTTTAAGGACATGCGTTAATATCTGTTAATTTACCTTGATTGCGCTTGCTGGAACTATATAATAACTATGAAACTTAATGGAATAATAAATACACCTACATCTGATATGCACAGAAGATTTTTTACTGAAGAGGATATATGCAAGTTAAGCGCTGACTTAGCTAAATATATACCTAGATTTTTATTTGAAGAAGCTTTTGGGGAGGATGATAGCAAACATATGATCACCAGCTTACCCTCAGGAGCCAGGATCATTATGCCTAAAAATCCCCGAACATTAGATCGACTATATGATGCACTATTAGAGTTTGGTCTTATCTATGGTATGGCTCGAAAGGAACATCATATTGAAATTGACGCTGCGGAAGCTAGGGAATGTTTGGACTATGCGCATAAGTTAGAAAAATACATTGGCACAAAACTAGAAGCCGCATTACATAATACAACTTACTACACGTGCTTTAGTCAAATGGTGGAATCGGGTTTTGATGTAGTTGAAGATAAAATTGATCCTATAATCCAATGGAGACCGCTCGAAACCGATATAACATTATTTTTTCCGCCAATGGATGATCAATTAATAGGTTATGCGTCAATACCTGCAATTGATAATTTTACACGTGCGACACGATCACTCAGAGATGACGTTTGTGTTAGAGAGCATATAATAGAAAAAACGGCAGTTATTATACGTATGGATTCGGAAAAGTTGCTTACTAGATTAGGTATTAATCCTAATGCAGTACAATTTATAAACGTTGCTAAGGGTATTGAAAGAAGCGCAGATTAGCCTTTTCGCCCAAACAGCTTCTCTACATCACTCAACTTTAATTCCACATATGTCGGCCGGCCGTGGTTGCATTGGCCGGAGTGTGGCGTGGCTTCCATTTGGCGGAGCATTTCGTCCATTTCCTGGATGCTGAGTTTGCGGCCAGCGCGGATGGAATTGTGGCAGGCGGCGGTTTCCAATACATGCTCAAAAGCTTGCATCAGGCTCAAATCGGAGCCATGTTCGATGATGTCGTCGGCGATGTCTTTTAATAATTCGGAGGCGGAATGTTTGGTGAGTAAAGTAGGGATTTGCCGAACTTCGATTTCTCCCGCGCCAAATTTCTCAACTTCAAAGCCGAATTTGCTCAACACAAGTTTGAGGTTGAGGATGATGTCTAATTGTTTTTCATTCAAGCGTATAATTTCGGGAACTAGCAAAGGCTGTTTTTGCAGACGGTTTTCGTCAATCTGGCTTTTGTAATTCTCATAAACCAGGCGCTCATGCGCTGCGTGTTGATCGACAATTACGATTGAATTTGCGGTTTCGGCTATAATATAAGTCGCATGCAATTGCGCCTTGGCGTGGCCGAGCGGATACCCTTCCCCAGCCCCTTCCTTGAGGGAAGAGGCTTCAATTATCTCCTCCTCCCTCAGGAAGGAGGTCGGGTGGAGGGTAAACGCCACGGCCTCTTCGCGCAGCGGCAGATAATTTGTTTGCGGCGCGTTGTAATAAGCGTTCTTATAAGCCGCTCCTGCATTATTGCGCGACATAGAGTGCAACGCGAAATCGGCAATCGTCGTCGAGGCTTTGTGGCCAGCAGAGCTGATGGCGCCGCGCAGGGCGGAAATTAATAAGCCGCTCATCATGCGGCCATCACGAAAACGGACTTCAGATTTGGCGGGGTGGACGTTGACATCAACTTCGGCGCTGGGAATTGTGATGAATAGCGCCAAAGCCGGAAAGCGGCCGCCGCCGAGGAAATCGGCATAGGCGGCGCGGATCGCCCCTTGGAGGACTTTGTCTTTTACCGGACGGTTATTGACAAAGATATACTGGCTCTCGCTGGTGCGGCGGTTATAGGTTGGGATGCCTGCGAAACCGGTGAGTTTTATGTCTCCGCGTATGGCGTCAATGGCGACGGAGTTGTCTCCGAAGTCATCACCGATAATATCAGATATTCTTTGCACTGGCGATGCGGGTAGGAAATGTAGTTTTTCTTTGCCGTCAACTTCAACTCTAAACGCAGTTTCAGGATTGGCCATAGCGATTTTGCGGATGATATCCAGGCACTGCGATTTTTCGCTATCATCGGTTTTTAGAAATTTCAGGCGTGCGGGAGTGGCGAAGAATAAGTCACGCACATCAATTTTAGTGCCAGCGTGCGTTGGGGTTGGCTGTATCTCGCTAACATCGCCGCCGATAACTTCGATTTTCGCACCGCGGCTGCTGATTTTCAACTTTGCTACGGAGCCGATTGCGGGCAATGCCTCACCCCGGAAGCCGAAAAAGCGAATATTGAAAAGGTCATCGTCCAGTAATTTGGAAGTGGCGTGGCGTTGCACTGCCAGTTTCAATTCCTCGGCATTCATGCCTATGCCATCGTCGGAAATGCTGATTAAGTTTTTTCCGCCAGCTTCGATTTTTATTTCGATATTTTTTGCACCGGCATCGAGGGAGTTTTCCACCAGCTCTTTAACTGCGGAACTTGGACGCTCAAGCACCTCACCGGCGGCGATGCGGTTGATTATATTTTGCGGGAGAAGGCGGATTATGGTCATGAAGCCAGATTAGCTTTCTCGCCTCAGTTGTGCAACTTAAATAGACTTTGGTCATCAGTCTTCGGACTTCAATAATTATTTAAAAACTGACGTCTGATGTCTGGCGACTAACTACTCGATCATTTTCCGCCACCAGCCTTTGCGATTATCAGAAGGCTTCGCTGAGCCGCCTTCTTCACCGGCATGGGCGACTTCTTTGACCGGTTTTTCACGGTAGCCTTGCGGGCTTTCCTCGCCGGTGCTTACCTGGGTTTGCCTGGCTGGGCGTTGCGGGCGTGCGCTTTTCTTTTTCTCCGGCGCAAAGCTCATGCGAACTGGTTTGCCTGGCTCGAAATGTGTGACGGCGGGGACATCTGCGATGACTTTACTGCTACCGCGTCTTGGTGATGCTGCCTCAACTTCGATTTTTTCACCCGGGAGTTCGTGCGCGTGGTCATGCTGCTGTTGCGGCTGGCGTTCGCCACGATCTCGGCTGCGATTGCGATTTCTGCTGCGGTTGCGGTTGCGGCGGTTGCCTCCGCGGCGTTCGCGGTTTTCGTTGAAGCCAACTTCTTCCACGTTTTGCGGACGGGTTTCGCCACCTTCGTTTTCCATGGTCTGGATTTCGTTTTCAATAAATTTATCATCAGAAACTTGTCCGCTGGACTTGCGCCCGCCGCGATCGCGGTCACGGCCTCGGTCACGCCCACCACGGCTGCGCTTGCCTTTTTCACCGCGCGATTGCGGCAAGCGGGAAGTATCCCGGTCATCGGATGAAACGGAGCGTGATTTACCGCCTGCGGAATCTTCCAATTGGATACGGAAGGCGGCTGGGCTCATTTCGGCGACGTCGAGGACTAGTTCAAAACTATATTTGGATTCCAGTTCCGCGATATGTTTCCGTTTATTGTTCAGGAAATATAGACCGAGGGAAGCCGCGGTTGTGACTATTACGCGGCCAATTTGTACTCCCTGCTCTTGCGCGACTGCCAATTCGTTTTCAATTGAACGGGCGAGTTGTATCATTGCGGAATCGTTGGAGCGGATGATGCCAGCACCTTTGCAGGTTGGGCATTCGACCATGTTGATTTCGGTGAGTGATGGGCGCAGGCGCTGGCGCGACATTTCCATCAAACCAAATGGGGAAATTCTGCCAACTTGGATTTTGGCACGATCGGAGCGCAGCGCGTCTTTCAAATTGCGCTCGACATTGCGGCGATGGCGTGAATCCATCATATCGATAAAGTCGATGACGATAAGTCCGGCCAAATCGCGCAGGCGGAGTTGCCTTGCAATTTCATGCGCGGCTTCGATATTAGTGCGCGTGGCAGTATCTTCGACATTACGCTCCCCAGTGGCGCGTCCGGAGTTGACGTCGATGGCGATCAAAGCTTCGGTAGTGTTGATGACGATATAACCGCCGTTTGGCAAAGTGACCATCGGATCATTCATCGAGGCAAGATGGCGTTCGATGTTATATTTGTTGAAGATCGGAACCGGCTCTTCGTATTGAACAATTTTTTTGACATGCGTGGGCATGATCAGCTTCATAAAATCGCGGGCAGTCTCGAAGGCTTTTTGGCCGGCGACTAATACTTCCTCGACATCGCTATTATAAAAATCGCGCAAGCCGCGTTTGATCATGTTGCCTTCTTCATGCACCAGTGCGGGTGCGGACGAAACAAGTGTATCTTCGCGGATTTTATTCCAGAGTTTGATGAGATAAGTATAATCACGCGTAATATCTGCTTTAGTGCGGCCCATACCGTTGGTGCGGACGATCAGGCTCATTCCATCTTTTAACTCTAAACCTTCGATTGTTTCTTTGAGTTTCCGGCGTTCTTTGACGTCGTTGATTTTGCGCGATACGCCACCACCGCGATTTGTGTTTGGCATAAGCACGCAATAGCGTCCCGGCAATGAAATATAGCTGGTAACGGAAGCGCCTTTATTGCCGCGCTCTTCTTTGATTACTTGAATCAGGACAATTTGGTTTTTCTTGATTACTTCTTGGATTTTGTAACGGCGGATATTGGCGCGGCGTGGGCGCTCGTACACTTCGTCATTGCCTAAATCCTCGATACCTTCCTGGCTGCCGGATTGTAATTGCTGCTCTTCACCCTCGTGGTGATGCTCGGAATTTTCCGCTTCTTCGGCGGAAGTTAGCGGAAGGATTTGCTCGTTTATTGAAAGTTCCTCTTCCTGCGGCAGAACTAAATCTTCCGGAACTATATGCGCTTCGTCATCATGTTCAATTTCGCTGATTTCTTCGGATACTGCGACTTCTTCGATGCCACTATCGTTTCTTGCCTCGCGGCCACTGCGTGACTCACGCTCGATTTCGGCTTCAACCTGGCGGTTTTCAGCTTCACGCTCTTCGGCTTGGGCGCGTAATAAATCTTGCTTATCAGCAACTGGAATCTGGTAATAATCCGGGTGAATCTCTGAAAATGGCAAAAAGCCCTGGCGGCCGGAACCATATTCGACAAATGCGGCCTGAAGCGAAGGCTCAACCCTCGTTACTTTTGCCAGATATATATTGCCTTTATTTTGCTTCTTAAAACTGGATTCTATATCAAATTCGATTAAAGCATCATCATCCGCGATTGCCAGACGAGTTTCTTCTTCGTGGAGGCCATCCACCAGCATACGTAAAGTCATGTTTATTCCTTAAATTGTAAAAAGGCGCAGCGGGCAAATCAATGCATATATATGTGTGAAGACCCGTCATTTGCGACCTAAAGTTGAAATTTCCTATATTCTCCGGTTTACCGGCGGCTCTTATAATTGCAGGTTTGCCCCCCCAATTGCAAGAAGAGTTTTATATTTCTTCGTTCTGTTAACCGTTTCTTAGAAATTATGGGTCATTATAGAATAAATTTAATTAAAATTTAATTGGTAGGCCCTTATGAAACAGATCCTTATTGAAAACATCCTCTACATCGAACGCCTCCACCGCCGGTTTTTGGACGTTATCAAGGCCGAATTGGATCGCTTGCGGGTTGATGATATCAACAACGTGCAAACGCTTATTTTATATAACATAAGCTCTGAGCGCATGACCATTTCCGAGTTGACCAATCGCGGTTATTATTTAGGCTCAAACGTATCATATAACATCAAAAAACTGGTCGAAAACGGCTATTTAATACAAGAAAAATCCCCCCACGATAAACGCGCCGTCCGCATCAAGCTTTCTGAAAAAGGCCTGGAACTGACTGGCAAAATCGATGCTTTCCTGGAACGATCAGTAGTCGTTATGAAAGACATGGGCGTGAAGGAACAGGAAATGGGCGATACCAGCAAAGTATTACGCAAAGTTGAGCGCTTCTTGAGCGATTTGTTGGCTAATGTAGTGTAGTAATTTTTCTAAGAGGGTCCGTGTCCAGCAGAAAAGGATTTACACTTGTTGAACTGGCTATTGTATTAGTCATAGTCGGCTTACTAATTGGTGGCATACTTGCAGCACAAAGCATGTCAGGAACTGCAAAAGTTACGGCTCAGGTTAAGCAAATCCAACAGTTTGATATAGCAGTCACCAATTTTAAAACCAATTATGGCGGCCTTCCAGGAGATACAGCCAAAATCTCGCCTGGCACAGCTAATGGCGATGGATTAATAGACGTAACTAATTGCTGCGGCGGCCAGGAGTGGATGACCAACGAAAACGGTTATTTTTGGACGCAGCTAACTACAACACAAATGTTCAACGACACCCATTCATATACAAGTGGCTGGTGTTCTACTGCTTCTTGGCCAAGCACATGCGCCCCGACTAGCCCTTTGAATCCTAAAGCCGGCACAGTTGCTTATGGTATAACATCACTGAATAAAAATTATTACAATATAGTCTGCGGCAATTCATCCAACTACTTTGCCCAATGTCCGTCAATTAATCCGGTTGATGCGTTAGCCTTAGATAGCAAAATGGACGATGGAGATCCGAGCGCCGGTACGGTCGTGGCTAGAAATGGCCCCGACTCGCAAACGACGACATTAGGAAACGGTTGGTGGAATGATAACTGCACCGCTGTATCAGGAAAATACAATGTTAGCGGCACAACAGGTTATATAACTGCTGCAGTTAAATGTAACATGCGGATCGAAATGCTGGCACAGACTGGGCAGCAATAAGAAATGCATATATAAGAGGCGCTTAAAACGTCTAAATTTTACCCTCTTGCATTGCACAAAATTAGGCGTATTATGCGCGCGATTTAGTCACTTTTAATGGCAAATGATAGAATTTAAAAAATTGCGGGATCGACTTTTAGGCCCGCCGCGTGATCCTTTCAGCAAAGACACAAGACATAAGATAAGCCTTGCGATTTTCCTTGCCTGGGTCGGACTTGGCGCGGATGGTCTTTCGTCATCATGCTATGGCCCGCAGGAAGCATTTATCGCGCTGGGTGAGCATTCAAGCCTCGCCTTTTATCTGGCAGTCGCAACTGTAATTACCGTTTTCATCATTTCATTTGCCTATATGCAAGTGATCGAACTTTTCCCCAATGGCGGCGGCGGATATCAAGTGGCGACCAAATTACTTGGGCCATATGCGGGGCTACTTTCCGGCTCGGCATTAATTGTTGATTATGTCCTCACCATCTCAATTTCCATCGCCAGCGGTATCGATGCATTGTTCAGCCTTTTTCCCGAAGTCCCCCATGTTTATAAAATTGTGCTATCGGTCGGGATAATTTTGGGCATGGTTTATCTGAACCTGCGCGGCATTAAAGAATCGATCAAAATCCTTATGCCGATTTTCCTCGGCTTCGTGGTTACGCATGTATTCTTAATTTTATGGGGAATTTTCGCGCATCGCACGGCAGTGCCGGAGATGATTCCGAATGCGATCCACGAAACCACAACTCTCGGTGCGACGATGGGGTGGATATTTGTGGTTACATTATTGATGAAGGCGATTTCTCTCGGCGGCGGAACCTACACCGGTTTGGAAGCTGTATCTAATAATGTCGGTACAATTGAGGAGCCGCGGGTTCGTAATAGCAAGCTGACGATGCTATTAGTCGCCTGCTCATTGGCCTTTATGGCGGCGGGTATAATTACACTTTATTTAATTTGGAATGTAAAATACGTCCCCGGAGAAACGCTTAACGCAACCGTGTTCGGCGCCATCATGCAAAACTGGAATATCGGCGGTTTCGAACTCAAAACCATCCTCCTCCCGATAGTATTGTTCCTCGAAACCGGACTTTTATTCGTTGCCGCCAATACCGGATTTATCACCGGCCCAATCGTATTGGCGAAAATGGCGACGGACAAATGGATGCCGGATTCCTTCTCTGCACTTTCCAGCCGCCTGGTTACCAAAAACGGCGTTATGCTGATGGGAGCCGCGGCAATCGGGGTGATTTTGGCGACTAATGGCCGCGTTTCGACCCTCGTCGTATTATATTCCATCAACGTATTCATCACCTTCTCCCTCTCCTTCCTCGGACTGATGAAACACTGGCTTGGACGCCACCGCAAGAAAATCAGCATCGGTAAATGGTTCGTGAAGTTCACCTTGGCCCTACTCGGTTTTATCATGGCCACCGGCATCCTCATCATCACTATAGTCGAAAAATTCGGCACTGGCGGCTGGCTGACAATTTTGATTACTAGTTTCGTGGTTTATATCGGGTTGTCCATCCGCAAAAGTTATCGTCAACTTTCCAACCGCCTCAATAAATCGGAATGCAAGGTTGAGATCGGTGAGAAAAAAGATCCGCGCCATACTCCGCATATCCACCACGAAAAACCGACAGCAGTATTTATTCTTGATTCAAATGTCGGCAGCACGACTTACGCCGCGGAATGGGTGCACAAAACATTCCCCGGAATTTATAAAAACTTCGTTTTCGTCGGTGTCGGCGAAGTAGATTCGGATAATTTTACCGAAGATGAAGTTTGGGAAAAGCAAAAGCGCGATATCAAGCAGAAGCTGCGCTACTTCGTGAACCATTGGCACAATCTTGATGTTGCCTCGACTTCATATATTTCCTACGGAACGGATATCGTAGAAAAAGTCAGCGAACTCGCCGGTAAAATCGCCCATGATTTCCCGAATTCAGTTTTCTTCGCCACAAAAATGGTGATCAAGGATGAGAACTTCTTTACGCAGATGCTGTACAACGAAACCAGCTATATCATCCAACGCCGCCTGCATAATACCGGACATACGATGATTATTATTCCGATGAATTTGCAGTAATATCCCTATGCTACATGTCATCCTGCGACTTGATCGCAGGATCTCTTAGAGAAGACCCTATGGTCAAGCCATAGGATGACGTATATTTATGATTGAGATTTAAAGCCGATCGCGACAATAAACGTCTCCGCTGAGTCCTTACGGCTGGCTTCCGGCTTTATGAACTTTACCTTATCATAATATTTATGCAGTTCTTTGGCGAATCCCTGTTCCTCGCCGCCTTGCAGAATTTTGGTTAGGAAGATGCCGCCCGTTCTCGTGTTTTCTAGAGCGAATTGCAGCGCCGTTTCCACCAATTCCATAATGCGCAAATGGTCCGTGTTGGGATAACCGCTGGAGGCTGCGGCCATATCAGAGATTACGGCGTCATATTTGCCGGAAATTAATGGGAGGATAGCGTCGTCAAGAAAATCGCCTTTGATAAAGCGCACGCCGGTAATCGGCTCCACATCCAGGAGATCGATAGCGGTGACGAGGCAACCGAGCTTCGCCGCATATTGGCTCCAGCCGCCGGGCGCGGAGCCAAGATCCATAACTTTCATGCCTTTTTTAATGACATGGGTTTTTTCGTTTATATCGATTAGTTTATAGACTGCGCGGCTGCGATAACCATCAATCTTAGCCTGCCGCACAAACGGATCATTAAGCTGCCGCTCGAGCCATAACTTGGAGCTCATTTTGCGGCCTTTAGCGGTTTTAACGCGGGTCTTCTCGTTGCGTCCTGAGGTTTTCATGGCTGGCGCACCTTGCCCGCCAGTTCCGGCATGACGCGGATAAAATCTTTTTCATTCAGCGTATAGATATTATCCGCCTGCGCTTTTTGCGCCGCATACATATGTATTGCATCATAAACCGCGCCACCGCGGATACCGTTCCTGGCAGCACTGGTTATTATTGTTAGATAATCATCTCCATCCATGGAAACCAGGGAGATATTCCGCGTAAGGTCATCAATGATTGCCAAAATTTCCGCATGGGTAAAATATGCGCTAAACCGCCGCGCGCTCAAGACATTATAAAACTCAGCCAGGCTATGCTGGCTGATAAAAGTATTTTTCTTGTTTGCCCGGGAAATTATCAACCCGCATATTTTGGAATGCGGGTTCATTTCATCAAGCGCCGCGATCAGGATCGAGGTGTCCAAGTAATTTATCTGTTCTTTCATCGCGGGCTTCTTTTAAATAATCCGTCATATCAGTAGGGCTGCCTGATTTACGCTTCAACAGCCACCAGTTGCCGTTCCTTACCAATTGCGTGGCTTCCTTAATCGGGCGGAGAATTATCTCCTCGCCGTTAAAAATCGTATCCAGCTTGGTAGCTTCATTAATTCCCAGCGCATCACGCATGGTTTTAGGAATCACCACCCGTCCGGCTTTATCTATATGAGTCTCAACTTGCATAATGGTATTTTACAATACCATTTACCATTTGTCAATGGTATTTAGCGTTAAGCCTGCCATAACCTTATTTAACCGCTAATACCCAAATTTATTATTTCGTGGAAATCCCTGCGGCGGCATTTTGCCTGCGGTGCCGCGATCGGCAACCCAGGTGGCGAGAGAGGTTTCGGTCGTGGTGCCGTTGCCGAATTTATAAGTTAAGCCCGCAGAGCGTTTGAAAGTTATAACATCAGCAAGTTTGCCGTCTTTATATTTCTGCAAAGATATACCCGTACCGCGTTTCATTTCCGGCAAGGCAGTGATCGCGAAAATCAACATTTTGCGGTTATTTCCTATTACGGCGATATGATCATGGTCAGCGCCCATTTCCGTCGCCTTAACCGCGCGGTCCCCCTCCTTGACGTTCAAAATCTGTTTGCCGTTCTTAGTCTGCGCCACAACATCATCAGCCGGCACGATAAATCCTTTGCCGCTTTCTGCCGCAACCAGTATTTTCGTGCCTGGCTTATAAATTAATAAATTTTGCAAATCTTCCTGCTGCGCCATATCAACTTGTACTGAAAGCGGCTCGCCGAAGCCTTTGCCTGGCGGGAGTTTGTCGCAGCCGATGGTGTAAAATTTTCCAGTGGATGAGAAGACCAGCAACTTATCGGTGGTTTTTGCGCGGATCACGAAGCGCTCTTCGTCGCCTTCCTTATATTTGGCATCGGAAACATCTTCCTTGTGGCCCTTCAACGCGCGGATCCAGCCCTTATCGGAGCAGAGGATGGTGATCGGCTCGCTTTCCACGAAGGCTTGGATATCGACGACTACACCAACAGGTTCCTTGCCAAGTTTGGTACGGCGTTTGCCCAGTTCGGTATCTTTGCCGAAACGATCGCGGATTCCTTGGAGTTCAGTGCTGATGAGTTTTTTGCGCTTTTTTTCATCATTGACAATTTCCTGCAATGCCGCCTGCTCTTCCATCAATGCTTTTTTCTCGGCCTTGATTTCAAATTCTTCCAAACGGCGTAAATTGCGAAGGCGTAAGTTAAGGATGCTTTCGGCCTGGAGATCAGTGATTTTGAATTTCTTCATCAATACCGGCTTCGGCTCATCCTGCTCGCGGATGATTTTGATCAGTTCGTCAATATTCAAATATGCGACCAATAGCCCACCCAGGATTTCCAAGCGGCGGGCGATTTCGGCAAGGCGGTTATTAGAGCGGCGCAAAACTACATTGTTGCGGTGCGCGAGGAAATCTTCCAGCGCTTCCTTGATATTCATCACGCGCGGAACGCCTTTGATGTCGATGACGTTTAGGTTTAATGATATGCGTTTCTCGAATTCGGTGAGCTTGAACACCGATTCCATCAGCATTTCCGGCTCAACCTGGCGGTTACGAGGCTCAAGTACAATGCGGATTTCCTCGGATGATTCGTCGCGGAAGTTGCCGAGTAATGGCAGTTTTTTGGCGAAATACAATTCAGCGAATTTCTCGATCAGTTTATCTTTTTGGACTTGGTAAGGAATCTGCGTAATGACGATTTGATATGTGCCGTGTGACAATTCCTCTTTCTTCCACTTCGAGCGAATGCGGAAACCGCCGCGGCCGGTCTTATATGCTTCACGCATACTGGCGCGGCTTTCAATTATTATACCGCCTGTTGGAAGGTCAGGCCCCTGCACTATCTTGCAGATATCCTCGATCGTCGTGGCTTTGCTTTTGAGCAACGCTTGCGCGGCCTCACACAACTCGTCCAGATTATGCGGCGGAATCGAAGTCGCCATGCCCACTGCGATACCGTCGGAACCATTAGCCAAAAGATTCGGGAAAGTGGCTGGCATTACTACCGGCTCCTCTTCCGAGCCATCGTAGGTTGGAGAAAAATCCACCGTATCGCGGTGAATGTCGCGCAATAACTCCATCGCTATCGGCGTCAGCCGCGCCTCGGTATAACGCATGGCGGCGGCGTTATCACCGTCGATCGAGCCGAAATTGCCCTGTCCTTCCACCAACGGATAACGAACTGCGAAATTTTGTGCGAGGCGAACCATCGCATCATAAACGGAAATATCGCCATGCGGGTGGTATTTACCGATTACGTCACCAACAACGCGGGCGCATTTTTTGAAGCCGGTTTCGGGGTTAAGCTTCAACTGCTGCATCGCATAAAGCAAACGGCGGTGAACGGGCTTTAGCCCGTCACGGACATCCGGCAGCGAGCGCGACATGATTGTGGACAGAGAATATGCCAAATAGCGCTGCTCAAGAGCGCTTTTAAAACTGACGTCTTCGATGTTCTGTTTAGTTGCCATAAAATATTAATTGTGGGCGATTGCATTATGGGCGCCAGCGGCCCGCCTATCTTTAATTTCAGGCATAAATGCCAGCTTTTATGCGGGTTTGCAAGTGTTTCTTTACCGCCGAAACAAACCGTTCGCGCTCAGCCGGAAGCTTGCGCTCGTGGGGAGTGAACAGGTTTTCGGTAATAAAATAGCCGGTGATTTCCAACGCCGCCATAATCTCCCTGTGATCATCCATCTGCCCATCCAGCAGGAATTTTGGCAAAGCAAACAACCGCTCCTCATAACCCTTCGCCCCTTCTGCCGTTACTGCGCGGCCGGTGCGGGGGGAGATGAATTGCAGACCTTCAGTTTTTCCCGTTACTGCACAGGAGCTTAAGTCCATACCAAAGCCCAGATAACGCAACAGCGCCACTTCCATCCACACATAACCAGTCAACCAATTATCCTCGCGGCACATCTCGCGCAAATGGTCATGCAAACAATCATACAAATCATTATACGGATTCCTGTCGATCAGGGCTTTGCGCAGGAGAGAAGTTAGGCTGAGAAGCGCTAATAACTTCATCTGGTCATGGATAAGTTTTGCGGAGATGGCATCGGTCATTTCGGCGCTGAATGTGCCTAATTGTTCTTCCAATCGGCCAAACCAGGTGGCAGTGACTACATTCCCGGGCTGATAGATGTTGAGCTTTGCTTTTGACTGGCCGCCGCGTACTAAGCCGGAATAAAGTCCTTTGGATTGGGCGAAAACTTCCACCAGCAATCCGGACTCGCCGAATTTGCGGTTGGAAAGGATGATCGCTTGCTCAGTCCACTGCATTAGTCACTCCCGTCATCCCCGCTTGCGTGAGGATGACTAAGAAATATTTTTTTTGTCATCTGCTTTTTTCACCTTCACATGTAAAAACAAATGCACCTTATTCCCCAACATTTTGCCAAGCTCCAGCCGCGAATTCTGGCCGATTTTTTTGATCATGCTGGCATTGTCGCCGATAATGATTTTTTTGTGACCAAGGCTGCCTGCATAAATCGTTTGGTGGATGGTGATGCCTTTTGGACCATTGTCCTTATAAATATCAGTTTCCACATCAATCGCATATGGCAGTTCTTCGCGCAGGAGGTAGAAGAGTTTTTCCCGCGTAACTTCCGCGGCAGTAAAACGGTCATCTTTGTCGGAAAGTTGGTCTTCAGGATATGCCCAGGGCTGGTCGCCGGAGTTTTTTACTAAATATTCCACCAATTCATCGATGCCTTTATTTTTGCTGACCGAGGTCATGAAAATTTCACCAAAAATTCCTGAGTCGAACAATTCCTGCGCCAGTTCCAACTTGGCCTCCTGCTCGGCAATGTCGATTTTGTTGATTACCGCAACGGCCTTTACCGCGCCCTGCGCCTTGCTAATCTTGCCTCTAATACCATCAATAATCTTCTGTGATAATTCCGTCATCCCGCGTTTGGCGTCTAGCAGAAATACAATCTGCTCAACATCTCCAATCCCCTGCCAGGCATGATCCACCATCTTCTTCTGGCGGTCGTCGTGTGGATTCATGATTCCGGGAGTATCCACAAAAACCAATTGGGTTTCGCCCCTTACAACAATCCCGCGAATATTTTCGCGCGTGGTTTGTGGCCGCGGGGAAACGATACTAACTTTGGAACCGACAATATGATTCACCAACGAAGACTTGCCCGCATTTGGTGCGCCGCATATGCCGATAAATGATGATTTTTGGCTCATGGCCACATGATATACGTCATCTTGAGCGCAAGCGAAAGATCTTTCGCTCGCGCTCAAGATGACGATGGAAGGCAAATGCCCTCGATGAACATTATCTGCTCTTTTAAATTATCATTCACCGCATAATATCCCGGCAGTTCCAGCACCACTTCGCTAACGCCCGTTTGCGCTTTTAATATTACGCGGTTTTTGAACAACATGCCGCTTTCATATATATTCGCAGCTAATAAATTTCTCAGTTTCGCCACCGCTTCCAGGTTATCTGCAACAAAATTCAAGTCCTGGACTTTTATAAAACGCAGGAAATTTGCCTTAATTGCCGCTTGCAATTCTTCTATCCTCTCTGCCAACAAACGCACACCACCTTCATCTTTCTTCGCCTCGGCCGTAATCAATATCGGCGTATTACTCGCCAACATTTCCGCCGCGCGGGTGATTAGGTCATCTTCGTAGAGAACAATTTCAAACACCCCCATCCCATCCGAAACTTTCGCAAACGCAAACCGCCCACGCTTGCCGGAACGAATATTCAAGGTTGCCAGCACACCAGCTAAACGAACTTTGGTCGAAGCGCTCTTCAGGCGTTCTTCGATTTGTATTGATGGCAACACGCCCATTTCATCGAGGATATGCTGATAATCATTCAATGGATGGTCTGATAAATAAAACCCAAATGCCTCATATTCCGCCTTCAGACGCTCATTGGAATCCCAATCGCTGGCCTGTACTAACGAGGGTTTTGGCGCTTCGCCAATCGTTCCTTCGCCAAATAAGCTGATTTGCGAAGAGTCAATTTCTTCCTGGCAAATATTGTTATACCGGCTGAGCATCTCCGCCGATTCCAGGATCTGCCGGCGGTTGCAAGCCATGCCGTCAAACGCCCCTGCCTTCGCCAAACCTTCCAAATGCTTCTTATTAATCACCTTAACATCGCAGCGTTTGCAAAAATCAAACACATCGGCGAACTTCCCGTTCTCCTTCCTCTGCGCCGCCATTGCTTTCGCCGCTTCGATACCAACGCCTTTTAATGCACCTAGCGCATAACGGATTGAGCCGTTTTCAGGTTGGAAATAAGCCTCTGAGGAGTTGATATCAGGAGACAAAACTTTGATACCGCGTTTGCTGGCTTCGTGTTTATAAAAGCTGAGTTTGTCGGTGTCGGCAATATCGAGGTTCATACAGGCGGTCAAAAACTCCACCGGGTAATGGCAGCTCAAATATGCTGTCTGGTAGGCAATCACCGAATAAGCCACCGCGTGGGATTTGTTGAAACCGTAACCGGCGAATTTGGCGATCAAATCAAAAATATCCGCCGCCAGTTTTTTATTGATCCCCTTCTCCGCCGCACCTTCGGCAAACATCAGGCGTTGTTCATCCATCTCCGCCTTAATCTTCTTGCCCATCGCCCGCCGCAGCAAATCCGCTTTGCCAAGCGAATATCCGGCCAATATTTGCGCGGATTGCATAACCTGTTCTTGATAAACCAAAATTCCATATGTCTCATTCAACAAATCCGACAATGAAATATGCGGATATTGCACCTCTTCCTTGCCGTGTTTCCGCGCATTATAACTCGGAATATTTTCCATCGGGCCGGGGCGGCAAAGCGAAGTTAGTGCCACGATATCCTCAAATTTATCAGGGCGCATTTTGCGAATTGCGTCTTTCACCAAAGTTGTATCCAACTGGAATACACCCGCCGTTTCACCTTTGGAAAGCATATGGAAAATCTTCTCATCATCCAGCGGTAGGTTGTGGATATCAACTTTATTCCCCCCAGCCTCAACAAACTGCCGCGCCTTATCCACCAGCGTCAATGTACGCAAACCGAGGAAATCGAACTTCACCAACCCGGCCGTTTCCGCATCTTTCATCGAATATTGCGAAACCGGCATTTCTGAGCGCGGGTCTTTATATAACGGCACCAACTCCACCAATGGCCGGTCAGCAATCAATATTCCCGCCGCATGTGTAGAAGCATGGCGATTCAATCCTTCGAGTTTCAGCGCCACATTCAACAATCGTCCGATATTCTCATCATCACGTTGCAACCGCCGCAGTTCAGGATCCATATCTATCGCTTTGGAAAGCGTCACCGGGTCAATTGGATTGAACGGAATCATTTTAGAAATCCTATCAACTTCCATGTAGGGAATTTGCATCACCCGCCCGACATCGCGCAGCACCGCCCGCGCTTGTAGTTTTCCGAAAGTGATAATCTGGCAGACACGGTCGTGGCCATATTTATTACGCACATAATCGATCACCTCATCGCGCCGCTCCTGGCAGAAATCGATATCAAAATCCGGCATTGATACACGTTCAGGATTCAAGAACCGTTCAAACAGCAAGCCAAACCGCAACGGGTCAACATCGGTGATTTGTAGCGCCCAGGCTACTAAGGAACCTGCACCCGAACCCCGTCCCGGCCCCACCGGAATTCCCTGGCCCTTCGCCCATTTGATGAAGTCGGATACGATTAAGAAATAGCCCGGAAATTTCATCTTGATAATGACATCAAGCTCGAATTCCAGCCTAGTCCAATATTCGTCATCCTGCGACTTGATCGCAGGATCTTGTGAGTGCATCTCAGGAGGTCCTGCGGTCAAGCCGCAGGATGACGTTTTAGTATTTAAGCGCTCCTGCAAACCCTCACGCGCCTGCACCCGTAACTCATCTTCCTGCGTCCTGCCAGCCTCAGTTGGATAATCCGGCAACATCGGCTGACGTCCTTCTGCTTTAACCGAGCAACGTTTCGCAAGCTGCACCGTATTGGCAATCGCCTCCGGAATATCCGCAAAAATCGCTATCATTTCCTCAGCTGATTTAAAATAGAATTGGTCGTTATATTTCTTGCGGTTTTCATCAACCAAATATTTGCCCTCGGCGATACATATCAGCGCGTCATGGGCCTCGGACATATCCTGGGTTGAATAGAAGCAATTATTAGTGGCGATCAGTGGGAGATTATATTTATAGGCTATATCTATCAGGCCAGGTTCAACTTTTTCCTCTTCCTCCAATCCATGCCGCGTCAATTCAACATAGAGGCGGTTCGGGAACATACCATTCAGGCGCTCGGCGAATTGTTGGGCTTTTTGGGTTTCACCCTTGGAGATGAGTTTAGCCATTTCCCCTTCCACTCCGGCGGTTAGGCATAGCAAACCTTCGGTATATTGTTCCAACTCCACCAGATCAAGGCTCGCTTCGTGCGGGGAGCTGGAGCGGAGTATAGATTGGCTGACTAATTTGAGGAGATTTTGGAAGCCTGTTTGATTTTGCGCATATAAAACTAATTTTGAACCCTCAACTTTGACTTCGCAGCCGATAATGGGCTGCACACCTTTATAGGCCGCCGCTTTGGAAAATTCCAGGATGCCAAAAAGATTGCCGCTATCAGTAATCGCCACAGCCGGCATATCATAATGCACCGCCATCTCCACCAGTTCCCCAATCCTAATCGCGCCCTCGGAAAGCGAAAACTGGGTGTGGTTGCGGAGATGGATGAATTGCATGGTTCATTTATAAACCATGCAGTTGCCAAATATCAAATGCCAAATGTTAGTTCTGTTATTTGATATCTGACATTTGGCATCCTATTCAACCTTCCCGCCATGGATCTTCAACACACGATCCATCTTATCGACCAGCGCCTGGTTATGCGTGGCGATCAACGCGCAGCAGTTGGTTTTTTTAATCATCTGGCGCAGCAAATCGAAGACTATACCGGAATTGTGCTCGTCCAGGTTTCCGGTTGGTTCATCGGCCAAAATCACCGCTGGACTATTCGCCAATGCCCGTGCAATTGCCACACGCTGCTGCTGCCCGCCGGAGAGTTGGGATGGGCGGTGAGTTTTACGGTCGGACAGGCCCATTACTTCCAAAAGTTCTTCTGCTTTTTTGAGGGCGGCGGTTTTGGCAACGCCATTTATGATTTGTGGGATGCACAGGTTTTCCAGGGCTGTAAACTCCGGGAGTAAATGATGGAATTGATAAACGAAGCCAATATTCTTACGGCGGGCGGCGGTGCGCCTTTTATCATTCGCAGTGGCGAAATCTTCATCGCTGATTTTGATAATACCGGATTGGGGTTTGTCTAATAGTCCTGCGATTTGCAGCAATGTGGTTTTGCCGGAACCGCTTGGCCCCACGAGCGCAACAACTTCGCCAGGATTGAGGCTGATATTTATGCCGTTAAGGACTTTGATTTCCTCGCCGCCCTGGATGAAATGCTTATGCACATTTTGCATTTCAAGTAACTTACTCATAACTCCATCCTTCAACAGCCGTCACCCCGCACTTGTTGCGGGGTCTATTCACAAGTTCATGCCCTGTAATGGATGCCGCAACAAGTGCGGGGTGACGGTTTTGGTGGCTATTCATAACGCAACGCCTCCGCCGGATCTAGTTTGGCGGCGCGCCAGCTTGGATAGATCGTGGCGATCAGGGAAATTAATAGCGAAATTCCCGCTACTTCGAGAACTTCTTTTGGGTTCACCAGCGCTGGAAGATGATCGAGGTGATAGATCTCCGGGTTAAAAACTTGTGTTTTGGTGACATATTCAACTGCTTTTTGTATGGGGCCGATGTAGTGGCAGAATAATAAGCCAAGTAAAACTCCGCTAAGCGTTCCGACGACGCCATTAAAACTGCCAACTAGCATAAATGCGCGTTGCACGGCGCGGCGCTCCATTCCCATTGTGCGGAGGATGGCGATTGATTGGGACTTGTCTTTTACAAGCATAATCATGCCGCTGATGATGTTGAATGAGGCCACCAAAATTATCATGCTGAGGATTATGAACATCATATTGCGCTCGGTTTGCACGGCGCCAAAGAATTGGGAGTTGGCTTGCTGCCAGTCATAGACGCGGTACCTGTCGCCGTAGCGATCGTGCAGTTTATAAGCATATGGCAGCGCATCGTCTAAATTTTTGACTTCAATGCCAAGGCTTTCAACCTTACCGCCAAAATCAAAGAGCCCTTGCGCAGTTTCAAGCGGGATATAAACCATATTGCGATCATATTCCTGCATACCAAGATTAAAGATGCCGACGATTTTGAAAGTTTTCTTGCGCGGGATGGCGCCAAAGACGGTTGAGGTGGATTGAGGAGTGAGGATGGTAATTTCGTTGCCGATATATGCATCCAACGCACTGGCCAGTTTGAATCCGATGATGATGCCATCTTCGCCAAAATCTTTCCATTCGCCAACAAAATCCATATTATTGACGAGCTTATTCGCCTGTAATTTTTCCGACGGAACCCCGCGTACTTTGACGCCTTCAACCGCACCTTTGGCATGCGGGTTGAAAATCACCGCATTGCCCTCGATAGTTGGCGTCACGGATTTAACTTCCGGATCTTTCTCAATTTCCTTTTGAAGCAACTGCCAATCCGGCAATCCGCGCTCCAGTGAATAAACCGAAACATGCGAATTTACGCCAAGGATGCGGCCCAGCAAGTCATTACGAAAGCCGTTCATAACTGAGAGGACGATGATAAGCGTCGCCACGCCGAGGCTTATGCCGACAATCGAAAGTCCCGCCACAATCGATATCATTCCCTCCCGCTTTTTTGTGCGTAGATAGCGGGCGGCGAGTGTTAGTTCCAGTTTATTGAACATTTATTACCTTATTTAAAGCCGCCTCAACCGAAACTTCCTGCTTCTCACTAGATTTGCGATTCTTCAACTCAACCATTCCATTGGCCGCGCTTCTTGGCCCCACAGCAATTTGCCACGGTAGCCCGATCAAATCCATCGTTGCAAATTTCGCACCCGCTGAACCATCGCGGTCATCGTATAAGCAGCTTGCGACTTTGCCATAGATTTCACTGCAGATTTTATCGCAGGCAGCATCACCAGGTTTGATGTTGATTAGCCCGAGTTTATATGGCGCGACCGGTTCCGGCCAGATGATGCCATTTTCGTCGTGGCTGGCTTCGATAATCGCCCCCACCAGTCGCGAAACGCCGATGCCGTAACTGCCCATTTGCGGGATAATTTCCTTACCGTCCGGCCCTTGGACTTTGACTTTCATGGCACGCGAATATTTATCGCCGAAATAGAATATGTGGCCAACTTCAATCCCCCGCGCTTCCTTGAAACCTTGTGGCGCGGTTTTGGGATCGTGCATTTCATCGGCCATGGCATATGAAAAATCATCGGTGTAATAAAGCGCCGACTCTCCGGTCTGCGCGACGATATGGAATTCGTGGCTCAAATCTCCGCCGATTGGCCCTGTATTGGCGCGAACAGGCACGGCTTTCAATCCCATGCGGGAGAAGGCTTTTAAATATGCGCCGTGATATTTCCAATATGTTTCCTGCGCCGCTTTTTCGTCGATATCAAAGCTATAAGCATCCTTCATCAAAAATTCGCGGCCGCGCATGACGCCGAACCGTGGGCGGACTTCGTCGCGGAATTTCCATTGGATGTTATAAAGCATTTTTGGCAGGTCTTTATATGACTTGCAGGATTGGCGGAAAATATCGGTGACAACTTCCTCCGCTGTCGGGCCAAAGAGCAGATCGCGGTCAGAGCGGTCTTTTATACGCAGCATTTCCTTGCCATAAGCTTCATATCGCCCAGATTCCTGCCATAATTCAGCCGGTTGCATAGTCGGCATCAATAGTTCCAGCGAGCCGATCGCGTCCATTTCCTCCCGAACGATTTGTTCGATATTTTTGAGGACTTTCAAGCCCAAAGGCAGCCAATTATAGATCCCCGCCCCCACTTGGCGCACCATTCCGGCACGCAGCATCAGGCGATGTGAGGCAATTTGCGCCTCAGCCGGATTTTCTTTGATTATCGGAAGGAGATATTGGCTTAGTTTCATAAGTCGTTCGTTGTTAATCGTTGATCGTTCATCGCTTGTAATTCGATAAACGATTAACGATGAACGATCAACGAAAAAGCTTGACTTTGCTGTGGGCGATGGCTAAAAACCCTGACAAATCAAAGAATCGGATAAGAAAAATGGCTAAAAAAGACGCAATGTTAATCAAGCTGGTCAGCACCGCTGGCACAGGCTTTTATTATGTAAAAAAACGCAATCCGAAGCGTTATCCTAACAAACTGGCTTTCACTAAATATGACCCAGTAGTTCGTAAGCATGTTGAGTTTAAGGAAGAAAAGCTGAAATAGGCTTCAGTCTTTCAGACATCGGACTTCAGTGAAAAAGGGCCACAGGGAATTAAAAGTTTGGCAAAAATCTGTGGAGTTGGTTGATAATGTATACAACCTCATAGAGAAATTTCCTAAACATGAAATTTATTCTTTATCTACCCAATTAAAAAGATCCGCGGTCTCCGTTCCCTCAAACATAGCAGAGGGCTCAGCTAGAAAATCTGACAAAGAATTCATACGTTTTTTGAATATTGCATACGGCTCATTGGTGGAAGCGGATACGCAAATTTACATAGCCGAAAAAAGAAAATATATCTCCTCTGAAGAAGCAATTTCTATTATCAATGATCTTAACGAAGTAGGCAGAATGATAAATGGCCTAAGAAACTACTTACTGAAGTCCGATGTCTGAAGACCGCAGTCTATTTTTTTGCAAAATAATAATGTTCCCCGCGTTCCGATTTAAGGATTTTGAGCCTGCGCTCGGTTTCAATGTTTTGCTGTAACTCGTGATATAGCTTAGTTTCCTGTAACGTGAAGCCAGCCCTTTCGACTATCTTTTTAATCTCGGAAACCGGTGCGGCGAATTTGTATTTTTCTTTTTTCTTGGCCAATACCATATCCGCAGTTTTTGTTCGCGCATTGCCTTCCATCTCGGACATCGAGCCGAAAACTATATAACTTCCCTTAGCGCTTAACGAGGAAATATCGGAGAAAAGTTTTTCCACATCTTTCCTTTCCAAATATGGCAAAACACCCTCAATCACAAAAAAGCTTTTTTGCTTTTTATCAAATTTAGTTGGCCGCAACGCTTCTTTTAGGTTCTTTTTAGAAAGGTCGGCAGCAACAAAATTCATATTAGAAGTTGTAATTCCCGGCATCCTGGCCAAAGCATCAAGCTTAATTCTTTGTGTCGCTTGCTGATCCAGTTCAAAAAATTCCATTTGCGGATGTAAGTGTGAATATTCCAGGCAAAGTGTATCAAATCCAGCACCGATCATTGTTACTTGCGTGACTTCCCCAGCCACAGCTTGCAATTGCTTACGGATATAATTTTTGCGGGCAGCATAATGTACCGGCGAGCCTTTTATGCCGAAATTATCGATGAGCCAGATAGCGGCGCCGTTCCCAATCAAGTTATGCAAAAGCTTTATGCTCAAATCGTTTTTTGCACATTCATTGGCCATTAAACGGCTTATTTCAACCTGCTGTTTAGTCACAAGATCAAAATATTTTTTACTCGCAGCGAGTGCTGGCAGAACTTTGGGGATCAGGAAAGCGGTAAAACTCGGCTTCTCCTTTGCCATTTCTAGACCGCAGCCAATGCCGGTTTGGCTTTCAGGTTATAATCTTTAACCAAGGCCTCCGCAATCTGCACAGCATTTAACGCCGCGCCTTTACGCAGATTATCGCCAACCACCCATAAATTGATTCCGTTTTTGATAGTAAAGTCTCTACGGATACGGGAAACGAAAACATCGTCTTCGCCAACCACCTCAACTGGGGTTGCGTAACCACCATCTTCCTGCTTATCAAAAACTCTCACGCCCGGGGCATCTTCCAAAATTTCACGCACCTGCTCAGGAGTGATTGGGTTTTCAAATTCGATATTGATCGATTCCGAGTGTCCAACAAAAACCGGCACGCGCACACAAGTGGCGCTCACAGCGATATTCGCACCCAATATTTTCTTTGTCTCATTCACCATTTTCAACTCTTCCTTGGTATAACCATCATCCGCGAATGAATCGATATGCGGGATAACATTGAAGGAAATGCGTTTAGTAAATTTTTGCGGCGCGACTTTATCGTTCATATAAACGGCTTTCGTTTGCGAAAACAACTCATCCATCGCCTCTTTACCGGCGCCGGAAACTGATTGGTAAGTTGAAACTACGATACGTTTGATTTTGGCAGCATCATGCAACGGTTTCAAAGCCGTGACCATTTGGATAGTCGAGCAGTTTGGGTTGGCGATGATATATTTTTTTGTATATTCGGAAATCGCCGCTGCATTAACTTCCGGCACCACCAATGGAACTTCCGGATCCATGCGGAATTGTGAAGTGTTATCAATAACAATACATTTTGCCGCCGCCGCTTTTGGCGCGTAAATCGCAGAAACTTTGCTGCCTGGTGAAAACAAGGCGATATCAGTGCCGTGGAAGTCATGTTTTTCCAAATTTTGGACTTTAACAATTTTGTGATCGCCGAAGCTAACTTCAAGGCCGGCAGAACGAGCGGATGCAAGCGCAACTAACTCACGAACCGGGAATTTGCGCTCCGATAAAATTTTTAATATTTCACGGCCAACATTGCCCGTGGCGCCGACGACGGCGACTTTGTAACCTGAGGACATAACTAACCTTAGAATTTGATAATGGCCGATAATACAGATTTTATTGACTTATTCCACTATTTTTTATCGCAAACCGCCTCAAAAAATATCGCCCGCGTGGTATTGGCGAGGTTTTTCTTCTGATACTTAGTTTCAATATGGTCAATAGGTTGTGTTTGCCAATCTGCCCTGGAACCTGCCAACCAACGAAATTTATCGTGTTCCAGCAATTCTCTGGCGATCCATTTAGCATAATCTTCGTGATCCGTGGCAATTCTGAGCCTGGCATCCCGCTTCATAATTCGTGCAAGCAAGTCTAAAGTTTGCTTCGATATTATCCGGCGTTTATTCTGCCGTTTCTTTGGCCACGGATCGGGGAACAGTATAAATACACGATCAATAACTCCCTCCCACACGTCATCCTGCGGCTCGACCGCAGGATCTCCTATGGTCAAGCCATATGGTGACGTAATTAATTGACGAAAATCTCCGGCATAGACTCGGATATTCTTAAGCTCATTCTCTTCAATCCCACGCAATAATTTTACAGTTCCGTTTACAAACGGCTCGCAGCCAATAAAGCCAATTTTGGGATTTGCCAGCGCCTGATGCAATAAATGACCACCATCACCAAAGCCGATCTCCAGCCAGATTTCTTTGAAATCAAACTTAGGAAAGCCGTCAACTTTCACTTTGGGCAAAACTTCCGCCAACAGCTTTTTGGAATTATCACGCAGCTTGCGCGACTTGGTACGACCAAAGCTTTGCAGGTATTTAGGCGACTGCTTTGCGTAATTCATCCGCCAAATCCGTTTTCTCCCACGAGAAGCCGCCGTCTTTTTCCGGTTTGCGGCCAAAGTGGCCATAAGCGCTGGTGCGGCGGTAGATTGGTTTGTTAAGCTCTAATCTGGTGCGGATTCCACGTGGAGATAAATCCACAATCTCAAGAATTTTCTGCGCCAGTTTTTGCTCGTCTACTTTTCCAGAACCATGTGTATTCACATAAAGCGCCAATGGTTTTGAAACGCCGATTGCATAGGCAACCTGCATTGTACAGCGATCGGCAAGACCTGCGGCAACCACGTTTTTAGCAACATAACGCATTGCATATGCCGCTGAACGATCAACTTTAGTTGGGTCTTTGCCGCTGAATGCGCCGCCGCCATGTGGGGCAGACCCGCCGTAAGTATCGACGATAATTTTACGGCCGGTCAAACCAGAATCACCTTCCGGGCCACCGATTACGAAATTGCCGGTTGGGTTGACATAAAATTCTTCTTCACTCGGCATCCAGCCTTTTGGTAAAATACGTTCGACAACCGGACGGATGATATCGCGTACATCTTTGGTTTTTAAACCCGCATCATGCTGGTGCGAAACTACAACTGAAGTTGCTTTGACGGCACGGCCATTGCCTTCGTCGTTGTTTTGATAAAGCAATGTAACCTGTGATTTCGCGTCCGGGCCGAGGCCTTTGATTTTGCCGGATTTGCGCAGGTCAGTCAGTTCTTTCAAAATTTTGTGCGAATAATAAATTGGAGCCGGCATTAAATCTTCAGTTTCATTACAAGCATAGCCGAACATGATACCTTGATCGCCAGCGCCTTCATCTTTAGTGTCATTAGAATTTACACCCATTGCGATATCTGGGGATTGGCTGATCATATAGTTATGGATATTCACTTTTTGCCAGTGGAAGCGCTCTTGTTCATAACCCACATCTTTCACCACACCGCGTGCGATTGCGCAGATTTCGTCCTTGGTCAGGGCTTGTTTGGCCGTTGCTTCGCCGCCGATGATGATATTATCAGGCGTAACCATGCACTCCGCGGCAACGCGGGCATATGGGTCTTTGCTTAAATAAGCATCAACAATCGCGTCAGAAATTTGATCGCAAAGCTTGTCCGGATGGCCCTCCGCCACTGATTCGCTGGTAAATAAAAATTCGCCGGGATGATTTTTCATGTTCATTTGGATACCTTGAATATCTGTTATATCGTCACCCCGGACTCGTTCCGGGGTCTGGCATTAGACACAATCTCTTGCCTCAACTTCCGGATCGCGGAACCAGTCCGCGATGACGATTATTAATGATGAAGTGGGTTTAACAGAGCTCTTACTTATCCGCAAGCGACTTAATTAACTCTAACGCCTTCTTGCGAACTTTTGGGTCAGTAATTTGGTAATAAGCTTTGACCAGAGCCATAGTTTCGCGATTTTTGAGGTTGTCCTCATGCTCAAATGCCGCAGTATCTTCCGCCAGGGCATATTTATTTGCACCAGCTGCACCGCTATCATATTCATCAAAAAAGAAATTAACCGGGACGCTTAACGATTTTGCAATGTCAAACAACCGGCTTGAGCCGATACGGTTCACACCTTTTTCATATTTTTGCACTTGCTGGAAGGTAATACCAAGCATGTCCGCCAATTTTTCTTGGCTGATGCCGGTAACTGTGCGGCGGAGGCGGAGGCGTTTGCCTACGTGAATATCGATCGGGTTAGCACTCATTATAAAAATCTATAATTAAAAGTAGTAATTGATAGATTAGGAACATTCCTATTATCTGTTATCTAATCTTAATAAGCGAAAATTCCGCGCCCTGCAAGAGAAGTTTTAAACTTTTCTTCTAAAAATTAATAAAAACTCCACACTGATTATGATTAATCCAAATATTATCCAATCACCGTATAATGAATATATAGTTACCGAATTATTTAATTCAAGATCGGCGGATAAAAATCCATGCTGATTATAAGCCAATGATTTTACAATCCGCCCATTCTTATCAATAATCGCCGAAACTCCTGTATTAGCCGCCCGCAACATTGGCACCCCTTGCTCAATTGAACGCATTTGCGACATCGCCAGATGTTGATACGGCCCCGTCGAATTTCCAAACCACCCATCATTAGTAACATTAACCAGCAAATCCGGCTTGACTGCCGAATGGGAAAATTCCGGAAATGTGACTTCATAACAAATCAACGGCAAAAACCCCGGCCCGTTTTTATATTTCATCACCTCACGCTTGCCCCCTTGCGAAAAATCCAGCGCTCCAGGCGTAATTTTTTCCAGCGGCAAATAATTCCGGAACGGCACAAACTCCCCAAACGGCACAAGGTGAATTTTGTCATAAGACTGATAAATCCCATCTTTGCTGATAGCATAAAGCGTGTTCCAAACCTGGTAATTACTTTTGCTTTCCCCGCTAGAGCGCAACCCGCCAGTAACCAACACCCCATTATCCGGCGCCACACGCCTCAACAAATCCGTCACTGGCTGCTGCCGGTTCAAATAATAAGGCGCTCCCGATTCCGGCCACAAAACTATATCCGCGTTTTTATAATCCAGCGTCTGCATGAAATCTATATTCTCAATAAACTGCTTCTTCGCCGCCAACGGCTCCCACTTCAACGATTGCTCAACATTGGGTTGGAAGATTATGACTTTGGCAGTTTTATCTAAATCACCCTCACCTTTGCCAAAACATAACAGGCCATACAGAATTATAATCCCTACAAGAGCAACAACCCCAACAAGTGATTTCTTATTTTTATAATAAAGCGGCAATAGCGAAATAATTATCACTACATAGCTCAACAAATAAACTCCGCCCGCTGAAGCAAGCTGTGAAAAAATAGTTGAAACTAGTGCCGTATATCCAATCAAATTCCATGGAAACCCCGTGAACAACCATGTGCGGATTAATTCAAAAACCACCCATAATATAGAGAAAAGGATAATATCATTCCAATTCCCGCATTTGTCATCCTCGGGCTTGACCCGAGGGTCCAGCGATGAGTATGCCGCATGGCTGGATCCCAGCCTTCGCTGGGATGACCTAAATGCGAGAGCAAACAACCCAATATAAATCGCCAGACCAAATGGAATCCCGCATACCGCAAACGGAATCAGCCACGCAAATTTTTCTGCATCAACAAGTAGTGAGTTAGCAATCCAATATAAGCCAAACACAAAATACCCAAAGCCGAATGCCCAGCCGATTTTGAATGCCTGTATCTTATTTTCCGCCGCAGCAAGAATTTTAAAAAATATTGGGAATGAGATAAATAAAACCGGAAAGATATAAAACGGCGCCAATGCCAAATCCGCCAATCCGCCAGCGGCAATTAGCGTTAAATACTTCAGCTTTCCTTGCAAAAAAAATTTTATCCCCATAACGTCATCCTGCGGCTTGACCGCAGGAACTCCTCATACACGCACCAGACCCTGCAATCAAGTAGCAGGGTGACACATATTTAGTGTTTTAAGCCAATCCGCCAATAAATCAATTTCACTTTTCGTATGCGCCGCCGTCACCGAAATGCGGAGCCGCGCCGTCCCCTTAGGCACCGTTGGCGGCCGCATCGCCGAGACTAGTATTTTATTATCCTTAAGCAACTTCTCCGCCGCTAGCGCCTTTTCCTCGCTGCCCAAAATAATAGGAACGATACTTGAAGTTCCGTCATTACGAGCGAAGCGCGGCAATGACGATTTAAGATATTCCGTATTCTTCAATACTTTCAAATATAGCTCATCCCGCCCAGCAATCTCCAGCGCCTTTATCGCCGCACCAACCGCGAATGGCGGCAGCCCAGTTGAATAAATCAATGATCGCGCCTTAGTCTCCAAATACCGAATCAAAGCCCGAGAACCACAAACATACCCCCCATAACTCCCCAGCGCCTTTGACATTGTCCCGATATAAATGTGAGCTTTAAGTTTTGATTTTTGATAAATGGAGTGTGCGCCGTCAACTATTAGTGTGCAGTTGTTTTTATCGGCGATTTCCTTCAGCTCATCAACCGGAGCAAAATCCCCATCCATTGAAAAGATCTCTTCGGTGATGATGAGCCGCCTGCGCTTATCGTCATTCTGAGCGCAAGCGAAGGATCCTTCGCTTGCGCTCAGAATGACGTCTTTCTCCAAACACTTCTTCAAGTCAGCAACATCATTATGCTTAAACCGCACCAGCTTTGCGCCGGAGAGCTTTATTGCGTCGATTATAGAAGCGTGGACTAATTTATCGGCATAAACCACTTCCGGCTCCAGCGCTGTGATAACGCCAAGATTTGCCAGATATCCGCTGCCAAATACCGTGGCGGCCTCATAACCTTTATAAGCCGCGATTTTTTCAGCAAATTCCCCAAATAATGGATGATTTCCGCCCGCAATCCTGCTTGCCCCCGCTCCTGCGCCATATTTTTCCGCAGCTTCTATTCCGGCAATAATCACTTCCGGATGGCGGCTTAAACCTAAATAATCATTTGATGTAAAATTGATAAATCCTTCCCCCCACTCACCCTTGGGCGTTCGCAGGAGATTTTTATCCTTCAAATCATTTAGTTTTTGCTGTAATAGACTATCCATGAACATCCGACACGATTGGAAACAGTCTGAAGTTATAGATTTATTCGCCCTGCCTTTCAACGACCTAATATTTCAGGCCGCCAGCGTGCACCGCGCCAATCATGATCCAAACGCGGTTCAAATCTCGACATTACTCTCCATAAAAACCGGCGGCTGCGCGGAAGATTGTAAATATTGCCCGCAATCCGCATCATATGACACCCCCGTAAAAGCCGAAAAACTCACCACAGTTGAACATGTCCGCTCCGAGGCCACAAAAGCCAAAGCCGCCGGAGCTTCCCGCTTTTGCATGGGCGCCGCCTGGCGTTCGCCTAAGGATCGGGATTTGGATAATGTTATTGAGATGGTGAAGGTGGTGAAGGATCTGGGGTTGGAGTCGTGCTGCACATTGGGCATGTTGACGAAACCACAAGCCGAGAAATTGAAGGATGCGGGGCTGGATTATTACAACCACAACATCGATACTTCCCCGGAATATTACGGAAATATAATCACCACCCGCACCTTCCAAGACCGCCTCGATACACTCGCGCATGTGCGCGAGGCCGGAATGAAAACCTGCTGCGGCGGCATAGTAGGAATGGGCGAATCAGTGGCCGACCGCGCCGGTATGCTGCTGACATTGGCGAATTTGCCTGAACACCCGGAATCCGTCCCGATTAATCTGCTAGTCCCAGTCGAAGGCACCCCATTCGGCAATCGGCAATCGGCAATCGGCAATCTCGACTTCGTCCGCATGATCGCCGTGGCGCGGATATTAATGCCAAAATCCGCAATACGCCTGTCAGCAGGCCGCGAAGAAATGTCAGACGAAATGCAGGCGTTATGTTTCCTAGCGGGTGCAAATTCGATTTTTTATGGCGAAAAATTATTAACCACTCCGAATCCGGAAGCCCTTGAAGATAAGAAGCTTTTTGACCGACTGGGTCTTAAAGCTATGGCAGTTTAATTGACCATTAATCCCTTTCCCCTAATATCCCCCCATGCAAAACTTGTGGCTGCCATATTCGTTGCACAACCCCGAAAACCAGCCTTTAGAGGTGGTTAGCGCCAATGGCTGCACCCTCAAACTGGCGGATGGGCGCGAGATTATTGATGGGATTTCGAGTTGGTGGACGGTTTGCCATGGTTACAACCACCCTCACCTCGTCAAAGCCGTACAGGAACAGGCGGCGAAGTTGCATCATGTCATGCTCGGCGGTTTCGTGCATGAACCGGCGCTCAAACTTTCCGCACGCCTCGCCGCGCTCACCAAGCTCCCGCATATTTTCTTCTCCGATTCCGGCTCGACCGCCGTGGAAGTGGCGCTGAAAATGGCGGCGCAATATTGGAAGGTGCAAAATAAAAATACAAAAAAACAACGCTTCATCCATTTCAAAAACTCCTATCACGGCGATACGATGGGCGCGATGTCGGTTTCGGACGATGATGGGATGCACTCGCCGTTTGTTGGGTTTATGCCGATGCAATTCGCGCTGGATATTCCGTCTGACGAATTGGCTTTTGAGGAATTTGATGCGCTCCTCGCCTCACAAAAATCACAAATCGCCGCAGTCATAATTGAACCATTAGTACAAATGGCAGGCGGCATGAAATTCCACTCGCCGGATGTGCTGGCCGAAATCTACCGCATCACCAAAAAACACGAAATCCTCTTTATCGCCGACGAAATCGCCACCGGCTTTGGCCGCACCGGCTATATGTTCGCCGTTGAGGAAGCCGGAATCACCCCCGATATCATGTGCATCGGCAAAGCCCTCACCGGCGGAATGTTAGGCATGGCGGCAACAGCGGCGAGCGCCGGAATCTTCGCCGCCTTCAACGAAACCGCCTTCATGCACGGCCCCACCTACATGGCCAACCCCATCGCCTGCGCGGCGGCAAATGCCAGCCTGGATTTATTTGAACGCGAACCACGGTTAAAACAGGTGGCGAAGATAGAAGAAATTCTAACCGCCGAACTGGAAAAATGCGCCGCCCTGCCAATAGTAAAAGATGTACGCGTGAAAGGCGCGATTGGAGTCATACAGCTAAACTTAACCAAACCGTCATCCTGCGGCTCGACCGCAGGAGCCTCGCGAACAGATCCTGCGGTCAAGCCGCAGGATGACGTAGTTAAAGAATTACGTCAAAAATTCCTCGCCGCGGGTGTCAATATTCGCCCGTTCGATGATATAATCTATTTGGCTCCACCATTAATAATTCATGAAAAAGAGTTGAAGATATTGACCGATAAGGTCTATAACATACTTCATGAACACAAATAACAAATCCAAAATCGACAAAATCACCACTACCCCATTCCCCGCCAGCCGCAAAGTTTATGTCAAAGGCGAAATGCATGAGGATTTGTGGGTAGGCATGCGGGAAATTGAGCTTTCCAAGGAAGCGAAGGAGCAGGATTTTTGGGTTTATGACACAAGCGGGCCATATAGCGATACGTCCAAAAACATCGATATTTATAAAGGCCTGGAAGAACTGCGCCGCAAATGGATTTTGGCGCGTGGCGATGTTGAGGAATATGACGGGCGTCAGCTGAAACCGGAGGATAATGGTTTTGCGACTTCCGAAGTTGAAGTTTTTGACCGTAAAAACCGCAAACCATTACGCGCAAAAAATGGCGCCAATGTTTCGCAGATGCACTATGCCCGCAAAGGCATCATCACCCCGGAGATGGAATATATCGCCATCCGTGAAAATATCGGCCGCAAGATGAACCCTCCTCCAACCTCCTCCCTCAGGGAGGAGGCTTTTTCTTCCCCCCTCCCTCAGGGAGGGGTTGGGGGCGGGTCCGCTGACCGTTTCAAGGGCGAACGCTTCGGCGCGAAATTCCCGGATTATATAACCCCGGAATTCGTACGCGATGAAGTTGCCGCCGGCCGCGCGATCATCCCCGCCAACATCAACCACCCCGAAGCCGAGCCGATGATTATTGGCCGGAATTTCAGTGTCAAAATCAACGCCAATATCGGAAACTCCGCCGTGACTTCATCAGTCGCTGAGGAAGTTGAGAAAATGGTGTGGTCAACCCGATGGGGCGGCGATACGATTATGGATTTGTCCACCGGCAAAAATATCCACAACATCCGCGAATGGATCATCCGTAATTCGCCCGTTCCGGTTGGCACTGTGCCGATTTACCAGGCGCTTGAAAAAGTAAACGGCGTCGCCGAAGATCTGACCTGGGAAATTTACCGCGATACGTTGATTGAGCAAGCCGAGCAAGGCGTTGATTATTTCACAATTCATGCTGGCGTGCGTTTGCCGTTCATTCCCATGACACAAAACCGCGTCACCGGAATCGTTTCCCGCGGCGGTTCGATTCATGCCAAATGGTGCATGACCCATCACAAGGAAAACTTCACCTATACGCATTTCGAAGAAATCTGTGAAATCATGAAAAAATATGACGTCTCTTTCTCGCTCGGTGATGGCTTGCGTCCAGGCTCGATTGCAGACGCCAATGACGAAGCGCAGTTCGCCGAATTAAAAACTCTGGGTGAGTTGACTAAGATCGCATGGAAACATGATGTCCAGGTTATGATCGAAGGCCCAGGCCACGTGCCGATGCATCTGATTAAAGAGAACATGGATAAGCAATTGGCCGAATGTTACGAAGCGCCATTTTATACACTTGGGCCGCTGACAACCGACATCGCCCCAGGTTATGACCACATTACTAGTGCCATCGGCGCCGCACAAATTGGCTGGTATGGCACAGCGATGCTTTGCTATGTCACACCAAAAGAACATCTCGGCCTTCCCGACAAAGAAGATGTGCGTGTCGGCGTCGTCACTTATAAACTCGCCGCCCACGCCGCCGATTTAGCGAAGGGTTGGCCGGGAGCTAAGTTGCGGGACGATGCCGTGAGCCGCGCCCGCTTCGAATTCCGTTGGATGGATCAGTTCAATCTGAGCCTCGACCCCGAAAAAGCCCGCGAGTTCCATGACGAGACTTTACCAGCAGAAGGCGCCAAATTCGCCCATTTCTGCAGCATGTGCGGGCCGAAATTCTGTTCAATGCGGATTTCGCAAGAAGTGCGTGATTATGCAAAAGCCCAGGAGGGTGAGCGGGAAATGGCAGAGAAGTTCAAAGCCGAAGGCGGCGAGATTTATCGTAAGGTTGGTTAATCCAATGCTTGCAAAGCTTTAACCTTTTATCTATAAAGGTTGAAGAGGGTTAATATGGCAAGACGTATTAAAAATGACGGCGTTTATTTTTGCAAAGCTTTAGGACGTGATTTCGTAGTTACCGAAACGGCACTCAACAATGTTTTATATGTCCGTGGCCTAAGAAGTATTCCTGGTCAAGAACGCGAGAGAGAGGAACTGGCAGAAATCGTTGGCGGCAGGAACAATACTGACAGAACAGACTTCATACATGCGATAATTAGAAGCAATCCATCAACCACCATGAATGAAAGAAGGACTTTATGGGACGAATTGATGAAAAAATCCCCAGCTTTACTAAGGGTTATATGCCCCAAAAATGAACCTCAGGAACTTTCTATTGGCTAAATTGTAATTTCTTACTTGCATATCACCCCAAATAGCCTTAATAACTATTAACCATGATCCGTCGAGCATTTACACATCTTGCATTAAAAACAGAGCCCTACCAATCAGCGGCCTTGCATCGCGAAATTTATCTCTCAGCTCCAGCTATTAATGCACTAATAAAAGAAAAGGCTAGGGCAACTCCTGACATGGGAAAATTACACTTTCGCGACGCTATTGAAAAAGTAAATCCAGGAATTACAATTCCTGATAGCAGATTGTTATGTGACGAATTATTTGCCAAAACTGCTGATGATTTAACGGCATTGAAACCTATTGGCAGAGTCTCAAGCAAAGCCTGATTAGCACTTTAGGGCTTAGTAATATACTGATATTGCTTAAACCAAGCATCCACATCTTCCAGGACCGGTGCGCGGTTTCTGGCGATGATGGTTAATGACGCGATGATGTCTATGTGATCGACATTATCATAAAATTTTATTTTATATTCCCCGCCCCTCGCATCAAGTCCGCCTTTTAGGTGGGTGATGTTTATTTCGCCTACAACGCTGTCTTTTTTGCCCCACAGCAATAACATCGGCGCTTGTTTGCCGTCTATGAAGTTGGTTACGCGGATTAATTTATAATTATCACCGGCGGTGGAGAACATTTTGACATAATATTCTTCCTCAGGTGTGAAGTCATAGGGGCCGGCCAATCCGGCGAATGCTTTTATCCATGAGCGATCGCCGCCGGCTCTTTTCATATATTGGTTATCGGTGGCCAATAATGCCCCGATCTGGGCACCGGCTGAATGCCCGAGCACGTTTATATGTCCGGAGTCTCCTTGATATTTATCGATATTATTATGCACCCATGCCACCGCCCTTGCCGATTCATCTTGCCAGACTGGAAATTTATATTGCGGGTATTTTACATAATCCGGGATCACGACAACATAACCGCGGCTTGTAAATGCATCAGCGGTAAAGCGGTACATCTCCTTTGTCCCCATCCGCCAGCCGCCGCCATAGAAATAAATAATTACCGGGTGGTTTGGCTTATTATCATTGGGCACATAGACATCAAGTTTTGAGCCGTGCCCGCCGCCAAAGTCTATGTCGCGGGTGATTTTTTGATCGGAGAAATATGCCGGGAGGTTAGCGATAAAACCCATCGCCCTCGCGCTATTAACCGCAAAAAGCAAAACGAGACCAATAAATAGCAGTAGGCTAAGAATTATTTTCATTCAAAGGTTAGAATTTTTCTCTTTTTCAAGTAACGTACAGCACCCATCATAGCCACGCATAATAAAGAAGCTATTATGAGACTTATTTCGATGTTGCCGGTGGTGATGTAGAGCTTATACTGCTCAATGAATAAAATTATCAAAAATGTAGTGAAAATTGTTGGGTAATCTTTGATAATGACTTTGCGGAAGTTGAAAAACATCCCTTTAGTCGCAGTGCGGAATTGCGTGAAATCGATAATCCAACGGTTGGTTTGCATTTCGTAAACATCATATTCGGCACCAAATTTATTGCGTAAATATCTTTCCTCAGTGGCGATGATGCAGATATAGATAAAATAAAATAACAAGGAACCAACGACTATTGCCAGAGGCGTGCCGTAAAAGAGGAAAATGCCAACGTAGATTAGCATATTGCCATAATAAAGCGGGTTCCGGCAGATGGTGAACATGCCTTCCGTCACCAATTTATCGGCGAAGACTTGTTTATTGACTCCGCCGCGTTTGATATATGCAAAACCGATGACCAATGCACGCACCAGAAGTCCGGATAGCGAAAGAAGGATCGCTATTCCATCTTTGATGCCTTCAATGGCATTAGCGCGGAATAATGCATATGGCGGCTGGATCAGGAACAACACCCCGATAACAAGTGGAAACACTTTGTTGCGATATTTAAAAAAGAAATTGCCGATTTTGACGATTGTATCGTTTTTATAAATGCTCATAACTCTCCAGACTTCCTGTCACCCCGTCCCCAGCCTTCGCTGGGGCAAGCCTTTGTGACGGGGTCAAGCGGTTCTTGTAAACGCCAGACCCCGCAACAAGTGCGGGGTGACGGATAATATTTGTTATTTTAAATGTATCCATCACTTGATTGCGATAATTGCGCAGAAATTATACCAGCGGAAATAAACTTCCATGCTTTTGAAGCCGACACGCTTGAGCATGTCAAAGTTTTCATCCATGCGATACGGAATCAGCACATTTTCCAGCGCTTCCCGTTTTTGTGAGATTTCGGTTTCTGAATAACCATTACGGCGCTTGAAATCATAATAATTATCGATGAACAAGCGATTAAAGATTGTATCTTCGCTAGTCACCTTCTCAATCAAAATGAAACAACCGTCATTATTAAGTCCGTCATAAATATTCTGTACTATCCGCTCACGGTGCAAAGGCCGCGCAAATTGCAGAGTCAAAATCATCGTGGCGACGCTTGCATTCTCAATCGAAAATGGCTGGTGCAAATCTGCCGTAACCAAATCAATATCCCGCGTAATTCCTGATTCAGCAATTTTGGTACGCGCTTTTTCAAGCATCTCCGGCGCATTGTCATAGCCAACGAATTTGACTGATTTATCAACTATATCGTCAAATAAAATCATCGTCGTCGCCGTCGAGCAGCCGATATCATATAAATTCGTGCCTGGCTTGGCGAATTCCGCCACCAGCTCCCCGGTCATGCGCTGCATCTCGGCATAATATGGGACAGAGCGCGAAACCATATCGTCAAAGACCTTGGCCACTTTTTGATCGAATTTGAAATCATTGACGCTGGCATTGCCGTCGGCAAATACCTTGTCCGACCCTACTGGCGCCGATAACACCAATTTGGGAGTTTTGTCATTTTTCATGTGGGGGAATTTACTGTTTTAAGCCGCCTTAGGCAAGCTTATTCCTCAATTTGTCCCAATATGCCATACGTTTCACAATCTCCCGCTCAAACCCGCGGTCAACGGGCTTGTAATAGGATGCACGCTGCATATTATCGGGAAAATAGTTCTGCCCTGAGAAGCCTTCCTCAGTGTCGTGGTCATATTGATAACCCTTGCCATACCCCTCCTCCTTCATCAATTTGGTCGGGGCATTCAATATATGTTTCGGCGGCATCAACGATCCGGATTTTTTAGCATCCCGATTCGCCGCCCCATATGCCGTATAAAGCGCGTTCGATTTTGGCGCAGTGGCAAGATATACGACTAATTGGGCGATATTCAACTCACCCTCAGGCGAACCCAAAGTTTCATAAGCAGTTTGCGCCGCGATTGCCTGCAGCAAGGCTTGAGGATCGGCCATGCCGATATCTTCTGAGGAAAATCTTATTAACCGGCGCACGATATATAATGGGTTCTCACCACCATCCAGCATCCTCGAAAACCAATAAAGCGCCGCATCAACATCCGAGCCGCGCAGGCTTTTATGCAGCGCCGAAATCAAATTATAATGCCCTTCTTGCGACTTATCATATAGCGGTGCGCGTTTTTGGATCAGTTCCAGCAGGCTTTCAGAATCAAGCGGGGTTTTTATATTGAATAACTCCTCCACCATATTTAGCAAATACCGCCCATCCCCATCCGCCAGGGAACACAACAATTCCCGCGCCGCTTCGTCTAATGATAATTTCTTGCCGGTAAAGCCCTCTGCCTGCTTCAGCATTTCCAATAATACTGATGTTTCCAGCCGCTTGAGAACCAGCACCTTGCACCGCGAAAGCAATGCGCCGTTGATTTCAAATGATGGATTTTCAGTGGTCGCGCCAATCAGCGTAATCGTCCCATTCTCCACATACGGCAAAAACAAATCCTGCTGCGAGCGGTTGAAGCGGTGAATTTCATCTACTAATAATATCGTCCGCTTACCCGCCGCTTTATCAATCTCCGCTTTCTCAAAAACCTTGCGCAAATCCGCCGTCGCCTGCTGGATTGCCGAAAACTTGATGAAATTCGCCTTCACCTTCTCCGCAATCAGCCGCGCAATCGTAGTCTTCCCGCAACCCGGCGGCCCCCAGAAAATAATCGACGGCAAATTGCCGCTATCCAATGATTTGATAAACAACGAATCCGCAGAAAGTACATGTTCCTGCCCCAGCACTTCACCGAAATTGGTTGGCCGCATCTTATCCGCCAGTGGGCGCAGGTCATCGGCGGGGGCAAGGTCTAATATAGGTTGTGATGGCATCTTTATAATATAATCAATAATTCTTATATTTAAAGGTAGATATGGCAATTAGCATTCCCAAAATAATCTGGCCGGATAATGCGGCTGATGCAGTTATTATTCAAAATGAATTGCGGCACAAAGTCAGCTTGAGAAATGACTTTCCTGAAATTAAAACCATCGCCGGAGTCGATTGCAGCTTCGGTGATGAGGGGCGGGTTTCCAAAGCTTTTATCGTATTAATGAAATTCCCTGAGCTGGAAGTTATCACCTCCACCCATGCCGAACTTCCCACCACTTTCCCATATATCCCCGGCTTTCTCTCCTTCCGTGAAATCCCGGTTATTTTGGAGGCGATAAAACAACTCCCGCAAATGCCCGATATTTTTATGGTCGACGGCCAGGGGATCGCGCATCCGCGCCGCTTTGGCATTGCATCGCATCTGGGAGTTTTACTCGATTATCCAACACTAGGCGTCGCCAAATCATTATTACGCGGCAAATATATAGAACCAGGAGCACAAAAATTATCGCAAAGCCTCTTGATGGACAAAGACGAAAGAATTGGCACAGTCCTCCGCTCCAAGGAAAAGTGTAAGCCGCTATTTATTTCCCCCGGCCACTGCATTAGCCATGAAAGTGCCGTTGATTTAACTATAAAATGCCTCACCCGTTATCGCCTGCCGGAACCAACGCGCATCGCCGATAAGATTTCCAAAGCTCAAAAAACCAAGCAACTTGAATTCATATAGTATTTTTATGACTATCGGGGCATTATCCTCCAAACCTATTAAGGAAAACCCATGAACAAACTTATCCTCACCACCGCAATTGCCCTAACGTTAAGCGGCTGCGTAGTCGGCCCGCCAAATTATAACGAACGGGATCGCAAAGCTTATAATAGCCTTGAAGAAACGCGCTATGACAGTGGTTATCCAACTGCATATTCGGGCTATTATCACGACAACCGCTGGCATGATCGCAACTACGACGATGATTATGATAATGATGACCATGGCGATTATAATCCCCATAATGGCCACGACCATTGGGTGCGTCACAGCAATTAATTTCTATCCTTAGTGCTCATAAAAAAACACCGCTAGTTTGGGGACTGCGGTGTTTTTCTTCTTATGTGAGATTAGTATTATTCGTTGTCTTCTTTGTTACCGGTGCCAGGCTTAGTTAGTTTTGGAGCCTTACCATCTTCAAGACGGCCTTCGTTACGCAAATCACGCCCTTCTTGCGCTTTGCGTTGCGAATCGGCAGATGTGCCATGTTCGTAAATTTCCTCTTTTACAAAACCGGCAGCTTCTTTCGCGTTTCCTTTAATAGACATATAGTTCTCCGTTTTATTGGTTAGTAGATGAGTTAAATATGCCAATTAGCACCTCAATATGCGATTAGGAGCAATCCTTCACACGTAAAGAAATTATCAATATTTACAGTAGATGATGTGATACCAGAGCCGTCAGCCCGCCTCCACGATAGCGGAGCTACCGCATAATAATGGCCCACCCTTTGGGTGCGTGGGCGGCGCGAAGCAAAAGCGTGCTTTTGCGGAGCAATTATAATTCGATGGTCGGAGCGGAGGGATTCGAACCCCCGACCCTCTGGTCCCAAACCAGATGCGCTACCGAACTGCGCTACGCTCCGACTATATCGAGGCGCGGAAACTAACCGATATGATTACCAATTTCAACATTAATTTCATAAAATTGAGATATCAGTCTTTACCGCCAAACGGATTGAACTTACCGTCGTGCTGGCCCGCCCCTGCAAACGGGTTGTCGTGCCTGTGCTGATGCTGCTCGTATCTTTGCAATAAGCGCTGGATTTTGAAATCACAAGTCATCGAATGCGGGTTATATTTCGCCACTTTCAAGCCCAGGCGGTTGGTAATAACGCCATTTTTTAAATTTACTTCCATCACAATTTGCCCGTGGCGGTTGCGTATACGGCCATTTTTATCGATCCAGCCGCCTTGCGCACCTGGATAATTTTTCGGAATCACCTCAACTCTTTGATCGCGCACTTTCATCCGCAGCTTCATGCGCTTCATTTTGAAGTGCTCAATCGCAGCTTCGCGGCCTTTGGAGATTTTTTTCTCCTCAGGTGGTGCCGAACCTGGTAAATTGAATTGGCGCGGCCTTTCGGTAGAGGACATTTTTGCGTCCAGCAAATCCTCAACCATCTCGCTATAATCTTTTAATTGAATACTGCTGCGTTCGCGTATCAACTCATTTTGAGTTTTTTGGCGCTTGCGGCTATAGTTCAAAGTAGTCATCAGCGATTTTTTCTTGGTCGGGTCGCCCTTGGCTGAACCTGGGCGTTTTGAATCCCCACCGCCGCTGCCACTAAAAAATCCTCTGGACATATTCCACCTCTAAAACTAATTATAGCATAAATGACGAAGGATTTAAATAATATTATATTGGTAACCGGCTCTTCTGGCGCCGGAAAATCCATAGCCCTCAAAGCCTTAGAAGATCTCGGCTATGATGCGATAGATAACATTCCATTATCAATCCTGCCGGTATTGATCGATTCCTACAAAAAAGGCGGGTTATTGGCGATCGGTATCGATGCCAGAAACCAGGGTTTTACCGCGGAAAATTTTCTCAAAACCACTGAAAAATTAAAATATAAATTACTGTTTCTCGATGCAGATACCGATGTATTGCAACGCCGCTTTTCCGAAACCCGCCGCCGCCACCCTTTGGCGAAAGACCGCCCGATTGCCGACGGTATCAAGCATGAAAAGCAATTGATTGAGAAATTACGCAAACACGCGGATTATGTTGTCGATACTTCCACATTCAACCAAGCCGATTTGCGCAACTGGATTCGCGGGCACTTTTCCGCCGAGAGCGATAACCTCCTCATCACCCTCACCTCTTTTTCGTACAAAAGCGGATTGCCCAGGGAAGCCGACTTGGTTTTCGATGTGCGCTTTTTGAAGAATCCATATTATGTGCCGGAGCTGCGCGAGAAGAACGGCAAGAATAAAGATGTCGGCGCGTATATTGATAAAGACAAGAATTTGAAGCCATTCCTGAAGAATGTAATGGATTTGCTGTCGCCACTGCTGCCTGTTTATAAGGCGGAGGGAAAGTCATATCTCACAATCGCCTTTGGCTGCACCGGCGGAAAACACCGCTCGGTTTATGTAACGGAAACTATCGGCAAAACTTTGGAAGCGAATGGTTATAAGCCGGTTCTGCGGCATCGGGATGTGAATAATTAAGCTTCGTCCAACCCGATATCCACCGCCCTTGCAGACATCGTGATTTTGCTGGTGGAAATAAAATCTACTCCCGCCTCCGCAATTTGCCGCACAGTCTCAAGGCTAACATTGCCCGAAGCCTCAACCGGCACTTTGCCATTAACCAATTTCACAACCTCTTGCAATTGCGGAATATCCATATTATCCGCCATGATAATATCCGCTCCCGCACTTAGCGCCTCACGCACCTGCTCAAGCGAATCACACTCAACTTCTACTAACATCCGCACGCCCCGGACTCGATCCGGGGTCTCCGCGTGGGACCCCGCGTCAAGCGCGGGATGTGCCAGTGTATATTTTTTTGCCTTCGCCACCGCCGCCGTAATTCCGCCAGCCGCCCTAATATGATTATCCTTAATCATCACCATATCATAAAGCCCCATCCGATGGTTTTGGCCACCACCGCATTTAACCGCATATTTTTCTAATGCACGCAATCCAGGCAATGTCTTTCTAGTATCCAGGATTTTGGCTTTGGTACCGCTGACCGCCGCAACATATTTCGCAGTCTCAGTCGCTATCCCGCAAAGATGCTGCAACAAATTCAACACAACCCGCTCTTTTGCCAGAATCTCCCGGACGTTCCCATCTATCTCCGCGATGGTTGCCCCAGCTTTTAAAACATCACTATCTTTTGCGGTAATTTTTATTTTGGTGAAAGCCGCGCTTAATATATCAGCGCCACAAAAAGTGATTTCCTCCCGTGTGCGGAAAATGTATTTACCAACAACATCTGCGGGAATCACCGCATTACAGGTAACATCGCCCGCGCCGATATCTTCGGCGAAACCTATATCAAGAATCTTTTGAATTTCATTTTCGAGAGCCATAAGCTTAAACACCCGTCACTGCGAGCGCAGCGCGGCAATCCA
>JAYVPI010000002.1:0-89829 GCA_043757405.1 Alphaproteobacteria bacterium
GCTTGCAACTACCGGCGAGGTTAAAAGTCCTGTTATCGCAATAGGCAACTTGCTGGAGCAATGTGGGCTAAACCCTGCAAACACAAACCTCTGTGCAACCAAACTACCACTAGCTAGTGGATTTCAGACTTCAGACATTAGTCGTCAGAAGAAAAATACTGAAGTCCGGAGTCTGACGTCCGAAGCCTATGAATTAACCAACTCTTTCAATTCTTTCCCCGCGCGGTAATAAATCGCTTTGCGGGCGGCGACTTTTACTTTTTCGCCGGTGCGCGGGTTGCGTGCCAGGCGTGGCAGCCTAGTGCGGATAGAGAAAGCGCCGAAGCCGCGAAGCTCAACGCGGTCGCCGGCGATCAGCGATGCGGAGATTTCCTTCAAAATCAAATTGAGGATGTTTTCAATATCCCGTTCTTTCAAATCAGGGAATTTTGCTACGAGTTTTTTTATCAGTTCCGATTTAGTCATTGTCTTATATCTCGTTAGGTTAAAATTTAAAACTTATGGGCGCCAGATAGCCAGCAATCCGCCGGTAGTGAGCTCATCTAATATCTTACTCTCTTTTGAATCACCAAATAAAACATCTTTCAAGCCTTTTTCGGGCTCGGAGGTCTTTACGTCTTCAATTTCCAGCTTGGTGCTGATTTTCTTGTTCTTGACAAGCCATGCCATCGCCTCTTTCTCGCCGCCGATTTCATCAATCAGGCCGTTTTTGACGGCTTGAGTACCGGTATAAACGCGGCCATCGGCCAATTTGGTGGCGGTGGCAAGGTCAAGATGGCGGCGCTCGGCAACCAATTTAACAAAGTAATTATAAAAATCATCAATCAGGCTTTGGATCGCGGCTTCTGATTTGGGGGTCATTTTTTCAAATGGCGATGGTGAGGCTTTCAGTTCCGATGATTTGATAGTGTTGAAAGTCACCCCGATTTTTGAGGCCAGCCCGGTGAATTCCGCTGATTGCAGCAATACGCCGATAGAACCGGTAATAGTGCCGTTACGGGCGATGATGTGATCACCGGCGAGAGAGACCATATAGCCGCCGCTGGCTGCCAATGTGCGTTGCACGACTACTACCGGTTTGCCGGAATTGCCGATGTCGCGCACTTGTTCGTAAAGCTCCTCACCGCCGGCAGTTGTGCCGCCTGGGGAATCGATGGAGATGATTACGGCTTTAGCGTGTTTGTCATCGATAAGTTTTTTCAAAACTTTTTCGCGGTAAGTATCGTCCATGATTACGCCTTCGACTTTGATGCGGGCGATATAATCTTCGCCCACCTCGCCTACCGTTACTTCCTTATTATTACCTGGCGTGGCATAAATCGTTAAGGAAAGCAGCGCGAAAACCGCCAATAACGCCGAAACTACCTGCCATTTCCGCAAACGGGATTTGAGCTGTACGCGATCTAACAGGATGTCCGGCGTTAATGACATTATTTCTTACCTTTTTCCAGCGCTTTGCCGAGGATGTCGCCGAGTGACGCACCGCTATCAGTTGAGCCATATTGCTCGATAGCTTGTTTGTGCTCATCAACTTCCAGGGTTTTGATGGAAACGCCGATCTGGCTTTTTTTGGCATTGACGCTGATGATTTTTGCGTCAACACGATCACCAACCGCGAAACGGTCAGGACGTTGCTCAGAACGGTCTTTAGAAAGGTCATTGCGTTTAATGAAGCTGACGATCGGAGTTTCGCCAACCACAACTTCAATACCATCGCGTTGAACGGCTTGAACTGTACAAGTTACAGTATCGCCTTTTTTGAGGTTATTGAGCTGTTCGACAACTTGTTCACCAGCAGCGCCGCCGCCGGAAAGTTGTTTGACGCCGAGGCCGATACGCTCTTTCTCGATATCAACAGAAAGAATCACCGCTTTCACAGCATCACCTTTCTTATAATCTTTCAGCGCTTCTTCGCCTGGTTTATCCCAAGACAAATCAGAATAGTGAACGAGTCCATCAATTCCGCCTTCAAGGCCAACGAAGAATCCGAAATCAGAAATGTTTTTGATTTCGCCTTCGATTGTGTCGCCTTCTTTATTATTGGTGGCGAATTGCGACCAAGGATTTTCCTCAGTTTGCTTCATGCCCAGCGATATGCGGCGTTTTTCGGAATCGATTTCCAAAACTTTTACCTTCACTTCGTCGCCGACTTTCACCAGCTTGTTTGGATTTTGGTTTTTCTTGACCCATGACAATTCAGAAACATGGACGAGACCTTCCACGCCGTCGCCGAGGTCGATGAATACGCCATAATCAGCGATGTTGGAGACTCTGCCAGTAGCAACTTTACCAACCGGGAATTTATCAGCAACACCACCCCAAGGATTTTCCTCCAACTGTTTCATGCCGAGTGAAATCCGCTTAGTTTCATCGTCAAATTTGATAACCTGGACTTTAACTGATTGGCCGAGCTTCAATACTTCTGAAGGGTGGCTGATACGTTTCCAGGAAATATCCGTGACGTGCAACAAACCATCCAAACCGCCGAGGTCGATAAACGCACCGTAGTTTGTGAGGTTTTTAACTGTACCGTCCATAATGTCATTGACTTTGACGCCTTTGAGCATTTCTTCACGGGCTTCAGCGCGTGATTCTTCGAGGATTGCGCGGCGGGAAACGATAATATTGCCGCGTTTTTTATCCATTTTGAGGACGAGGAATTTCTGCTTCGAGTTAGCGAGCGAAGAAATATCCTTGATCGGGCGAACGTCAACTTGTGAACCTGGCAAGAACGCAACCGCGCCGCCGAGATCAACAGTAAATCCGCCTTTGACCTGGCCGAAGATGATTCCGTCAACTTGTTTTTGGCCGGTCATGTCTTTTTCCAGACGTTCCCAAGCCTGTTCGCGCAACGCTTTTTCGCGGGAGAGGACGATTTCGCCCTGGCGGTTTTCCATGCGTTCAAGGAAAACTTCAACTTCGTCGCCAATATTGAGTTCCGGTTCATCACCAAGTGATGAGAATTCTTTTAATGAAATGCGGCCTTCTGATTTTAAGCCGACATCAACTGTAACTGCATCGTCATCAAGTCCGACGATTATGCCTTTAACCAGGCTGCCTTCCAACGGTTTGGAGCTGCCGGTAGAATCCCCAAACATCGCCGCGAAATCTTCGCCGGTAGTGAATGGTTCTGTATTTTGTATTCTTGAATCTATATTCGCTTGAGCTTGTGCACGAAGTGCGTTTGAACGGGCCATTATGTTTTATCTTCTAATCAAAAGGTTGGGTTAAAAGCCAGGCCGCATCAACCTTGATAAACGCGGGGCTTTTCCTGCTCTTTCGAGCAAAGAGGCCGGATAATACGGAAAAATATGGGGAATACAAGAGGTTTTTGAGCCAACCGTCATCCTTGCCCGCTTGGGCGGGGATCCAGGGTCAAATACTCCGCCGCTGGCTGTAACCCTGGATCCCCGAACCTTTGGTTCGAGGATGACAGTCTTTCATTTCTGCTATGGAGTCTTAACCATGCAACAACGCCGGGCAAGCCAGATGATGACAGAATCCTTGAAACCTGCAGAAGAGTGTTATAAACACCCTACCCCATGCCCCAAGACCTCACCAAGATCCGCAACTTCTCCATCATCGCGCATATCATGAGGCTTTATGGATAAGGATTATACTGAGTGGTTTAAGCTAAAGCCGAAATTGAACCGCTTGCCAAATGGTCCATATATTACATCCGGCCAGATTTGGTGGTGCAGCTTAGGCTTAAATATTGGCGATGAGGAAGATGGCAAAAGTGATAGTTCCCAGCGCCCGATATTGATTATAAAGAAATTCAGCCGTAACTTGTTTTGGGGCATACCCTTAACCACCAAGATTAAAAATGATAGAAACCATTATCAATTTAACTTTCACAATAAAAACCAATGCGTAATGCTCACTCGTTTGGGTTTGCGCGATACACGAAGGTTGGGTAAAAGAATGGGTCAGATAAGCGACAATGAGCTGATAAAAATTCGGGGGATTGTTAAATCCATGCTTTAGAAATTATTCGGCCCTCCGTAAAGAGGGCCGCACGCGGGAAATCCCGAATTGTCTTTATAATATAACATAGTAACATACCAATGTCAACACTCTCAAAAATCCGCAACTTCTCCATTATCGCCCATATCGACCACGGTAAAAGCACCTTGGCTGATCGGTTGATCGAGTTTTGCGGCGGGTTGGAGATGCGCGAGATGTCGGCGCAAGTGCTGGACAGCATGGATATTGAGAAGGAGCGCGGCATCACCATCAAGGCGCAGACGGTGCGGTTGAAATATAAGGGCAAAGATGGCGATGATTATATCCTCAACCTGATGGATACGCCCGGACATGTCGATTTTACTTATGAAGTCTCCCGCTCACTCGCAGCTTGTGAGGGTTCATTATTGGTAGTGGATGCGTCACAAGGAGTGGAAGCGCAGACGCTCGCCAATACATATCTTGCGGTGGAGGCGAATAATGAAATTGTTCCGGTTTTGAACAAAATCGATCTCCCCGCCGCTGAGCCGGACCGCGTTAAAAAGCAGATTGAGGATGTAATTGGCATTGACGCATCGGATGCCTGCATGATCTCCGCCAAAACCGGAATCGGCATTCAGGATGTATTAGAGGCAATCATCGCCAAAATTCCGGCGCCCAAAGGTGATCAGGATGATAACTTGAAAGCCTTGCTGGTTGATAGCTGGTATGATTCATATCTTGGCGTTATCGTTCTTGTCCGCATTATTGACGGCAGCATCAAACGCGGCACGAAAATCAAAATGCTCAATACCAACGCGGTATATCAAGTTGATCATGTTGGATATTTCACGCCGAAGAAAACCACTGTTGATGAAATTTTTGCCGGCGAAGTCGGTTTCTTTACCGGTAGTATCAAAGCCGTGGCAGATTGCCAGATTGGCGATACGATTACTGAAGACAAAAAGGAATGCGTCGAACGCCTGCCCGGTTTTAAACCTTCCAAATCCGTGGTGTTCTGCGGCTTGTTCCCAACCGATAATGGCGAATTCGAGCATTTGAAAGATTCACTAGCCAAGCTGCGTTTGAACGATGCGAGTTTTGAGTTCGAAATGGAAAGCTCCACTGCCCTCGGCCTTGGTTTCCGCTGCGGTTTCCTCGGCCTCCTACACCTTGAAATCATTCAAGAGCGCCTCGACCGGGAATTTGATATCGACCTTATCACCACCGCGCCGAGCGTAATTTACAAACTTTACATGACCGATGGCACGCTCAAGGAAATGCACTCCCCCGCTGATATGCCCGATGTTATGCAGATCGCAAAAATCGAAGAACCGTGGATCAAAGCGACGATCCTCACTCCTGATGAATATCTCGGCTCGATCATCAAATTATGCGTTGAAAAACGCGGCGTCCAGGTTGATCTCACCTATGTCGGCAACCGCGCGATGGTGGTTTATAAATTGCCCTTGGGCGAAGTTGTTTTTGATTTCTATGACCGCTTGAAATCAATTTCCCGCGGCTATGCAAGTTTTGATTATTCTTTTGATGAATTTGAGGAAGGCGAAATCGTCAAGCTTTCCATTTTAGTGAACCAGGAACCGGTAGACGCATTATCAATCATGGTTCACCGCTCAAAAGCCGAATCCCGCGGCCGTGAATTGTGCGAAAAACTAAAAGACCTGATCCCCCGCCAGATGTTCCAAATCGCCATCCAGGCCGCGATCGGCGGCAAGGTGATCGCCCGCGAAACCATCAGCGCATTACGCAAAGACGTAACCGCCAAATGCTATGGCGGCGACATCACGCGGAAGCGCAAGCTTTTGGACAAACAGAAAAAAGGCAAAAAACGCATGCGCCAGGTGGGCAATGTGGAAATTCCACAAAGCGCGTTTATCGCGGCGTTGAAGGTGAAAGATTAGCCCATTTGATCGGTATTCTTGTATAGTTCTGCAAGTTACTAATATTTGATTGCCAAAAACATACACTGTCATCCTCGCCCGTCAGGGCGGGGATCCAGGGCTACACACTCCCCCTAGTGGCTGCAACCCTGGATCCCCGAACCTCTGATTCGAGGATGACAGTGTTTCTACTATAGTATAATTGAACCATGCAACAATGCCGGATCAAGCCGCCATGATGTTATAGTTTTTGAACTTCATGCCCTTTGGCCCGCTCGCGCTTTTTTTCTTCCGCCTTGGCATGTTTGCGTTTTTCTTTTTTCTCGTCGGCTTTCTCGTGCTTGATTTGCGATTTTTCCTCTTTCAAAGCATGCACCGCGCCCTGATGCGTATTGGCCTTCAATCCATGTTTCTTTGCAGTGGCGGTAAGCACAGTCTGCTGGCTTTCAAGCATAGCCACCGCAGATTTGCCGCGCGGTTGCGCCTCACCCGGTTTTTCGATTTTGGTTGGTTTTAAAGTTCCGTCCGGCTCCAGTTTCAGCTGCTGCTGCACATATAATTGCCGCGCTACTTCGCTATCCTGTTTGGCGGTTTTCTTCTGTGCCAAGCGCCGTTTTTTCTCACTCAAGACATAAGTTTTGCCATCCAACTCACTATGAAACAACTCCTCGCCATCGCGCTCCAATTGCTGCGACAGAACAGGCCCAGCATCGACAATTACCGCCCCTGAACTTTCGCCGCGCTCATTTTGCGGGGATTGCGTGATTTTGATTCCGCCCATAGCTGATATTAGCGCAAAATTGTGGCAGTTTGATTACAAAAGAACTTTTTAGCTTAGAGCCATTTTGGCGGCCGCGAGTTCGCCACGTATATAAGGCGCTGAATTGTTAAGCGAAGCCTGCCGCAAATCAACGCCGGAATCTTTGAGATTGGCGCTCGCATTGGCAATGCTTTGCGCCAGGGCTGGGTCATTTGCCACTAAATTGTGAAAATGATGATTTTGCTGTGAATTATCGACGCTGCGCAGAAAATTGAGAGCCGGCGCAAGCACCGGAGCGGAATTCGGCCTTTCAAGCTCCTCTAACTCACGATCAGGCAGCGTTGGCAGCTTTGCATGAGGAATATGCTGCAATGCCTTATCCAGGATGGTCATAGGCTGCTTGTTTTCAACCGGCACTTCCTTACATTGTTCGGGCGAGTCAATAACTTTCAAAGTAATCATGCCGTAACTAGGTTTGTTCAACTCGCCAAACCTCAGCGAATGCACCGGGATATCATTAATTGAAGTAATGCCTGTCCGCCCCTCTAAAATCTCTTTCATTTCAACGCGCATGAAGGTGCTGTCAATATTTATTGCCCCGCGCGTAACCGCCAGCGCCGACCCCTTTGCCTGGTTTACCAGCATACGTGAGGCCTCGTCCCATAACTCGTGATATTGAGCTTTGGTAATTACGCCACTATCATCTTCCTTCACTAGGGAATGTATTTTCTTATCCAGATATCTTCCAGCTTCTGTCTCGTGTATAGTATAAGAATTTGGGACTTTTTTTGTACAATCCCTAGCTATTTGAAGATTCTGCTTTCCGAATTCTGTATCGTTTCCGCTATATAAAATTACAGTGCCGGGCGACTCTTTATTTGGATAAGCCGCATCCATATCTTTAAGTTCGGTCATGAACTCGTTGAATTTAGCTTTCTGCATTTTAGACTTATCTTCAATCATAACTGTATATCCTCAGCGCAAACAAGATTACTGGCCTGTAGTGACTCGCTGATATCAAACTTGACGTTTTCGGCCTTCATACTATTGAACGGCAGAACTTTTAATGCAGCTTCAATATCTTTAGCGTATTTGTATATTATCTTTCGTGGCGCCTCTGAGGTATTTACAATAATTGTATAATTTGAAGATCTAGTTGCAGTTCGCACATGATCCGCAAAAAATTCAAATACATCCGAACCTGATCTGCCGCGGAATATCTCAAATCCCTCAACTAAGTTTCCGCCCTCCCAAGTCAAAGTGAAGCCATCGCTGTCACGAACAATTCCTTGATTCATAGATATGCTATTTCCGCTGTTAAAAACAAGAACACGCTCTTCCTCTACATAGTGCCAGCCCGGCTCAATGACCCATTTTTCTCTTTCCGATAATTTATTGGCCTCACTCATTCCTAGTCCTTTCAGGATATATCGCAGATTTGGTTTTCAGAATTTCCATATATTTCTGGAAATTTTCAGTTTGTTCAGGAGTGCCAAAGCTTGTCATGTTTGAATCTCCTCAGCATTGACCAGATGCTTCTTTGTAAGATTTTCGCTGATGTCAAATTTCACATATTTAGGCGGTATGTAATCATATCTATTCACAGGCGGATAAGCCAATAATCCCGCCTCGATATTTTTTGCATATTTATATATCGACTCCCTTGGCGCTTCTGACATATGTACATCAACGATAAAAGTATCTGATAACGGTTTATAAGGCAGGCCACGGCAGTCGGTCCAAATCTCGAATTCCGGGATATCGTTTCCTTTGCAGATAAACCATTCAAACCCCTCAATAGGATTTCCGCCTTTGCTTATCAATATAAAACCATCGCTATCGCGCTGAATTGCTTTATGGGTGATCGTTATGGTCTCATCGCTATAAACATAATCTCGATCTACCGCGATCATACGCCAGCCCTGGCCGACAACCCATTTAGCCTCTTCCACAGTTTCAGGCAAAAATTCCTTTACCTGCAAGGTAATTTCCCTAATGCCGGTGATTGAATGTACTTTAAGTGATGGCTCGGTCATATTGGCTGCTAATTATATTATACCAATATTGCAGTTTTGTTACAAATTGGCTCTAAATAAAGCTTTTCAGCGCCAATTCATAGCCCTTGACGCCGAAGCCGCAGATTATGCCGGTTGCGGCTGGGGAAATAAGCGATTTATGGCGGAAATCTTCGCGTTTGTAGATGTTGGAGATATGCACCTCAACCACCGGAATTTGCAGCAATAACAGCGCGTCATAAATGGCGACGGATGTATGCGTATAGCCCGCGGCGTTGATGATGACGCCCTGGTATTTATCTTCTTTAGCCTCGTGGATATAATCAATGATTTCGCCTTCTGAATTTGACTGGCAGAACTCCACTTCCAACCCCAGACTTTCCGCTACCGCCTCGCAGCGCTCCTGGACATCGTCCAGCGTCTCATGCCCATAAATCTCCGGCTGGCGAGTGCCCAACATATTGAGGTTTGGGCCATTGATTATCAATATTTTCTTTGTCATTGCCTTCCTCCTGTCATCCTCGGGCTTGACCCGAGGATCCAGCCCTTATTCTTGCTCCGCAAGAAATAGAAAAATGCCTTCTGCCATTTTTCTATTGGATCCCCCTATAATTTTGTCTCCTGACAAAATTCGGGGGATGACATTAATTGATTAAAGTTATATATTTTGCCCATGATTATCACATTAAACGGCCGCAAACAAGAATTTAACCAAAACCTCACGGTTTTACAGCTACTTTGCGAACTGGGCATCGATTCCCGCAAAGTCGCAATCGAGCGCAATTTGCATTTGGTGAAACGTGACGAACACGCAACCGCGGTGCTTAATGAAGGTGATGAAGTTGAAATTATCAACTTCGTGGGCGGTGGCTAAGCTCTAATCATCATCACGGCTATGCCCGTATCTGACATTGTTATGATTGTGGTCATAATATCTATCATTGCGGGTACCTGGATTGTGCCAATCATGGTTATCCTCCGGATCCCAATCTTCAGCGTGGTTGCCGTCCCATTTATTATCCTCGTTTCCCCTGGTATGGTTAATATCATAATAATGATAATGACCAAAATTGTCATAATAACCATTGTCATATGCACATCCGCCTAAAGACAATAGAAACGCCGCTGCAAAATATTTTTTCATAAATTTCTCCTTTACTATGGAGACATGTTTGCAAATAGATTATAAGAAAGCCATATGAAAGACTCGCTAATCATTAACGGCAAGGCTTATAATTCCCGCCTGCTGATCGGCACGGGGAAATATAAATCATACGAAGAAAACGCCCGCGCATTGGAGGCGAGCGGCGCTGAGATTATCACGGTGGCGGTGCGGCGGGTGAATATTGCGGCGAGCAATGAGCCGATGTTGCAGGATTTTATTGATCCGAAGAAATATACTTATCTGCCCAATACTGCCGGTTGTTTTACTGCGGATGAGGCGCTGCGGACTTTGCGTTTGGCGCGTGAAGCTGGTGGTTGGGAATTGGTGAAGCTGGAGGTTTTGTCGGATAAGAAGACGCTTTATCCGGATATGGTAGAGACTTTAAATGCGCTCCATATTTTAGTGAAAGAGGGTTTCAAAGTCATGGTTTATTGCACTGACGATCCCGTCATGTGCCGCCGTCTGGAAGATGCTGGCGCAGTAGCGATTATGCCGCTGGGGGCGCCGATTGGCAGCGGGCTGGGGATACAAAATCCTCTCAATATTCGATTAATTGCCGAGAATTCCAGACTGCCGGTGCTGGTGGATGCCGGTGTTGGTACTGCGTCTGATGCGACGGTGGCGATGGAACTCGGTTGCGGCGGCGTGTTGATGAACACCGCTATTGCCGAAGCAAAAAACCCGATCCAAATGGCAACTGCAATGAAACTCGCTATTGAATCAGGCCGCCTGGCTTATCTCGCCGGACGTATGGCGAAGAAGGAATATGGCGCGGCATCCAGCCCAGAAATAGGGCTATTACCCAAAAAATCGTCATCCTGAGCGCAGCAAAGGATCTATCCGTGGTCAGCAACAAACTCCCCTGCGTTTATATAATAACCAACTTCGGCAAAACAGTTCTTTACACTGGCGTCACCTCGAATTTAGAGCAGCGTAGTTACCAGCATAAAAATGAAACATTCGATGGTCTCAGTAAAAAATATAAATGCAAATATTTAGTTTATTACGAAGTTTATGACACGATGTATGATACGATTACTCGTGAGAAGCAGATTAAAGGCTATGCGAGGAAGAAGAAAAAGGCCCTGATTTCGCAATTGAATCCTAAATGGAAAGATTTGTCTGTTGAACTGTTCGGATAGATCCTTCGCGTTGCTCAGGATGACGAAGGGGGGTGGCTAATGCGCCTTCGCGGCCATGGCAGCGTAATCCGTGTCGTTTTCCACACCCTCGATCTGGTCGATTGGCGTGTTGTAGAGGTCGACGTTGAATGTGCCTTCGGTGCGGTCGATGATAGTGGTCAGCGCGACGTCGCTGGTGACGTTGATCATGGTGCGGAACATATCGAGGATACGGTCAACACCGGCGATTAACGCAATGCCTAAATCAATATTGTCTTTTGATAATCCTATCGTGCTCAAAACCATCGGCAGCATTACTAATGACCCCCCCGGATAACCTGCAGCGCCGATAGAGGCGATTGTGCAAGCGAAAACAATTAGGATGTAATGATGAACTTCCAAATGCACGCCAAACACTTGTGCGAAAAATACAGCGCAAATGCCAAGATAAATCGCAGTTCCGTCCATATTGATCGCAGCGCCAAGTGGCAGCACGAAAGATGTCGAAGCGCGTGATACGCCAATTTTTTCTTCAGCAATACGCATTGCTACCGCCAATGTGGCTTTAGAGCTGGAGGTGGAGAATGCCAGCATCTGATATTCGCGGCTTTTGACGAAGAAATGCCACGGATTCAGGCGGCCAAGCAAAGTCAGCATCAGCGCCAGAATAACAAGGTGAACGGCCATACCGCCTATGGTGCAGGCCACCAACTTCAATAATTGGATAATGGCATCAACGCCAAGATTGGTTGTCATCCACGCCATCAAACTGAAAACCGCGATCGGCGCCAGCTTAATTATAAAGCCGATCATTTTGAACATTAGCTGCGCCGAGGAATTGCAGAACTCGACCACGCGCTTGCCCTGTTCGCCCATCACATTCAGCGTTACGCCGACAAAGATGGCGATGAATACGACTTGCACGATATGCGGCTTGCCTTCCGCACCGGCCATCGCGCCAATCGCGTTATGCGGAATCATATCGAGCAGAAGCTTCAATAGCGGCGAGAGGACGAAATCCTTGCCCTTGGTTGCCGCGGTCAAGTCTTTGACCCCTTCGCCTGGATTAAAAATACTCGCCATTATCAGGCCAAGTCCAACCGCCAATAAGGCGCTCAACATATAAATCGCCACGGCTTTGAAACCAACGCGGCCCAAAGCGTTATCAGTCATGGAATTGATGCCGGAAACCAGCGCGAAGAAAATCAGCGGCACGACTATCATCATGATGAGGTCGATGAAAGTTTGTCCAATGATCTTCAAATATTCCGAGAAATCGAACAAACCCGCAGCTTTCAGATCAAAGCCTAACAAAATGCCGATGAGAAAACCTATGAAAACCTTTTTCCATAATTCCAGCTTCGGCAAAGTCAACATTGTTGCCAGTCCCAGCATAATGAGGCTGAGGGCTTTGAAGTTTGTTGTGAAATTATATTGCAGGTCGAAAATCATCGCTGCCAGGGCGATAAGGAAGAAAGTGCCGAGAATTAATCGTTTTGAGGCTTTATGGGGAGTAAACCAGAATATTACCGAAGTAACGACCAGGATAAAACTATATGGGCGAAGAAGGGCTTCCGTTGAAGCGGCGAAGTCGCGGAAGTCGATATTGAGGTATTTGAAAGCCGATTGGCCAATACTATCAAGCGTATAACCGAGAAGACCACAGATTCCGGTCAACCAGATTACACATTTCCTTGCCAAACTCATATTCTCTTGCATTCGCTAATAACTCTGCATTTGATTTATGAAAGTGTGCGGTATAGACTAGCGGCCACTAATTGACAAGATAAAACTATTGTGCGGTGCAGGAATTAAAATGAAGAAAATCTCAACCATAATTATCGGCGCGAGCGGTTATACCGGAGTGGAGCTGCTGCGGCTTTTGCTGACGCATCCAAATGTCGAGATAAAAGCGCTGGTTGCTGATTCCAACGCGGGGAAAACCGTGGCGGAAATATACCCGCATTTATATGGCGCCAAGCTGCCGGTATTACAAAAATTATCGGAAGTTGATTTCAAAAATGCCGATGTTGTTTTTTGCTGTCTGCCGCATGCGACATCGCAGAAGATTATCAAAGATTTGCCAAAAACCGTAAAGATTATCGACCTCTCCGCTGATTTCCGGATTACCGATACGGCGCTGTATGAAAAATGGTATGGCGAACATTTTGCTCACGCATTGCAGAAGGAAGCGGTTTATGGCTTGACGGAAATTCACCGCGATAAAATTAAGGCAGCGCGGATCATCGCTAATCCGGGTTGCTATCCGACTTCCGTTTTATTGCCGCTTTTGCCGTTGATTGAGAAGGGCGCGGTTTCCACTGATAATATTATCGTCGATTCCAAATCCGGCGCTACCGGCGCGGGACGGAGCCTCAAACAAAACTTATTATTCACCGAAGTCCAGGACGGCATCAGCGCCTATGGCGTTACCGGCCACCGGCACAGCGCAGAAATCTCCGAACAGCTCGGCGCCCCCCTCACCTTCGTCGCGCATTTATTGCCGATTAATCGGGGGATTAGTTCTAGTATTTATGTCGATTTGAAAGTCAGCGTTGCCGAGGCGAAAAAGATTTTGCAGGATAAATATAAGAACGAGCCGTTCGTGAAAGTTATGGATAACGAAACCGTACCAAGCACGCATATGGTGCGGGGGACGAATTACGCCTTCATAAATATTTTCGAGGGCCAGCAAAAAGGCAGGGCGACGATTATTTCCGTACTCGATAACCTCTGCAAAGGCGCATCAGGACAGGCAGTGCAGAATATGAACCTGCTGTTTGGATTGGCGGAGACTACTGGGCTGGAAGCGACGGCGGTGTTTCCGTAGATGCAAATAGAGCAAGCTCTGGAACTGATTATTAATCCCACTCCCCAAGTGGGAGTTTATGAACAATTCACGACTAATAAAGGCACTCGTATTCACAGCTATTCATTTGCCTTGCCAGGATTAAGCCATGCCGAAAAACTTTCATTTACAAGAAGCCTTTCTCAATTAATTGCAGATCTTGGCGTAGGTTTGGTCGAAACTGTAGGAGCTGGAATCTTTGGCCCTACTGCGCCAATTGAATTACAAAAATGGTATAACATTCTTGAATTGGAAAAAAGGCCGCGCCCTCCTGTCAGAGTTGTTGAACTTGATAGTGATGACGCGCTTGGACTCCACATTAACCAAGGTGCGAGGGATCGTTACGAACAAGCCAGCCTAATATATGGCGCTGAAATGATTATTACATATAACCAAAGCCGTATTTATCTTGATAGTTTTTTTCAAAGTGATCCTATGCTTTTTTTGACCAATAGCGATTTACTGAATCTGCAAAAAGCTCTTGGGCAAAACACACGGCCAGAGCGATAATGAACATTCCATACATAAGATTAAGACTGTAATATGAAATCCCTAATCCTCCCCTATATATCCACCCTCCCCAAAATCGCCGCCGGTGTTTCCTGATATTGACTAAACCTTAGAAATTTGCTACATTACCACTATGAAAACAGGAAAAAAACCGCCCGCCAAGCCATCAAAAAAAGCCCTGCGCCAAAAGGCGGAAGAGATGTTTTCTATTGACCCAAAATTTTTATATGAAGTTATGACCGAGTTATATGAAGATTATAAGCTGGGAAAGATGGCATTAAAGGCAGAAAAATCTGGCCGCGCCGATAAAAATGCAGTATTGAAATTGCTGCATGCAAGTAGAGTTTAGCAAGGATTTTTATAAAAGCTTAAAGAAGCTCGATAAAATTTTATTGAAGCGCATAGACTCTTCTGTTTCCAAAATTGCCGCCGCCAAAAGTATTTTTGACTTATCGAATGTCAAGAAGCTTGAAGGTTATATAAATTTATACCGCATAAGAATCGGCGACTATCGATTGATCTTCCGTTTGAAAACAGAGTTGGTAATTATCCTGATTATTGTGCATAGGAAAGATGTATATAAAAATCTGGATAATTTATGAAGCCCCTCATAATCCCCTATAAAAGCATCCTCCCCAAAATCGCCGCTGATGCTTTCATCGCGCCCGGTGCGGCCATAATTGGCGATGTTGTAATTGGCGCGAAATGTGGGGTGTGGTTCAACTGCACGATTCGTGGGGATGTGGCGTTTGTCAGGATTGGCGAGCGGACTAATATCCAGGACGGGACGGAAATCCATGTTACGCGTAACGGCCACCCTACCATCATCGGTTCCGGAGTTACCATCGGGCATAGCTGCACGATTCATGCGGCGACTTTGGAGGATAACTGCTTTGTCGGCATGGGGGCGCTGGTGATGGATGATACCGTCATCGAATCCGGCGCAATGCTGGCGGCGGGGGCGATGTTGACGCCGGGCAAGCGGATTCCAAAAGGGCAATTATGGGCGGGAAGACCAGCCAAATATTTCCGTGATTTAACGCCTGAAGAAGTGGCATTTATCCCTATTTCAGCGGCAAATTACGTCAAACATGTCGAGGAATACCTGGCAGAGCCAGCCTTACAATCATAATATTTTTTTTATACCGTTTATGGTATGAATTAAGGATGAAAAAATCTATTTCAGGACTGCCGGGATTTATCGCCACCGTATCGCTTATCGGCGTGGTTGCGATTGGGGGTTATTTGGCCATGTGGCTATTGGGCTATTACGCCCCGTCGGATAATTCCATTCGGATTGCATTGGTGCAGCTTGGCGCAATCTTTATCGCTTTAGCAGTAGCTTATGGAATTCTGAAACTCATATTTCATAACGCGCGTTCTTATGATCGGACTGAGACCGAGTTGAAATTCCGCGATTTGCCGAAAGACGGGCCTAATCATCATTAGTTTTATAATTGTTTTCAAACGAACGCTCTGCGCTCGCGTTTGAAAACGCCGCCGGATGCGGCGGGCTGACGGCTCTTAATTGAGCAGCTTTTCCACTAACGAATTCAGCATCAACAAACCGGTTTTGGTTGGTTTTATATAATCACCGCTATATTCAATGAAACCGTTTTGGCGTAGAGTTTCAAGATTGTTGAGGATGGAAGTATCGGTTCTAATCCCGCCATTAAGCCGCATTCCCATCATAACTTTTTCCTCAAATTTTTCGCGCTCGCTTAAATTTGTCCATTCTTCCAGACCATGGTTCTGCGCCGCGACCTTTTCCAGCCATTTCTCCGGGCTTTTTGTCATGACGCTGGCGTGGCCGTTGATGCGGCCGTGGGCGCCGGGGCCGATGCCGATATATTCGTCATATTGCCAATAACTCAAGTTGTGACGGCTCTCCTGCCCTGGCCTGGCGTGGTTGGAGATTTCGTAGGCGGGTAATCCATGCGCCTCACAAATATTTTGCGTCGCCTCATAAAACTCTGCCGCTAATTCATTTTCGGGGATCTTGAAAGCCCCGTTTTTATATTGGGCGGCAAAATTGGTATTTGGCTCAATTGTCAGTTGATATAGCGAGATGTGGCCGTTGGTTAGTTTAAGTGCATCAGTCAAATTATGCTGCCAGGTTTTCAGGTTTTGCTCCGGCAGGGCATAAATTAAATCGAAGGAATAACGCGGGAAGATTTTTGCGGCAAATTCGATTGCCGTTTTGGCTTCACCACTGGAGTGTTCGCGGCCTAAAAATTTCAATTCTTTTTCGTCAAAACTTTGCACCCCGATTGAAACACGGTTGACGCCCGCAGCGTGGAAGTCTTTGAACTTTTGGTATTCAACCGAGGTTGGGTTAGCCTCTAGCGTTACTTCAGTATTTTTGTCTAACTGCCAGTTTTTATTAATATAATCCAAAATGCCATTTGTCGTTTTAGGGTTCATCAATGAAGGCGTGCCACCGCCAAAGAAAATACTGGCCACCTGGCGATTGCCAGTAATTTCCCGAAAATATGCCAGTTCTTTCAAATATGCTTGTAGCCAGATTTCATCATCAGTTTTCTCCCGCACATGCGAATTGAAATCGCAATACGGGCATTTCGATTTGCAGAATGGGTAATGGATATAAATGGCGACCATGCGACTATATAACTCCCTCCTTGAGGGGGAGTCAAATCTCGCAGAGATTTGGTGGGGGGTACGGGGTTAAGTTAGCCCCCCACCAAATTGCGCTGCAATTTGGCTCCCCTCAAGGGGGGAGCTAAGCTAGGTGCATCTTAATAATCGCCGTCAGTGTGAGTCCGCCCAATAGTAACAAACTAATATTCAAAACCAGTAATGTGGCGGATTTAGTGACTTTTGCGTGGACATAATCTTCGACAACTTCCTGCAGGCCGAGTGCGGCGTGGTAGAATGAGAAAGCCACCAGCAATGCCATTAGCCCAGCGTGGATTGGGGATTTGAAGAATTCGAGAAGTTGCGCGTGGTCGGCTTTACTCAGGCTGATAACGCTGACGACGAACCATATAGTGAGCGGCAAAAGCGCGATGGAAGTGATGCGCAGAATCAGCCAATGGCCGCTGCCATGCCCGCTTTTTGATGTCGCTGCCCCGTTTTTCATATCCTTATATATTCAAGGCCAAACGCCCATTCGATTGCGGTCAAAACTACAGTCGCCACCAAAACTGTGATTCCGGTTGCGGTGACATTTGGCAATGCGAAGCCCCTGCCCATATCCCAAAACAAATGGCGGATGCCGTTTGCGAAGTGATAATTAAGGGCGATGCTCCAGCCGACGAGGATGAAGATGCCGATTATTGAGCCGGAGAAGCTGATGAAATCGCCATAATAATCAGGGAAATATGCGGGGATAACTAACCATGCGGTTAGATATACTAAACCGAGGCAAAGTGCCACGCCGGTCAAGCGGTGGAGGATGGATAATGTGTTGGTGATGAGCCAGCTATATACTTGTAAATGCGGGGAAAGCGGGCGCGGTCTTGCTCTTTGTACGGTCGAGTTTTGAGAATTCATAGTTGACAGTTTTGTAGGATTTGGGGTAAGTGTCAAGCCCTCGAAGGATTATAATCGGCTTTAGGCATAGAAAATGGAAAATATTGTTCTCGTAATACATCTGGCAATTGTGATTTCGATGGTGCTTTGCATCCTGATCCAACGTACCAATACTGACGGCCTCAGCGGCCTCGGCGGCGGCTCGTCCAGCGGGAATGCATTGTTTTCAGTGCGCGGCAAGGCGAATATCCTCACCAAAATCACCACCTTCCTGGCACTTGGTTTTCTTATCACCAGCTTAACGCTGGCTTATATGGCAAACCACCACGCGCAGAATTCACTGGTGGATAAAATCGTCACTGAAAAAAGCAAAGTCAGCCCAGCCGATTTCAACGCCCCGAAAGCAAAGGTAGAAAAACCCGCCACACCGGAAGTTCCGTTGGCGAAATAACAATTCATCATTGCGGGCTTGACCCGCAATTTGTTCATTGCTGTAATTAAAATCCGTCATTGCGGCCTACGAGCCGCAATCTATCTCCGGCGCCTGAGATAGATTGCGGGTCAAGCCCGCAATGACATAACTAGGTTGGATTAGCACTTTCTATGGGATATGTATATTTCACCGCCAACAAATTTAGAGGCGTAATTTATGTCGGTGTAACTTCCGATTTATTAAAGCGAGCGTGGCAACATAAGGACGATAACGCTGGTGGCTTCACTGCAAAATACAATGTTAGTTCCTTGGTGTATTATGAAGTTTACGAATCGATAGAGGAAGCTATTAAAAGAGAGAAGCAGTTGAAGAATTGGAAACGTGATTGGAAAATTGAGTTGATTGAAAAACAGAACCCGGAATGGGTAGATTTGTACCACGTGAACCTCATGTCCTGAGGTAAGATTGCGGGTCAAGCTCGCAATGACGAATATTAGTGAAACTAAATCGCCTCGGCGATTTCAGCCATTTCGTCCATATGTCCATTGCAGTGGAGGATGATGTCGCATCCAGCGCTGAGTGAGCGGTAGGTGCGTTCGGCGAAGCTGCCGGTTAGGGCTTTCATGGATAAATCATCGGTCATCAACATTCCGCGGAAGCCGATTTCGTTGCGGATAAGGTCGATGACTTTGCGGGATTGTGTAGCGCAATTCAATGGGTCGATGGCTTTGTAGATTATATGCGCGGTCATTGCATATGGCGCGTCGTTTAGTTGCTGGAAGGGGTAAAAATCCACTTCGCGCAGATCGTCGAGATATGCATCCACTACCGGCAAATCGAAATGGCTATCCGACATGGCGCGGCCGTGGCCGGGGATGTGTTTGATTACGGCGAGGACGTTGTTGTCTTTCATGCCTTGCATATAGGCGCGGCCTAGTTTTGCAACCATTTGCTGGTTATGGCTGAAAGCGCGGTCGCCGATGATATCATGGGCGCCTTTTTGACGGACGTCGATCAATGGGGCGCAATTGACGTTGATGCCGAGGCGCTCGAGTTCCTGGGCGATTGATTGGCCGGCGACATAGGCGGCTTGTTCGGGGCTGGGAGTGTTTTCAAAATCACCACATGGTGGATGGATTGGCCATAAAGGGGGTTTCAAGCGGCAGACGCGGCCGCCTTCCTGGTCGATCAGGATGGGGACAAATTTGTGTTGGACGCTGTCTTTTAGTTCTTGCACTAATTGCGCTACTTGCGCCGGATCGGCAATGTTGCGGGCGAATAAAATGAAGCCGTAGGGCTGATGGATGTCAAAAAATTCTTTTTCAGCGGGCGATAGGCTCTGCCCTCCAATACCGAAAATGACTGGCTTTACCATAAACTACAACCCGTTATTCTGGGTTTTTATGATTGTATAAAAACAGCTTTGCTTACGCGCGTTGAGTTTGCGGCAATAGGCTTTGGCGGCTTCTTCGTCATCTGCCGAACCGGCTTGCAAACGGTATAATATGCCCTGGTCTTTCATATCGGATTTGGTGACTTTAATGGTCAGATCTTTCAAGATATCCGCATTTTTCTCGCGGGTTTGCTGCCAGGCTTTGGTGGCTTCGGCTTCAGATTTGAATGTGCCTAACTGTAGCCAATATTCATTCTCAGTGCGTTTTGCCAAAACTTTTTCTACATCAATGCGCTTCGCTTTTGAGGCGGTTTCGCTGGTGGCCGGAGTTTGCGGAATGTCGATTACGTGGCCTTTTTTATTGACCTTGATGCTTTTTCCTTGAATTTCTTGCGGTTTTACTACTTCCGGCATATCGGTTTTGGCATATTCACGGGCATTTTTATCAGCAAGTTCGGCAATAGTCGGCGGGCGCGAATTTTCGGCGCTATATGCATCGATCGGGCCGTCCACGGCTTCATCCATCGGGGTTTTTATATGCCCGTAAATTTCCTTGTCGGCATGCGGGATTTCCATTCCGCCCGGATCTTCGGGGTGGGTTTTGTATGGATCTGGGCTTGGCTCGATTACTAGAGTGCCGCTGCGGTAGATTTGGCCTTTGCCTAAGTCGAAAAGGGATTTGGTGGCGAAAAACATTGCTACAAGTATAATCAACCAGATAATAATTTTCCCTATCCGCCCGCCGCTTTTGGGGTGGTTTACGTGGATGATTTCAGTTTCGTCATCCGGTTCGTGGAAAGGAAAATTCTTATGGTGGATCATTCTACTTCATTTCCTCTGGTGCGCTGACACCTAATGTTGCCAGACCGGAGGCTATCACAACACTCAAAGCTTTGACAAGGGACAACCGCGCCTGGGATAATTTTTCGTCCTCGACCAGGAAACGCAGGGATTTGTCGCTGGTGCCGAGGTTCCAAAGCGAGTGGAACTCACCTGCCAGCTCTTGGAGATAAAATGCCAGGCGGTGCGGCTCATAGCTTAACGCGGCCTGCTCGATGACACGCGGGTATTCGGCGAGTTTTTTTATTAATGCCAATTCTGCCGGGTGATTTAACAAATTTACATCAGCATCTTTATAATCCAGCGTCGCCTGCCGCATAACCGAATGTGCGCGGGCATGGGCGTATTGGACGTAGAAAACCGGGTTGTCTTTGCTTTGCTCGATAACTTTTGCGAGGTCGAAATCCAGCGGGATTTCGTTTTTGCGGGTGAGCATGATGAAGCGCAAGGCGTCGATGCCGACTTCCTCAATTACTTCCTCGATGAAAATGAAATTGCCGCCGCGTTTGGACATTTTGACCAGTTCGCCGTTTTGCAGGAGCTTTACCAGTGCCACTAATTTGACTTCAACATTGGCTTCGCCGCCGGAAAGCGCGGTTACGCCAGCTTTTATGCGTTTGACATAGCCGCTATGATCGGCGCCCATCACATTCACCATTTTGGTGAAGCCTCGCTCGATTTTATGCAAATGATATCCCAAGTCACCAGCGAAATAGGTGAAGCTATCATCGGATTTTTTGATGGCGCGGTCGATATCATCGCCAAATTCCGTTGATTTGAACAAAGTCTGTTCGCGCTCTTCCCAATCATCGGGCTTTTTGCCCTTTGGCGGTTCCAACACGCCTTTATAGATATATCCTTTTTCATCCAGGATTTTCAGGGCTTTTTCGACATAACCTTCAGCCGTGATTTCCGCCTCAGAAGTGAAAACCTCGTGCACAATATTCGCCGAGGCCAGATTGGCGCGGATAATTTTTAGCATTTCAGCGATAACGAATTTTTTTACTTCCGGCAAGCCCCGCGAAGGAAGTTTCTTGGCGATATCGATCAGATATTCACCAGGATACATACCAGCCGGAATTTGTTTGCCTTCCGCACGCAGCAGCGCAGATTTCGCCAATACGTCCACCTGCCCGCCGGCGTCGTTGACGTAGTATTCGCGGGTTACTTCAAAACCGGCTTTCTCCAGTACATTTGCAAGCACATCGCCAAATACACTGCCGCGTGCATGCCCGATATGCAAGGGACCGGTTGGATTTACGGAGACATATTCGACGTTGATTTTTTGCCCCCCGCCCACATCCGAGACGCCATATTCCCCGCCCATTTCGTTGATGATGTTGAGCTGGTCCTGGAGGAAATTCTTTTTTAAAGTGAAGTTGATAAAGCCCGGCCCGGCTACCGAAATTTCCTCAACGCAATCTATTTGTTTAAACAATAACTTAAAATCATCCGCCAATTGCTTTGGGTTGCGCTTGGCGGCCTTGGCCAGCACCATCGCCGCATTGGTGGAAATATCACCATGTGCGGCGTCCTTGGGCGGCTCCACGGCGATTTTACCCAGCGCATCCTTGGGATATAGGCTAAGCAACTCTAATATCTGTGCGCGGATATGCTCGAAAATATTCATGCATGGGTTTTAGAATGATAATCCCAAAATGTCATCCGCGAAATTATTAGCCTAAATAATTGACAGGCTCTACACCACCAACTTGCATTTGCTGCTGCCCCATCACCCCGCAAATAGCAGAATATATTTCAGATGGCCCTAAACCCTTGCTCACAAAACCATCCGCTCCAGCTTTCCTGATAGAATCCCGAACTTCAGGCTCATTTATTCCAGCAAAACCTATTATTTTTATAGTAGGATGTTTTTCTCTTACTGTCCTTATAAGTGTAAAGGCAGCTTCATTAACTTGATAAAGCCTCTTAGTAGGATCAATAATTAGTCCATCACATGAGTTATGATCTAGCCATGGTTCTACCTTAATTAAATCAATAAGTGACGAGGCATTATGCCCCTTGCCTTTTAAATAAGTTGTTAAAAATCTATTCAACAATCTATTATCATCAACTACTAAAAAATTTGGCATACACCACCTTTAGTTAATTTTTGTTAAATTAGCTGCTTATCCATGATTTGTCAAATAATATCAAAAGTGATAATAATCTCCCATGAAAATCATATTAGCACAGCCGCGCGGGTTTTGTGCCGGGGTTGACCGGGCGATTGAGATTGTGGAATTGGCGCTGGCGAAGTTCGGGGCGCCGGTTTATGTGCGGCATGAGATTGTGCATAACAAATTCGTGGTGGATTCGTTGAAGGCCAAAGGCGCGGTGTTTGTTAACGAGATTGATGAAATTCCCACTGGCGGAGTGACGGTGTTTTCGGCGCATGGGGTTTCGCAGAAAGTTGAGGATTCCGCCAAGCTGCGCTCACTGCCCGTGATCGACGCCACCTGCCCGCTGGTGACAAAAGTTCATAACGAGGCGCGGCGCTATGAGGGCACGGGGGCGGAGATTATTTTAATTGGGCATAAAGGCCACCCGGAAGTTGAGGGCACAAGCGGGCGTGTGAACAAAGTTGCGCTGGTGGAGAATGTTGGCGATGTGGCGACTATACAGGTCGGGAATCCGGATAATCTGGCCTATGTGACGCAGACTACTTTGAGTGTGGATGATACGAAAGAGATTATCGCGGCGTTGAAAAACCGGTTTCCGAATATTAGCGGGCCGGATACTAAAGATATTTGTTATGCAACGCAAAACCGGCAAAACGCTGTGCGCGAATTGGCGGGGAAGATTGATATTCTGCTGGTGATTGGGGCGGTTAATAGCAGCAACTCCAACCGTTTGCGCGATTTGGGCGAGGAATTGGGAGTAACTTCATTCTTGATTGCCAATGCCGGGGAAATAAATCCTGATTGGTTTGGGGATGAATCAGTGATTGGTGTTACTGCCGGTGCTAGTGCGCCGGAGGTGTTGGTGCGGGAAGTTATTGAGAAGTTGCGCGAGCTGGGCGCAAAACATGTTGAGGTAATGGACGGCACGCCGGAGAATGTGAAGTTCAAATTACCTGTGGAAGTATTATAACTCCCCCCTTGAGGGGGAGTCGAAACGCATCGCGTTTCGGTGGGGGCAATGCGGCGGAAGTATTACCCCCCACGGATTTGCTCTTCGCGCAAATCCCGCTCCCCCTCAAGGGGGGAGCTTAGTTCACTAACAATCTTCTCGGCCATTTTGCCGACAATTTCTTCGTATGGAAGGTTGGAGGCTTGGAGATATGTGCCGGTGCCCATGTTGCCGATCGAGAGTTTATCTTGGATGAATGATAGGTAGCGCAAGATATCATTTTGGACTTTTTCTGGCGTAGAAGTTTGGCAGTTTTGGATTGCGGTTTTGGCTTCGGCAACGCTTTCGACCCGGTGGGCGCTTTCGCATGCGGCATACCAGGCATTGGCGAAAATGATTACCGGCTTTCCTGCCCGCAGCGCCTCCCATCCGACGCTGCCGGAGAGGGTGGAAATTATTTGGGCGTTGGCCAGCAAATCGCGTGAAGGGATTTTCTGGCTGATTAGCTGGACATTCGCAAGATTGATGAAGTCTTTGTAATCAGAAATATCGCGCTGGTGGAAACCTTTAATAAGGTTGATTTTGCCGAATTGGCGGGGGTTTTCTTTTACGAATAACTTCCAACCTACCGGCAAAGCTTTGGCGAGGATGTTGATTGCGAGCAAATGATCCTCAAAAACTTCCGCTTCCGGAGTTGAGGTGCGTTCGGGCTGGAGATGCATGGCGAAGTAAACATATTTTTGTGCCAGGTCGGGAGTCATTGCCAATTCATCATGTTTTTGCTGGCGGGATTTATAGACAAAGTAATTTTTCTTTTTCAAGAAACGTCTGACAGTGGCCGGATATGTGCCGCTCATGGCCAGGGAGGCGGTGAATTTGGGTGCTTTTAATATATATCGCCTCACCTGCCGTTTTAATATTTCCAGGTTGATCTTGCTTTTTTCTTGGACAACATTTTTTGCACCGGCCTTAGCATCATTTTTTTGCACGACAATTTTTAAAACTTTGCTATCGCTGAAGGCAGATTGTTTTAAATGTTCGTTTAATTCACCAGGCTTGAAATTGGCGGGGATTGTTTCCATCTCACGGTAATCGCGGCGGGTGATGACATAGTCGTTTATCATTGTATGGCCAACTAATAGGGTTGGAATGCCGAGATATTTGGCGGTGTGGAAACAGGTGTAATCGGCCAGGTTATGCGGCGTGCAGCCGTGAAAAAGGGCTTTGGTGGGGTTTTGGGCGAAATAGGCCAACCAATAACGGATGGATTCGCGCCATAATCTTTTGCGGTAGCGGAATGATTTGGGAAAATAGCTGAAGCGGTCGGTAAGGATGTAGAAATCACGCTCGGCGGGCCGGAATGCGGCGATGATTGCTTCGTCCAATGGTGGCGAATCAGCGCCAAAATCTTTGGCCAGTTGCCTGGATAAATCTTCGATACGATAAAAAGCTTTGCCGTTTATCTGCTTTGGTTTTTGTGATTCAAAAAAATGGTTGGGTGCGCCGGTATCACGATAATGCACGACTGCAGCCGTAATTGGCAAACCGAGTTGCGCGGACTTTATCATGACGTCCTGCCAATATGGTTTTTCAATGGCGAGGACTAGGACGGACATTTTTCTTTCAATTTAATCTTCGCCATTTCGACTAATTTGAAGATATCGGCTTCTTTGCAAAAATTAGCATCGGCAAATTCCTGGAACCATTCGGCGGAATAGCCGCAGTTTTGATAATCGGGATAAAACGGGCCGCCTTCGGTGTAGTGGAGAAATGCGGGATTGGAGTCTTTGCTGTAATCAACCAGGTGGTTCCACCGCGGCGGAATTTCGCCGATCAGATCGTCATTATCCAGCCATTTGAACTGGTGGAGTTCAAGGCCGGTGGCGGTGTTGACATATTCACGAGTTAGTTTTTTGCATTTTGCGTTGTTGAATAACATCACGCTCGACCAGTTTTTTTTCTGGTATTTGGTCTGTGCGGAATGCATGAATTTTTCTGCTTCGCCGGGGTTGTGATCGTGTTTGACGCACATCACGGCATATTTATCATCGCGCAGTGCCCATAATTTTGCGATGTCGTCGAGGGCGATGATGTCGTTATCCATGAATATTGACCAGCCATCGTAGTTGCATAAATATGGAGTAAAAAAGCGTGAGAAGGAGAATTCAGTGGATTGCAGCGGGTTGACTTCGCGGGTGTAGAGTTTTCCGAGGTTGGTAAGGCTGATCGGCGTGAAGCTGACGGGGGCGCTGGAACGCGCGGTGACACTATGCGCGAGCGTCTGGAAAGCCACGGGGATGCGGCGGTCATAGCCGACGAAAATGCGGATTAGTTCAGTCATATAGGGAGTTTTAGCAAATATTAGTTAAAGCTCAAGGATTAGTATAACCGCGGATCGTCATCCAGGACTCACAGATCGTCACCCCGGACTTGTTCCGGGGTCTGGAGTTTGAACTTGAGGGATGCAGATTGTAAAACCCACCGGATCCCGCAACAAGTGCGGGATGACGAGTGGAGTGAGGTGCGGGATGACGGGTGGAGTGAGGTGCGGGATGACGGGTTAGAGTAATATTCTCTTGGCCAGGCCCGCCATATCCGGTTCGCTTTCCGGCCAGGTATATGGTGCCAGTTCCTTATCTCCAGGTGGTTTTGCGGCCATAATTTTCTTTAGCAACTCCACCAATGACTCACCGCGTTTGGAAGTATAAACCGCGCCGCCCTCCGGCAAATGCTGATAACGTTTTGGCCAGGAATGTAATAATATTGGGCGGCCGCTATGCAGGGCTTCGTCGACTGTGCTGGAGATGCTTGCGACCATTAAATCGGTTTCGGCCAGGGCTTCTTTTAATGTGCCTTGGTTGCTGATGATTACGTTTGGATAGGCGGGGATGAATTTTTGCATGATATCGGCGTTGAAATCTTTTTTGCCAGGCTTAACGCGGATGGTTAGTTCGATTTCAGGAATTTGTGCGACGGCTTCCACCAGTTCGGCTATGCCTTTGATAAATTCGTCCGGGGTTTCCAGCATCCAGGGCACGTGTTCCTGCACGTTTAGATAATTTCCGGCTAATAAAATTTTGAATTTATCATGTGGTTTTAGGGGGATTTTTTTATCGTGCCTCACTGCCATTATATTTCCGCCGGCGTCAATTTCGCGTGAGAGGGCGGCCACGGCGGGTGAACGTGCGGCGATATGGGAGGCATATGGCGAATGGATTATGCCGAATGAGGCCCATAAATTGCCGATTTCACGGCTGGTGATTTGAGTTTGCGGCGAATGGGAAGCATGGTTGAAGAGGATGGTTTTGATATTTTTGGCACGGGCGGCTTTGCAAAGCGACATCGTATAACCGCTGGCAATTCCGTCGGCAGTGATGATTTGGGGTTGCAGATTATTTATATGGTTTGCGGCCTCTTGTTCATAACCGGCGGCAGATTGGAAGATTTCGGCGATATATGGTTTGACAACGGCGAATAATAAGCGGCTGAATTCAGTTTTGGCGGCATTGGCGATGCTTTCGGCTTCGGCATTATATTCCCGCGTTTTGGCGGGGTAGATGAAATACATGGGGATCCTGCCGCTGAAATAATCTTTGCGTTTGAGCGTTTTCAGCGAGAGCCGCATATGGCGCAGGGCGACATAAATGGATTTTACCGGATTGCGGCCGGAGAGGATGACTTGTTGTGAGTTGATTTTTACTACTTCTTTGGCAAAGTTCTTTGAAGATGGGCGGGAGCCGTCGATTACTAAGAGTTTGGGTTTGCCCTTTAGTTTTTTATCGAGATGGGCATTATATTTTTTCATCAGCCAGTGGTGCAACGACGAGAATTCATGTTCCCTGCCCGCGTATCGTTTTTTGAAAATGCGCGTAATGATAAGCGTAAAAGCTTTTTCAAAGCCGTTTATTTCTTCCAACTTACTATCGTTTAATATGTAGAACCTGTCATAACTTTTAAGCACCTGGTAATAAAATGATGCGGCGCCGGACATGTAAAACAATGTGTTTGCGGCCGCTTCAATTTGGATTGGTGACAGAGTTTTGGGAGCTAGCTGCCGAAACTCGGATTGGACATTCTTTTGGTTGGTGATTGATTTGGCGTGGGAGTCGTCGGTGTAGACAGCGGTGGTGTCAATTGTATCGAAATTGCTGTCTTTAAAGATCGCGGCGGCGCCAGGGCTTAAAGTAAGGATTTTATTTTGCCGGGCTAGCGGGCTTTTGCTGATTATTTGCGCTTCGTCGCCGTCGCGGGCGATTATTATGGTTTTAATGGCCATTATAAGTTGAAAAGTTTTTGGTAATCCGGCGATTTTTTGAGCAATTCCTGATGCGTGCCGGAAGCGATGATCCGGCCCTGATCTATCAGATATATCAGGTCGGCGTTGATGATTGTGGAAAGACGGTGCGCGACTATCAGAGTGGTGCGGCCCTCGACCAGGCGATCCAGCGCTTCATGAAATTCGGCTTCAGCTACGCGGTCTAAAGATGATGTTGCTTCATCGAGCAATAATATCGGGGCATTGCGTAGAATTGCGCGGGCGATGGAAATGCGCTGTTTCTGCCCGCCGGAAAGGCGAATTCCGTTCTCTCCCACCCGAGTCTCGTAGCCTTCGGGGAATTTATTAATGAACTCATCCGCCATTGCGACTTTGGCGGCGTTTTCGATTTCCTCGGAATTAGGTTCGCCGGAACCATAGGCTATGTTGGCGGCAATCGTATCGTCGAAGAGGAATACATCCTGCGTTACCAGCGAAATATTATTACGCAGTGAGGTAATATCGATATTTTTTATGTCCTGCCCGTCAATTAAGATATTGCCGCCCTGAGGATCGAAAAAGCGCAAGATTAGATTTATGACGGTGGATTTACCGCTGCCGGAATGGCCCACTAGCGCCACTTTTTTTCCGGCGGGAATTGTTAGGCTCAAATTTTCTAATGCATTGGCGGCCTCGTGTTCGGAAGTGTAAGCGAATGTGAGGTTTTCCAGCTTTACCTCTCCACTATTTATTTTTAATTGCGGCGCGTTGATATTGCTGACGACCTGCGGGCGCAGGTCTATCATAGTATAAAAACGTTCAGCGGCAGCCAATGCGTTTTGCATAGTATTATTAAAACTACCGATGCTTCTTATCGGCTTAAATAACATGGTAAGTCCGATCATGGAGGTTATGAGCACAGCGTGTTTTTCCTCATCATGCGTGTGGCCGATATACCAAACGATGGCCGCTGCGGCCATACCTGAAAGAGTGGTAAAAATCAGGCCGTTTATATTGCTGACCTGCACGCTTTTGATCTTATTTGTATAAGTTTTATCAATCAGCATACTAAGGCGCTTTTCTTCAAAATCTTCGCTGTTATAAGCTTTTACCACGCGTATACCGCCGAAGCTTTCGGCCAATCTTGTGGTTAATTTGGCGGATTGCTCCTGGCCGACACGTGCTATCTTGCGCAGTCTTTTAGCAACGCGGGAGAGCGGATAGACAACGATGAATAAAATTGCCAGGGCTACGAAAAATAACCGCCAATCCTGGTAAAGAATATATGCGATAATCCCGGCCAGCGAAAAAAATTGCTTGATTGATACTATGATAACATCGCTGACTGCCGACCTGATGAGGTTTATGTCATTGGTTATCCGTGAGATAAAATCGCCGCTGGAATTTTTGTAGTGCAGTTCCATATCGGAGCCGATTACATGCTTAAACATGTCTTTTTGCATGTTGTTCACTATGCCATAACCGACGCGGCTCATAATGATTGTTGAAAAATAGCTGGCCAGGGCCGCTATTACCGCCAGGGCAAAAATCTCCAAAGGTATTATATCGCTGTAATGAATGCTCTGGTGGTGCAGGATGTTTTCATAAGTTTTTTTGATGATGGCAAGCTGTGCCGGTTTGCTGGCGGCAAAAATCAGCATGAAAAATATCGCCGCTAATATCAATTTTAGCTTTGGGCGCGTATATTCTTTAAAAAGCCGCTTGATTATGTACGGGGTGGAATATCTCATTATGCCGGGGATATTATATGCTGGCTTGTTTTTATGCAAAACTTTATTATAATTACCCAAAGGTCAAATTTATGAAGGCTAAAATTTACAAACCGGCGAAAACAGCCATGCAATCCGGTGAGCGCAACACCAAGCAGTGGTTGCTGGAATATGAGTATGCGGATAAGAAATATGTGGATCCGCTGATGGGCTGGACCGGTAGCGAGGATACTTTGCAGCAGGTAAACTTGCGCTTTGCGAGCAAGGAAGAGGCTGTGAAATATGCGGAAAATAACAATATAGAATTTTCTGCCGAAGAGCCGAATAAGCGCAAGCAAATCAAGAAATCTTACGCTGATAATTTTGCGTATAAGCCAACCAGCTAAAATCTAAATTGTTGTCATTGCAGGCTTGACCCGCAATCTCACTCAGGCGTCGGAGGCAGATTGCGGCTCCCCGTGACGGAGCACGGGGCAGGCTCTGGCCGCAATGAAAATTGTCATTTTGCAACAGCAGATTCACCTAGTTTATATTCTTCGCCTTTTATCAATATTTCCGCCAGCTTGAAGTCTGATTCGTAATCAATATCTACGGAGCGCAGGCGCGGCATTTCCATTTGGACGGTGTCGGGATAAATGATTTTTGGCTCGGCGATGAATTTGGCAGCATCCCAAACATAAATTGAGCCGTTGAGATCATATTTATCTTTACCAAGGCTGCTTGAGTTGACGCCGAGATCTTTGGTTTTTACTACAGAAACTAGATTGGAGACTGGCTTCTCCTCAAAAATTTGCACTGCTTTTATGATATCTTCCGGCAGGCGCAAAGGCGAAGTTGCCTGTAAATAAATTATCGTATCATATTTTTTCCCCGTTGATTTTATGGCATGAAGAATCACATCCAGCGAACTAGCGTCATCAGTCGCTAATTCCGGCGGGCGCTCGATTAACCAATCGGCAGCGGAGGCTTTTAATATCGCTTTATCATCACTACTGACGGCGATTACATCACAAACTCCGGAAGCCCTGGCCTGTTCAACACTATGCGCGATTAATGGTTTGCCGCCCAGGAGCATTGTGTTTTTGCCGGGCAATCTTTTGGAGCCGCCACGCGCGGCAATTAAACACAATCTATTTTTTTGGCTAGTTGCCATTTTTTCCCGCGAAGATTTCGGAATAATCGCTGCCGGCCTGGGTGAATTCGTCGGGGCGGCCAATATCTATCCAATATTCATGGATCGGGAAAGCGGCGGGTTTTTTGCCGCCGGTGATTAGTTCTTCAAATAATGAAGTCATATTGTAAAACTTATTTTTTGGTATGTAATCCAGGCATTGCGGGTCAAGAATATAAATTCCGGCATTCACCAATACGCTTTGGATTGGCTTTTCTTCCAGGGATGTAATTATGTGTTCGGAAGTTTTAACTACGCCATAAGGAATGTTGTGCTCAAAGCCGCGGACGCACATTGTGGCGACGGATTTTTGCTCGCGGTGGAACTGCAATAAGCTTTTGAAATCAACGCGAGTCAGCAAATCGCCATTCATGATTATGAATGGTAGAGACGGTTTTTTCTTCAACAACGAAAGTGCGCCTGCCGTGCCGAGTGGCTCTGATTCATTGACATAATTAATATCCACGCCCCATTTTCGGCCATCACCGAAGTAATCGCTGATCATTTCGCCCAGATAGCCGAGGGAGATGGTGAATTTATGAAATCCGGCTTCGATAAAATTATCGAGGATGGTTTCCAGAATCGGTTTTGCGCCAATTTTCAGCATTGGTTTGGGGCAGTTTTCCGTCAATTCATTAAGCCGTTTACCAACACCGCCCGCCATCAATATTACTTCATTTTCAATCTGGCTGAGCTGGAGACTGCTGTCTAAATGCAGGCCAATTAAGATACCGTTATTATCAACAACCGGCAGCTGGTGGATCTGCTTTTTACGCATCAGGCTGAGCGCCTGGGTGCGGGTGACGCTTTCGTTGATTAATGCCGGTTTAGAGTTCATCACATCGCCGATCGGGTCGTCAAAGCTTTTGCCGTTCAGAAAAGCGCGGCGGATATCGCCATCGGTGACGGTGCCGAGAAGCCTCATTTCATCATCAACCACCAGGGCAATTTGCAGCTGCATTTTGTCGATGGTTTTTAACGCATGGAGGATGGAATCGTCTTTTTTAACCAGCGGTTTGCTTGGATTTGTAAACATATGGGACGAATATTATCCAAGTATTTTAGCAAGTAAATGCTTTATTATGCGCCAACTTATGTTATAGACTGACGCCATGAGCGTATTAGCTATGTTTGTGAACGAGCCTTACTGGCAGGATGTATTCACAAAGTTATTGGATAAGGGCACAAAAGTAACCCATGTTTTAGCAAAACTGCCGCCAGATATTAGCTGCGCGACATATTTTTTGCGCAATGATGTCAAAGCCGTGGATTCAAGCCGATTTTTCAAGCTGGAGGAAATTGCAGGGCTGACTGCACAATGCCGCCAGGTTCTGGACAAGAAAACGCTGGAATATTTTGAAGGGGTCGAGCGGGATTATTATATTACCACTGATAGATATAATTATTTTCCCCGCTCTTTCCGCTATCGCAAGCGGCTGTTCCGCGAGTCGCTGCGCTTCTGGCTGGCTTATCTGGAGCGCGAGGATATAAAACTGGTTTTCGCCAGTTGTACGCCCCATGATATGCCGAGTTTTGTGTGTTATCACGCCGCCAAATTTTTGAACATCCCTACCCTGCATTTTGGCCACACCATGATTAATGATTATGTCCTGCCGGTGACGGATTACCGGATTGGCGAAAAAGTGGGGGAAAATTTCATGAGTGGTATGGATGAGAAGGAAATTGTCTCGGCAATCGCGCCGCAACTGCTGGAACGGGCATTTTCAGCAAGCCGGTTTATTGAATTTTCCAAATTCCTTAACAAAGAATCGATTAAGGGCGGCGTGAAATACCGGATCAAGGATTCCGAGCTTGATATCAGGGAAAATGTGGCGGCTTTGAAGGATAAGGAAGAATTGAAGGGAATTGAGTCCCTCGGGCTTTCGGATTTCAAGCTGAGGAGCAATTTATTGTTTATGGATAAAAAAGTTCCGCAGAAAATTCGTAAATTAATCAAGAAATACGAATTCCGCCGGATGCGGAAATTGCGGGAGAAATATCTTGAATTATGCGCTAGGCCGGATTTAAGCCGCAAATATATTTATTATTCAATGCACATGCAGCCGGAACGCACAGCAACGCCGGAGGCGGAGATTTTTGAGGACCAGCTGATGGCGGTGGAGATTTTGGCCAAATCAGTGCCAGAAAACTGGCTGGTTTATGTCAAGGAACATCCAAGCCAGTTCCACATGAAAATGAATTTCCTGCGTAGCCGCAATAAGCGCGATATCATGGATTATCAGGATTTGGTGCGGTATGAAAATGTCAGGCTGATCAAGGATGATTATCCGTCGGCTGAATTGGTCGATAATGCGCAAGTGGTCGCCACTTTATCCGGCAGCGTTGGCTGGGAAACTTTGAAGAAGGGTAAAGGGATGATAGTTTTTGCGCATGCGTGGTATGAGGCATGCCGCAGCGTTTATAAGGTTAATAATGTTAATGAATGTAAAAATGCGATTGAGAAAATCACGGATACAAGCGCGGAGACGGTTAATCTGGATCTGCTGAAATACCTGGCTTATATGCAGGATATTTTCATAATCGGTAACCAGGGCGAAGAAGCTTCGGTTGAAACCATGACGCTGCCATACAAGCTCCATGTTGATTCCGTGGCTGATTATATCCACGAATTTGCCACCGCCAGTGGTAAGCTTAAGCATTATGGGTTGAAAGCGGCATAAATTATGCTTTACCCAGGGCTTTAAGCGCATATATATTACCACTTACAAAAAATCATTATTCGATCAACCATGAAAATTCCTTACCCAGCAAATATAGATTTAAAGAAATACGCGCCTGACGCCAAAAATCCGGAGACCAAATACGGGCTGCCGCAGGAAGTGAAATATTGCAAGCTCTGCGTCATCTCCAACCAACGGCCTAATTCGGCGGTGGAAACCAAGCATACCAAGGAATCTGTCAAGAAAACCATCGCCTTCAATGAGGATGGAATTTGCGATGCCTGCCTGTTTGCCCAGCGCAAGCATAATGGCCAGATTGATTGGGAAAAGCGCGAGGCGGAATTGAAGGCGCTTTGTGATAAGCATCGCAGCACTGACGGGAGTTATGATTGCCTGGTTCCCGGCTCCGGCGGCAAGGATAGTTTTTATGCGGCGCATATGCTGCGTTATAAATATGGTATGCACCCCCTCACTGTCACCTGGGCGCCGCATCTTTATACTGATTGGGGCTGGCGCAACCAGCAATCTTGGATCCATGCCGGGTTTGATAATTATCTGATGACGCCAAACGGGATGGTGCATCGGTTGTTGACACGGCTGGCGGTGGATAATTTGCTGCACCCGTTCCAGGCATTTATGTTCGGGCAAAAATTCCTGGCGCCAAAAATGGCGGTGCTGCATAAAATTCCATTAGTGTTTTATGGCGAAAACGAGGCGGAATATGGCAACCCGATCGGCGATACCGACAAGTCGCAGCGCGATTGGGAATATTTCACCAAATCGGGGGAGGAAAATATTTTCCTCGGCGGCGTTTCCGTCACTGACCTCAAAAACAAATTCGGTTTGCCGCACCAGGATTTATTGCCTTATATGCCTAGTAATCCGGCGGATTTGAAGAAGAATGAGATTGAAGTGCATTACCTTGGTTATTATCTCAAATGGCATCCGCAGAGCTGTTATTATTATGCGGTGGAACATGGTGGTTTTGAGGCTTCGCCAGAGCGGACGCCGGGGACTTATAGCAAATATAACAGCATCGATGATAAGATTGATGACTTCCATTATCACACTACCGGCGCAAAATTCGGTATTGGCCGCGCAACTTATGACGCGGCGCAGGAGATTCGCTCAAAAGATATCACCCGCGAGGAAGGCGTGGCGCTGGTCAAACGCTTCGACCATGAATTCCCGGATCGGTTTGCGGAGGAGATTTTTCGCTATCTTTCGATTCCGGCCGATAAATTCCCTGTGGCCAGCAAATGTTTTGAGCAGCCGATTTTGGACCGGGCATATTATGATAAATTAGTCGATACTTTCCGCCCGCCGCATTTATGGAAATACCAGGACGGCAAATGGCAATTGCGCCACGCTGTCTGGCACGAAGAACACGCCCAAAAAGCAGCCTGATGCGCCGCATAAGAATCATCCCCCGATTGGATATCAAAGGCCCCAACCTTATTAAGGGCATACGCCTCGAAGGCCTGCGCGTGATGGGCGAGCCACAAGGGTTTGCGAGGAAATATTACGAAAGCGGTGCTGACGAACTTTTGTATATGGATTCAGTTGCCAGTCTTTATGGGCGCAATAATATCTTGGAAATTGTGCGCAAAACCGCGGGGGAGATTTTTATCCCCTTAACCGTCGGCGGCGGTATTCGTTCCAGCGAAAATGCGCGTGAGGCTTTGCGGGCTGGGGCGGATAAAATTGCATTGAACACGGCAGCGATTGCTCGGCCGGAACTGATTGCGGAAATTGCCGGGGATTTTGGCAATCAGTGTGTGGTAGTTTCGATCGAAGCCAAGCAGGTTGGGCCGGGAAAGTGGGAGGCTTATACGGATAATGGCCGTGAAAAAACTGGGATTGATGCAATTGAATGGGCAAAGAAAGCGGCCGCGCTTGGTGCGGGGGAAATTCTGGTGACATCGGTTGACCGTGAGGGAACCAAAAAAGGTTTTGATATCGATATGGTTAAGGCGGTTTGCGACGCGGTGCAAATTCCGGTAATCGCCAGCGGCGGGATGGGAAGTGTTGAGGATTTATTGAAACTGGTGGCGGATACAAATGTGGATGCCGTGGCGGTGGCGAATGTTTTGCATTATAACACGCTTAAACTAGAGCAATTGCGTGCAGTACTTGATAACACAAAATTCGAGTATCGCGCCGCATGACAAAAATCAGCATCATTGATTATGGACTTGGCAATTTGTTCAGCGTCGCCCGCGCTTTTGAGCATATCGGCGGCGAGGTTTCCATCATCACCGAGCCTCAGCAAATCAAAGACTCCGGCCACCTTCTCCTCCCCGGCGTTGGTGCGTTTGCCAAAGGTATGGGAGAGCTGGAGAAACGGGGGTTTGTGGAGAATATCCGGCAACACGCGAACAGCGGCAAACCATTGATGAGCATTTGTCTGGGGATGCAGATGTTGTTTGATTCGAGCGAAGAAAATGGCGACCGCGCCGGGCTTGGGATTATATCCGGTAAGGTTGTGAAAATTCCCGATACATTGAAGATTCCGCATATTGGCTGGACAAAATTGCATAAAAATGGTGCGCCGAAGATATTAGCGGGGGTCAGCGAAAATGATTCATTTTATTTCGTCCATTCATATCATGGCGTGTGCGACAATGCTTCCGACCTGGCGGCAATCGCGCTTTATGGCGGTAATAAGATTACGGCGGCGATAGAAAAGGATAATGTTTTTGGCTGCCAATTCCACCCGGAAAAAAGCGCGGAATCGGGGTTGAATATTTGCCGGGAGTTTTTGAAATTATGAAAATATTAGCGCTTTCGCCAAATTATAAATACCATCAGGATTTGCTGCAGGCATTGCATGACAAAGATATTGTGACTGAATTTGCCACTAGCCACAAACCGGAAAGCGAAAGTGTTAACCGGTCATTTTATGCGAAGTATAAAACCAAACTTATTAATGGCAGGGATTTTTATAGGTTGGATAAACTGCAAAAAATAATTTCTGCAAATGCCCCTGCTTTGGATAATGAAATGTTAAAGCGTTTTGAAAATATCGAGCGGGATTTTTATACGCTTTCTGACCGCTATTCTTATTTTCCCAAATCTTTCCGCTACCGCAAACGCTTATTCCGGGCCGGTTTGCGGTATTGGCTGGATTTTTATGGTAAAAACAAGATCGATGGAGTTTTTTCGATTTGTTCGCCGCATAACTTCCCTGATTTTCTTGCTTTCCATGCCGCGCAATATCTTGGCATTAAGACATTGATGACGACGGATGCGATGGTTAATGACCATGTTTTGTTGCTGGATGATTACCGGCAATCGCTCAAAGTTCCGGCTGATTTTATGGCGGGTAAACCAGATGCTGAAATCAAGTTGGCGATCAAGCCTAGCATGGCAGCGGCAGCGTTTGCGGAGAGTAATGAGATCACCATGGCCAAGCAATGGAATGATCAAATGTTGAAGTTGAAGGGCGTTAATGTGCAGTTAGCTAAAGCAAATAAACCAAACCCAATGAAGAAATTTGCAAAACGCGCTAGTAAATTTTTGAGCTTGGATATGTTTGCACCAAAGTTCAAAGCGGCGTTTGCGATGAATGGGGAGTTCTCGGATAATCGGCGCAGGATCTTGCGGATTATAAGCGGGATCCGGTTGAAAAAGCTGAAAAAAGCTTATGATAAAATGGCGGTTTATCCTGATTTCACCAGGAAATTTGCTTATTTTGCGATGCATTTGAACCCAGAGCGCACTACTCAGCCGGAAGCGGAAGTATTTGAGGATCACCTTTTGGCAATCGAGATTTTGAGTAAATCAGTGCCTGAGGATTGGCTGGTTTATGTAAAGGAGAATCCGGCGCAATATGGGCGCAAATTGAACCTGGTTAATGGGCGTCATTATCGTGATGCTAGTGATTATGCCGATTTCACACGCCTGCCAAATGTGCGTTTATTGCGGCAGGATGTAAAAACGGCGGAACTGATTCAAAATGCCTCACTGGTGGCTTCCTTAAAAGGCAGTGTGGGCTGGGAGAGGATCAACGTTGGGCGGGCTTGCTTGATATTCGCCAATGCGTGGTATTCGGCTTGCCGGGCGGCTTATCGGGTTGATGATGTTGAATCCTGCAAAGCGGCGATTGCGGAAATTTTGGCGAAAACTGAAAGTGAAGTGGTGACGGACAGGTTGAAGTTTTTTGCTTTCATGCAGGATTATATGATTTTAGGTTCAATGGGCGGGCATCATAATTTGCAAATTGCTGTGACACCTTATGAAACTTTGGTTAGTTCATTGGCTGATAATATTGTTTCGCGGTTTAACGCGTCAGCGATTTAAACATTGCTCCCTCGGCAATTTCTTTGCCGGGTAGAACTACTGCTCCAGCGCCGATCATTGCGCCTTTGCCAATTTTTGCACCACCTAAAATAATTGCACCAGGGGCAATATGTGCGCCATCGCCGATTTGCACATCATGCTCGATTATCGCACCGGTATTTATGATTACATTGCGGCCAATCTTTGCGGAGGCATTGATGATTGCGCCAGCCGCGACAAAGCTTCCCGCCCCTATTTTGGCCATTTCGGAAACAATGGCTTTGGGGTGGATTACGGTGGCAAATTTCACGCCGTCTTTTACATATTCCTCAAAAACTTTCTGGCGGCGTTTTAAAACTTCTGGTGTGACTGCCCCAAAGCTGATGATGGATATTGTACCTTTCTCAGGATCACTGATTCTTTTAAGGCCATAAAACTCGTTTACCAAATCATCAATAAAGGCATAAGCCTTACCGCATGCCGCATCTATAATTGTGCTGGCGTGGCCTCCTGCGCCGATTAGGACTATTTTATCTGGCAATGACATCTCCGCTATTATATGCCGAAACCGATTTTTTGCCAATTAAGTTGAAGTATTCTTTATCCTTCAATCCATTACCGGAAGCGCGGCGGGTGGTTAGGTTTTTTGTAGTATATAACTCGCCCTTTTTAATTTTGGCGGCGGCGACAATTTTTTTGCAGGCGATATCGGCAATTTTTCGCGAGGCGGCGGAAACGGTTTTCTCGCCACTACCCAAGGCTTTTTCAACGCTGCGGATTTCGTTCACATATTGCGTGAATTGCGGGATATCGAGCGATGCTTTGTGATCCGGGCCTTTGTCGCTGCGGTTGAGAGTGATGTGTTTTTCAATTAATTCCGCACCCATTGCCGTGGCCACGCACGCGGATCCGAAGCCGGTGGAATGGTCGGAGAAACCTATCGCCAGTCCGAACGAATCGGAGATTATTTGCATGGCGCGTAAGTTGACATCTTCGTCTTTGCACGGGTAATCTGTCGTGCATTGCATGATGGCGACATTTCCAATTAAAGCTTCTTGGCCTTTTTTGCTTTTGTACGCTTCAATGAATGATGAGTTTGAGATTGGAGCTTTTTTGGGAGCTGCATAGCCATGAGCCAAAACGCCTAAGGCGAATTCGATATCGTCCAATGTTGCCATGCCTGTTGAGAGGATTACTCTGAGGCCTTTTTGCGCGGCTGATAGCAAAAGCGGGGCATTTGTCAGTTCACCGGAGCCGAATTTGACTACTTCGCAGCCTAATTCATCAGCGTAAAACGCTAGTTCCTTTAAACCGAATACACTGGCGAGGAAATCGATTTTCTTGCTTTCGCAATGTTTTTTCAAAACCCTGAATTGTGCAAATGACAACTCCAGTTTTTTTAGCATTTCATATTGGGTTTTGCCGCTGGCCTTGTTTTTTGTTTGGTAATCAGCTTTAGCGGCTTGGGGAGAGACTATGTCTTCACTTATGAAAATCTGGAATTTGGCGGCATCGGCTCCGCATTTCGCCGCGGCATCGACAAGCTTTTTGGCTTTGTTCAGAGCACCATCATGATTAACGCCGATCTCAGCTATTATGTATGTCATGGAATTTCTTTATGGGGCTAATTTTTGCGGCAAGGATTGCATCAATAATTTTTACTGCAGAATCACCATCGCCATAAGGATTTTTGACACTGCTGCAATCAAGGGTTTTGGCATATTCTATGGCTTTATTGATCTCACCGGCCAGGCAGGCACAGGTGATAACGGATTCAGCCATGATTCTGCCTTTTTGGCGATTGCCGATATTCACTGTTGGAACTTTGAAGCTCGGAGCTTCATAAATTCCGCTGGAGGAATTGCCGATGACAATTTGTACGTGCGACATAAGGCTGAAATAGCGCTCATAGCCTAAGGATTGGAAAAGATAGATGTTGTCTTTGTTCTTGGCGGTTTTTTGGATGGCCTGTTTGACTATATCATTGCCAGGATCGGCGTTTGGCATGGTGATGATGATTGAATGCCGGTCATCGAGCCAGGCAAGGGCTGAGGTGAATTCTTTGGCTTGATCTTCCACTGATTGTCTGGAGCGCGTTTCCGGGTGGAATGTTGCCAATAAATTATATTCGCGGAATTTGATTTTTAAGTCTTTTACCAACTCTTCCTTACTTAATAAAACCATAGTTATGATTTTATCTAAAGATGGCGAACCGCTATTGAATACCGTTTCTGGCACCTCGCCCATTTGGATAACGCGGCGGCGGGAATCTTCGCTGGCGGCGAAATGCAGATGCGACATTTTGGTAATGGCGTGGCGGATGGCGTCGTCAAAGGCACCTTCGGTAAGGTCGCCGCCGTAGATATGCGCGATTGGGATTTGGAGGATCAAGCAGGCAGTTGCAGCGGCCAGCATTTCATAGCGGTCACCAGCCATAACTATTAAGTCTGGTTTTAATCTGGTTAAGGTGGAGGAAAGGCCAATTAGCTCATTGCCCATTGATTCGACGATGCTTTCAGCCGTGTCGTCATCTTCCAGCATTTTGACTTCGGCAGTGACTTTGAGCCCGGATTTGGTGATTTCGTCAATTGTATGGCCGTGATTTTTGGATAAATGCGTGCCGGTGGCGATTATCTGCAATTCAATGCCGGGACGTTTTTTCGCTATATCGATTACCGGCTTGATAAGCCCGAAATCGGCGCGGCTAGAGGTTATAAAGCATAGTTTCATATTAAATTTACAGAACTAGGTATGTTGATAATGCGCGAGAACATCTCCTCGGCGCAGGATAAATCCATTTTGGGACAGGTTTTTAAATAAGGCAAGTGGTGCATTGGTTGCCAGATGGGACGGGTCATTATTTTTTCGGCATTGGTGTTTTGCAGAATCTCATCCCGGTATTTTTTGAAATTTGGAGCCAATACCAAGGTTTGCAGCCAATAATTGCTCTGGCAGTTCTGCGGTTCAGAAAAAATCGCCGCTGCTTCGCAATTTTCGAAAGCGGCTTGGTATTTGGCGAATAGTTTGCGTTTTTTGCTGAGGAATTCGTCCATTTTCTCTAACTGGGCGCAGCCCAGCGCTGCGTTGATATTAGGCATACGGTAATTATAACCAAGCTCATCGTGGAAATATTCATAAGCATGGGGAAGTTTGGCAGTAGTGGTAATATGCTTGGCCTTTTTGCCCAACTTCTCATCATTAGTCAGCACCGCGCCGCCGCCGCCAGTAGTGAGGATTTTATTACCGTTAAAACTGAGCGCCGCTAAATGCCCATAATTGCCGACGTGCTGGTTGTGGTAGAAACTGCCCAAAGCTTCGGCGATATCTTCAATTAATATAATGCCAAAATCATCACAGACTTTCTTCAACTCCTGCAGCTTTGCGGGATGGCCGAAAATATGGGTGACTACCAGCGCTTTGATTCGTTTGCTTTTCTTTTTATGCAGGTATTCATGCAGTTTTGCCGGGTCAACTCCCAACGTCTCGCTTTCACAATCAACAAAATGCGGGATGGCGCCGCAATATTTTATGGCATTGGCGGTGGCGACAAAAGTTATGGCCGGACATAAAATTTCATCTCCAGGCTGAACCCTAGCAAGGATGAAACAAGTATGCAGCGCCGCTGTACCATTAACCACAGCCACGGCGCGTTTGGTTTGGGTATAGGTGGCTAAACCTTCCTCAAATTTATCGACATATTTGCCCACGGATGAAACCCAGCCGGATTTTACGCAATCACTGACATATTCCAGTTCATGGCCGTTAAAATATGGCTCATGTAATGTATATGCCTCACGCGGCGGCAATGCGGATTTGATTCGGGTGATTATGTCGGTGGCTACATTCATTTCTTTCTTTTATTTGTCACCCCGTCGCATGACGGGGTCCAGCCGTCCTTGTAAGCGCTAGACCCCGTCATGCGACGGGGTGACAGTTATAGGTTATAAATATTACTTTTATACGCAGATAAATTTTTCGGCTCTCGGAACCATTCGATAGTTTTTTCCAAACCTTTCTTGAAACCGGCAACGCCTGTATATTGCGGCTGCCAACCAATTAATTCTTTGGCCAATGTATTTGATGACAATAAACGCTCAACCTCACTATTTTCCGGGCGCTGGCGCTCTTGGTCAGTAATAATTTCGATTTTGCTGCCGATGATCTCGGCGATTAATTTTGCGGTGTCCTGGATGCTGATTTCAAAACCGGCGCCGAGATTAATGATCTCGCCGATGGCAGCATCGCTCTCGGCGGCATTGATGAAACCCTGTGCGGTATCTTCCACAAAGCTGAAATCGCGGGTTGGGTGTAATGCGCCAAGTTTAACTTTGGTATCCCCGGCGAGTAATTGGGTGATAATTGTTGGGATAACGGCACGTGCTGATTGGCGGGGGCCATATGTATTGAAGGGACGCAGGATTGTTACCGGCGTGTTGAATGCGGCATAATATGAATAAGCGATCTGGTCAGCGCCGATTTTGCTGGCGGAATATGGCGATTGGCCGACGCATGGATGCGCTTCCGTAATCGGCACGAATTGGGCGGTGCCGTATACTTCGCTGGTGGAAGTGCTGATTACTTTTTTAACTCCCAGCTCTCGCGCAGCCTGAACCACGTTCAAAGTGCCGGTGACGTTTGTATCTATATATGATGATGGGGAATGATATGAATATGGAATGGCGATAAGGGCGGCGAGATGGAAAACTACATCAATACCTTCCATGGCTTTTTTAACGCCAAATGGATCCCTGATATCTCCGGCGAAAATCTGGATATTTGCCTTTAATGGAGAATGGTCGAGCCAGCCCCAAGAATTAAAAGAGTTATAAAAGACAAAAGCGCGGACGTCGCAGCCATGCCTGACCAAAGCTTCCACCAGATGCGAGCCGATAAACCCGTCTGCTCCGGTGATTAAAACCTTTTTTCCTTTAATATTCATGGCTAGAGGTTTGCCAGAAATGGGGCTTATACGCAATAGGCGAGTAATTTTGCAGCGGCAATATGGAAACCCGTCATAATTCATTACCCAATTTCTAATACAACTTGCGGTTGACTATATTGATAGAAAGATATATTGCTATCAATATAGTTTTATTAAAGTAAAAAAAATAAAGGAGATTATTCATGGCACAGATCATTTTACGAGTTACCACCGATCAGCACCGCCAGCTTAAGACACTCGCCTCATATAGCGGAATGTCGATGAAGGAATTTATCCTCAGCCGTGTTTTCGTTGAGGCGGCAGAAACCGTATTCACCCCCAAAGTGCAAAGGACAATGAAGGAAAACGAACTCAGAACCGCACAAGAATTATTGTTTAAAAAAGCGGAAGTCATTACCGTCGCCCCCTGAAAAATGGGAGAGGTTAAAGGAGCGGGCGAGGAAAGCATAAGCGGCGGCTTGAGCAATTGTAATAACAAGCCTGGCCTTCGCATGGCTTAAAAAATAGGATGCAAGCAAAAAATATTTCTATTGTGAAAATAATTTTCTTGAGTTATTACACCCGCTTCATTTAAATATATTAAATGTTACAGGTTGTGCCAAATAAGGATATAGACAAAAAAGCGCACGTAATCATCGTGGGCAATGAGAAAGGTGGAAGCGGGAAAACCACAACGACGATGCATATCATCACCGGCCTAGTGAAACTGGGTTTCAGTGTCGGCAGTATCGATATCGACGCGCGTCAGCAGACCCTCACCCGTTATTTCGAGAATCGTTTACAGACGACTGAGAAATATACATTAAAGCTTCCGACTACCGAACATTATGTAATATATAAAGCCACCGGCAAAAAATTGATTGCCGAAGCCGAGCAGGATGAACATGACCGTTATATGGAACGCTTAGCATTCCTCGCCGCTAAAAAAGATTTTGTGATTGTCGATACGCCGGGCAGCGATTCTTTCCTTTCCCGCCTCGCCCATTCACATGCTGATACGGTCATCACGCCTATCAATGACAGTTTCGTTGATTTTGATGTTCTGGCGAAAGTTAATGGCGAAACCGGTGAAATCGTGCGTCCAAGCGTTTATGCTGAGATGGTATGGAACCAGCGTATGGTGCGCGCGCAGCGTTCTGGCGCGAATAAGAGCATTGACTGGATTGTTATGCGCAACCGCCTGTCGCATCTGGATGCTAAGAATAAAAGAAAAGTTTTGGAAGCTTTGGAAAAACTCTCCAAACGTGTTGGCTTCCGAATTGCCACCGGTTTTTCTGAGCGTGTAATTTATCGCGAGCTGTTTTTAAAAGGCCTGACATTGCTCGATATTCTGGACGGCAATACCGGAATCGAAGTGACGATGTCGCATATTGCGGCACGAGCTGAAATTAGGGACTTGCTATACAATTTAAGGATTGCTAGTGTAACTGAACGACTGAATGAAAAATCGGCTGAAAAGAAACCCGCAGCGGCAAAAGATGATGCGGGAATATCTTTAAAAGCAGCAGGTTAGGTGAAATATTTAATTTTGGGAATAAATTATGTTTGGTAAATCGAAAAGCAGCTCATCAGCAACAATTACTAAAGACATCAACGAATCGATAAAAACTTTATCTTACCTGGCGCGGGCGGAAAAATATTTTGACCTCGAATTGAAGAAAAATGGCCAGACCACCAAACCACTTTTGAAAATTGTCGATATCATCGAGCCATTACGCAAAATCGGTGAAGCTACCCAAAAAATTGGCAAAGGCCAAAAAATCACCGAAAGCGAAGCCACCCGGCTTTTCGCTTCTGAACAAATCAGCCAAATTATCGAAGTTGCTAATGATATCCTCGCCCTGAACCCAAAAGGCTTGGTTTCCAGCGATAAAACTGCACTTTCCAAACTCGATGACAGATTGACCCAGGCGAGCAAATTGGCCGGCGTATCCGTATCACGCGAAAAAAGTACTGAAGAAACTCTTCAGCCGAAAACTAAACGCGGCGTAGAAACTGCGGCGAAAAAAGCTGCGGAGGCAAAACAAGAAGCTGTTCCGGCAACGGCGGCAGAAACCAAAAAACCTGCCAAGCAAACAGCGGATAATGAAAACAACATCGCCGCTGCTACAGTTGCTGCGGCAGCGCCAGTAACAGTTGATGAAGCTAAGGATGAGGAAGAATATTCACAACCGGAGCCGGTGCGTAGTGATCGCCCTTCGGCGGCGGGTGATTGGCCACAGGAAGAATTGAAGCGCCCATTGCAATGGGAAAACCGCGCTGCCGCCACCACTGATTTCAGACGAATTGATGAAGCTGCTGAGCAATTTGCGCCAGCTCCACAGCCTGAACCTGTTAGCCCTACTAACTGGCAGCAGGAACAGCAGCCAGTTGCAGAAGAAGCATATAACCAGCCTGAACAAGAGCAATACGAAGAAGAAACCCAGTCACAACCAGCACAATCACAAAAGGTGGTCCCCTTGAACAAAGCTAGAAAAGAATTCAACTTGCCGCAAAAATATTTTGCTACATCTTATGCCGGCATGAACCTGCAGGAAGCAGCCGAGATTATCTCTGAACTCGCCAACGATCCGGCGAATATGGAAATCATCATGCTGGAACATGCCAGCCGCGTGAAGCCAGTTGCTGAAGGCAAAGAAATCATCGGCGATTTGCTCGCTATGGCACCAATTGCCGATTCATTTGAAACCGGCACTGAAATCACCGATAAAAAACATTTGTCAGTTCTGAAAGATGCGGAGCGCATTATTTCTGTATGCAAAGATATCGCCAATGTTAAAATCGAAGGCTTTGACCGCCGCAAACAGAAATTGTTTGAGAAATTCATTCCAGAAGATATCAGCAAAACTGTTGAACTTGCCAAAATCGCATATCCGGAAGTCTTCTCTACCGGCGATGTGCGCGGTGATATGGTTTCTGACATCCTGCTTGATTTATCGGATATCTTTATCGCCCATTCGGATGAGACTGGCGACAAATTATTCGCGGATTTGCTTTCGCAAGTTGTCACCCAGATCGTGCTTTATGCCGAACACAGCGATTTGCGCCTGAAATTTGATATCGTTACCAAGAAAAACAAACTCAATTCAACTCCACAGCCATTGAACTCGCGCAGCGAAGTTGCGGTTTTGCGCGCGCTGACTTTTGTGCCAAAAATCGCCCGCCAAGCGCAAGATGTGCTGGCTTCAGAAAACTTGAGCCCGCGCGAGCGTGATATGGTGATGAAATCCCTGGAAATATTACAGCTGGCTTATGTCCATGCGCGTGATAATTATTCAGCGGAAATCAACAGTTTTTATGATAATAAGGCAGCGTAATTGAATTTGGAGTTTGTCGTTTGACAATCATCCCAAATTAAGTATACCAGCCTTATGTCGAAAAAACACGACCTCGAATTCAACAAGATTGCCGGCGGTGTTTTATTAGCCGGAGTAATCGCCATGGCGGCGGGAATTTTTGCCGACGGAGTTTACCAACCCAAAACACCTGAAAAACGCGGCTTCCATGTTGAAGTTGTGGAAAATACAGGTGGCGATGCCGGAAAACCTGAGGTTATGGCCGATATCGGCACATTGCTCGCTGCAGCGGATGCTGGCAAAGGCGAAGGAATTGTGCAGAAGAAATGTTCTTCATGCCATGATTTCACTAGCGGCGGCCCTGATAAGGTTGGGCCGAATTTGTATGGAATTGTTGGCGGGAAAATTGCACATAAAGATGGCTTTGCTTATTCCGACGCAGTTAAAAACCACGGCGGCAATTGGGGTTATGATGAATTGAATGGATGGTTACACAGTCCGGCAGCTTATATTAAAGGCAATAAAATGGGCTTCTCCGGTTTAAAGAACGACCAGGAACGCGCCGATGTTATTATGTATTTGAAATCAATTTCCTCAAACGCACCTGCACTTCCGGCGCCAAAAGCTGCCGAAGCTCCAGCGGTTACGGAAGCCGCGCCTCCAGCAATAAAAAATGAAAAAGCCAAACCGGCTAGTCATGCTGCCAACCAAAAAGATATTAAAGCGCAAGTCAAAGCCAGCAAAGATGTAAAAAACCCTGAGGCCGATAAGAAAATAGATTCCACTCCTCCAGATGAAATCAAAGATCCGGCGCGTCAGTAAAGATTTATAGTAAGATATGTGCATCTAACTAGCCCCGTCATTGTGAGCCTTTAGGCGCGGCAATCCAGAGTCACAGACTGCGACCCTGGATTGCCGCCCTTCGCTCGCAATGACGATGTGAGAATGTCCGCATCTTATCTTAAACCGCTAAGGCGGTGAAAAAGGAAAGCGAAAAAGTGGCTCAGTAAACGTCATTGCGGCCAGCGAGCCGCAATCTCAACTCAGACGCCAGAGGCAGATTGCGGGTCAAGCGGCGTTGTTGCCTGGCTAAGATTTCATAACAGAAATAAACACTGTCATCCTCGAACCGAAGGTTCGGGGATCCAGGGCTACAGCCACCGGCGGAGTGTTTGACCCTGGATCCCAGCCCAAGCGGGCGAGGATGACGGCGTCTGTTATTGGTAATCAAATATCAATAACTTACCGAACCATGCAACAACGCCGGGTCCAGCCCGCAATGATAGATTAATTTCTTAAGGCTTTGATGTTCGCTGCATAATCACTGGTTTTGAATATGGCAGAGCCAGCTACAAGCACAATCGCACCGGCATCGGTAACAAGTTTGGCAGTTTCGGCACTAATGCCGCCATCAACTTCCAAATCAATTTTCTTGCCGGTCTTTTTTATCATCGCCGCAACTTCCGCGATTTTTGGGATCATATCCGCCATAAAACTTTGCCCGCCGAAGCCAGGCTCAACAGTCATCACCAGCACCAAATCCAAATCGCCAATCACATCCTTCAAAACTGAAGCCGGAGTTTTTGGCTTTATTGACGCGCCAACTTTTTTGCCAGCCGCTCTAATCTGCGCAATCAGCGCTCTCAAATCCGCCTCGACTTCCACATGCACAGTAATTATATCGGAACCAGCCTTGGCGAAATCTTCGATATATTTCTCCGGCTCGGAAATCATCAGATGCACATCGAAAACTTTTTTGCTATGCGCCCGCAATGCCTTAACCACGCTCGGCCCAATCGTCAGGTTGGGGACAAAATGCCCGTCCATAACGTCCACATGGATATAATCCGCCCCTGCAGCATCAATTGCGCGGATTTCCTCGCCAAGACGGGCGAAATCTGCGGATAAGATTGATGGGGCGATTTTTATTGTCATATGGCTTCCCAGCATAATCGAACTTGCGCATACCGCAACCAAAATGCTACAAAAGCCCCCATGAACACAAATTCCAAACCATACGATATATTAGCCATTGGCAGCGCCATTGTTGATATTTTATCCTTCGTCGAACCGAAGTTTTTGGCTGATAACAATATCACCAAAGGAATCATGACCTTAATCGATGAGGAAAACGCCGAACGAATTTATGCGGCCACCGGCCAATCCGTAGAAGTTTCAGGGGGTTCCGCGGCCAATACCGGCGCCGGCGTCGCCTCTATGGGTGGTAGCGCCGCTTTTATCGGGCGTATCAAAAACGACGAGTTGGGCAAGATTTTCAACCACGACCTCAACGCGGTCGGCGTTAAATATACCCCCCGCGCCGCCGCCAGCGGCAAAGCCACTGCCCGCTCGTTTATTTTTGTGACACCGGATGCCGATCGCACAATGATGACATATTTGGGCGCCTGTACGGAATTTAACGAAAGCGATATTGACGAAGAATTAATCAAGGGTGCGAAAGTTATCTATATCGAAGGCTATTTATGGGACACGGATGGCGCGATCGCGGCGATTCGTAAGGCCATTACTCTGGCGAAAAAATATGATACCAAAGTTTCCTTCTCCCTCTCCGACCCATTCTGCGTAGGCCGCCACCGCGCGGAATTCCTTGAATTGCTGAAAAGTATCGACGTTCTTTTTTGTAATGAGGAAGAAGCGAAATCATTATTTGAAACTACGGATTTGGGTGAGGCAATTGAGAAAATTTCTGAGCTTTGCGACATTGTTTCCATCACAACCGGCGCGAAAGGCGCGATTGTGATTTATGATAATAAGGTGAAAAATATTCCGGCCGCGAAAGTTGATAAGCTAGTTGATACGACCGGTGCCGGAGATTTATATGCCAGCGGTTTCCTTTATGGCTACACCAGCGGCAAGAACCTTGAGGAGTGTGCAGAACTAGGCAATAAAGCCGCCGCCATGATTATCCAACAACTCGGCGCCCGCCCGGCGACGCCGCTGAAAAATTTGTTGGCGGCATGATGGCAAAAGCGCCAATAAGCAGTTATTTCCGCAAAAACATATTGGTGATATTCCTGCTCGGTATTTCGAGCGGTTTCCCGCTGGCGTTGTGTTTTGGCACATTGACAGCGTGGTTAACTGAAGTTGGCATCAAGAAGGAAACCATCGGGTTATTTGGCGCCCTCACCTTTCCTTATGCGCTGAAATTCCTGTGGTCGCCGCTTTTTGATGCGGTGAAGGTTCCGGTGCTGACAAAATTTTTCGGCAAAAGACGGGCGTGGATAATTACGGTTCAAGCTTTGTTGATAGCTTCGATAATCGGCCTGGGCCATACATTGCCGGAGGTGAACGCCTCATATACCGCGCTGTTTGCCTTCATCGTTTCCTTCATCGCCGCCAGCCAGGATATTAATATCGATGCTTATCGTGTGGAGTTGCTGAAGCAGGAAGAATATGGCATGGGTTCGGCGGCGGCGGTGTTTGGTTATCGCATCGGCATGCTGATTTCCGGCGCTGGCGCATTATATCTTGCCGATACAGACCTTAGTTGGCATGTAGTTTATTACCTGATGTCGATTGTGGCGCTGGTGGGGATGATTGCGGTATTAATCGGCTCGCGCCCGGAAATCGAGACAAAGCCACAGCCGGTTGGTGGGCATTTCCGGCGCAGTGTTATTGAGCCCTTCAAGGATTTCAGCCAGCGCAATGGCTGGCTGGTGTTCTTATTCATCATCGTCCTTTACAAACTCCCCGATGCCATGCTTGGCTCACTGGCGAATAATTTTTATCTCGAAATAGGCTTCACCAAAACCCAAATCGCCAGCGTCAGCAAAGTATTTGGCCTTGCGGCAACGCTGCTTGGCTCCTTTGCCGGAGGCATTATCGTCACCCGCCTCGGCCTGTTTCGCGCCCTGATTATCGGCTGTCTCGCCCAGGGCTTGACTGTGTTGTTCTTTTCTCTACAAGCTCTCAAAGGCAATGATATATATTTCCTCATCGCCACAATCGGCTTTGAGAATTTCGGCAGCGGCATCGGTGATATCTGCGTTGTCGTCTTCATCAGCAATCTCTGCAACAAGCAATTCACCGCCACCCAATTCGCCCTGCTCTCCTCGGTTTCCGCTCTTGGGCGTACATTCCTGCGCACGCCTTCCGGCTATATCGCCGCTTCAACCGGCTGGTTTTGGTTCTTCGCCATTTCCGCCGCTACTGCAATTCCTGGTTTAATCGTGATATATCTGGCGCGTAGTCAAATTCGGCTGTTGACAGAAAGCCTCAAGAAGCCTAGAAAACTGCTTTAATGTCTGAAGCAAAACAAAGCATTAAAAAACATCCCCCAACCTTTACCGGTGCGATTCTCGCTTTTTCATCAGGCGAGGTGTTTTTTGGCCGTGGTATCGGCGCCAAAGGCAAGATATTCGGCGAAATCTGCTTCAACACTTCCATCACCGGTTATCAGGAAATTATGACCGACCCGTCATATTCCGGCCAGGTCATCACCTTCACTTTCCCGCATATAGGCAATGTCGGCACAAATGCCGAGGATATTGAGGCGGAAACTGTGCTGGCGAAAGGGTTGGTGATTAAAAATGACATCACTAACCCATCCAATTACCGCAGCGAAAGTGATTTTAATGATTGGCTGAAAAAGAAAAACATTACCGGAATTTGCGGTATAGATACGCGGCAATTGACGAAACTGATCCGCACACAAGGCGCACAAAATGTGGCGATTGGCTATGGCGATAATCTCGATGTTGAGGAAATCCGCTCCCTGGCGCGTGGTAATCGCGATTTGAGCGGCAGTGAGTTGGCGGCGGAGGCTTCATGCAGCAAGCCATATGAATGGAGCGATGGATTGTGGCAGGTGAAACCGCCCAAAGCGAAATATAAGATTGCGGCGGTGGATTATGGAATTAAGCAGAATATCCTGCGCAACCTCGTTAATTCTGGATTCGAGGTAAAAGTTTTCCCGGCTCAAACTCCGGCTGATGAGATTCTTGCAAGCAAGCCGGATGGCGTGTTTTTGAGCAATGGCCCCGGCGATCCTGCAGCGACGGCGGAATATGCAGTGCCGGTGATTAAGGATTTAGTGGCCAGCAATTTGCCAATTTTCGGCATCTGCATGGGACATCAGTTATTGGCGACAGCGCTTGGTTGCAAAACTGAAAAAATGCATCAGGGTCATCGTGGCGCCAACCACCCGGTCAAAGATCTGGAGACTGGCAAAGTTGAAATTACGGCGCAAAATCATGGCTTTGTGGTGTCGGAGAAATTGGCCAAAGATGTTAAAGTCACCCATCGCTCGCTGTTCGACAACTCGATTGCGGGAATTAAAAGTGGCAATACATTCTCAGTCCAATACCACCCGGAAGCTTCCCCTGGCCCGCATGATAGCCACTATCTATTCGCACGATTCGCGGAGTTGATTGCTAAGGGCAAAAAATCCTAATCGTCATTGCGGCCTACGAGCCGCAATCTATCTCTGACGCCTGAGTTGAGATTGCGGGTCAAGCCCGCAATGACGGGAATACTTTAAGCTGGGCAGAATGAGCACCGCTTGCCTTCGATATATCCCGGCTTGATGCGATCCTTCGTCCAAATCGAGTGTCCGCAACCAGGGCAGATTCCAGCTTGTTCGCTTGGTTCCAGTCCGTGCCCCACCGCCACGCGTTCGTCAAAAACATAGCACTCGCCCTGCCATTTGCTTTCCTCCTTGGGAATTTCTTCCAGATATTTGAGGATGCCGCCTTTTAGGTGGAAAACTTCTTCGACGCCCTGTTCCAGCATATAGGCGGAGTATTTTTCGCAGCGGATGCCGCCGGTGCAGAACATGGCGACTTTCTTATGTTGTTTTGGGTCGAGGTTTTTTTTGGTCCATTGCGGCATTTCCTTAAAGCGCTTGGTTTTGGGGTCGATGGCGCCCTCGAATGTGCCCAAGCTTACCTCATATGAATTGCGCGTGTCGATGACCGGGATTCCCATTTCGAGTATCTTGTTCCAGTCCTTCGCCTCAACATATGTTCCGGAATTTTCGGTCGGATCGGCATGAGCGCCGAGGCCGATGATTTCTTTTTTCAGCTTCACCTTGGTTTTGCCGAATGGGTGCTCGGCATAGAATGATTCCTTATGCTCCAAATCCTCGAAACCACCCGGCATGGCGCGGATGAAACCCATCACTGCGTCAAGATTCTCGCGTTTACCGGAAATGGTGCCATTGATGCCTTCGAGCGAAACTATGACCGTGCCTTTGACCTCATGCTCAAGCATAAAAGCTTTGAGCTTTTTCTGCATTTTGTCGCATTTATGGAAGCGCACGAATTTATAGAAGGCGGCGACTACAATAGCGTCATTGCGAGAAGCATCGCGACGAAGCAATCCAGGTTCGCAGACTCCGACCCTGGATTGCTTCGCTCCGCTCGCAATGACATTTCCTATCATTACCCCGCCAGTCTTTTCAACACTCTATCCCGGCCAATCAGCGGCAATATTACTTTCAACTCAGGGCCATTTTCACGCGCAGTCAAAGCTTTGCGGATAGGCATGAATAGTTCTTTGCCCTTGCGGCCGGTGGTTTCTTTGACTCGTGTCATCCATTCGTTGAAATCGAGATTATCGGGCAATAACTCAGCAGCCTGTTTCAAAAACCCGGCATCGTCGATCACTGGCTTTAAATCATCGCTGCAGATGTGCCGCCATTCTTCGGCTTCTTCCACCGTTTTCAAATTGGCGCGGACGGCGTTCCAGAAGTTTTCGTCAACTTTCACGCGGTCTTTGACTTCAGCAAATTCCATATGGCCGATTTCTTTTTGCGTCAGGCGGCGTAAATCGTCAGGGTTATAAATCGCAGCGGCGCGGCCAAATTTGCTGAACTCGAATTCGGCGATTAATTCATCCATAGTTTTGATTTTTACTGCGTCACTAGTACCAATTTTTGCGAGCAGGCTTAAAATTGCCAATGGCTCAATTCCTTCCTCACGTAAGGCGCGGATGTCGAAGCCGCCTTCGCGTTTGGACATTTCCTTGTCTTTGCCCTTTAACAACGCCATATGCGCGAATTGGGGGATTTTATAGCCAAGCGCGGTGGCGATTTGGATTTGGATGGCGGTGTTGGTGACATGGTCTTCACCGCGCACGATATGGGTTGAGGCATAGTCACCGTCATCAACAACTGAGCAGAGCATATAAATCAGCGAACCATCTTCGCGGAACAAAATCGGATCGCTCAAATATGCGCCGTTGAATTTTTGCGGGCCGCGGATGAGGTCGTTCCAGGTGATGTCCTCCGCCTCCAGCCTAAACCGGTAATGCGGGCGGCGGCCTTCGGTTTCGTATTTCTTTTTTTCTTCCTCAGTTAGTTTCAACGAAGCCCTATCATAAATCGGCGGTGCGCCGCGCTTCATCTGGAATTTGCGTTTAGTATCAAGCTCCTCGCCGGTTTCGTAGCATGGATATAACCGCCCGGAAGCTAATAGTTTTTGTTTCGCAGCCTCATATTTGGCGACGCGTTCGGATTGTTTGAATGTGCTGTCCCATTTGAGGCCAAGCCAGGTCAAATCTTCCTTGATGCCGTCAACAAATTCCGCCTTTGAACGCTCCAAATCCGTATCATCAATCCGCAACATAAACTCCCCGCCGGTTTTGCGGGCATAAAGATAATTGATAAGCGCCGTCCGCACATTGCCGACATGCAGCAAACCTGTGGGAGATGGCGCGAAGCGGGTGATGGTTTTCATCAAGCTGTTATATGGGATTGGGCAAATAAATCTACTGAAACTTGATAAACGCTCGTCATTGCTGGCTTGCCCCGCAATCTGCCTCAAGCCTCAGAGATAGATTACGGCCCCCCGTGTCAAGCACGGGGCAGGCTCTGGCCGCAATGGCAATCTTGTGCTTATTTCTTAAATTTATTCGTCAATGGATAGCGCCAGTCTTTGCCAAATGCCATGGATGAAAGCTTCACCCCCGGCGCGGCTTGCCAGCGCTTGAACTCGGATTGATAGAGGAGTTTGGCGGTTTTTTCAACCGTTTTGGCGTCGAAGCCTTTGCGGATTATGTCTTTTATAGATTTACGGCCTTCGATTAATAATTTGAGGATCGCGTCAAGCACATCATATGGCGGCAGGGAATCCTGGTCGGTCTGGTTGTCGCGGAGTTCCGCTGTGGGGGCTTTTTTGAAGATGTTTTCGGGGATCGGAAAACCCGTTATTGCGAGCGCAGCGCGGCAATCCATACCGCCGGGCTGGATTGCCGCGTCGCCTTCGTCTCCTCGCAATGACGATATTGAATTGCGCCATTTGGCGATTTCATAAACTTCGGTTTTGTAGAGGTCGAATAATAAATTGAAAGCACCGCAGGAATCGCCGTAAAGCGTGGAATAACCGACTGCGATTTCGGATTTATTGCCGGTGGTGAGGAGTAATTCACCATGTTTATTAGAAATCGCCATCAATACCAAGCCGCGGATGCGGGATTGCATATTTTCCTCGGCAAGGTCCGGTTTTTTTCCCGCAAAAACTTTTTTAACCATGCCGAGCGTGGCTTCAAATGCTGGCTCAATGTCGATTAGGTCTGGCTGGATACCGAGATTTTTGCACATTTGATATGCGTCATCAAAAGTCATTTTTGAGGAATAACGCGTCGGCAAAATCACCAGGCGCACATTTTCTTTACCCAAGGCATCTACCGCGCAGGCGGCTGTGAGCGCGGAATCCATGCCGCCGGAAAGGCCGAGAAGGACTTTTTTGAAACCGCTTTTGCTTAAATAATCCCTTAATCCCAATTTCATCGCCGCCCATCTTTGGGCATTTTTATCGAGGCGCTTAGCCATACCTTCCAGCAAACCACCCTGCTCTACAAATTGTGGTAACATTGCAATTAGTTTGGCGTTTTTATCGAGGATGAATGATCCTCCGTCAAAGACGACACCGTCCTGGCCGCCAACCATGTTGATATATGCAATCGGCAGCCCTGCTTCTTTCGCGCGCGCACCGGCGATTTTAAGGCGTTCTTGGAGTTTGCCGGTGTGGAATGGTGAGGCGTTGATGGAGATGAGGAACTCAACTTTTTCCTTTTTGTATTGCTTGGCTTTGTGGGCGCTCCACGTATCTTCGCAGACTATCACACCAATTTTTTTCCCACCGGCGCGGAAGGTTTTGACGATGTCGCAGGTTTGGAAATAACGCTTTTCATCAAAGACGCCGTAATTTGGCAAATCAGCTTTTACTGAAGTTAGCTGCGCCTTGCCGCTTTTCAAAAGCCATGCGGCGTTGTGTAATTTGTCTTTCGCATCTGTATATGTTGCGCCGATGACTACCGGGATTTCTTTTACAAATTTGGCGATACGCTTCAACTCGCCCTGCTCTTCTTGGATGAATGATGGCCGGGAAAGCAAGTCTTCCGGCAAATAGCCGGTGATGCAGAGTTCGGGAAAGACAATCAAATCAGCTTTGGTTTTGGCCGCGGCTTTGATGTGCGAGATTATCTTTTCGGCATTGCCGGAAATATCACCAACACATGGATTGATTTGGGCGGCGTAGATTTTCATACAGCTAATTTAACAGACAAGTCCACCGCTGTCATCATCGGGCTTGACCGAGGATCCAGACGTCACAACCTCACAAGCCCCTAGATTCTCGGATCAAGCCCGAGAATGACAATTATTAATATTTAAGCCAGCTTTCCATGACAGTGTTTATACTTCTGCCCGCTGCCGCATGGGCAGGCTTCGTTGCGGGCGACTTTGCCCCAGGTTTCTGGGTTGCCTGAGTCGCGGTTGGCGGGGCTTATATTGCGTATTGTTCCCGGCATAGATTGCGGCTCTTCACCTGGGAAGCTGTGGGATTCTTTGAGTTTTTGGTTGGCTTGCCTTTGTTCCAGGATATCAACCGGACTAGGGCCAGCCTGGACTTCAATATGCGCCATACGCTCAGTCACGGTTTCGGAGAGGTTTTTTAGCATATATTCAAACAGGCGGAATGCTTCGTGCTTATATTCGTTCAACGGGTCTTTTTGGCCGTAAGCACGGAGGCCGATCCCTTGTTTGACGGCATCGAGAGAGTGCAAATGGTCTTTCCAGATTTGGTCGAGAGTCACCAACAAAACCTGCTTTTCGATATTGCGCATATTGGCAACATCGATTTTGCGCTCTTTCAAAGCCATTAATGCATCAACTTGGTGCTGAACTTTTTCCAGCAGTTCTTTTTCGCCGACACCTTCTTCACTGGCCCAATCTTTTACCGGGATATCAATGCCGAAAATGCGGCGGAGTTCCGTTTCCAAACCTTCGATATTCCATTGTTCGTGATATGAGCGCTCAGGAATGGCGGTATAGACCAAATCTTCCACAGTAGTGCGGCGGAAATCATTGATTTTTTGGGAGACATCGTCAGCATCCATGATTTCGAGGCGCTGGCCGTAAATGATTTTGCGTTGGTCGTTCATGACGTCATCGAATTTCAATAAGTTCTTACGGATTTCGAAGTTGCGGCCCTCGACACGTTTTTGGGCGGTTTCTAAAACTTTGGTGAGCATACGTGCCGAGATGGACTCGCCTTTTTCCATTTTCATGAATTTCAAGATTCCGTCTAGTTTGTCGGAACCGAAAATGCGCATCAAATCATCTTGCAGGGAAAGATAAAAACGCGATAAGCCAGGATCACCCTGACGGCCAGAGCGGCCGCGAAGCTGGTTATCGATACGGCGTGATTCGTGGCGCTCAGTGCCGAGGACAAAGAGGCCGCCGGCGGCAATTACTTCAGCTTTTTCTTTTTCGACATCCCATTTTTCATCGGACATTTCCGGGTTACCGCCAAGTTTGATATCAGTACCGCGGCCAGCCATGTTAGTGGCAATGGTTACAGCGCCAGGACGTCCGGCTTGGGCTATGATCGGCGCTTCTTGGGCGTGGAATTTGGCGTTTAGGACATTATGTTTGATTTTGCGCTTCTTGAGGAGTTTGGAAACTAATTCGGACTTCTCGATACTAACTGTACCAACCAAAACCGGTTGTTTACGCTTATATGCTTCTTCAATTCCATCAACAATCGCATCGAATTTTTCTTCGACGGTGCGATAGACCAGATCTTCGTTATCCACGCGGCTCACTTGTACATGGGTTGGGATTTCGACAACATTGAGGCCATAAATATCGCCAAATTCCTGAGCTTCTGTCATCGCCGTACCGGTCATACCGGCCAGTTTTTTATACATGCGGAAGAGGTTTTGGTAGGTAATTGAGGCGAGAGTTTGGTTCTCGTTTTGTACCGGAACGTTTTCTTTGGCTTCCAATGCCTGGTGCAAGCCTTCGGAATAACGGCGGCCTTCCTGCATACGGCCGGTGAATTCGTCGATGATTACGACTTTGCCGTCTTTGACGATATAATCCACATCATTTGTAAAAATCTTGTGCGCACGAAGAGCTTGGTTGACATGATGCACTAAAAGCAGGTTTTGTATGTCATATAAATTCGCGCCTTCAGCCAGTAATTTAGCTTGGCGCAACATATCTTCGATTGTATGCGCACCTTTTTCAGTGACGAGCGCGGTTTTGGACTTTTCATCGATTTCGATATCATCCGCCGCCAATTTTGGGATGAATTTATTAATTTGAATGTATAAATCGGAATTGTCCTCAGTTGGGCCGGAGATAATCAATGGAGTACGCGCCTCATCAATTAAAATCGAATCTACTTCATCAACGATTGCATAATTAAATTCACGCTGCACCATCGCGGTTTTCTTGAACTTCAAATTATCGCGCAAATAATCAAAGCCGATCTCGTTATTTGTTGCATAAATAATATCGGAATTATACGCAGCCTGGCGGTCTTGTTCCTGCAATGAATCAACCACGCAGCCAACAGTCATACCAAGGAACTTATAAATCTGCCCCATCCACTCAGCATCGCGTTTGGCGAGGTAATCATTCACTGTCACTACATGCACGCCTTTACCGGTCAGCGCGTTCAAATAAACTGCAAGCGTTGCGACAAGGGTTTTACCCTCGCCGGTCTTCATCTCTGAAATCATGCCGTTATGCAAAACCATTCCGCCAATCAGCTGCACGTCAAAATGCCGCATGCCTAATGTGCGTTTTGAAACCTCGCGCACAACAGCGAATGCCTCATTTAATATATCATCCAGGGTTTCGCCTTTCGCCAGGCGTGTTTTGAACTCATCAGTCTTTGCTGCAAGCTGGGCGTCGCTCAGTTTTTCCAGCTGCGGCTCAAGCGCGTTTATGGCTTCCACATTCCGCTGCATCGGACGTAGAATCCTATCATTTACTGATCCAAATAATTTCTTAGCTAATCCCATAATTTTAAAAATTTTGTGCCCTTTAATATAATGTCTGAGCCAGATCAGCAAGCATAATTACAAGCCTATGGACTCACGCCTTAATTCTAACTATATAAGGCTGGTATTTAAGCTTTTTAAGGAGCGCTATGAAAAAATTTATTATAACTGCCCTATTCACCGTTTTCACCTCTACGGCGGCTTTGGCGGCTTTGCCGGCAGTATTGGCAAAAGTTAATGGGCATGACGTCACAAGCGCTGAGATTGAAAAGGCTTTTTCTGCAATGGCCATGGAACAGCCAGGGCAAAAAAAGCTGACATTTGATAAAACTCCGGCGGATTTCCAAAAGGCTTTTGTGGAGAAATATATTGAAAAAGCGCTGATTATTGATGCAGCGCGGGAAGCTAATTTACAAAATGACCCAGAAATTAAGAAAAAATTGAAAGAAGCTGAGGATTTCCTAATTCAGCAAAAATTCCTGACTGATATAGTAATCAAGAAAAAATCCGATGCAGAATTGCAAAAGATTTATGACGATAAATTAAAAGGTAAGGAAGGGTCTCAGGAAGTTCACGCCATGCATATATTGGTGAAAACTGAGGATGAGGCCATAAAACTGCGCCAAACAATAAAAGACGGGGCGGATTTTGAGAAAATGGCCAAACAAAAATCCATCGAGCCTGGGGCCAAAATCAGTGGCGGCGACCTGGGCTATTTCACTGCCGATCAAATGTTACCGGAGTTCTCCAAGGCCGCATTCAACCTTAATAAAGGGGAAATTTCCGAGCCTGTAAAAACAAATTTTGGCTGGCACATAATTAAAGTATTGGATAAGCGGGCAAAAAAAATCCCTAGTTTTGCTGCGGCAAAGCCAGCTCTGGAAAAGCAATTGGCCGGAGATTTGATTGAGGATGAGGTTAAACGCCTAAAAATCGCGGCGGATATTGAATATTTTGGCGCGCTTAAAAATGTAGCCAAGGAGGATACCAAACCGTTGGTAAAAAAAGTGGCGGACATTAAACCGGAAGAAAAAATGCCTGATGAAGTGAAGCCACCCGTGGCAGACGTAGCTGCGATCGAACCTAAAAAAGAGGAAAAGCGGGTTCAGATAAAAGCCAAACCGGTTGTGAAAAAACCTCAAGTTGCGGAAGAGGAAGTAGAGGAGGAAGATGCCCCGATAGTATTCGAGGAAAAATTTGAGAATGGCAGTAAAGTTGTAAAAGGTAAGGCTGAATAATGGTTGGAGAACTGCCTAAATCACCGCTGGCGCCAAAGAAACTAGTAAAATTGCCGGAAATAAACGGCGCGATGCTGCGTTCAGGAACCTGCGGCTTGAAAAAAAATGGCCGCCCGGATTTCTTTATTGCGGAATTCGACAAAGGCACTAGCGTCGCGGGAGTTTTCACAAAATCTCAGACCCGCTCTTCCGCCGTTGACGAATGTAAAAAGAGTTTAAAAACCGGCCAGGCACGGGCATTTGCCGTTAATGCCGGCAATGCTAATGCCTTTACCGGCAAGCTTGGTGAAAAGGCCGTAAATCATTGCCTTAGTGCGGTTGCCGAATTGCTCGGCTGTAAAAAAAATGAAATTTTCACTGCCTCAACCGGCGTCATTGGCCAAGCTTTGCCATATGAGAAAATTATTGGGAACCTGAAAAAGATCTATAAAAGCGGTAACCCAGGTTGGGCTGCTGCTGCAGAGGCTTTCAGCACTACTGATACATATATAAAACTTGCTACGCGCAAAGCGAAAATTGGCGCACAAACCGTCACTATCAATGGCATCGCCAAAGGCAGCGGCATGATTGCGCCGGACATGGCAACTATGCTGGCAATGGTCGCCACGGATGCCAGCATATCAAGCGCTGTATTGCAAAAAATATTGAACGCGGCAAACGAAAAAACTTTTAACTCCATCACGGTAGATTCCGATACATCTACCAGCGATACGCTGCTGGTTTTTGCTACGAATAAAGTTAAGGCGAAAGGGGATTTGAAAGATTTCACCGAGAAGTTGGAAGATTTGCTCCTCGACCTCGCGCATCAAGTTGTCAAAGACGGCGAAGGTGCAACAAAATTTGTGAAGGTGGAAGTTGCGGGCGCCAAAACCGATAAAAGCGCAAAAAAAATCGCGCTCAGCATTGCCAATTCGCCATTGGTGAAAACGGCGATAGCTGGGGAAGATGCAAATTGGGGGCGGATCGTCATGGCGGTGGGAAAATCCGGCGAACCGGCCGATCGGGATAAGCTATCAGTAAAAATGGGGGGGCACCCCCTAGCCGAAAAAGGCCAGATCGCCAAAAACTTCAACGAAGCACCGGTCGCCAAACACATGAAAGGCTCCGACATCGACATCGCCGTCAACATCGGCCTCGGCAGCGGCAAAGCCACGGTATGGACTTGCGATTTAACGCATCAATATATATCGATCAACGCGGATTATCGGAGCTAGGATCCCAGTATAACATTACGAAAAGTTAGAGATAATCTTCTTTCCCGAGGAATTTTTGTATTATTACAATAATCAGTTTTTCTTGAAGGAATCGAATGTTTCCAATTAAATCTTGCCTCGCCCGATAATATTAGCAAACTTCGCGGCTCTAAAAATAAGGATATTTTTTCTTTTCCTTTCGTAAAATCCATTACACAAAGGGAAGCCAAACTTAACGATGCTACATTTTCCTCAAAACACGGAATGCAATCAATATGCGGAGAAATTCCCTGTCCAGGTAGATATTCATTAATAATCACTTGGTCAGGAACTTTGTCAAAAAAACCATCGAAGAATAATTTCCTAGAATATAATAAGAGCCAGTCCGGCATCGGCCCAAGATTGAATTCTTGAGTGAGATTCCTGGCCTTATAATCATATTTATAACCATAATGCTGAACCCGTCGCTTTAAATCATTGAGCCAATGTTGGCTATCAATCTGATTTATTAATTCACTTTCAGCATCCGTACTGATGAACTCCGGAATATAGCGCAATCCGCTCACAACTTTCATAAATATGCTTTACGCAGGTTATTCTTATTTATACATAAAGCCAATTATCATAAAAGGATTTCTACTTCTGCGAAGATGCCAAAGTTTATTTGTGCCTAAAATAAAAAAAATGTTATTTCTAATACAATCATTATGAAAAAATTTCTTTTTTATATACTTATAAACCAACTCTCTATTTTTTCCATATTTAATCACTATTTCATTACAATATTGAGCAAAAGAATCGTCTATAACTTGAAGTTCTGAAACCCTGCCTTTTACATCGATAAATTTACAAAAGAATTTATAAGGTGTGTGTTTATTCAGATTTTCATTATCATTATTCTTCATTGAAAATGATATGATTTTTTCAGGTTGAAATAAAGCAAGAGACTTATATTTACTTTTGTCTCTCGCAGCGATTATAAGCTTTGTTAAATCTGTATATAATTCGTTACGCTTCAATTTTATTATCGTCGGACATATATTTAAACGGCTAATCTTATTTCTCAGTTTAATACCACCCAAAAGACGATGACTTTCTGGTCTAGAGTCAGACGTATCTTTGATTAAATATGCTTCAATCCATTGATATTTCTGAAACTGCTGAGATTTATTCAGAAATTTATATGGCACAGGATAGATTCTAAACCATTTTCCTTTTTGGTTTATCCCTGCAATACATACAGTTTCTACATACTTCTTGGATTTATTTGGGCAAGTTTTCGCCAGCACCAGAATCTTCTGGCGTTTAAATTTATTAGTTTTACTCATATTACAAATTCACGATAGGATATTTGAAAGTCGGCGAAGATTTTAAAATCTTTGCCATTCTGCCTCGGTGGCAATGTTTTGCATCGGCTTCAAAACAGGTGATGGCAATTTTGCCGTATTGATTCAGCAATTCCTTGAAAGAGGCCAGTTGTGACAGGTTGTCTTTCAGCACCGAGTTTTCGTATTCATCAAAAAGCTGAGTGTAATCATAATCATTGCGTAATTCCCGCCGCTTTTCCGAAACAATTCCAAATTCAGGCATATGTTGATAACTTATCCCGGTTTTACCGAGGGCAGTTTGCAGCTCAGGGCGGGGGAAACCAAATTTTTGGCTATAAGCATTTTTCCTCACATCGCAAAGCAGTTTTATATCATGGCCAAGGAGCTTGTTTATATATTGGTCAAGCGACAATCCTTCATAACCTATCGTATAAAAAACTTTTTCTGTATCGCTTTTTATTTTCTCAACAACTGCGGCCTCAATAATATGGTTTTGGTTCAGGTGCAAATCCTGAACCGCAATTTTTTCCTCGAATGAAAATTCCTTCAAATATCTTTTCCCAACTTCGGCAATATTTTTTTTGCTTAACCGTTGATATATATTCTCCGCCTCGAATGAATGAAAACCATCCGCGACCCTGACAAAATCGAAATATACATTGTTTTTTAAGTGTTTATTACACAGCAAAAACAGCAGGCGCTGAAAATCCTTTACGTCCTCTGCTTTGAACTCCTGCAATATGACTGCAGCAAGTTTTTCCTTGTAGTTCATGGCTGTATTATATCGTGCAATACGCTTTTGTAATCAAAATTCGGGCAGGTTTTGGTTGAAACTTCACAATGGCCGTGAAAGGTGATTTTGCCGGAATAGGTTTTATTTATAATCCCGCAAAACTCCTGTAAACTCAAAAACTGTGCCACAGTAAACAAACTCAAACCGCCACAGCAAATCGCAATTGAGCCGGTGTTGTGGCCGTGCTGCGCTGCCGGGATTTTTTCGATATCCCTGCCCGTCCAGATCCGTCCATGCTTGTCGATGTAAAAATTATAGCCAATTTCGCTCCAGCCGCGCGCGATGTGCCATTGGTTGATGGTGCGGACATTATCATCTTCCGGCCTGTCGCTTGCCGAACAGTGGATGAAAACTTTTTCTACTTTTCGTTTGGGAAGTTTGAAATCGGCGGCGGACAATTGCTTTCCCAAATCCGGTTGTGCGCTTTTAATTTCGCGCTCAGCGGGAGTTTCGCCAGCGTCTCCGCTTCCTGCTGCGACTCGGCATAAATCGGTGCGTATACTGTGCACCCCTCCATCACAACGTGCGGCGGGCGCAAGCAGCAGCTCGTCACCAAGCTTAGAACTGCGAATAATATCAGCCTCATGCGCCTTATCTCCGATAATTTTTTCATTTTCCAGGCTCATCTCCGCCCTGTCCTCGTCGCGCTGTTTAATTCGCGACAAGGATTGGATGAGCTGCAAACTCACCTGCAGCATCAGGGCGAGAACTGAAAATATTTTGAGCCACATTATTTTTTCGCCGCGACAACAATTTTATCGCACGTCAAAAATGCAATTAATCCGGCGGCACTCACACCGAGCTGGATAATCACATCCTGCAGTTCCGGCGAAACGCTCAAGCCCACCGAAGTCAGAATCGCCGTCAGGCCAAGCCATGAGCTACGTTCGCCAAGCCTGCTGCCAAGCCAGTTTAAAACTGATTTAATATTCGTCATAAAATTCTCCAATTAAATTATATATTAGTGTTATTGCGTGGTTAAAGATTCCATAGCAGAAATAAAGAGCGTCATCCTCGAACCGAAGGTTCGGGGATCCAGGGCTACAGCCACCGAAGGAGTGTTTGACCCTGGATCCCCGCCTAAGCGGGCGAGGATGACGGTGTCTGTTTTTGGTAATCAAATATCAATAACTTACCGAGCAATGCGACAATGCCGGTCAAGCCTGCAATGGCGAAGTTGCTAAATAATCGTGGTCTCTATTTCACGCAGGCGTTCCAAAATACCGATTATATCAGCCTTAACATTGGCGCTTTCCACATTGAGGACTGCAATTTGCGCGTCATATTTGCGTAGTGCTTTAACGTCCTCGCAAATCGATGTTATATCGGCGGTAATGGTGATTATTTCCTTCTCAAAAGAAGAAATTTTGCTTGCCACCTTCCATGTCGTAACTGACATCCAGCCAATGAAACCGGTAATCATGCTTGCGAAAACAATAATCAGAACCTGAAAATAAAAATCCTGCATTAGATTATTTCTTAAGTTTTTCAACTGCGGCAAGCTTGGCGTCGATCAAGCCGATCGCCTTGTCGCGATCGGCAATAATTGCCGCCCTTTGCCGAAGCAGGTAATCCTCATCCACCGATTCTTTGCTATATACTTCGACCTCGTTTCCCTGAACATCAAATACCCCGCTATTTTCTACCGGAACCAGTATTTCATACACATCCGCTGTTTCATTATTTTGTTCGTCCATATTACTCTCCATATTGTTAATAACTGATCCAGGCCGTACCATTGTAGAAAACCGGAGCAACCACAGCGCCGCCGCCTGTAAGTGCGCCTAAATAAGTTGGCGCGGTGGCATCAGTAACAAATGCCGTATCGCCTTGTGTTCCAGTGGGAAGCGTCGCAACCGTATATGCTTTTAGCCGCAGCGGAACTGCGGCAATAACCGTACCCCTTGCCGTACCCGCAGAGTTTTGGCCAAGATATATGTTTCCGTCCGCCCCTGACGGGCTTTTTGCGCCAGCCAATACATATACTGAACCGCCATTATTAGTTGTTCCGGTTAATGATGTACCATTACCGGCGGTTAAATTAATCGCGCCGCCGTCTTTTCCTGTTCCCGAAGAAACCAAACTGCCGCCATTGCCGGCAGTGAAATTAATTGCCCCTGCTGCGCCGGTAACAAATGTTCCCGTTCCTGCCGTAGCGCCGCCATTACCTGCGGTAAAGCCTATAGTGCCGCCGTTACCGGCAGTTGTTGTGCCGCCAGCGCCAGTTACGGTACCGCCGTTATTGCCAGTAAAAGTTATATTCCCAGCCGAACCGGAAGTTACACTTACCGCGCCGGATGTAGTGGCCGCGCCGCCCGATCCCGAAGTAAGTATTAAAGAACTGCCAGCGCCGCCTGTATTCCCGCTTGTGCTGCCGGTAATGCTCGAGCCGCCGATATTGCCGGTAAAATTGATTGCGCCGCCTGCGCCGCCCGTTCTACCAGTGCCTGCCTGTCCTGGTGAACCGCCGTTGAATGATAATGCGCCACCTGCGCCACCGTCTGACGGGCCGCTTGTTCCGCTACCACCCTGTCCGCCGGTGTAACTTATTGTACCACCTGTGCCACCTCGATTAGTGCCACTCGCCGTTGTTGCTTGGCTGGTTCCACCTGTGCCGCCAAGTACTGTTACCGCACCGCCCGTGCCCGATATATTGGATGATGTACCCGCACCAGCCTGTCCGCCATTGCCGCCCGTTAAATTGATATTACCGCCGCGGCCGGCAGTATTGCTGGAACCCGCTATAAGTGAATCAGCTCCAGTTCCGCCTATAGCAGCAAAAGCACCGGCATTTTGTGATAGCGAAGCATTACCTGATGTTATGCGTGCCGTAGCGCTGCCAGTTGTTATATTTAAATTCCCACCAGCAAACCCGCCGGTAAAACCATTTGCGCTATTGATGGCCAAAATATCACCATTACCGGTAAGTGAGTCTGCGCCCTTAACCGTTCTAGTAGTACCAGTACTAAATGTAAGATCTCCAGTTACCGTCACGCTGTCAGATAAGATAAACCCAGCACCGCTTCCAACCGCGTCAAAAGTCACTGCGCCAGTAGAACTTACTGTGGTTGAGTAATAGTTTGAGGAATCATAACCAACTCGCAATTGCTCCGTGGTTTTTATTATATGTGCGGACGTAACAGGTGATGCAGTCCCTAGACCAAGCCTGTGATTTGTGGCATCCCAAAAGAAATTAGCATTATCTTGTGAATATACACCGGATCCACCGGAATAAATTATCGAACCCGTTGTAAATGCTGCAGCTGTGCCAGTGCCGCCATTGCCTACGGGAATTGTTCCCGTTGATGTAAGTTTTTTACTACCATCAGTAAATACTGGCGCGTTGGCTGTTAAATTATTACCAACGTAACTTGCTGCAGTAGCATTTCCTGAGCTATCCAACACAAAGGCGGTATTGGCAAGCGAAGCAGAGCCATTATTATTTATTTGCCAATTAGTCGCCTGAAGTAATCCTGTACCATTGTTAGTAATCGCCGCCGCACCAAATGCGCCACTATTATTAAACTGAACAGAACCTGCCGGACTGGCCGGAGCAGTTACAGATGGCGCTTGCCATGACGCATCAGCACCGTTACTCGCAAGAATTTTGCCATTAGCGGCGGTTTGCGTTGGCAGCAATGCATTTAATGCGGAGTTAGCCGTGATTTGCCCGGTGCCGCCTTGAGAAACAGTGAGCGGAAGATCGGATAGTATATTTAAATTACTATCATTCAGATCCTTCAAAGCCCCACGAATATCCGCAGCTGAAATATCACCCGTGGCGTTATCATTGATATTAGTATTGATATCGCCGGTTAATGTAGTTCTATTTTTTTGTGTCATATAATTTATTTAAACTCCGATGAAAAAGCGCTGGTAAATGCCCTATAAACCGCGATTTGTGTAAGATCTGAAATTGCGGCACCCGTTGCTATACCTTGCCCCGTTAGATGCCATTGAATCCTGAAAGTAGTACTTGCAGTGCTTGAAGCGTTTATAACGCCGTAAAAATATATCCTCTCATCACCCGGGAACGGTTGTTCAATAATAGCAAAATTTCCTGGTTCACTAATTTGGATTTCTTTTAAATCTTCAGAAACTGATGCTGTAGATTTACTTCCAATTTCGATATACTTCCCGTCATCTTCGCTGCCTATCGTAACTGTAAAATCGGTCATTGGCTTAGGAAACTGTTAAAGTTAAATCGCCAGTATTGAACTTGGCACTATCGCCTATAGCCAATGTTTTACTAACTGTCAGCGGGCCAAACATAATAAGATTCCCTGCGCTCGCCGCGTCATATAATGCAAAATGGGTGATTGTTACGGCTCCTGCTGAAACCCCAAAATCCACAATCGCGCTATTGCTCATGGACGCCCCGCTTCCAGAGGTCGAAACCGTACCAAAACTCGCTGCCAAACGCCCAGCCACCCTTACTGTGGCCGTTACTTCCGTACCGCTGCCCGCATTAGTCGGATCAGTACTAAAAAGCGCTATATAAACACTGGCTGGAGCAGTACCGAAAGCAGTACTCTTAATCCAGTTCAGAATTTTCTGTTCCAGATAACTTGAAAATGCTGCCATATACCTATCCTTTTGTTATTTCGCGGATGACTGAAAACACCCCTTCAACAATGCGCGAAACACTGCCACCGGCACTCACCAATTCCAGGTCATACAAATAATCCCCGGCCGCCAAAGCCGCAGTTTCCGCCGCGCTCAAAACCAATTGGATCTCGCCATTAGCGCCGCCCAGCTCAATTTTGTTATTGGCAGTTGTAAGTTCCGCAATAATACTGGAATCCGGCTCCCGCCTAATCTGCATCCGCGCCGTATAGCCGGTATTGTTTATCGCCACGCCGGCGCTATTCTTCCATATCACCACTTCGTCAAAGCTTGCACCTTGCTCGCATTGAAACGTATAATTCGTCGCTACCATAAAATTTATCCTTTCTTATTAACTTTAATTTAATAATCCCGCCCTACACTGCCTTCTATGGCTAGTGAAAATTTGACAGGATTTATAATTTCTAATGAGATTGCCAACTTCCGTGGCACTCCAAGGAAGTTCAACGATTTACGCGAGAACTTACAACGCAAGTTCCCTGAAACCAGCCAAAAATTCTTCCACAAAAAGGTCCCGGGCTTCATCTCGCTGGATTACTAAATCCCCACCCGCTCTCGCTCAAATTCACATTTCCACATTTCATGAAATGTGGAAATGTGAATTTGAGCATTTACTCATTTGAGCAAATGAGTATTTGAGCAAATGTTCATCATTGTATTATATGCGTTCTTTAAAAAATCTTATCTAAAATACTAAAACCGTCGCCGTAAAACTCTGGCTCGCCGGATTGATCGCGCCGCTGGTTACATTGAATGCACGCACAGTCACAGTATTTGCCGCACTAACAAATCCCATATAAATAATTCCAGCCGTCGGCGCAGTTGGCAAACCCAGCTCCACACTCGATCCAGTGGTTGCACCGGTAACCGTAATCGTCAAATCACTAGATGAATTCGCTGAAATACTCGGAAAATCAAGAGATGCGGTGGCAGAGAGTATCTTAGAAAGCTGCGTACCGCCCCCAATAGCGATTTTTCCCGTAGTTTTATCCACCACAAATGAATTATTCCAAGTACTGCCGTCGGCGGAAACTTTTAAGGTAAAATTATCATCACCAATCAAACCAAATTCCGCACGCCCTGAAAATGCATCCTGGAACAAGAAGCTAGCCGTATTACCGCTCGCATTTTTATTCAACTTAGTACGAATATCCGTTCCATTATGAGTAAGCAGAACCGCGTCCGAGCTAACTGCAAGTTTATTTGTATTATCCGCTGAGGTGTTAATTCCTAACTTGGACAAATTCTGCAGATTATCCGCATAACTAATCCAAGCCGTGCCGTTATAAGCATAAACCTTATCCTCGTCACTCACCCAAACCAGCAACCCTTCATTCGGAACAATAAACTGCCATCCGGTATTATAATAAGCAATCTGCCCATCCTTAGCCAGCCATGCACCCGTCGCCGAAGCCGCAACAATATATGCCACGCCCTCCACCGGTGAACCAGGAGGCGCCGCCAAATCCTTATCCGCCACTCCACGGTTCTGCACCGCCTCCAGCCGCGCCACGGCCGAGTTGATAGTCACCTCTTTCTGCGCCTGGCTTTGCGCCACGAGGTCGATTTTTAGATTATTGGTCTGTGTCATATATTATTCCATTATTAAATCTTTCGTCATTGCGGGCTTGACCCGCAATCTATCTCTGACGTCTGAGGAAAGATTGCGGGTCTAGCCCGCAATGACGTTTTTTTCTAAACAACTGCGCTTGCCGCGATTCCCCTGCCGACAATCGCCGATAATTGGTAAACCCTGATACTCAAAGCACTCTGGTTAGAACCAAAATCTGTCACTTGCTGCGCCGAGCTGTAACTTGCGGCTGCTGTAGTTAAAGCCAAAGTTCTCACCACGATGATTCCATTAAAAATATCAATCTCATATTTCTCAAATTCCTCAGAAAGCGGCACATCCGCCCCATCGCGCAACTCTCCCCCCACCCGCGTCCTGCGGATCCAGCTGATGCTGATATTCCCGCCGCCGTCACGCACCCCAACAATATGGGAAGGGCTCAATGGCTTCAAAGACCTGGCCGTATAAATAAAATCAATCGCCGCCGCTGAACCCAATGAACTGCCCAGCGTCACCGCCTTATATTTCCGGTTCAAGCCGATCAGCTGCGGAGCCATCTGCTCTTTATCAACCGCCGCATCAAGCAACACAAATCTTTCCCCGGCCGCATGCCCCGCTGTCTTACATTCAGTACCCAAGCGCCCGCGCAACAATCCGGTCAAAATATATTTATGATCCGAAACCAGCTGCGCATTGGTAAACTGGATAATCTCATTACCAACAATCGCCGCATTCGCCCCGTTCAGCAATGCCAACCCGGAAACACTTTCCAGCTCACCGTAAATCAGCGAAACTTGCAGCGCCGAAGCATTGTCAACCAATTCCGCATTAGCATTCGGCAGAATATTCAAAACATTACCAATAACCGCCGGCTGCAGGATTTCCGCCACCTGGTTATAATTCGCGCCGCCATCGTCCGAGCGATAAATAGCCACGCCCGGCCATTGTTCATTCAAGCCCACCGCCGCAAACCTGATATAAGCCGTAGCCGCATTATCAGACGGAAACGCCGGAGCGTCGATAATCTCCAGCCTCGTCGCCGAATTATCATCTACAGTTTGCTGGTTGCCGCCTTCATTATTTGGCTGCGCATAAAAATCATAAATACTCGCATCATCGGCCACGCCCTTGCAGCGCACCTCGCCATTCAACCCGATCATACTATCAGTAACGCGAATTGCATGGCCGTTTATCGTAATAATATCCGCCGGCTCGACCTGGATAAATTCCGGAGGCAGTGCAAACTCATATGAATTACGCGCCTGCCAGATATTATAAAGCGAAATATCCGCGATCCGCTTCGCCTCCCATTCATTGAAGACAATGCTCAAAGACTGGGTCTCTTTCCCTTGTGCTGAAGTCACCGCCCGTTGTGAATTCTGGTCGCCGCTCATATAATCTTTGGCACGATCGATATAATTAACATCAATCATTTGCGGCAAATCCAGCTCTTGCGCCCTTTTTACATTCAGCAGATTTTCCTGCACCGGCACTAGCTTGCCATAATCAACCGTAACCCCGGAAACACCGCCGCGCGGGATGAATTTTAAAACCCCGTCACTCTCAACACAATCAAAGAAAAACCCTTTCTGCAATTGCTCCAAACCAGCCCGCGCCGGAGAAATTGTATTGATAACAAACCCATCCACCAATTCGCTAATCAAACTTAAATCGAGCTTATCCGCACTTAACCCAGTGCGTTCACATAATTCCCTAATAATCGCCGCCAATGACGATAGGCCCAGTTTCCCGGTCACCCAATGCCCATAAAGCCACAAATTCCCATCACTCCACACACTGCGCAAATCCGGGTAAAAAGGATACGGACGCGCATCCCATGTCCATAAGAACATCTGCTCCACCATGCTGGAGCCCGTCCATTTATCTATACTCCCCTCAATCGCCGTACGCTGCGCCCGAAAATCCACGCGCCCTTTTGAAAAGCGCGGAAATGCCGACTCCGAAGAATTAGGATCATAAAATACATTTGGCTGGTTCGCGCAACCATCAACGCTTGGGAAGCCAAATTCCGTAAACCAGATTTTCTTGGAATTCGGCACCCATGCAGTCGTCGCCCCGCCCGGATTCACGTGATAATTATTCCACCACCAACTAATATTCTTTATCGCATATTGCGGCGTCAGATTAACCTTCGTGGTCCGCCCTGCATCCGAATAATACCAGTCATAATTTTCACCACCAGTCCAGCCATCGATAATCCCTTGCTTATCATAACCATTCTGCGGCCCGTCCTGCAGCGGGAAATAAGCATCGATCCCAACCACATCAATATTGCTTGAAGCCCAAAGCGGATCAAGGTTATACCAACCGCCATTCGTATGATGATATTCACTCCAATCCGCCGCATAAGTCACCTTCACACCCGCGCCAAGCGTGGTTTTTACAGAAGCCGCCAACGAAACCAGCGCCGATACACCCGGAAAATTATTGCTTACATCCTTAACTTTAGTAAGCCCCACCATTTCCGAACCAATCGAAAACGCATCAATTTTCCCCACCAGCAAACTGGCATAGTGCGTAACAAAAGCATTATAACCATTAGTCTTAGTGAAAAAATTTGCAACATCGGTAGTGCTGCCGGTAATCCTGCCACGCCAAGGTTTGCCGGTAGTATCCATAAATATAAACGGATAAAACAAAATCTTATAACCCCGCGCCCGCAGTTCCGTCACATAGCGCACCAGGCTCGCATCATCTGGCGTACCGCCATATATCGGCGCATTATCAACTTGCGTAATCAAATGCGCAGTAGCTCGGCTAAAACTTCCAACGCTCCATGTCGCCGGAGCAGTTGTGCCGCCAGTAGCATATTCCACGCCAGGTTTTAAAACGCATACCCCAGCATCAAGATTATCACCAAACCAACCAGCCACCACTGACACCCATTCCACATTCGGCAAATCACCCGCTAACTGATCAAGTGACACAATCGCATCGGCTTTTCCGCTGCGGTTGTTTTGATTAATTATTACCTGCGTTCCATTCTGCACAAATTGTGCCCCAACAATCTCACCGCCACTTTTTGCCTGAACCACAGTATCATAAGCAAATTCACCGCTAGCCGGGATCATCACTACACCGGTAACCTTATCCTCGACTGGGTTTCCGTCGCCAACTTTACGCTTTATCTCAAACGTAAAATTTGGAATCCGATTACCATAAGCCGCCAGCGGAAAGTCTTCTATCACTACATAGGCCAACCCCCGATATGCCGGAGCTTTACCAATACCTTCAATACTTTCAATATACGGATCAACCCCTTGCGTTTCCGTTCCCCTGTAAACTCTATAAACACCTTGCGTTGGATTGATTACCGCCGCATCCGCCCATACCCGCACAATATCCTGAATTTCACCTTCACAAATCGCAATCGCCATAGTGATGGAATATATATAAGTCGTTTGCTTCTGCACAATTTTGCCGCCGCCGCCCTTGCCGCCGCCGGAAGCAGTTTTCGTATTTACCGTTTCCTTAATTGGCCGCGACCACACGACATTTCCCGCCAATCGCATATTGCCAAAAACAATCGGGATCGCCCGGCCATAAGTCGAAGCCTGCATACCAAGTTCATTGAGCCGGGGGCCTACTGCATCAGGTAACCGGCGGGGGCCAAAGATTTTATCATCAATGGAAGATCCCAGGCTAGAGCCGATAAACCGCCCCGCCAGCGCCCCGATAGGCCCGGCGATAGCGCCTCCGGCTGCAGAACCGGCAGTTGCAAGTAATATAGAAGCCATCTTATAATCTCTAAATGAGTAATGTTTATAATGTCGTTTTCAAATCTCCTGCGACCGAAGCAAAAGCGATGCCTCCAGGTTTGGAAGATTTAGCGCAGAACTTAGTCAAAAGCGGGCGCTTAAGAATTGATGCCGACGAAAAAATTAATTTCATCCGCTACCCGCATAGTCCTCAAGTCACTTTTTTCAGCCACCGCGAGCTTTATGATCCGGCCTTGACGCCATGGACAATCCGCCAGATAGGCAAAAATGATCTTGAAACCATGCGCCGCGAAATTTCTACAAATCAGCCAGTATCGTCAGAATTAGAAATCAACCTCGCCCGCCTTTTCGTCCAAACTAATCATCCAGCTGTAATTGAATTAATCCTGATCACAGGTGTTGAAGTCTTCCTGTCCTATTCCTTCAATATCGGCGACCTGCTTGATCTCCAATCATGGCAGGAGCATGGCTCGAACAGCGGCATGCAAAGCATCAGCAGTGCCGAAACGCGTATTTATGTTTCCTCAGACGGCGATCCTTTCGTTGAAGAAAAAGAACGCGCTCAATATTCCATCGCCCGTTTTATGACCATCGCCGCGCAGGAAACCGGCCATTTCGCCGATCTCCGCCGCGATAACAAAGGACGTCCCTATGCCCGCTATTCACTTGATTTACATGAATACAAAGCCAGCGAAAAAGTTTACGCCGCCCGTATGAAAGATATCCTATGGGTCAATAAAATCCGCGGAGTCTTCAATCATCTTGAATTAAGCAAAACCGCCAAAATCGAGAAAAGTATTTCGTTTTATGAAAAATACCGCAAATATTCTTTCAAGCATTTTTCTACAATCATAAAATCTTGGATCCTAACCAAACATCTTCAACGCCGTGCCGCAAATTTCAACATCGATATCGCGCATCTCCACAATGCGCAGAATCTCGCCATCATGCTCGCCGATATGAGCTTCAATCTTTCCCCACAAGCTGACGTATATAAAAACAAAGACAAAATCATCGAAGAAGCCATCGCCACCGTCGAAGCCCTGGCCCGCGTCCCCCAGCAAGCGATCAAATGGGGCCACGCCACCACCCGTTTCATGTATCCAAACCTATACCGAATCTATTACCGCGAAGTTATCCCCGGCAATATCAAGGCACTACAAAACCTAAAGCGGCAAAAATAATCTCCCAAACTCACGCCGTCAATGACGGTTTAAGATAAGTTGCGGACATTCTCACATCATCATTGCGAGTGTTGCGGGCGTTGTTGCATGGCTCGGTAAAACAAAAGCCGTCATCCTCGCCCGCTTGGGCGGGGATCCAGGGCCAAACATTCCGTAGGTGGCTGTAACCCTGGGTCCCCGAACCTTCGGTTCGAGGATGACAGTCTTTGTTTTTGCTACGGAATCTTAACCATGCACAACGCTGCGCTTCGCTCGCAATGACGGGGCTAGTTAGATGTACATACATTACTATAAATAAGTACAGTAATCCTGCGCCCCACAACCATTCTGCAACCTGCGGTAGGCTATAAATATAGCAATATAGTTTTCTACATTGCTATATTTATAGTTCTTTGCAGCCATGGCCGGGATATTCATAAACCCCCGTAATCCTCTCCCGCCAGCTTGCATCCAAATTATGCTCCACAACTTTTCGCGCCTGTGCATAAGCATGAATTAATCCCAGCCCATCACCATTGTAATCCGTAATAATCCCCACATGCTGCGGTTCTTTTTCCAATTTAAATAAGACAACACATCCCGGCTTTAATTCCGCAGGCACCAGATATTTTTCCAGCACCGCCTGCAATTCCCCGTTCATCGGCTCCCGCGCATAATCAACCCTGTCCTCAAAACTCAATCCCAGTTCCTTCCCCACTTCCACAATCAACCCAATACAATCAACCCCAACTCCAAGCTTACGCCCTTGGTGATGAAACTTCGTACCCAGCCATTTCCGTGCGATTTCCACTACCTGGCTCATATAGTCCCCGCCGTTTCAAGAATCTTATCCATGCCCGGCACATGCGGCTCACCATGAAAATTCGCTGCATTATTAAATTTTGCAATACATGTGTTGAAATTCTTATCGCAGCCCGCTGTAATCTCAAATCCGTCACCAATTAAAATATTATAAGGCATCGGCAGAACCATCGCGATATTGCCGGATGCAGTGTAATCCTTAACTTCCATCTCCAAGCCATTATTGGCGCCGGAAGTAAATTTAACTTTCCCGCCGGAAAAAAATTCGGTTGGATTTGCCAGGCTTGAGGCTGAGAATACCCGATTATTCACAACGCCCGTTACCGCCACATTAAATTTAAAAGCAGTCAAGTTCACCTTGCATCTTGAATCCCCTAGCAATGCCCTGCAGGTTGGCGAAAATACACTACCGATCTTTTGTGCGAGACTTTGTGTAAGCCCGCGCACTTCTGTAATAAAACGGTTCTGGCTGAAGGAAATTTCTCCCAGCCATCCGCTTCGCAAGGTCATTTTGCCCTGCGACAGGTCAGAATAATTGACCATAAAAACTTCTATTTCCGCATAATCATAAACGCCTGCCGTTATGTCATTTTCCGTAATCGCCGCCGAATCCAACATTCCTTCGATATCTAAATTATCCACCGCAAAACTGGAAGTGGTCTGCACCGCGCTCGGCGTAAAACCGGTTGCCGCTTTATAAATCACCGCATCAACAACCAAATCTGCATCATAATCGGTAAACCCCAAAACCGTCCCATCCCGCCGCTTTAAATTCCAACAAGTAGCCAGCGTCGTCACCTCTCCGGCAAGGTGAGTTTTTAATTCATTAGATATATTTTTCATTTTTCTTCCTAAACTCCCCCCTGGAGGGGGAGTCGAAACGCATCGCGTTTCGGTGGGGAGCAAGGAGCAGGTTATCAACTCCGCACCCCCCCACCAAATTGCGCTGCAATTTGGCTCCCCCTCGAAGGGGGGAGCTTTTTATAATTTTATCTCTACTAAAGGAATATCATTCCACGAGTTCAACCCATAATCGTCCAACCGCGCTGATAAGCGATCTGTATCAAAGCGGACAGGGACATCAAATTCATAGTCCGCCGTTATGACAACTGAGTTAGCCACGGCCGAAACAAACGTCACCAAACCGCTGGTAACATTAACACTCCACCCGGAGTTCTGCTGCACGCCGTTAAAATAAATCTTCAGCGTCCCATTCACCGGTTTCTTCACATCCCGCGTTACGCTTTCATTACCGCTAGTATAATTCCTCACCAACTGAAACTGCGTTTTGACTGCATTCCCGATGCCGATATATTCCGCAATGGCCGAATAATCCGTCCAGTCCTTGAACCGAAACCCATAAGCCCTACCCTGCCGCGCCCGGAAAAACCCGATCATATCCTTCAACTGGTCATTGGTCTTCACCCCATGCGCGATATTATATTTTGCCCGCGCCGCCGCCCAATTGATATTGCGCTGCTCATAGCCGCTATGCGTAATAATAATATCTGTTGAGAATTCCGGCCCGCCCGATGAACCATAGGAAATATCGGTCGGGAATCTCACCTCGTGAAATGCCATAAATTTATTCTAATAAAATGGTTAAAAAATCTGTTTTAAGTGTGAAACAGCTTACGCAAAATGTTATGCTTTGCCGGCTTGGTCTTGTTCAGCAAATCTTTGGGATCGATCCCGTCGTCGTAATGATATTCCTTTGCGGAAAACTTTTTCGTCAAATCCGGTGTTTTAGTTAATTTTACTGTCATAATTCTAAATATGTTTACAATTAATTCCTAATAATTAAAATCAATTTTATAATGCTGACAATAATCATATTCAAATGGGTCTTTATCTTCTCTACCATCGGCCTCGGTGTTTATCATTATAAGCTCGAGCTTCGCAAGCTCAACAAAATCTCCAAGCAGATTAACAATCCAAAACTGATCTCCGAGTTGAAAGCTACCGCACGTATGCGGATGATCCATTTTTTCCTGCTTTTCGCCGCATTCATCATTTGGATAATGTCATATGATATCGAAATTCAGAACGTTAATAAGGAAAAAACCCAACTTGCCGGCGAGTTAGAAAAAGCCTCTCAGAAATATGCCAATTATTCTTACAATCAAAACCGCCTCATTAAACCAAAACTAAGTGACCAGAATCTGGCTGATGACATCAAATCTTATTACACTGATATTTTCGTTAATTATTACGTAATGCGCAAATGCAACCTTGCCGGCAGCGATGATGCCTTCATCATCAATTCCGCATTATCAAGAGAAATGCAGCTGAATGTCATGCCATTAAACCTGCGTAATGAAATTATTAGCGATGCCAAAACCGCCTATATAAAGAAGTTCTCCAATGCTGAATGCAAGCAGATAAATAGCGATTATAAAGAAATCATTAACAATTATCACAATTATATCGCCGCAATTCGCGAAGTTTTGAAGGCTACTTTTTAGGGCGCCTTAAGCTTTAAGTAACTTTTTCCATTTAATATTTGATTAAACAACGAATATTGTAATGTTAAAAATACCTGCCGGTATCAAGACACTCGTGAAGCTCATTGTACTATTATCAATAATAGGCGCGGGCTATTACTATCTAACAGCTTTTCATAAAGAAGATCTCGATAAATTCTGCCTAAAATTCGATACTCTGGGCATCACTTCAATTGGCCGCGCGGAGCAAGATAGAATATATGCGATCAGAGCTTTATCCGACAGAAACGTCCACGGCCCTCAACAAGAAGCTTTAATCAACCGGACAGTGTTTTTAGGCGCGGATAATGAAATGGTCGCCCTTGCCTTGGGTTCTCCATTAAAGAAACCTGAAATCAACAGCCTCGGCCAACAAGTGTGGATTTATTATTTCGATGATTACAGCCGCCCCACTTATTTATATTTTGAAAAGCGCGGTACATATTGGGTTTTAGTAAAAGCTGAAAAAACCAGTCATTAACCCATCTTTTCCTGCAGCATTATTTCCAATAATATATTCTCTTGATAGGGATTCAGAATATTCACTATATCAAATTTGCGCTCCTGATAAGTCACGCGCATTTTTTCCGTCAGCCCTTTGATATAGCGAATAGTAATTATCAATTTACGTGATGCCGTAATTTGCTCACCTTCCACAATTTCCTGTCCGCCCTTAGGCAGAATTTCCGCCCATACTTGCGCGAAGTTATTCCAGACGGTAGTAAAGCCGCCCGCACTATCCATGGTCAACACCGGAGATTCAATCACGATGCGATGCCGTAGCCTTGAAGCCAAAGTACTTTTGCTGTTCATAAATATATCTAAAGTTAAAAGTTTCGCTGTGCCGCGCTAAATAATCCCGTTAGGCTTTCGCCCAGCTGGGATGTGGATTGATTAAATAAATTCCCAATTTGTGGCGCTAAAGATGTTGCCGCGCTGTTCGCCGCCGATCGGGCATAAATTTTTTTCCCCGCAATCAAGCTATCCAAAGCATTCCCCAACCCTGCCCCAAGCGGCCCGCCGATGCCGGAATTACCAAATATGCCCGCCAGAGTTTCCGACAGCGCTTTCTTCAAATCACTACCCAACTCTTTCTTCAAAGCGGCAATTTCCTTCGCCACCATGTTCTTTACTATTTCATCAAAATTCTTAGTCGCCATATGCCTAACCATTTTCCCTAACAAAAATCTTCAACGTCAATAATCCGCTAGTTATAAGATTATCTGAACTGCGCTTAGTGCTGATTCCTACAGCTTTAGTAAAAATATTAGTAAAACCGGTAATGCTCAAAACCTGGTTATCCAGCAATAATTTCAGCCTCTCAATAATATCCAAAACTTCCTTGCGCCCTTGCGCCTTGCTATAAATTTCAAGGTTCACATCTAAATCATAACGCTTCAGCCCTTTCGCCGAATCATCATTAGCCGTAACATCGCCAATTGTGACATAAGGATAAGCTGCATTTTGCGGAACATATTCATAAACCCCTTTAATCAAAGCCATTAGAACCGAGTCGCCAGCCAGCTTGGCATAAAGCGATTTCTGAGTTTCTAAAACTACACTCATAACTTCACTACCTTATATGCGGCGTAAAGATCTTTAGTGGCTTGAGTCAAATCAACATTACCGTCGCGGTTATCATACATTGCCGCAATATGCGCGAGCATGCCCTGCTTGATTTGGTAAGGGACATCCGTGCTGTCACCGTAACCGGTAACATATTTGATTTGCACAATCATCCCTATCGGCGCCTCACTGAAAATGATATTTTCTTTCCCGGCATTAAGGCGATAATTTGTAGAACTGACAGTAGTTTCCGACCAATCTTGCGCAATAGTTTTGACAAAAGTCACCGATTGCACCGGTCCTTTTGGCAATGTTACGCATTGCGGCACATAATTATCAAATTGCAATTGCCAGCTTTGCGTCACCAATGAGCGGCGTAAATATTCCTCAGCCGTGTTCCGCGCCGCCTTAATCAGCGATACGATATAACCGTCCTCATTGCTGCCATCAACGCGCAACGCCAGTTTCGCCTCCGCCAAAGTCAGCGGCTCAGAAGCTGGCGGTGTCACCAGGTCAAGATATGGAATTTGCATTTTATTTTCCCTTTTTACTCCCCCCTTGAGGGGGAGTCGAAATACGTAGTATTTCGGTGGGGGGCAAAGAGGCCAGTTATTGACCACCGCGTCCCCCCACCAAAATTGTGAAGTGCAATTTTGGCTCCCCCTCAAGGGGGGAGCTTGAAGCCTAAGAAAGTTTCAAGATTTTGATTGCTTCAAAATTGACTACTTCGCCGCCAACACGTTTCGTAGTATAAAATCTTACAAACGGTTTCGACGTAAATGGATCACGCAAGATGCGCACACCCAGATGGTCAACAATTTTGTAAGCGCGTTTGAAATCAGCAAGCACAACTGAAAGACTTGCCGCCGCCTGAACTGGCATATCAACCGCCTGGCGCACTGGAATACCCATCAAAGTATCCGGGTTGCCCAGCGCCATTCCTGGCTGCCAAATATACTGACCAGTTGTATCTTTAATAGTACGGATCGCCTGGATACTGGCGCGGTTCATAAGGAAAGTTGCGTTGCGCAAATAATCCTCTTTCAAACCGCCAACCAATTTGATCAAACCGTCAAAAGTTATCACCGCCGATGTGCCGGAATTGATCTGCTCAATCTGGCCATAAGAAGTACCTGCCGTATATCCCAAAATACCTTTAGGCTGGGTAGTGCCGTTGCCGCTGATAAACGCCGTATTTTCTTTAACCGCGAAAATCTGCGAAACTTTTTCCGCAATCCATGATTCGATATCAATCGCCGAATCATCAATCAATCTTTGCGTCGCGTTCGGTTGTGCATAAAGCTCAAACGCCACGATAGATTTTTTCTGCACCTGCGGCGTTGTAGTATCAGGACGCGCATCAGTTTCCGCAACCCAACCGGCATCAGACGCGCCGTTATCAACAATAATATCCAACTGTCCGGTGCTTACCTGTTCAACACTTGCAAGCTGGCGCATTGGCGAAAATTCGTTGACATAAGCCGTGATCTGGTCGCTAAGCTGGGGAGTTACCGTATAACCGCCATCCGCATTAACGCCGGCAGTTAAGGATTTTTTCTCAAAAGACTGCAGCTCAGATTCATTACCTTTACGCAAATAACTCTCATAAGCTTTTTTGTGTTCCATATTGCCGTCGAAACGCACATTTTTCATTTCACGCGCTGGGCGGGAATGCGCGGTTTCGATCATATCAAGACGGCTTTTTTGACCATCAAGAACATTGCCGATTTTAGTCAACTGTTCCATGAATAATGGATCAGAATTGCCCTTGCGCTCGATTTCCTCGACACGGGCATCATTCACTTTTCTGAACTGGTCCCAGGCACTGCCCAGGGTGTTCAGCTTGTTCGTAACTTCATTTATTGACATAGTTTCCTTTGTTTAGTTTGAGTTATAGTTCCACCCGGCATTGAACCAAACGCCGTCACCCCGCATTTTCTGTGGGGTCCATTTACGGGCAGAGATATTAAAAATAGACCCCGCAAAAAATGCGGGGTGACGGTTAATTTCGTAATGTGTATATTGCGTTATCAATCGCCGCCGATAACATCGACATATCGCCAAAGTCATTGGCTTTAACTTGAGTAATCTTGGCCATTTCATTAGCCGGAAACGTCACCAGGGAAATCTCGTATAAATCCAAATCATTTATAATCCGGATGCCACTTTTGTGATCCACCGAATAATCCTTCACCTTATAGCCGATACTCAAGCCCCGCACCGCGCCGGATTTCAAAAGCGCATAAGCCTCGCGCCCCTTCTGCACTTCCTGCTGCAGATATCCTTCGACATAAAGCCCGTGATTATCTTCCTTGATCGAAGTAAAATACCCAATCGGCTCGCGCACATCATGCTGCCACAATAATTTGATCTCCTGCCCGCTTTTGTTTTCCACCAGCGTCCTCTCAAACGCCCCGTGGATAACGACGTCCATCTGATTATCGACATAATCAAACATACTCGCATAACCGGCAAAATACCCTTGTTGCCCCAGAGATTTTATCTCCCCGGGCAGTGTCATAGTTTTTTTATACATATAATTTATTTATTTTTTAAAATTTCCGTCGCTACTTTCTGGAAAGCTGGCATCCGCAATTCAATATTCTCATCGTAATAAGGCCCAAAATATTCTCGCCACACAGTTGCTATAAGGCTCGTCAAGACCTCAAGATTTAGCTCCTCTGCCGGCATCGGAAGCAAATTATCCGCAATCGCAATAGCTTCGGGATCATATTCATCTTCTGGAGCGCCGTATGCGAGCAAACTTTCAATATCTTCTTTACTAAGAGCCTGGAGAATCAAATCTTTTGAAATTGCCATAACTATCCTAGCCTTTTAAGAGCGACTCAATCGAAAAATCACCAATTCCTATATCATTATTATTCAGACCAAATGCTGCCGCTTGGTTTTTCATCAGGCTCAATATCTCATAATATGCATAGCTTCGGCCAAGTTCGTAATCAATACCATTTTTATCCACAGAACTGTTAGACTTGTTGGCAAGCAATATAATTTCTCTCCCAAGATCTAATAGATAATTTTTTGCCGTTTCATTTTTTTCCATAAAAATTTTTCTATTTTTTCCTCTCCTTAAGCAGTCCTTTAAAGTACCGAAACCAATTCTTTCTGCGGATATCGTCATTGCGAGTCCCAGCCTTCGCTGAGATTCGCAATAACGGAACTAGTTTAATGCGTATATCTACTTAAATCGCTATATATTATCCCAATCACCATCAGGATCATGGTCATATTTAAATTCCCTAAGCGCAAACCCCGCCTTCACCAACCGATACCGATCCACCTCCTCGATCAAATCCTGGTAACGCCACATCAACTGCCAATGCGCAATCTCCTCCAGCGTTTGTAACGATTGCAGCCGCAAATCACTCTCCGCCTGCACCTGCCGCAGCTGGTGCGTTGATTTTTGCAAAACTTCAATCATACGATATTACACGCCCAACATTTGCTTCTTCTCTTCCGCCGTCAAAAAGTCCGAAGCATTCACCCGTGCCCACATCGCATCGCGTCGCAGCTGCAAAGCCGGAATATTATCCAAATCCGCTTCCAGTTTAATTTTCGCATCAAATTGCGGCACCAGCCAATTATTCAGCGCATCCACTAAATTATTCACCTGCGGAATCACCGTTTGCTCCCACAAAGCCAACCGCGCTTCTGCGAGATTTGAATATGTATTATCCCCCGGAATCCCCAGCAATTGCGGCGGCACGCCAAACGCCAGTGCGATATCACGCGCCGCCGAGTTCTTCATCTCAACATAATCCATGTCTTTGGGCGAAAGGCTCATTTCTTTCCAATCCATGCCCCCTTCCAACAATACCGGCCTTCCGGCATTAGCCGCGCCAGAAAACTCGCCATCAATTTGCGCTTTGATGCGGTTATACTGGTCCTCGCTCAGGCGTCCCATATTATCATCCTGCTTCATCACCAGCGCCCCGCTAGGCCGCGCACCATTCTGTAACAACGCCTGGTTCCAGGCCCCAGCCTGGTTGTGCTGGTCAATACTATAAGCCGCCGCCTCAACCGGTGATAATCCATACCAATCATCCAGGGGATGGAAAAATTTCAAATGCAAAACTTGGCTGACGTCATAATCTTTATATTTATTTTTCCCCAGTGAATAACGATAACCCGCCGGCATTTCATCACGTCCGGCAATTACGGAAACCCGATCAGGCCTCAGCGCATATAATTCCGCCGGCGCTTCATCCGCCGCACCAGCTGCCAAAATATATGCATTACCGCTTATCATTTTGAATGAGAAAATTGATTCAAACAACTCCGTGCCGCCCTGGGCCGGATTAGGTGAGCGCAGCAACGCCCCCAGCGGGTGGAAATGCGAATCCAAAGTTGTACCAAGTTTCTTGAGTTTGAATTTCACCGATGCTGCCGATAATGCAATCTTAGCAATCGACTGATGCGCAATCACGTTTTTGATATAAGCCTCGTCAGCGAATTTTGTATAATTCCTGCCTGACCAGGACGCTTTGCCCATATCATAAAAATATGATTGGTAACCTGAATTAGGCATGGTGGATTTCACATCAACGGCGCTGCCGTTGCGGCTTTTAAAAATATTTTTCATGATTTTCCTTCAACCGTCATCCCAGCGAAGGCCGGGATCTTTGTGGATTTATTTCATCCTATAATTAAAGAATACGGCACGCACCCCCATTAGTCAAATTAGCGCATGCAAATTTTATTACTGTAAAATCAGCATATTACAGCCGCCATGCAAAAAAGTTTTTATTTCAAAAGAAACGATGCCACGGACTCGCGAGCAACGCGTGAGCGCAAGCCCATTGAGGGCGAAAATATCAGGCGGCAGCTGGCCAGCCATACGCGCCGAGCGCCCTTTTTTAAAACCGCTTGCCAAGTATTAATTCCTGATTAATATCAATTCATGCCATATGTACGCGTCAATACGATTTTAAAAGAAAATTTACGCCCCAATTCAAAAATTGAAATCTCTTACCCTGAAGATATCACAGAGGGCAGTTTCTTCGGTTCCATCGATCATACTCTCGGCATAGAATCGCGCTTTTTCCGCAGCCCCAAAGATTTTATCGTCATCCCCACGCCTGAAAATCTTGTAATTCACTGGACCGCGAATGTAAACGTCCAGGCAGGCGCATTGCTACATTTCCAATTACAGGAACAAGGCGGAGATTATTACACCGATTCGCGCTCCGGCGTCACTATCCGCGGAATGGTCGAAGCAAGAACATTCCTGATAAATCTCGGCTCCGTAAAAGACCGCGATCCGGTTTTCTATGTCAACCCCGCCCAAGTCACCTCCGCCGGACGGCTGCTTTTGGCTAATATCAAACCCGATGTACCGCGCAACGTAGTAATTTTCTCAGATAAAGATGAAAGCGATCGCATCTTCACCGTTCACGGCGAAGACGTTTATATGCGCCCGATGGTCGAATATATCAAAGGCCCAACAGTCGCCAAAACCAACGGCAAAAAAGCTTTTGCTAAAATAAATAAAATAAACATTGATGGCCCTTGCAAAGGAAATATCAATATCGGCACCGGCAACCGCCTCGGCCTGCCAACCTTCATCCCGGGCCCCGGCTACGTTCTCCACGAACTGGTCAACGGCACCTTAATCACCGGCGGCATGGTAGTCCCCGGCGAATTAAACGTCGCCGGCCCGTCAACAGGTGATCGCCGCGGTACATACACCCCCCCGCCATCCGTAAACCTAAACGGCCGCGACTCAATCCAACTATTCCTGATCCTACCAAACCCAGGCAATGTCGGCACGCCTGATTACAGCGAAGGGTAATATAACGGTTTAAGATAAGATGCGGACATTCTCACATCGTCATTGCAAGCGTTGCGCGGCAATCCAGGGTCGCAGCCTGTGACCCTGGATTGCCGCGCCTAAAGGCTCGCAATGACGGGGCTAGTTAGATTCACATATCTCACTTTAATCACTATAGAGTAAGTAGCTTTTAAACTACCGTCTTGATATTTCTATCAAGCTCTGCATATCGCCATACAGTTCAGACTATATCTTAGCTTGGGTTTAGCCTCCCGAGCCCCTCGCGTATAGTCTCTGAGGATTCTTAAGTATTAAGTGGAACTAACTAAAAATAATGTTATATATATTATACTATTAATTATACTAAGAAATAATATTAATAGACTCTTCCAAAAGACCTTCTTACCTAATTTGATGGATTTTATCAAACTAGTAAAACCAATAAAAATAGATGGAATGAGGATTATTAAGCAAAAGCCCATAATCCAAATTATCAAATTTTCAGAATCTTTTAATGTAAGATTTAATTTTTTAAATACATGATTAGGTTCGAGGCGTTCTTCTAAACCTCCAAAATGTATCAATGTAGCTATTCCTATAAAGTAAAGAATAGTCACCACCAAATTAAGTAATACAATGTTTTTAGTTAATTTTTGCATAACACCTAAATCTTTCCTGCTGATTGTCTGCACTCTACGGATTTTTACTGGTTTTACAACTAGTACCGAGAAATACTCAGATTTTCCAGCATATAGGAAGATTTACCAATGCTAGCGAGTGCCGTTTCTTGCGAAGCGACGAGCGTGACTCGTTACGCGGGCCGCTGTGGCCCATTAAAAATCAACCTTAATAGTTACGGCCGCCACTCTATTTGGGACTTGACATCAAGGCTTAAAATTCCCCGCTTGATCTTCCGGCACTTCAGCAGGCGTCAGACTGCATATTTTGATGATAACAACCTTCAAACATCGTTTGAAGGTTTTTGTGTGAATGGTTGCACCTCATGGTCAAAACCATATTCCTCGATCATCATTTGCTTCACCGCCTCGCTGGGCTCGCCGTAACCGGAAACGATACGGTAACCATATTCGTCAACATCCACATTCCCATTATGGATAGCGGTGTTAAATTCCTCCAATAAATCCCCATCAATAGCGATATACGAAAAAACCTTTTCCCCATTCGGATCAATGCCCTGGATATAGCAAATCACAATATCCTGCTCATGCCGGTGCTTACGTTTTTGCAAAATAGCGACTTTCTTCTTCTGAAAGTCTATCGGTTTATCAGTGCCCATAATCCAACCTAGCAGCGGCAAAGCGGCCAGTAAACAATTTTCTGTGGAATAAGTTTTAGCGAGTTCTGGATTTTTCCTGGCCAGATCCCAACAGAGTTTTCATCAACTCAGTAAGTGCACCAGGGTCATCACCTTTACGCAGGAGAAAATCAAATACTTCATAACCCCTGCCACTCAAAGCGTCTCCCAGGGCATCTGCTTTTTTTTGTGCAAATCTTGCCGCTCTTTCACCCCCAGGAATTACTGCATTCTCCCCATCACCGTCACCGGAAAAATACCTTACATCTTCCAGTATACTTTCCAGCACATTTCCACTATGCAATACGGTATGTACGCTAGGGCTCGCGTCCCTGGCTGCTTGAGCAATTTCTATACCGGCTAGCATCCTCAATTGTGGATTCGTAGAGGAAATTGGAAGGCTGGAATCCGAAATCAATACATCAACCCCTTTTTGAGCGGCTTCCATAGCGGATTGCGCATTATTAACACCAATAACTGTAACGCCGGGATGTTTTATTTGTATACGCCTAACCGTTGAAAATAAAACTGATGGGTCGTCTTCAGCAACTAATACTTTCATAATACACCTCCTAATTCCTCTTACCTATAAGACCATATTTTTGTTAAGCTTTTATGACATAAGCAGTAAATTTAGCAAAGCTGATCAAACCCTGTGCACGCCCGGCAAATGTTTGGGGCGCTTTTTCACCCAGTTGAAAAACTGGCTCAAAGCATCCACCATATCGTCATTATCCGAATTCGGGAAACCCACCAATTCCGCCTGCAGTAATTGCGGCCATGCGCCTGATTTGGGCAAAAATAATTTTCCCGCCTCGATCACCGGTGAAATCGCCGCCAGGCGCGTCAACTTATCATCTTTTGGCATTTGCGGAATAATCGGCAGTTTCGTTTCGCGCTGCAAATCCTGGATCAAACTTTGCCCGCTGGCCTTGTCCTCCACCAGCACCGCATCCGGTTTCCATTTTTCCGCCATCAGCAAAAACTTCCGCTTCAAATCCGGATAAGATAATTTTTCGCGCAACGCATCAACGACATAATATCCATTCTCAGTTTCCGCAAAAGTCAGGCACACCGAATAATCCGATGTCTCCGCGGTTTTAATCGCCGTATCCCATGATTGATAAATCACCGCATCTTTCGGCGCTTCATCATAAAACCGCAACCAATCACCTTTGATTATCCCGCCTTCAAGCCGGAATGGTTTTTGCATATATTGCGCCGCAAACGCATATTCGCCCATATCGCTGCGCAACTGCTCAATCTCTTCCAAACCTTCACGCTCCTCGTGCAGCGGCCTGCCATCTTCTCCGATCACCGGCAAAGACAGGCTTTTCCAGCCCCGCTTCAGCAACGCTCCGGATAAATCCTCCTGATGCAAACGCTGCATGACCACTATAATCACCCCATGTTTTTTGTCATCCAGCCTGGTTGAAAATGTTTGGTCGAACCAGCGTAGTGCCGCCTGCCGGTTTGAAAATGATATCGCCTGCTCCGGCGAAAGCGGATCATCGACAATCAAAAAATTTCCACCCTCTCCGGTGATCGCCCCGCCGACCGAAGTCGCCAGCCGGAAACCGCCTTCGGTGGTCATGAATTTTGCTTTCTGGTTTTGGTCCCTGGCAAATGACACTGAAGGAAAAAGTTTTTGATACCATTTGCTACGCATCAATTTACGCGAATCTATCGAATGCTTGACGCTTAAATTAGCGCTGTGCGACGCCATAATCACCCGCCGCGCCGGATCATGGCCCAGCAGAAATGCCGGCCACGCCACCGCCGCGCAAATCGATTTCATATATCTCGGCGGCATGTTGATAACCAGCCGCTTGATCTTCCCGGCCTCGATTTCCTCAAGCACTTTGGCAATTTCGCGGATATGCCAGTTGTGCAAATATTCGGTGCGCGGGTTCAAGGCATTGAATGATTTTTGTATAAAACTATAAAAATCGGTGCGGATTATGGATTCAAAAATTCTTTCGCCCACCAGTTTTTCAAAATCCTTCATTCTTCACCCGCTCGATAAACCGCCTGACAATTTCCATATCCTTTTCGCGGTCGAAAACTTTTATCCGCGGCTTTGTTTTCTTTTTTAATGGCGCCAGGGCTTTCAACATCGCGATGATTGTTTTCAATCTGGCGGCATTCTCCTTGTCATTTTCCGACCATTCTTCTATTGCGTTAAATTTATCCAAAAGCGCCGTTGCAGTTCGCACCGCACTATCGTAATCAGCCTTTTTTAAAGGCTTTATTGTTTGTGTTTTATCTTCCATGATTTAAGGATATCATGGCGCATTGCATATGTTAAATTAACCACCCGATATTTTTTTATGAAAAAACTCTTTCCCCATCTTTTCGTAATTGCCGCTCTTTTTTGCCTCATCGCCTTAGGCACATGGCAGGTGCAGCGCCGGACTGAAAAACAGCAAATGCTCAACCGCATTGAAGCCAATATCAGCACCAATACAACCAGCTTTAAAAATATCGCCGAAGATGAATTCAAGAAAATGACCCTCACCGGCAAATATTTGTATGACAAAGAATTCCTGCTCCTAAACAAACCCTTCAACGGCAAACCCGGCCAACATGTAATGACGCCGTTCCAAAATACTAAAGGCGATGTAATCATTGTTGATCGCGGCTGGGTACAGACTGACAAAGATTATGGCAAACCCGCAGGCCAGATCAAAATCACTACCATTATCCGCGCCGGTCAAAGGCTGAATTCAATGGCAAAACTAGTTATCCTCGAAAATAATCCACAAAAACAAGCTTGGTTCTGGCTAGACCTGCCCAAAATCTATGAAAGCCTTGGCTTGCCGCAGAAAGATTATTACCTCGATCTCACAACGGATGAAAAACTATCTAGTTACCCATATGCCCTAAGCGGCAAAATTGAGGTGTATAATGAGCACCTTATTTACATAATCACTTGGTATTCGCTGGCTGCCGTATTACTCTTGGTTTATTATTTCAGGTTCTGGAAAAAATGAAGCTAAAGAGTTTTATAGCCCAAAGTATGGGCATCGCCATCGATAAAATCCGCCGCGACATGGGCCAGGATGCCGTCATTCTTTCCTCCAACAAGGAATCCAATGGCGCAGTTCGCGTAGTTGCCGCCATCGATTCGCGCCAGGAAACAACCCCGAAACTCGCCGCCGTCCCCAAATTCCACAGCCAGTTGGCGGAAATATTCAAATTTCACAACATCCCCCCACAAATCGCCCGCAAATTGCTGGGGCATTTGACCGATGAGCACAAAAAAATCGCCGGTGCTTTGGAAGCGATATTCGCCAAAGCCTATAAATTCCAACCTTTGAAATTCTCCATAAAAAAACCGCTAATGGTAATTGGCATGCCCGGCATCGGCAAAACCCTGGCCGTCAGCAAAATGGCGACCGAGGCCAGTTTCTATAACAAAAAAATCCATGTAATCAGCACCGACATCAAACGCGCCGGTGGCGTTGAGCAACTCACCTCCTTCACCAAAATCCTCGGCATCAATCTGGTAGTCGCCCGCAACCCTCAGGAACTAAAAAAAGAACTCGCCAAAAGCAAAACCGGCATCACCCTGATCGACACTGCCGGCGCCAATCCTTATGACGAACTCGAATTGCAAGGCACGCAGGAACTGCTCGAAATCAGCAACGCCGAGCCGTTATTAGTAATCCAGGCAGGCGGCGACGTTTCCGAAGCAATCGACATCGCCAACGCCTTCAAATTCGCCAAATCCACACGCATGTTAATTACCAAATCCGACACCGCCCGCCGCATGGGCAGCATCTTCGCCGCGGTGGAAAATAACAACCTAGCCTTCTCCAACTTCAGCGGCACTCCGAATGTAGGCAAGGGTCTGGAACCGGTAACGGCGAAAACATTAGCAAAGCTAATCCTCCGCCCTATAAAGTAATTCAAAATTCGTTATTGCGGCCAAGCGTCGTTATTGCATGGCTTAATAAGCATTTGTTTTTCCTCTCCCTCAGGGAGAGGGATGCGCAGGCTTGGTGAACGTAGAGAACTTAGCCGCAGCTGGGTGAGGGTCATGCGGAACCGGCTCCAGGCCTCGGTTGTCGCGAACCCTCCTCCCAACCTCCT
>JAYVPI010000003.1:0-2819 GCA_043757405.1 Alphaproteobacteria bacterium
TGGGCATCGGCGGCATAACCCCCGCCGCGAAACTAAACCAACAACTGGCCCCTTAAATTCTACTGATAAACCCCGTTAAAAATGGGGGGATTACCACAGTACTGGAAGATATCGGCGTAACAATTACTTTCGCGCCGATAAATTTTGCCGTCAGCATTCCTAAGATATCGCCATTTATCTGGCGGCCCGCGTTTGAGATAACCAATGGCCGGTCACCATCGCCATCGGTTGAAACGATGGCATCCAAACCATTGTCCGCGATAAGTGCGCGCGATCGGTCGAGGCTGCTTTTGTCAAGCGCTTCAGTATCGACAGCAACAAACCCGTCTATGTAGTTGAATGTTGAGCATTGAGCACCCAATCTGGTAATAATTTCAACCGTTAAATCCCGTCCAACGGCGGAATGCAGGTCTATTCCGACCTTTATGCCGGCGAGTAAATCATTTCCAAATACCTTTATATAACGGTCCACATAACTCGCCGCTACGTCTGCTAAGGGCAATCCAAGTGCAACAATTTTCTCCGGTATATAGTGCAACAGTAATTCCTCGGCACGACTGTGGACCGAGGCTTCATCAGATTTTAGAAACTCACTGTCTGGCCGGTAAAATTTTATTCCGTTGAAGGCTTCGGGGATATGACTGCCAGTAATCATAATCGAGGGACACATCCGTAGCATTGCATATGCGGCAAGTGCCGGAGTTGGCACATTGCCTGCCCAAACTGCAGTCCAGCCCATGGTCCGAGCGGCGGTCATGCAATATGCCGCTATGCGTGGACTTGATTCACGCAAATCGGCGGCAAGGTAAACAGTTTTTAAAGGGGTCTTCATGCCGCAATACTCCAAAAATGAAGTAACATAAGCCGAGCAAAAATCAGGTAAAAACTCTTCAGCAGGGCCTCTAAGACCTGAAGTTCCGAAAGAGATAGTCATAAAATCACTCCATTTTTAATATTAAACTAAAACACTATTTGTGGTTAGCACCTAACCATAAAAATGTAGCAGCAACTTTCCGTTGACTATTGTTAAACATCTAAAATTGAATTGGGAAGCATGGGATTGCATTTCATTGTGCAATATAAAAATATCAAGACGCTTGCAGACACATTTTGCGGGCGAAGCTCGAGGCTGCCGACAAGTTTCATATCAAAATATGTTTCACAGCTTCAATCAGTCTGGTGGCGCAGTCCCAGAATAATCCTACCTGCCATGCTTAATAAATGAAATCTCCATTGCAAGTCAAAGCCGAAACCATTACTGAGTTTGAAAGACCGGAGCGAGTTTCACATGGCATACCTTAGAAAAATTTGTTTCACTTCATCAGTGTGTTTGGTTTCGGTTTCTTTAGTATCGTGCATGTCTTCGTCGCCGGAAATGGCTTACCGAGATGCAAAGGTCCAAATTAGTATTAAAAAAGCTGGTTTTACAAACCACAGAGATCCAAGTAAATTGCTACAGTTCGCGTCTGACAACGCAAACGGCCAGTTGGAAGAGCAGCGTTACAGCCGTGCACTCGGCTCTTATCTTGGAGATCATGGTAAACAGCGCCAAGCTTTGGTGGCATTTGAAAAGGCGGCTATGGCGGGAGATGTTAATTCTGCCAAAAAGGTGGCAAGAGCGCATTACGACGGTGTCTATTTGCCAGCTGATGTGATGGGAATTGCCCAGACCGGATATATTGCTGCGGCTGAACAGGGCAAAAGCGTTGACTCAATGTTGCTGCTGGCCCGCTTGGTCGGAAATGGGCAAGTACATGGACAGGAATTCAAAACCGGCGGCTATTGGCTGGAGAAAGCAGCCAACAACGGATCTGGCAAGGCCTTGAAGGAATTAGCCCGTGTCGCCGAAAAGTCCGGCAATATTCAGCGGGCCGCCGCATATTTTCAACGCCTCAATAAAAAGCCATTAGTGGATGTGGCAATGCACCAAGTGCGGCAATATTATGGTGATTTAACTTCCGCTGGCAGTTTAGTTATAGGACATGCTTGGCTGGCATATGCTAGAAAGTTGGATGCAAAGGGCGCCGGCCAGTTGGCCAGCAAATACTACAGAAAATATGATGGTAAAGTTGACGGTGCTTATCTTCAACAAGTTGCTGCGGCAGTCGGGGTGTCTATTGTTCAGGGTGGTAAGTCTGGCGGGCTTGGCAAATCTAAAATTTCAGAGGCCTATTTTAATGCCAAAAGTGATAAAGAGCGGTTCAATGTTCTGGCGCCGCTACGTAGAGCAGCAAATGGTGGCGATGCCAAAGCGTCTTTGACTTTGGCGCTCGTGTTGGTTGAAACAGGGGGGAATACTGCTGAATCAACTCATTTAATGCTGGACTCATATAAGAAGGGCAATGCGGATGCATTACCCAAAATAATAAAACTGGCACAAATTACTGATGCATCGGACGTCAAGGCAGGCGATGTAATCGCTGCTTTGCGCACTGCCGGTGACAAAGGAAACATTTCCGCGCAGACAGCGCTTAGTTCGATCTATAGTGTTGGCGGCATCGTTCCTGCTGACGCCGTTGAGAGTAATGTATGGCTTGCGAGGGCTGCTGATGCCGGTGATCATGACTCGCAGTTTAAGCTTGGTGTTATATTGTGGGGCAACGCGGCTGTGGACGAGCAAAAAGTAACAGCCCGTGCTTATCTAAAAAAAGCATCTGATGCAGGAAACGAGGCGGCCAAAACATACCTTGAGTCTATTTCGAAATAGATTGTGAGCGATATCTGAACTGCGACCTTTCGAGCTGGTTTGATTTTGTGTAATCATTTCGTTTTGTCCAGCACCTTTTCTCTGAATACCTCGGCCGGTGTTTTCCATCCGG
>JAYVPI010000004.1:0-2701 GCA_043757405.1 Alphaproteobacteria bacterium
GGCGCTGATGTGGCTATGGAAAGCGCGGGTATCACACTTCTGCATGGCGACCTGATGGGCATTATGCGGGCGCGGCGGTTAAGCCGTGCTACCATGCGCAATATCAGGCAAAACCTTTTTTTTGCATTTATCTATAATGTGCTAGGCATTCCGTTGGCTGCGGGTGCGCTTTATCCATTTTTTGGTATCTTGCTTAGCCCTATCATCGCAAGCGCTGCGATGGCACTTAGCTCGGTCTCCGTAATTATGAATAGCTTACGCTTACGCAATGTAGAGCTTTAAAGGGACAAAAGCCTTGTCCAGCAAAGGGTTTGGATGGTTTCTTGATTATTAAGGAATTTTTGGTATAATTCGAAGTTATGATCTGGTTTAAACACATCGCTATGCTGATGCTTTCTATAAGCGTCGCTGTCGCCGGATTCCCGGCGCAGGCGAAGCCCGAATGCCCCATGGCCAAAATGATGCAAATGGAACATGCCAAGTCAATGGATATGCAGGGCATAAAGGATTGCAAGGGCTGCGATAAGATGGCCCAGCATGAGCAAAAAAAATGGCTGCGGTGATGATGCCGCCTGTAATGCTAAATGTTCCGCGATGAGCGGTGGCATTAGCATGAATCTTCCCACCGTTAAAGCTGACCTGCCTTCCATTGGCGGGAAAATGAAGCGGCTTTATTTTGCCGATACTGCGATTCCATCACGGCATCTAAACACCCAGGAACGACCCCCCAAATCTCTTGCATAGGGATAAGTGTGTCCGGCGTTTAGCGTAAAGCCTCGCGTTGTTTGTTGACATTGTCTTAAAGAATGTGGCGTTGAACTGCAACGCGGCTTAAAAATGCTTTCCATACCCTTGCCGAACTTTTAGTAAAAGTAATATGTCTTACAAAGCTATATCCTTCAGATATCTTAAGGAAAAACGAGCGAACACTTGCATCTTTAAAGATATTTATAGATTTCTATTTGTAGATAAGTCCCTTTTTCAGGGGTTAATATAATAATTGACACTAGAGGAAGAATACACCAGATAGGGAATGATACTCATTATCATTCTCATTGTAATTGGCGTGTATGAAATCGAATAATCTCGTTACGACTATGGTAACTGCTTTAATAGGCACCATGGTGGCTTTTCCCGCACATGCCATTGGAAAACTATATTCGCCTTATGTGGAAAAAGGAGAATGGGAGTTAGAATATTTTGGCACTCGGAGTGTCGATAGCGCCTCTGGCAAAAATAACGAGCAAAAGCACCAGTTTTCAGTCGGATACGCTGTGACCGACTGGTGGCATGTTGAGGTTTACACAAAATATGCTAAAGAACCGCAGGCAAAGACGAAGTTTGACCAATATGAGTTGGAAAATATTTTTCAGCTGACGGAACAGGGCGAATATTGGCTCGATGTGGGCGGCTACTTTTCATACGAGTACACCCCGCAGCATGGCCACACGGATACCGTGGAAACTAAGCTGATGCTGGCGAAAGATATTGGAAAATTTCTGCATATTCTTGACCTCAACTTAGAAAAAGATATTGGCGCTGGGCCGAAGGCGGGTTTTGAGCCAGGATTCTTATGGAGTAGCCGGTATAATTATAGCAAGTACTTCGATCCCGGCTTCGAAATCAGCAGTTCATTTAACGAAATTAAACATACTGGTTCATATAATGAACAGCAACATTATATTGGGCCAGTTGCCTATGGGAAAATCCCTCTGCATATCACAGGGCAATACGATGCTATAAAATACCGTGTTGGGTATTTATTTGGTGTTTCTAAAGCCGCAAATGACGGTGAAGCGGTGGCACAAATTGAATACGAAATTTACTTCTAATTGCGTCGCATTAGTTTGAAATCAATTTGAATTTTCAAGTTGGCATCAAGATAAATTTTGCTAGTGCTCGTCGTGCATGGAATCGGCTTATTATCCATTTTACAAATCTCATTAAATTTCTGCGCCCCACGGTTGCAAATATCGTGATGACAAATCGCGCGGTGCAATGTCTTTGTAACCTATTACATTGCAATAGCCGATAATCAGCGACGATAAGAGCCGCGTACTCCGCTTTGCGGGGAAGGCAATGAGTGGCCTGTTGTTGCTTCGCAGACAGCTTTCATGTGTTGCGTGTGCGCCGTGGCGGAATTATCGCTGGCAGCAATAGCGTTACTACATTCCTGAATGAGAATGGCATGCCGTTCTTCCATTGATTTACCCGCTAAGCGATTTTCTAATGTGTCCTGATTTGAAGGGGTACAGGATGCAAGGAATAGCGAGGTGAGAAGTAAGGTTTTGGTGTTTATCATGGGGCTTTTCCTATTTATGGGTTAAAGCATCTTTAGCCATTTGGCGGCAGATGTCTTTGAGGCGACGGGTATCTTCTGTTTCCTTGTTGAGTTTTACGCCATGAACATTGCGAATATCATCATCCGGTTCGCCCAGGTCTTCTGCTTCGTTAAGGCAGGCCAGCCGTAAGACTTCATGTTTTTCTTTGGATGATTTTCCAGCCAGCTTGTCATCAAGGGATTGAGGCGGCTGTGAGATGCAGGCGGATAGAAAAAGTATGGGTATCAGAAACTTCAATTTCATAGGTCTTCCTCCTTGGTTACTTCATTGGCGAGTGAGAATCGGTGATAGAGAGCGGGAATGACGAGCAGGGTCAAAATGGTGGCGGTAATCAGGCCGCCTATGACAACGATGGCCAA
>JAYVPI010000005.1:0-176140 GCA_043757405.1 Alphaproteobacteria bacterium
CTCCCGGTCTTTATAAGGCGGACCCCGACTCCGCCGCTCCTAAGTATTACGTGGTCGAGATGCTTCCGTATCCGAGCGGACGGCTGCATATGGGGCACGTGCGCAATTACTCCATCGGTGACGCGCTCGCGCGCTACATGTGGATGCGCGGTTTCAACGTGCAGCATCCCATGGGTTGGGATGCGTTCGGCTTGCCTGCGGAAAATGCGGCGATTGAAAATAATGTCAGCCCGGCGGATTGGACGCTGAAAAACATCGATAGCATGCGCGAGGAATTAAAGCGTATCGGGCTTTCATATGATTGGAGCCGCGAGCTGGCGACTTGTCTGCCAGAATATTACCAGCACGAACAAAGATTCTTCCTCTCATTCTTGAAAAACGGCCTCGCCTATCAAAAAGAATCCACCGTCAATTGGGATCCGGTTGACAACACAGTTCTCGCCAATGAACAGGTAATCGACGGCCGCGGCTGGCGCAGTGGCGCATTAGTCGAGCGGCGCAAGTTGAAACAATGGTTCCTGAAGATTTCAGATTTCTCTGAGGAACTGCTCGATGGCTTAAAAACCCTCACCGGCTGGCCGGATGCGGTGAAAACCATGCAGGAAAAGTGGATTGGCAAATCACAAGGGGCGGAAATTGATTTTGAGATAGTTTCAGACGCCAGACTTCAGTCTTCAGACTTCAGTAAGTTGAAAGTTTTTACTACTAGACCAGATACAATATTCGGCATGAGCTTTGCAGCCGTTGCGCCCGCGCATCCGATTGCAATAAAACTGATGTCTGAGGATCGAAGTCTGGAGTCTTTCATCACCGAATGCAACCAGATCGCCAATACCGAGGAAGCATTGGAGAAGGCGGAGAAGAAAGGATTTGATACAGGTTTGAAAATCCGGCATCCATTTACCAATGCGGAAATTCCATTATTCGTCGCCAATTTCATCCTCATGGAATATGGCACAGGCGCGATTTTTGGCTGCCCGGCGCATGATGAGCGCGATAAGCAATTTGCGGTGAAGTATAAATTGCCGATCAAGGAAGTTGTTAGCGAGGAAGGTATTCTCATCAATTCCGAATTCTTGAACGGACTTGTAATTGAAGAAGCAAAAAAACGCGCCATTGTTGAATTTGAAAAATTGAAGATCGGCAAAGGCAAAACTACATTCCGCTTGCGTGATTGGGGAGTTTCCCGCCAGCGTTATTGGGGCTGCCCGATTCCGATTATCTATTGCGATAAATGCGGCGCGGTGCCGGTGGCAGAAATTGATCTGCCGGTAGAATTGCCGAAAGATGTCAGTTTTGATAAACCTGGGAATCCGCTGGATCATCACCCAACATGGAAAAATGTCACCTGCCCTACCTGCAATGGCAAGGCGACAAGAGAGACTGATACATTCGATACATTCTTTGAAAGCTCCTGGTATTTCGCCAGTTTTGCTTCAAATATTCGTCATTGCGAGCCCGCGCGAAGCAATCCAGGGCAAGAGTCTGCGACCCTGGATTGCCGCGCTCCGCTCGCAATGACGAATCCTTTGCATGGCGCTGATGAATGGCTTCCCGTTGACCATTATATTGGCGGGATTGAGCATGCAGTTTTGCATTTGCTGTATGCGCGGTTTTTTACGCGGGCGTTGAAGAAATGTGGGTTTCTGACTATCGAGGAACCGTTCAAAAACCTGCTGACGCAAGGGATGGTTTGCCATCCGACATTCAAAAACGCGAAAGGCGAATGGATTTATCCGGAAGATGCGAATGATAAATCGATCAAAGGCGCATCAGTGAAAATGAGCAAATCCAAGAAAAACGTGGTCGATCCCGGCCCTATCGTTGCTAAATTCGGTGCCGATACGGCGCGGCTGTTCATGCTCTCAGATTCGCCGCCAGAGCGGGATTTGGAGTGGAGTGACGAAGGTGTGGAAGGTTCGTTCAAATTTTTGAACCGTGTATGGCGATTGGCCAGCGGTGAAGCGGCAGAAAAAGCTTCTGAGCCAAAACGCAAAAAAATCCATAAGCTGATCGACGATGTAACGCGCGATTTCGACAATAACCATTTCAACAAAGCCGTGGCTGGAATCCGTACATTGTTCAACGAATTATCCGAGGAACCATCACGCGAAGGCATAGAAATCATGCTTCAGTTATTATCTCCAATTGCTCCCCATTTAGCGGCTGAACTCGGCGCAGATGGCGCAAAATGGCCGGTTGCTGATAAAAATCTGCTGGCTAATGATACTGTAACAATTGGCGTGCAGGTCAACGGCAAGAAGCGCAGCATAATCGAACTGCCCAAAGACGCGCCGGAAAATGTTGCGCGTGAAGCAGTTTTAGGCGATGCTGCAATTCTGCAATTCACTAATGGCGGCCAATTTAAAAAGTTTATCTATGTCCCGAATCGCATCATCAATATCGTCGCTTAAGTTAGTCTTCGGACGTCGGTCGTCGGTCGTCGGTAAATTCTTTCTGATGTCTGCAGTCTGGTGCCTGATGTCTGGATGCGGCTTCCACCCCGTATATGGCAAGAGCGAAAGCAATGTCAGTGCGCAATTGGCTTCGGTGAGGATTGAAACCATCCCCGGCCGCGAAGGACAGATAATACAGAATAAACTAGCCTACCTGCTCAACCCAACGAATCAAAATGCCCCGGCGGCTTATTCGCTGATAGTCACCGTGAAAGACCAACATAGCGAACTCGGCATCAATACCGACCTGCGCGTCACGCGTTATGATGTTATTCCAAATGCCAATTACAGCTTGATTTCATTGGATACAAACAAGGTGGTCGATACCGGCCATGTCCGCATCAAGAGCAGCTATAACCGCACAGTAAGCGAATTCGCCACTTTCGTAGCGGAACAAAATGCGGCTGAGCTGGCGGATAATGAAGCCGCGGAAGAAATCCGCTCGCGTTTGATATATTACTTCAGTAAATAATTTGGTTCGCTTTGCTTTCATACTTAAATGCCGATTGCCCTAGCCCAAAAGAATATATAATATGCCAGCGGCTAGTAGCGGGCGATAAACCTGCCAATCCGGTCAGGACAGAAATGTAGCAGCCGTAACAGAATTTCTCGGGTCGCTGCTAGTCATGTTGATTGCTCGCTTTCAGCGAGCATGGGCGGCAGTGGCCCGCCTTGCGTTCACAAAGTTATTCTGTCAACCAGTTCCGCCAGTTTGAAATCGCCGTTAGTCAGGCCGCCAGCGTCATGGGTGGTGAAGGTGATATTGGCATAGCCCCAGCCCAGTTCAATATCGGGGTGGTGGTTTTCTTTTTCGGCGATTTCACCGACTTTATTGACGAAATCCAACGCTCTTTTAAAGGTTTTGAACTCAAAACGGCGGGAGATGGCGCTGCCATTGCTGCCCCAATCCTCACACAACGCGAGCTTTGCATCGATTTCGTCTTGTGATAGTTTCGCGCCCATATGTACTTATTAGCACTCGAAACCGCATTCGGCAAATTTTCTATCAGCCTGCTCCATGATGGCAAAGTGGTGGATAATTTCAGCTGCGATAAAGAAAACGAACAAGCCGAATTGCTGATCCCCTCGATTGAAGAAGTTTTAGAGCGTAATAAAATCAAATATTCCGACCTCTCCCAAATCGCAGTCGGCACTGGCCCTGGCAGTTTCACTGGAGTGCGGATTGGATTGGCGGCAGCGAAAGGCCTGGCATTGGCAACTGGGGCGAAACTAGTTGGGATTTCGAGTTTGGAGGCCTCCGCATATAAGCAAAGTGGCAGCAAAGTTTATTTGAATGCACAACGTGGACAGGCTTATTTCCAAGAGTTTGATAAAGATTTGAAAGCCATGAACGAGCCGGAGCTGATTACATATAGCGGGAAGTATTCGCCACTGCCCGATGCTGAAGCGATAGGGCTGATGGCGGTGAAGCATCAAACACGTAGTACTGCGCCGCTTTATATCAGGAAGCCGGATGCAAAATTCGCGTTGCGTACTGCAACTGAAAAAGATGTAGCCTGGCTCGCCGCGATACAGGCAGCAGTTTTTGAGAATAAGTGGAGCGAGAAGATGATCCGCGATTCGCTGAAAATCGCAGAATGCATAATTGCCGACCGGTTGGGTTTTATGATTTATGAAATTACCGCTGATGAATGCGAAGTAAAAACCATTGCCGTATTGCCGGATGCGCGGCGCAAAAGCGTAGCCAGTTTTATGTTTGGGCAGTTTTTGGGAAATTGCATTGTGCGCCAGGTGAAAAAAATCTTTCTCGAAGTTGAGGCAAATAATGTTGCGGCACTAAGGTTTTATGAAAAATTTGGCTTTAAGGAATTTTCCCAACGCAAAAATTATTATGGTGAAAACCGCGATGCGGTGTTGATGCAGCTTGCAATTGGCGGCTAATGATTATATATAGCGCCGCAAATAACCGCTGTAGCAGCAATGCAACTATTGGTTGAAAAAGATTGTTCAACCAGAGGTTGTTAAGCAATTTTAAAGCTGTTGTTGCTATATCAATTAAACTAAGAGAAACATTATGAAAGAACGTACTTTATCAATTATCAAGCCAGACGCCACCCGCCGCAACCTGACGGGCAAAATCAACGCGAAGTTTGAAGAAGCTGGCCTTTCCATCATCGCACAGCGCCGCATCAAACTAAGCAATGAGCAAGCTGGCAAGTTTTATGAAATCCATAAAGAACGTCCGTTCTTCAATGATCTCGTCAAATTCATGACTTCCGGCCCGGTTGTCGTGCAGGTTTTGGAAGGGGATAACGCCGTTGCCAAAAACCGTGAAGTTATGGGCGCAACTAATCCGGCGAATGCCGATGCCGGCACGATTCGCAAAGAATTCGCTGAAAGCATCGAAGCTAACTCAGTTCACGGTTCTGACTCTGCTGAAAATGCAAAGACGGAAATCGCCTTCTTCTTCAAACCAGATGAAATAATAACGGGATGATATGAAATACGCTTTAGCGATTATAGTTTTACTCTTGAACTTCAACATCGCTAAAGCCCAAGAAGACAGTTTCATAGGGTCTGATATATCCAATACCGCCGATAGTTCCGAAATCCCCACTATCAACTCGGCACTGACTGAAGCCTATCGCAACAATCCTGAACTCCGCGCCGCCCGCGCTAATCTGGAAGCAACATCAGAACTACGCTCGCAGGCTTTGTCCAATTTCATGCCCAGTGTTTCCGCCAATTTATCTTATGGCCGCGAATGGACAGAAATTTCACATGAGAAATTCAACGGCAACTCCACCACACGCTCATTGATTGCCGACCAGCCATTGCTACGCGGCGGAAACTTCTCGCGTCTTGATGAAAGCAGCAGCAAAGGTGAAGCCGCAATGTATGATCTGAAAAGCGCTGAGAATGAAGTTTTCCTCTCCGCGATTTCCGCTTATATGAACCTCGTCACCGATATCGCCGTTTTACAACTGGCGCAGAATAAACAAGCATTCCTCTATCGCCAATATGATGAGGTGAACAAGCGCTTCCATGCCGGGGAATTAACGCGCACCGATGTTTCACAAAGCATTTCCCGCGCTGCCGCCAGCGCTACGGAAGTGGCAACGGCGGAAAGTAATTACAGCACCTCACGCGCGAATTTTGAGAGGATTATCGGTAATGTCCCAGGCAGCTTGACGATTCCGGCCGGATTGCCGGCGATTCCCGCCAATATCGGCGAGGCTTTGGCAATGGCGAAAAATAATAACCCAAGCGTGAAATCTGCCGAATCCAGGCAGATAGCTGCGGAATCGGCAATTGAGGCGAATAAAGGCGCATTACTGCCATCATTATCAGTGCGCGGAAGGATGGATCGCCAATCGAATTATGCTTTGGCAGGTAACGGTGATTATGTTGATAACTCCGTGACCGTGAATTTGAGCGTGCCGCTTTATCAATCCGGCGCCGAATATTCACGCGTGCGTCAGGCGAAGGCAGAAGCCTCAGGCCGCAAATATGAATATTTCGCGCGGCTCGAGCGCACTGAAGCTGAAGTCAAATCAGCCTGGCAGCGCATTTATACGACAGCAAATGCGATCAAGGCCAGCCAGGTTGCGGTTGATGCAGCTGAAAGCGCCCTCAATGGCGTAAGGAAAGAAGAAGCGCTAGGCTCACGCACTGTTATCGATGTGCTTGATGCAGAGCAGGAACTATCAGTGGCAAAAAACCGGCTTTTGCAGGAAAGGCGCGACCAGATTATTGCTTATTACACTTTGCTGGCTAGAATCGGGCAGTTAACGGCAAAGGATTTGCAACTGCCGGTGAATTTCTACGAGCCGGAAAAACACTATGACAAAGTTAAAAACAAGGTCATAGGGTTTTAAAATCTTGATTCACCAGTTCTTAACCTTTTGCCAATATAAATTTGGGCGTAATGGCAGAGCAAAAGGAAATTTTAGAGTCAATCCGTGATATAATCTCTGGGAAACCAGGGGAAGACGATGTCCTTGATTTGACCAAAAAGCTCAATGAAGATGGCTCCGTAACTGAAATTACACCTGCCACCCCTACAGCCGCCAGCAATGATGTGCTTAAAGATATTGATTCAATGCTCAATCAGCCAAAAGCGCCGATTGATAAGGATGTCGAACTGGCATTTGAGCCAAAACCAGAGAAATTTGAAATTGCCGAGGAATTCGCCGCTGCTGATGCAATTGCCCCGTATGCCAGAGCGCATGACGAACAGAGCCGTCAGCGCGCCGCATCCGGCGCTATTCCATCGGAGAAGCAAAGCGACGCACGGGGAATAATTAATAAACTACAAAAGGATAATACAATGGATAGTCTTGATGCAATAATTTCCGGAGATTCTGCCACTGCCGCCAAAGCCTCAATTTCTGAGCTTACCGGCCATTTGAAGGGCCAGGGACGCGAGGCTAACAAGGTTGAGCCGGGTGCGCCTTTCCGCAACGGCGAGACCGTGGAAGACCTGGTTGCCGAGATGTTACGCCCAATGATGAAAGATTGGCTTGATAAGAACCTACCAAAGCTGGTAAACGAGATAGTACAAAAAGAAATTCAGAAACTCATACCAAGAGATTAACTATGTTAAAAAAATTCCTTAAGATCACTGCCGCCACATCATCTACCTTGCTGTTGACGCTTTTGATGTCCAGCCCAGCTCACGCCGCACTCAATGCGGAAGCGGTAAAAAACACTTATTTGAAAAATTGCTCCAGCAATGGCGGCGATAAAAATGTTTGCGATTGTAGCTATAATAAAGCGCTGCAAGTAATGACAATTGCCGATATGGGCGTCATCAACTCGCAAATGAGCAGCGGTATCAGTGATTCGAAACTGGCAGCTAAGTTAGAAAAAGCGACCCGCGAATGCGCATCAAGCGTTAGAGCCGCAACCGGCGATGATTCTTCTGCCTTGCCGCCGCCTCCGCCACCGCCAATGCCTGATTTGCAACCAATCCCGGATAAACAACCGGATGTGGCCGCGCAAAAAAATTACATGAGCGATATCAAAGCTCCGACGCCACTTGCAACTGTTCCAGCAGCGCCTGCCTTGCCGGCGACTGCGGCGGCTCCGGCACCAGTTGCCCCAGCTTTGCCCGCAACACCAGCACCAACAACAGGCGCGGTTGCGCTAACTCCTCCGGCACCGCCGCCAATGCCAGCGCCGATTGATAGCACGCCGACACCGGGACTTTCAAAAACCGACCAGGCTAATATGGATCGTTTAGCCGGTAAACAAGCTGCGGATATTACGCCTCCGCTTAATGAAGAAGTTGCGCCGAAAGTGGAAGCAAAGCCGGAAATAAAAGCACCGAAAGCCACTGCGAAAAAACCAAAAGTTAAAGCGCAGCCAGCAATCTTTGGACCTTATGACCGCATGTTTTTTGATGCTGCCGCACGCGGCGATATCAATGCTTTGGCCGCTTATTCAACCAAAGTCAGCAATTATAATATCAAGAATGAAAACGGCGATACGGCTTTGATCGTGGCAATTTCATATGGCCAGGCAGCGTCTGTCAGCTATCTCTTGAACAAACATGCTGATGTGAACCTGAAAAACCTGAAAGGCCAAGCGCCGATCCACATCGCCAGCTTCATCAAACGCCCCGATATTATTGAGGCTTTATTGGCTGCGAAAGCAAATGTGAATGTGGTTTATGACCAGCAATATACACCGCTGGTGCTCGCCACTATGCAGCAGGATATTGCCACCTTGCAATTGCTGATCAACGCCAAAGCAAAAGTCAACCAGCCGCTCAGCGAAGGCAATACCGAATTGCACGTAGCAGCAGTTGGCGCCAATCCGCAGGTGATCCAATTACTTGCAGCTGGCGGGGCTAATTTAGGCGCCAAAAACAAAGCCGGTTACACACCATTGATGGTCGCCGCCTATAGCGGCAATGCCCCAGCGGTGCAAACCTTGCTTTCACTAGGCGCTGACGCCAGGCAGAAAGACAAGGCCGGCCGTACTGCTTTGATGCTGGCGCAAGCCGCAGGTAAGCAGGATGTAGTCAACCTCTTGCTGGGAGCCGAGCAGCAAGGGCAATAGCCTAAGCTCAATCCTCTTATGGTTAAATATTTGCGAAGAGATGATCTTTGCTTTATAGAAATATTCCTATGTCCAAAAAGAAATTCGGAAAATCGGAACTGCCCTCGCATCACGTAACGGAGGGCCCGGAACGGGCGCCGCATCGGTCATATATGTATGCGATGGGTGTTGGATGAAAAACATATCCACAACCGTTGGTGGGCTGCCGTCACCTGGGCCAAGAAGCGTGAAACATTTTGCGAAGGAGCGAGCTTACGGCCCAGTTCTACCGCCCGCCGCACGGGCTTCCCTGGATGCCGCTACGGTTTCAGGTTTGAGTATTCCTTTCTTTTTGGCTGCAAATTCTTGAAATGAGTACTGCGTTTCACTCGCTCGGTATATTGGGTCTACTTCCTTGTCTTTCTTTAAGAGTATGGCCGTAGAGAACCTGGTAATTAAAACCGGGCTGTTAAATTGGGGAATCACAGCTTCTAATTTTCCACGTGCTTCACCCTCTAATTTGCCAGGAAGTTGTTCGGTAAGATGTCGTAATATGCGTTCAAGGCTCATGCCATTTACTATTTCTGTTAAGCAATCTAAGCAACGACCATCCCAAGAAGTGTAAGGTTTGGGTTTGATATGAAAATTAGGAAAGTTTACTATATGTTCAGAGTTTGAATCACCCGGTAGTATATTTACATTATGCAGATCAGATATAAATTCAGGTTTCACACCATAGGACTTTAAATTATCTGCAGATCGTTTACATGTACCTTTTAAAAAATCCGTTATTGCATATTTATGTTCGTCGCTTTTACCATTATGCCATAACTCCTCACCATTGAAGGAAAGCACTTCATGAATTTTCCTTATGTCCTTAAGAACGGCAGTTATCTGCGGGCCAAAAGCTTCAGCAACTGAATCATCTGTTGGCTGTGGCAAAGAGACAAGGTATTCATCCGCCCGCTCTGCCTTGATTTTAGCTTGCCTTTCTTCTTCTCTGGCCTTATTGATACGCTCGATAAGCGTCTGGAAAAATCTAAACATTTCTGATCCAAATTTATGAGAATTACAACATAACTGCTTTGACGACATATATCAACAAATATTAATCATCATTCTGGTCTTGCCGAAACGGCTAGTTATGGCTAATAACCACTTATGAAAAAGAAAAAATTCGGCAAATCGGAACTGCCTTCGCATCACGTGACAGAAGGTCCGGAACGGGCGCCGCACCGGTCGTATTATTATGCGATGGGATTGGATGAAAAACAGATTCACCAGCCATTGGTTGGCGTTGTCAGCACTTGGAACGAAGCCGCACCGTGCAATATTTCCCTGGCGCATCAGGCGCAAGCCGTGAAAAAAGGCGTTGCCTCTGCCGGCGGAACACCGCGTGAATTTACCACGATCACCGTCACCGATGGCATCGCCATGGGTCATCAGGGTATGAAATCCTCTTTAATTTCCCGCGAAATAATTGCCGATTCGGTTGAACTCACTGTGCGCGGACATTGCTATGATGCGCTGGTTGGCTTGGCCGGTTGTGACAAATCACTACCCGGTTTGATGATGGCGATGGTGCGTTTGAACGTGCCAAGCGTTTTCATCTATGGTGGCTCAATATTGCCTGGCAAATATCAGGGGCGTGACGTCACTGTAGTTGATGTTTTCGAAGGCGTCGGCAAATGGGCGGCTGGGAAAATGTCGGAAAAAGAATTGCACGATCTGGAAATCGTCGCCTGCCCAAGCGCCGGAAGTTGCGGCGGGCAGTTCACCGCCAATACGATGGCCTGTGTTTCCGAGGCAATCGGCCTTGCCCTGCCCGGTTCCGGCGGCGCACCGGCACCATATGAGGAGCGCGAGAAAACTAATTTCGCTAGCGGCGTGCAGGTGATGGAGCTGATAAAAAACAAAATCCGCCCACGTGATATCGTTACTTTGAAAAGCCTCGAAAATGCCGCAGCAGTCGTCGCCGCAACTGGTGGCTCTACAAATGGCGCGTTGCATTTACCGGCGATCGCGCATGAGGCGGGGATTAAATTTGATATCCACGATGTCGGGAAAATCTTCCACAAAACGCCATATATCGGTGATTTGAAACCGGGTGGAAAATATGTCGCCAAAGATTTATTTGAAGTCGGCGGAATTCAGATCGTGATGAAAACGCTTTATGAAAACGGCTATCTCCACGGTGATTGCCTTACTGTGACTGGAAAAACTTTGGCGGAGAATTTGAAAGATGTAAAATTCCCGGTCGGGCAGGATGTAGTGCGCCCTGCGGATAAACCCATCACCAAAACCGGTGGTGTGGTTGTATTGAAAGGCAATCTGGCACCGGAAGGGGCGATCGTGAAAGTAGCGGGAATGAAAAACCTGCAATTCACCGGCGCTGCTTTGTGTTTTGATTGCGAGGAAGATGCGTTCGCGGCGGTCGAGAAAAAGAAATATAAGGAAGGAGACATCATCATCATCCGCTACGAAGGCCCGCGCGGCGGCCCCGGAATGCGCGAAATGCTTTCCACCACGGCGGCAATCTATGGCCAAGGCATGGGCGAAAAAGTCGCGCTGATCACCGATGGTAGATTTTCCGGCGGCACACGCGGATTCTGTATCGGCCATGTCGGGCCGGAAGCAGCGCTTGGCGGCCCGATCGCGTTACTCAAAAATGGTGATCAGATAACCATCGACGCCGTCAAAGGCACAATCGATGTTGCCCTCACGGATCATGAATTAATCGAACGCCGCAAAGCCTGGAAGCCCCGCGCCACTGATTATAACAGCGGCACATTATGGAAATACGCGCAAGGCGTTGGTACTGCTGAAAATGGCGCAGTAACCCACCCGGGCGCAAAAGCAGAGACGCATGTTTATGCTGAGATTTAAATATTGACCTAAATATAAATTTTAGTTGATATACTGTCATCTTATATAATTTAGAGAGCTTTATGGTATTTCCGGTCGGCGAAGAAGTATATCCGCAATTGCATGATGCGGGTTATCAATTGACAATTAGCGCACCTGATTCCACTGGGAGAGGCGCGGCTCAAGAATTGTCACAGATAATTTTCAAAAGCAAACAAATGGATGGAAAGTCAGCCGAGGAATTATTTCGCGAGCGCATAACCGGCAGGCTTAATCCTTTTGGCGATGGACATAATTTTACAGAAAAATTTGATTTGCTTAAAACTAATTTAAAAACACACGGAGTAAATTTGGATTCAGATCAGCTAAAAACTGAAGCCGCCGCACTTCGCGAAGTTCTGGAGAAAGCTCAGAAATCTATTAATTCGATAACAATTGATAGACAAAAAGAAATTGTCAAAGAAGAGACTGCTAAAGCAGGTGAAGCAATAAAAGCTGTTTCTCCTATTTATCTAAACAGGCCGCTACCTACCAAAGAAGAGCCAACAGTCCCCCGTTAGACTGCAAATTAACGCAGCTCTTTACTGTTATATATTTCCTGTTTAAATTCCTTCTAAAGGAAATAACATGACAAATATCGTAATTGTATCCGCGCTTCGTACTGCCATTGGCAATCTCAACGGTGCATTATCCACCCTGCCCGCGCACAAACTTGGTGAGGCAGTGATCCGGGAAACTCTGGCCAAAACCGGCGTCAAGGGTGATGAAATTTCTGAGGTGATTCTGGGTCAGGTTTTGACGGCGGCACAAGGACAAAATCCGGCACGCCAGGCATCCTTAAATGCAGGCGTTTCCCAGGAAGCTCCGGCGATGACGATTAACCAGGTATGCGGTTCAGGTTTGCGGGCTGTAGCTCTCGGCGCACAGGCAATTGCGCTTGGGGATTCAAAAATTGTGATTGCGGGCGGACAGGAATCAATGTCGCAGGCTCCGCATGCATCATATTTGCGCGCGGGTGTGAAAATGGGAAATGCGGCGCTGGTTGATACGATGATCCATGATGGATTATGGGATATTTTCAATAATTACCATATGGGTATTACGGCGGAAAATGTTGCCAAAAAATTTAATATTACACGTGAAATACAGGATGAATTCGCGGCCACGTCGCAGCAAAAAGCGGAAGCGGCGATTAAAGCTGGAGCATTCAAAGAACAAATTATTCCGGTAAAGATCCTCGATAGAAAAGGTGAAACCATCATCGATAAAGACGAATTCCCACGCGCGGGGACTACGGCGGAAAGTTTGGGTAAGTTGAAACCGGCATTTTCAAAAGACGGAACGGTGACAGCGGGCAATGCATCCGGGATCAATGACGGAGCGGCGATTATATTGTTGATGACGGAAGACGAGGCCAAAAAGCGTGGACTTGAACCCCTGGCTCGCATCAAATCATGGGCGCATGCGGGAGTGGAACCGGCAATTATGGGTATTGGGCCGCTTTATGCAGCGCGTAAAGCTTTGGAGAAAGGCGGGTGGAAACATCAGGATCTCGACCTGATCGAAGCCAACGAAGCTTTCGCGGCGCAGGCGATCGCGGTGAATAATGAAATGGGCTGGGATATCAAAAAAGTGAACGTCAACGGCGGCGCAATCGCGCTCGGCCACCCGATCGGCGCTTCCGGAGCCCGGGTTTTGGTTGGATTATTGCACGAAATGAAGAAACGCGGTGCCAAAAAAGGCCTCGCCACATTATGCATCGGCGGCGGCATGGGCATTGCATTGACAGTGGAAAGGTAGATAATAGGCGAATCACAACCCCCAACGGAGAATGATTTATATGAGACAGATGCGCCGCAATTTTTTAGCGCAGAACCGGAGTGTGGCAGCGCCACATGAGGATTCGAGCACAAAAAATTGCAAGCAGATGCTCATAGAAATCATTCGATAGGAGAATCGCGAATGGGCAATTTTATTGATAACAACCTTATCCCCGGGGAGAAAATTATTTATAAGGCCGAGGTGCATTGGATGGTGTATTTCCCGGCGGCTTTAAATTTGTTTTTGGCATTTGTTATTTTCTATTTCGGCAAATATGGCTTGAATATGCAAGGCAAAATGCTGCCGGTTTTTGCAACAATTCCCGTATTTGTTGCGCTGTGGAAAGCGATCCAGGCATATATCCACCGCGAGTTCACCGAAATCGCGATCACCGATAGCCGATTGATTGCCAAATTCGGCTTCATCCGCCGCGAAATGATCGAATTACCATTGGCAAAAATCGAATCAGTGCTTGTTGAGCAAAGCATCACCGAACGTATTATCGGCGCCGGTTCTGTCGCCGCACGCGGAACCGGTATGGCGATGGCGCCAGTGCGTTATATTGATGAACCAATCAAATTCCGCAACTTCCTCAATGAGGCAATTTCGCACGCTAAACAAAATTCAAACTAAATAAAAAGGTAGATATTATGGCTAATCCAATATTGTTTTTCTCAGCCGGCACATGTTCATTCGGCGCGATTGTCGCTTTTGAATGGTCGGGTATTTCATACCAATTATGCAAAGCTGACAGGCCAGAACGCCAGACAGATGCCTATAAAAAGATCAATTACCAGGGGCAGGTTCCGGCGCTAAAAACCCCGGATGATCGAGTTATTACCGAAAATCCTGCAATCCTGAAACATATCGCAGCACATGCTGAAGGTAAAAATCTGGATTTCAAAGCCGGGACTAATGAATCGGACATGATGAATATGATCCTGTCATATTACTCCAGCAATTTCCACCCGGCCTGGTGGCCATATTTTGCGCCGATGCGGTTTCATGATGATGAAAAAGTCCAAGCTGAATTGAAAGAAAAAGCTATCATCAACATACGCACAAAATATGAATTCGTGGAAAAATGCTTTTCCGGTTGCGGCGAAAATGGCCTGCATTTCCCGCAAAAAACCATTGCGGATGCATATTTTTATGGCATGGCGCGTTGGGGCGGCAAATTCATGGATGTCAAAAAAGAATATCCAAATATCGGCAAATTCATGACAGCTATGGAAAATGACCCGGCAGTGAAATTCGCGCTCGCTATCGAAAAAGGCGAAGATGCAAAAACCACCGGTAAATATCTAGGCATGGTCAAGCTGGAAGAAGTGAAAGCGCCGGTGAAAAAAGCCGCTTAGCACGATTGACAAAATACGCCATATCCGCCATATAACCCCCTACTAGAGGTAGAAATATGACGGTAGCATTAGTCACAGGCGGCACGCGCGGAATTGGGCAGGCGATATGCATTGCTTTGGAAGCTGCGAACTTCAAAGTTGTCGCCACTTATGCGCATAATGACAAAGCGGCGAAAAAGTTCACCGAGGAAACCGGCATTCAGGCTTATAAATTCGATGTCTCCTCATTCGACCAATGCGCCAAGAGTGTGGCAAAAATTGTGAAAGACTTCGGCCATATTTCCGTACTGGTTAATAATGCCGGCATTACACGCGATGCGCCCTTGCATAAAATGACATTCGACCAATGGCAGGAAGTTATCGATACGAATTTAAACTCATGTTTCAATATGTGCCATGCCGTGGTGGGTAAAATGCGCGATAAAAATTATGGGCGCATCATCAATATTTCCTCCGTCAACGGCCAAATTGGCCAGTTTGGACAAACCAATTATTCCGGCGCCAAAGCGGGCGTGCTTGGCTTCACCAAAGCATTAGCGCGTGAAAATGCGGCCAAAGGAATTACCGTCAACGCGATCGCACCTGGATATATTGATACAGAAATGGTTGCTTCGGTTGATAACAAAGTCTTGGAAAAAATTATCGCCAAAGTTCCGGTCGGGCGGTTGGGCAATGCTTCTGAGATTGCGCGCGCGGTGGTTTTCCTGGCTGATAAAAACGCCGGATTTATTACCGGCGAAACATTATCAATAAACGGTGGTTTAGAGATGGAGTAAAGAGAGTCATAAGTCATAAGTTTTCAGTCATTAGGGTATTGATTCATTTTTCCTTATGACTTATGACTAATGACTTATGACTAATTGGGGACTGTGGAATGAAACGCAATTTAATTGAAACCCTGATGGGCGCGATAGTGTTGGCAGCAGCACTATTTTTTGTGGTCACAACCTACCAATCCAGCGGCATCAAAAAAGATTACGGCTATAAGCTGATTGCCAATTTCGATAAAGTTGACGGAATTTCCGCCGGCAGCGATGTCCGCCTTTCCGGAATTAAAATCGGCACAGTTACCGCGCAAGGATTGAACCCTGATGATTACCGCGCCAAAATAACTATGGGCATCCAGAAAGATATCCGCATCCCGACTGATTCCACCGCTGAAATTACCAGCGATGGATTATTGGGCGGAAAATATATCAGCCTGGTGCCGGGCGCGGAAGTTGAAATGCTAAAAGATGGCGGCCTCATCCTATATACGCAAAGCTCGGTAAATCTGGAGCAATTGATCGGTAAAATGGCGTTTGGCGGTACTGGCGGCGATAATTCGCACCCCGCTTCAGCACCAAAACCAGAAGTCAAAGCCGCGCCTATTAAAAACGAGACGATCGTAACCATCGCCAAACCGGGTGAAAAAGTGCCGGATAAGTCTGGCATCAATGCCAAAGCGGTAACTGCGGCAACGCCGATTGAAACACCGACGCCAAATATCCAATTGAAGAAACCCGGCGCTTAAATGATTGAGATGAAACCAGGTAGATTTATATTCCGTGCATTTTTTATTTGCTGCCTGATGCTGTCTGCCGCGCACGCGCAAGATAGCGGCGATCCTGATTCCGAAGCCGCCACTACCGGCAATATCCCGCCAGGTTGGGGAGATTCCGGCATTAGCGTTCAGGATAATAATAATAATGACAATCCCGACGCTAATTCCGATAATAATCCTGACGATCCGGTACAAGTGCAAAATCCCGACCAAGCCCCGGCCATAACTCCAGGCGAAACTCCGGCCGTTGTTCCGCCGCCAATAGTTCCGGTTGAAACTCCATCTTCTGAATCTGATGATGGCGATAAATGGCATGTAATGAAATTCGCGCGGCTGCAGGGTTTGAATAAAGTTACTGCCAAAACATTGGAAATAAAGGCCGATATCGGCACTAAAACCAAGTTCGGCAATTTGGAATTTGTAGCCGAAAAATGCCTGCGCGGCCCTGAAAATGAACGTGCGGAAAATACGGTTTTGCTGACCGTCACCGATGAAATCCCGGGTCAGGAACGAAAACAGATTTTCCACGGCTGGATGTTTTCATCAAGCCCGGCAATTTCCGCTTTGGAACATCCGATCTATGATATAATATTATTGGGTTGCGGCGAAGCGCCGAAGCTCGCCCTTCCTGTTGAAACCAAGAAACCGGAAACTAAAAAAGCAAAAGCGAAAGTTTTAGAAAAACCAAAGCCGGTGAAACAATAAATTAGATGAAAACAAGCCTTGCTATCATATCGCTATCATTCGCCCTGCTGAGTTCCACAGCCGCCAATGCCGCTGATCCAACGGCAACTGACGGCAGTCCTTTGCGGGTTGAAAATGGGGTTTTGGTAAAAACAGGCTCGCCGGTCGCAGCGTTGAGTCATAATATTGCGCCTGAGAAAAAGGCCTCCGAGAAAAGGGAAGATTTTCAGGTAAACCCACCAGTACCGGAACCTGCAGCCAAAACACCCGCCGCCGCATCAGATGATATGCCGCCTGAAGATGAGTTCAGCCCTGAAGATGAAAATATCATGATGAAACCGGTCATTGATAAAAAGAGAGCCGCAGTAATTAATAAAAACGCCAGTCCTTTCAAAAAAAGCGTCTATTCCGGAGTTAATGAAACAATCAAAAGACCAGACCCGAAACCGGAAGTCAGTTCCAAACCGCTGGGTAAAGATGATTCAATTTCCGATGACATAAAAAATCTTGATGCGATCAAGCGGACCAAAGATAAGGCGACCAATGCCGAAGACGGCGTCGGCTATAGCGGAATGCCGATCCCGCGTTTCGTATCATTGAAATCCGGCGAGGCTAATGCCCGCACCGGCCCGGGCGATACATATCCAATCCGCTGGGTTTATCAACGTAAAAACCTGCCGGTCGAAGTCACCGCAGAGTTCAAATTATGGCGTAGAATCAAAGACTTCGACGGCGAACAAAGCTGGGTTCATCAAGCACTTGTCACCAGCCGCCGCAATGCAATTTTATTGCATGATGCCAGCGCCCAAAGCGATTATGACGATGGCCACAACGTTGCCCGCTTCAAACGCGGCGTACAGGTGCGTTTGGTACAATGCAAACAAGATGCCTGCAAAGTCGAATACGGCGATATCCAAGGTTGGCTGAAGAAAAAGGATTTGTGGGGAGTATATACGGCGGAAGTATTTGATTAAGTCATTAGTTGTTAGTCATTAGTCATTAGTATAGATTATTAAAATCACTAATGACTAATGACTAATGACCAATGACTAATGACAAAATACGGGAACTACGCCAGATAATGAAAACCCAAGGGGTTGAGGCTTACATCATCCCCAATAATGATGAGTTCCAAAACGAATACCTGCCCGGCTCCGCCAAGCGTCTGGAGTTCCTTACCGGCTTTACAGGCTCGGCGGGTTTAGCAATTGTCACCGCCAGCAAAGCGGCTTTTTTCACCGATGGCCGATACACAATACAAGCCGCACAACAACTTGATGGCAAAGTTTTTGAAGTATATAACATCGCTGATAAACGCCCCGAAACTTGGGCAGCCGAGCGCAATATCAAATGCGGTTTCGATGGATGGTGCTTGAGCTTGGCGCAAGTGCGGAAGTTCGATGCGAAGAATCTCCAGCCAATTATCCATTCACCAAATTTAATCGATTTAATCTGGAAAACCCGGCCACCCATTCCCACCAGCCCAATCCGCATCCATGACGAACAATATGCCGGTGAATCCAGCGAATCCAAGCGCCGCCGCATCGGCAAAGCTTTGACGACAGATGCCGCGCTCCTCACCTCGCCTGATTCAGTCAATTGGCTGCTCAACATCCGCGGCAGCGATATTTCGCATACGCCGCTGGTGCTTTGTTATGCCGCGCTATCCAAAGACGGCACAGTTGATTTGTTCATTGATAAGAAAAAGGTCAATTTTGAGGCGTTGTCGCATCTGGGCAAGGAAGTCAAAATCCACGAACTCGCCACTGTCACCAAAATCGGCGGCAACCAACAGATTTTAATCGACCCGGCGCGGATTCCTTATGCGCTTTATTTGTCTTTGAAAAACGGCGGTGCGGAAATCACGGAAGGCCAGGATCCATGCCTATTACCAAAAGCAATCAAGAATGAAACCGAAATCGCCGGCATAAAACGCGCCCATAAAATTGATGGCGCAGCATTGACGAAATTCCTGCACTGGCTGCCGTTGCAAAATGAAATGGATGAGCTAAAAGCTTCCGCGAAACTGGAGGAATTCCGCCGCCAAAATCCGGAATATCTGGAGCCAAGCTTCGATACAATTTCCGGCTTTGCCGCTAACGGCGCCATAGTCCATTATCGCGCCACGGAAGAATCCAATAACAAATTCACCCCAAATAATTTATATCTAATCGATTCCGGCGGCCAATATGAATTCGGCACTACCGACGTCACCCGCACTGTTGCGATTGGTGAACCAACCGCCGCCATGCGCCGTGATTATACATTAGTGTTGAAAGGCCATATCGCGCTTGCCACCGCCACATTCCCACGCGGTACAAACGGCGCACAACTTGATGCCCTCGCCCGCCAGTTTTTGTGGCAAGAAGGCAAGGATTATGACCACGGCACCGGCCACGGTGTCGGCTATTATTTAGGCGTCCACGAAGGCCCGCAAGGAATTTCCAAACGCGCCAATGACACTGCATTGCAGCCGGGGATGATAATTTCAAACGAACCTGGCTATTACAAAACCGGTGAATATGGAATTAGGATTGAGAATTTGGTTTTGGTAGTGGAAAAGCAAAACGGCTTCCTAGGTTTTGAAACCGTAACCCGCGCCCCATTAGACGACAAACTAATCGAATGGGAAATCTTGAATCCGGCAGAGACTAAATGGGCAAAAGAATACCAAATCCAATTTATCTAAAAGCGGCAGCAGGAGCACGCCTACCTGTACTGCGTGCTTCGAAACTAAGTTTTTCCAGTTCTTCTTTAACTTTGCCGCAATAACGATAAATCGCTCGATCCATATAAAGATCGCCATCAGTTTTACGCTTTTGCTTAAATTCCTCAAACGCAGTTTGTAATTTGGCGACGACCTTCTCTTTTTGCGTTGCAAAACTTTCTTCATCAGAAGCCTTCAGCACTTTAGTTTCAACATCTAGTGCAATCTCTTGGAACAATCCTCTCCATTTTGTAAATATTGGACGAATAAAAAGAAGCATATAAGTCCCAACCTGGCCTTCTATTTTTTTGGCGAGAGCTGTATTATAATCATAATTCCACTTATCCCAGCAACCTCTAGATAGCCCACCCTGGTCTGCCTCAACGGCATTTCTGACTTCCTCAAATTCTTTATACTTAGGATCAAAACTTCGGGCGTGAAATTTTATATTATCAAGAACTGACTTATTGCGGCTATACATATCGGCATATTACTAATTAATCTTAACTATGTCAAGCCATCAACTATCAGCTAATCCGGAATTTTCATCTTCAAAATGATTCGGCACTTTGCCCGTTTGCAGCGCTCCATCGCCGTTTTCGTCATTGGTGATTTTGCCGCCGCTGCTGGCCGTTTCCGGGCGCACGCCTGAGGCCGCGCCGAAACCTTCTTCCATTGCACCTTTAGTGTAGCCCTGGCGGATTTTTTCATCGACGCCTAAATGGGTCTGGGTATTTGTCTTTGGCATAACGCCTCCTATTTTTTGCATTATCCCTATCGCGGCATAAGGATTCCATTGGATATTCCTAAAAATTCGATTATATGGAGCTATGAACCGGTTCTTAGAAATCTTCACCGAGCGCGGCTTTTTACACCAATGTACAGATTTGGAGGGTTTGGGAAAACTCGGATCCATCACCGCCTATATCGGTTTCGACTGCACCGCCAGTTCTTTACATGTCGGCAGCCTGATGCAAATCATGATCCTGCGCTTGCTCAAAAACACTGGCAACAAGCCAATTATCCTCCTCGGCGGCGCCACCACCAAAATCGGCGACCCAAGCGGCAAGGATGAATCGCGGCCCATCATTACCGATGAAGTTATTGCGAAAAACAAGGCCGGTATTAAACAAGTATTTGATAGATTCGGGCTTAGCGATTGTGTTTTTGTCGATAATGCAGAGTGGCTGGAAGGACATGGTTATTTGGACTTCCTGCAAACATTTGGCCGCTATTTTTCCATCAACCGGATGATTGCCAAAGACAGCGTCAAACAACGTCTTGAACGCGAAGCGGAAATGACGTTTTTGGAATTTAATTATATGGTTTTGCAGGCTTATGATTTTGTGCAGCTTAATAAGCGTCATAGCTGCCGAGTGCAGATTGGCGGTTCTGACCAATGGGGAAATATTGTTGAAGGGCTTGAACTTCATAGGAAAATGACCAGTCCCGAACTTCGCGAAAGTACTAAGCTGTTCGGACTTACCACACCTCTCATCACCACTTCAACTGGTGCCAAAATGGGTAAGTCGGCGGCAGGGGCGTTGTGGTTGGACGAGGGAATGATATCATCCTATGATTACTACCAGTTCTGGCGCAATACTGATGATGCGGATGTGGTTAAGTTCCTCAAATTCTTCACAGAATTGCCATTATCCGAAATCGCCAAACTCCCCTCCAGCGGCCAGGAAATTAACGAATCCAAAAAAATCCTCGCCTATGAAGCCACCAAACTTTGCCACGGCGAAGACGCGGCTAAAAAAGCGGCAGATGCTGCCACCACGGCCTTTGAGCAAGGCGGAACTGCGGGTTTGCCGGAAGTGAAAATTGAGAACAAAACTTACAAAGCATTTGAATTATTCGCCGCCGCCGGACTCGCCGCATCAAATGGCGAAGCGCGGCGACTCATCCAAGGAGGTGGAGCGAAAGTCGATGATAAGAAAGTCGAAACTGATATAGAAGAAATCAAACCCGCTGATGGAATGAAATTATCCAGCGGCAAGAAAAAACATATAATTATTAGCCTTACATAGACGGGGCAGCAGCGGCACTTCTCTTGTTTAGGGATGCTGCAAAAGCAAATATAAACATGTCATGTTGTATATTGGCGCGGCAATGTTGCAATGCGGCTTCACGTGCCGTTTCAATCAAGTCATATTCTTTTGGCTCTAATACTATAAAAGAGTAATATGCAGCTGTTTTTTCACCCCTTATAATTTCCACTCGCGGGTAGAGTGCATGTTTTGAAAAATCATTGCTGGCTATTCCGAACCTAACCGTGGCCTCGCCTAAAATCACATCTATATTATGAGTGATTCTATCATTTTTTCCTGAAACTTCTGTAATATTGATCACCGGTTTATCCATTAGGAGATATTAACCTGCCCATAAGATTTGTCAACTATTGCAGTATCTTGTCCAGAATTGCATTCACAAACTTCACTTCTTTCTCATCATAAAACCCAGCCGTGATAGAAACATATTCTGAAATTAAAACAGATTTCGGGGTTTCCGGAGAGCTCAGCTTTTCACCCAGTGCCGCCCGCAAAATCGCCCGCAACACCGCGCCGATTCTTTCAAAACTCCAATCGGCGGCGAGGTTGGCTCTGATTTTTTCGTCGATGGAATTTGTTTCACGTGAAACATTGGTGATAATTTGTTCAAAGATTTTTTTGTTGAGGCGGTTGAAATTATTGACCAGGGCAAATTGCTTTGCCTTATCGCCAAAATCATAATTCGCCAAATCACTCAAAGTCCCATTTGCTTCCGATTCATACAAAGCCTGAACCGCCGACAGACGCGCTAAAGTTCTTACATCCATATTATTGCGCGATCCTTTTCAATTGCGGCTCTAAAAATTTCCGGCGGATTTCGATCAGATCCAAACATGCCCGTGCCGCAAATCCGCCCTTATCCCATTTTTTCGCCCGCATCAACGCCTGCCCCTCATTTTCTACCGTCAGGATACCATTACCAATTGCCAACCCATATTGCACTGCCAAATCCGTCAATCCCCGCGCCGATTCGTTAGCGACAACTTCAAAGTGATAAGTCTCCCCCCGAATCACACAACCAAGCGCCACGAATCCATCATAAGCATCTTTAGCATATCTAATTATGGCTGGAATTTCCAGCGAGCCATTGACAGTTATCACATCATAAGCCCCGCCTTCCTCATCCAACTCCGCACGCGCGCCTTTCAGCAGCGGGTCAGAAATTTTGTCATAAAAACGGGCTTCGATAATGAGGATTTTGGTCATGGCCTAGTCATAAATTATAAGGCAAAAATAATCAACTTACTTATCTTATGAACTAGAGCTCATTGCCTATCCCCGTCCCGGAGGATCATTATACTGCGGCCCAAGACCTCGTAAGCCTCGCTGTAAATGATCCAGAGCGCCTCTTCTTGCTCCTTCATAACGTAACTGATGTGCCATAGTTTGATTAGGATCTGCGGGGTTAGGCTGTCTAGCGGCGTTTTCGGCAACTAGTTGTTGAACTTGGGTTTTAATTGATTCAATAGCGTCCGTTATATCTTGGTTCAAGCCTGCTAATTGATTAGCATCGGCGTTTGTATGGCCGGGTTGCCGCATGGGACTGACACTGTAATTAAAATCAAGTAAAAGCACCACTTCATCTACAGAATTAGGATGAAATTCCGTGTTAGGCAAGCCGCAACTTGGCATACGATATGACGTACTCATCCCACGAGTTCCAAGACTTTCACCAAGTTTCTCTTCGGTTGTTTTTTCAATCAAGTCTCTTGCCGCGACTAGAGCGGGGTTATGTGCTTCAGGACCAATATATACACTTCTCCTGGCACTCTCTAAACAGGGGTTTTTTAGTCCACTAATACTGACATACAAACGATGTTGGATCTCTCCCACTGGCGATTCGGTGCTTGGCATAGAAAACATTCGCACAGAAACCTTCAAGGGTTCCCCCGCAGTCTCAAATTCCCAGGCGCGTTCAGCGTTTACGGTTTGCTCTGTCATAACGTCCTTAAATTGTTAAGAGCTTATCTTATAATAGAAATATTACAGTTTTATGTAATAATCACTAAACCGTGAAACTTTCCCCGCAGCCGCAGCGGCCCTTTTCGTTCGGGTTGACGAATTCGAAGCCGGATTTGAATTTGTCTTCTTTATATTCCATCTGCGTGCCAAGCAAGAACATGATGGCTTTGGGGTCGATTAGGACTTTGAAATTATCGCCGGATTCTTCGTCAGTGGCTTCTACAACTTCCTCGAAAGGCTTGACGTCATCGGCATATTCGATTGTATATGACAATCCCGAACAGCCACGGGTGCGGACGCCGACGCGGATTCCGGCTGTCGGTTTGCCGCGAGCATCGATGAGCTTTTTAGCCTGTTTTGCGGCTTCTTTAGTGATGGTAATTGCTTGATTCATGATTGTGACCGGAGAACGGTTAACGGTGAACGGTTTTTCAATGTAGATTGTAATGCCCAGACCATTTTGCTTATTCTATCACATAGTTCCTGCATTAGCTCAAAATTATCAATCGTAATAAATTTTCTATTTAAAGCTATCTGCAATTGGGTATCCAACTCACCGAGTGAACCTCTTGTATAATCTAGAAAATGGGAAAATTCCTTTTTGGAATTCCGGTTATAACCTTCTGCTATATTAGAAGAAACTGAAATTCCAGCCCTTTGCATTTGTTGCGTCAAACCAAAGGCCTGTGATTTAGGAAATTTTTCCGTTATATCATAAACAGAATCAGCCAGATTAATCCCCAGCTGCCAAATATCCAAATTCCTATATCCTTTAGTTTTCATAATAACCGTTCACCGTTCGCCGGTTACCGTTCACCATCAAGCAGCTTCGCTGCTGGATTTATGTTTGGCGCGATAATCGCTGATTGCCGCCTTAATTGCGTCTTCAGCCAATACCGAACAATGGATTTTGACCGGTGGCAGGCTCAAATGTTCAGCAATTTCGCTATTTTTGATTTTTTCGGCTTCGTTAATATTTTTGCCTTTTACCCATTCAGTAATCAGCGAACTAGAGGCAATGGCCGAGCCGCAGCCGAAGGTTTTGAACTTGGCATCTTCGATAACGCCCTGATCATTAACGCGAATTTGGAGTTTCATAACATCACCGCAAGCCGGAGCGCCCACGAGGCCGGTGCCCACATCATCAGCATTTTTGTCCATGCTGCCGACATTGCGCGGGTTTTCGTAGTGGTCTAAAACTTCTTTTGCGTAAGCCATTTTTATAGTAATGATTGATTGTTTTATTCTATAATAATCTAGTAGCTAGAGTCAAGTATTGCAAGTCTTCCCATGGATAATAAACCCGTTTACCTCGATTATAACGCCACCGCCCCCTTAAAGCCGCAAATTAAGGCGGCGATGGATGAAGTTTTGGGTGAACCGCTCAATCCATCTTCTATACATTCCAGCGGCAGAAAGGCGCGAAAACTGGTTGAAGATGCCCGCCAAAAGATATTGCAGCGCGTCAGCGGCGAGGCTTTGGTGTTTTGTGATTCGGGGACGGAGGCGAATAATTTGGCTCTTGGCCAAATTGGGAGAACGGAGAACGGTGAACGGAAAACGGAAATTATTGTTTCCGCCATTGAACATGATTCAATATTCAAAGTAGAAAATCCGATCATAATTAACGTCAACAAAAACGGAGTTGTCGATGTTGATGATTTAAAATCTAAACTTTCCGTTCACCGTTCACCGCTCACCGTTCTTGTCTCTATCATGCTCGCCAATAATGAGACTGGAGTTATCCAACCGATTCGTGATATCGCGAAAATCGCACATCAATATGGGGCACTGGTTCATACTGATGCGGTGCAGGCTTTCGGCAAAATCGATATCGACTTCAAAGAACTCGGTGTGGATATGATGACGATATCCTGTCACAAAATCGGCGGCCCGGTGGGTGCGGCGGCATTAGTGCACCGGGCGGGATTGGAGTTGAAACCGATTATGTTCGGGGGCGGTCAGGAAAAAAACAAGCGGCCGGGAACGGAGAATGTGGCGGCGATTGCCGGCTTTGGGAAATTGGCGGAAAATGTTTCACGTGAAACATTTGTGGTGAGCGGCGAACGGAAAACGGAAAATGGAAAGGAAGAAGAGAAATTGTTCACCGTTCACCGTTCACCGTTCACCGAATATCTCGAGAGTGAAATCAAAAAGTTCGCCCCAGATGCAGTAATCTTTGGAGAAAATTCCCCCCGCCTCCCCAACACAACCTGCATCGCCATGCCGGAGATAGAAGCCGCCACCCAGCTCATTCATTTCGACACTAGCGGGATTTGCATCTCTACCGGCTCCGCCTGCAGCTCGGGAAAGGTGGAAGATTCGCGCGTATTGAAGGCGATGAACGCACCGCTGGCCAAAAACGCCATCCGCGTTTCAACCGGCTGGGCAACGAGTAAAGCCGATATGGATAAATTCATAAAAAGCTGGCGCGAACTGTATTTAAGGGCTAAGAATGCGGCGGCTTGATTAAGCTGGCGCGAATCTTTATATTAATAGCATGACTCTCAAAACCCCCCAGAAATTACCAATTTATCTAGATTACCAGGCGACAACACCGATGGATCCGCGTGTGTTCGAGGCGATGAAACCATATTTCCTGGAGAAATTCGGCAACCCGCATTCTCGTAGTCACGCCTATGGTTGGGAAGCGGAAGAAGCGGTGGAAATCGCGCGTAAACAGGTTGCCCACGTGATTGGCGCAACCGAGAAAGAGATTATTTTTACCAGCGGCGCGACTGAATCAAACAACCTCGCCCTGAAGGGTGTCATGCATTTCTATGGCTCAAAGCGTAACCATATTGTGACCGTCGCGACAGAGCATAAATGCGTCCTGGATACTTGCCGGCATTTGGAGCAGGAAGGTTTCAAAGTCACTTACTTGGGCGTCGGCAAAAACGGTTTGATTGATTTGGAAGAATTGAAAAAAGCTGTCACCGAACAGACCGCCATAGTTTCGGTCATGGCGGTGAATAATGAAATTGGCGTCATCCAGCCACTTGCGGAAATCGGCAAAATCTGCCGTGAAAAAGGCGCTTTTTTTCATACTGATGCAGCGCAAGGGTTCGGCAAGATTGCTTTGAACGTCGATGAAATGAATATCGATTTGATGAGTATTTCCGCACATAAAATCTATGGCCCCAAAGGTATTGGCGCATTATATGTCCGCCGCAAAAACCCGCGTGTGCGTATCGACGCAATGATCAACGGCGGTGGCCAGGAACGCGGCATGCGCAGCGGTACGCTCCCTACTCCGCTGATTGCCGGATTTGGCGAAGCGGCGAAAATCGCGGCGAAAGAAATGACGGCGGAAGCTGCACGTTTGGAAAACTTGCGTAGCCATTTCATGAAAAGCATCCAAGGCTCGATCAAAGACGTATTTTTAAACGGCGATGAAACACACCGCATCCCCGGCAATATCAATTTAAGCTTTGCTTATATCGAAGGCGAATCCATGATTATGGCGATCAAAGACCTCGCCGTTTCCAGCGGCTCGGCCTGTACTTCCGCCAGTTTGGAGCCATCCTATGTATTACGCGCCCTCGGCCTTGACGAGGAAATGGCGCATACTTCCATCCGCTTCGGCTTCGGCCGCTTCACCACGGAAGAAGAAGTCGATTTCGCCATCGAAACCGTCAAGAAACATGTGAATGCCCTGCGCGAAATGAGCCCGTTATGGGAAATGGTGCAGGAAGGGATTGACTTGAAATCAATCCAATGGTCGGGGCATTAAGTTTTTTAGATTCTTGTACACATAGCGGTAAAACTAATAGTTTTCCCGTTATTGAAAGTTATTTTCTGGATAATTTGCCAGCCATCCAATGATGCATTCAAATTGAAATTGTTTTGGCAAATGGTGCGGTTCCAATCGCTTTGCACGTTGTTTTCCCAATCTTCATTGCCGCTAAAATAATTTTTCCTGGTGAACGATCTAAATTCCACGGTTTTGCCACCGCAATTAACAAATATACCGTCAAACCGTGAATTGGAAGTGTTATGCGGCTTGGCATTCGCTGCATCAGTTTTGAATTTTGCACAGAAGTCATTTTCTTGCGCCTGCGCATTGATTAGTAAAAAGCGCCATCACCAATATAAGGCTTATCCTTCCCATTTTTTCGCCGCTTCGTCGCCGCCTTCCAGTTCGGCGATGCGTTTGGTGAGGTCGCGGATGACCTTGTCCATTTCCTCGAAATTTTTCATCACCACATCCGGCAGATCATCCCCGGAGACACCATAAGCGGTGAATTCCTCTTCCGGTTTTGTAGCCCTGGCAACGTTGCGTGCGGGAACGCCAACCATAGTGGCGTTAGGCGGCACATCTTTGACGACAACAGCATTAGAACCAATGCGGGCGCCATGGCCAACTTCGATTGGGCCTAATAATTGCGCACCGGCGCCAATGATTACATTATCACCAATTTGCGGATGGCGCTTGCCTGATTTTAAAGAAACTCCGCCTAATGTTACATCATGATATATCGTCACGTTATTGCCCACTGTCGCCGTTTCGCCAATAACTACCCCCATACCATGATCAATAAAGAAGTTTTCGCCGATAGTGGCGCCTGGGTGGATTTCGATTCCGGTTACAAATCTTGCGAATTGCGAAATCCAGCGTGGCCAGAAGCGCAAACCATGCCGCCACAGCCAGTTGGAAATGCGATAAAATATAATGGCGTGAAAGCCCGGATAGCAGAAAAATATCTCCAAACGCGACTTTGCCGCCGGATCGCGTTTCAATATAGAGTTGATTTCTCGGTTTAATCTTAAAAACATGGGGCGGAGATTACTATTAACGCCTCTTCGCAGTCAAGGTTTCCCCTCATATATGCCGCATTATGGCCATAATCTCTGCCAAAAATCAGAATTATCTTGCTTTTTACCAGTTAAATTTAGTACAAGATGCAGGTTGAAACGTTAAAAAAGGAAGCTATGGCCGAAATTTTCTTTAATGGTCCCGAGGGTCGAATCGAGGCCCGTTACCACTCTTCAGGCAATACGCAAAGCCCGCTGGCCGTGGTTTTGCACCCTCACCCGCTCTATGGCGGCACGATGAATAATAAGGTGGTTTATAACCTCTATCAGAACTTCGTGAATAATGGTTTTTCGGTGCTGCGGATGAATTTCCGTGGCGTTGGCCGTTCACAAGGCAAATATGATAACGGTATCGGCGAACTGGCTGATGCTGCAGCGGCGCTTGATTGGATCCAATTGCAAAATCCGGATTCGCGTTCATGCTGGATTTGCGGTTTCTCTTTCGGCGCGTGGATTTCCATGCAGTTGATGATGCGCCGCCCGGAAATTGACGGTTTCGTTTCCGTATCGCCGCCAGTTTCGATGTATGATTTCTCTTTCCTTTCCCCATGCCCGTCTTCCGGCATAATCACCCAAGGCGATTTAGACAGCGTGGTTTCTGAGCCAAATGTTTCCGCCCTGGCGCAAAAGCTCAACAAACAGCGCGGGATTGATGTTCAATATAACCTCATTAATGGCGCCGATCATTATTATCGCACAAAAATGGATGAGTTGAACGAAACCATCGATGCTTATGTAAAGCAACGCCTGGCCAATGCGGTTTATAAAAAACCGTCTAAACCAGACCGCAAACGCCGCTCGCCACAGCAATTGGAAACCAAAGAAGCGGCTTGATTTATAATTGTTCCAAAGGCAGCGCTGCGGGCGCTACTTTAGAACAGCCGCGTCCGCGCGGCGCTGACGGCTCACTGTTACTCAAGCCTTGTGATATTGAGCAATGTCCTTTAACGGCGAGGCTTTACAGCCTGTCGTGCTCGGAAACGTAATTGGCAGTCCATATTTCGCCCGCACCGCCAGATAAGCAAAGGCCTGGGCCTCGAATGCGTCGCCGTTATGGCCGATTGCCTCAATGACTTGGGCTCGGTCGCCCAGGGTTTGCATAATGCGCTTATTGAGGCGGCCGCCGCCGGTGATATAGAATTTGGGGACGGGTTTATCGAAATAAGAATTGCTCATCATAATGCTCAGCGCGGTAAATGCCGTGAGCGTGGCAACCGCATCTTCGGGTTTTAAGTCTTTTACATGTTCCAGCGTAAAATGGTTGCGGTCCAGGGATTTGGGCGGCTTGACCTTGAAATATGAGTCATCAAGATATTCCGCCAGCACATCCTCATCCACCACACCACGCTCGGCAACGTCGCCATCTTCGTCGTAATCTTTTCCATAATATCGTTTCATGATATCATTAATCATCGCATTTCCCGGCCCGGTGTCAAATGCCAGCAATGAACCATCCTCGGCAATCCAAGTAATATTCGCCACGCCGCCAATATTGACAATCGCAATCGGCTTCGGCAGCGCTTCCGTAATCGCCTTATGGAAAATCGGTACCAGCGGCGCCCCCTGCCCGCCCGCGCGGATATCCGGCATACGGAAGTCGTTGATGACATCCATCCCCGTTAGCTTCGCCAATAATGCGCCATCACCCATCTGCCAGGTGAAGCTATCATGCGGTTTATGGATAATAGTCTGGCCATGGAAACCAATAATATCCGCCTTCACCCCCAACTTTTTGACAGCATCGGCATGCAACATGGTCAGGTCATGCTCCAGGCGTTGATCGTTAATCGTTAATCGTTGATCGTTTTTTTCGATGAACGATGAATGATTAACGATTAACGACTTTCCCTCTTCCAATGCTTTCCGCAACCTTGCGCGGAATTCCTCACTAAACGGAATCGTCACGAACTCACCAAACTCGGCGATAGTATCGCCATCAGTTGTGATGATGGCGGCATCAATCCCATCCAAAGATGTGCCGCTCATCAGGCCAATTGCTTTTAGAGGTTGCCGAATATTTGTCATGTGATAACAATCAACTATCAACAAACAACTGGCAACTAAAAATCATGGCTAATGAATTACAAATCACTTTTTCTGATTTAACCTTCCCAAAAACCGGCGCATTGGTGATACCGGTGGTGAAAAACAAACTCTCCGGCCGCGGCGCTGAAATTGATAAGAAATCCGGTGGTGCCCTGACAAAAGCCATGAAAAATGCGGGTTTTGAGGGCAAAAAAGGCGATATGATTCGCGTGCTTTCTGTGGGTTTGCCGGTTGAACAGGTGATTTTATTTGCGCTGGAAGTTGATGCAAAGAACCCCGAAAAGTCTTTGAAAGATATCGGCGGCGAAATTTATTCATATGTTAATCGCCACAAAATCAAAAACGCCGCGATCCTTGCTGATGGTATTCAAAAGGCAGAATTGCTGGCGCTCGGCGCAAAATTGAAATCATATTTCTTTGGCAAATACCACACGACGAAAAAGAAGGAAGAGCTGCCACAATTGCAAACCTTGAGTATTTTAACCGGCAATGCAGCCGCGGTTAAAAAAGCCTATCGCGATAATGGCTATGAAGCCACCGCCAATTCTGTCTTCTACATCCGTGATCTGGTGACGGAACCGGCGAATATCCTATATCCGGAAAGCTATGCTACCAGAGTTTTGGAATTAAAAAAACTCGGCCTGCAAATCGAAGTTCTTGGCGTTAAGGAAATGCAAAAGCTCGGCATGGGCTCACTCTTGGGCGTTGGTCAAGGCTCCGTACGTGAATCGAAAATGGTTATCATGCGCTGGAATGGCGGCAAAAATGGCGGCAAACCTCTGGGTTTTGTCGGCAAAGGCGTGACGTTTGATACTGGCGGCATCTCTATTAAACCCGCCAATGGCATGGAAGAAATGAAATTTGATATGGGCGGTTCCGCCGCTGTAGTCGGATTAATGCGCCTGCTTGCCGAACGTAAAGCCAAGGTCAATGCGGTTGGTGTTATCGCCCTGGTGGAAAACATGCCTGATGGCAATGCCCAACGACCTGGCGATGTTGTAACTTCAATGTCAGGGCAAACAATCGAAGTGTTGAACACAGACGCCGAAGGCCGCCTAATCCTGGCCGATGCATTGTGGTATACGCAACAAAAATACAAACCGGAATTCATGATCGATTTAGCCACATTAACCGGCGCCATCATCGTATCACTCGGCTCAAGCCGCGCCGGATTATTCTCCAATGATGATAAACTCGCGGAACAACTCTTCAAAGCCGGTGAAAAATCAGGCGAGGAATTATGGCGCCTGCCTTTGGCCGATGTTTATGACAAGCAAATCAACTCCGACATCGCCGATATGCAAAATATCGGTTCTGAACGCGAAGCCGGCTCAATCACGGCCGCGCAGTTCCTGCAACGTTTCGTAAACGGCGTCAAATGGGCGCATTTGGACATTGCAGGCACAGCCTGGCAGAAGAAAGACTCCGCCACCTGCCCCAAAGGCGCGACCGGATACGGCGTACAATTATTAGATAGATTCGTGCGCGATAATTATGAGAAATAATAATAAGGGCGCTCGGCGCGCAGCCCTCGGCCTCAATGGCCTTGCCTTCGCTGCGCTCGGAAGCTAAGACTAATTAAAAGGATTATATATGCCTGAAGTCAGTTTTTATCACCTCACCACCACCCCGCTGGAACGTGCCTTGCCCTCGCTGGTGGAGAAGGCGTATGAGGCGGGAATGCGGACATTGGTGGTGGTTGATAAGGCGCGGATGAAGCAGATTGACGATACATTATGGACCGCTAATCAACAGAAATTTCTCCCGCACGGGACAACCAACCCTGAAAACCAACCTATCTTCCTCTCTGACAAAATTTCTGATTCTGGCGCCAACGACAACCGTACTGTCCTCGCAGTCACCAACGGCGCTAAATATGAAGACGAACAAGGCTTTACCAAAGTCCTGGATATTTTTGATGGCAATGTCGAAGCTGACCTAGCCTCGGCGCGGACAAGGTTCAAATATTACAAAGACAAAGGTTTTGAGCCAAAATACTGGTTCCAGGACGACAAGGGCAAGTGGGTGCAGAAATAAGCCTATCTCTCCTTTTGAGGCTTAGGCAAATTTGGTGTTTTTTCTATATTAGTGATGCCAGTTGGCGTTTTTTCATTCACAACTTCCTTCAGGATTTTATTCAATACCGCCTCGACTTTTTTGTCGGACATACCCCGCTCTTTTAACTTAGCCCCATATTCATGAAGGCTTTCGGTGATGATTTTCAATTTCTCTTCGCTCAAAGGCTCGCCCATAACATTATCTAATCTCAAGTTTCATAAGAAACCAATATAGGGTTTAATAATTTACAACCGGTTAAATTGTTTCACGTGAAACAATCGGGTGGTTGTTATTGATAATCCATAAAATTTGTGTTACCACCCTGCCCTATGGAAGTGGAATTTGATGTAATTGTTATAGGCGGCGGGCATGCTGGTTGTGAGGCGGCAGCGGCTTCTGCGCGTGCGGGGGCCAAAACCGCGCTAGTTACGCATAAATTTCAAACGATTGGCGAGATGAGCTGCAACCCTGCCATTGGCGGAATTGCCAAAGGTACTATTGTCCGTGAGATTGATGCGCTGGACGGTGTGATGGGAGTCGTAATCGACCGCGCCGGAATTCATTATAAGATGTTGAACGCCACCAAAGGCCCCGCCGTTTGGGGGCCACGAGCCCAGGCTGACCGTAAATTATACCGCGAAGCTATGCAGGAAGTTTTGTCGAATTACCCCAATTTGAGCATTATTGAAGGTGAAGTTGATGATTTGAAAACTGATGATTCACAAGTCAGAGGTGTAGTTTTGAAAAACGGAAGCGAAATCAAATGCCAGTCCGTAGTCCTAACCACGGGCACATTCCTCAGCGGGCTAATCCATATCGGCGAAAAGAAAATCCCAGCCGGACGGGCTGGCGAAGCTCCTGCCCTTGGCCTGTCAAAAACTCTGGCGCGTTTTGGTTTGGCATTGGGACGTTTGAAAACCGGAACACCGCCACGGCTGGATGGCAAAACAATCAACTGGGATATATTGGAAGAGCAGAAGGGTGATAACCCCCCTACCCCATTTTCTTATTTGAATCAAAATGTTACTGTACCGCAAATCAGCTGCCGGATTACACATACCAATGCCGGAACTCATAAAATTATCCAAGCCAATCTGCTGAAATCCCCAATGTATTCCGGCCAAATCCAATCTACTGGGCCGCGCTATTGCCCATCGATTGAGGATAAGATTTCGCGCTTTGCTGATAAGGAACGCCACCAGATTTTCCTGGAGCCGGAAGGGCTGGATGACGACACTGTATATCCAAATGGTATATCAACTTCCCTGCCCGAAGATGTCCAACATCTGATTGTACATTCAATAAAGGGTTTGGAAAACGCTACCATCCTACGCCCGGGTTATGCAATCGAATATGATTATGTCGACCCGCGCGAATTGCGCCCTACGCTTGAAACCAAGAAGATCAAAGGCCTTTATCTCGCCGGTCAAATCAACGGCACTACCGGTTATGAAGAAGCCGGCGGCCAGGGATTGATCGCAGGATTCAACGCCGCATTATCGCTTAAAGGCCAGGAATTCACGCTCTCCCGTACTGATTCTTATATAGGCGTAATGATTGACGACCTCATCACACTTGGCACTTCCGAGCCTTACCGGATGTTCACCTCGCGTGCGGAATATCGTTTGAGCCTGCGTAGCGATAACGCTGATTTGCGGCTGACTCCGCTTGGGCTTCAGTCTTCAGTCGTTGGCCTTCAGAGGCAAAAGGCTTTCAGTGAAAAACTTGAATTATTAAATAAATCAGTTGAGAAATTGAAATCATTACACATTACACCAAATGAATTGGGCAAACTCGGAATACCTATCAAGATGGATGGTATCCGCCGCAATGCTTATGAATTGATAAGCCATCAACAAGTAGGTTTTGAAAAATTAGCCATGATTTGGCCGGAATTGAATGAAATTCCCAAAAATATTTCCGCGCAAATCCGGATTGAATCCATGTATAGCGGTTATCTCGACCGGCAGAACGCTGAAATCAAGGAATTCCGCAAGGAGGACAGTATTAGCATTCCTAAAAACCTTGATTATTCGGTGATCCCAAGCCTTTCCAACGAAGTACGCCAGAAATTAGCTAATCACCAGCCGGCCAATATCGGCGCTGCGGGCCGGATTCCGGGGATTACGCCGGCATCGCTCACAGCGGTATTGCATTATATACGTAAATCAGCAAAAGCTTCCTAATGCCGAATGTTTCACGTGAAACAATTGATGAAAAATTGGCCACCTATATTGAGCTGCTGCTGAAGTGGCAGCAGAAAATCAATTTAATTTCTGGCAATACTATTGGCGATATCCGCGAAAGACATATTCAAGATTCCCTGCAACTAGCGAAATTCATTCCGCCACAAACCAAATCCATAATCGACATCGGCAGCGGGGCAGGGTTGCCGGGAATAGTGCTGAGCATTGCCACTGGCATAAAAACTTATCTTATCGAAAGTGATTTGCGCAAAACTATATTTCTTGATGAGGCAATCCGGCAAATTAAGCTTGATGCAGCAACAATAAATAAAAGAATTGAGGAGGCGAGGGTGGTGGCAGATTCGCCAATAGTAATCACAGCGCGGGCTTTGGGCAGTGTGGAAAAAATTTTCGAGTTAGTGAATTCATTCCTTGAAAAAAATAATATCGCGAGCTATAAATTATTATTGCTGAAAGGCAAAAATGTTTCACGTGAAACATTAGAGGCAGAGAAACGCTGGGAATTCAATGCCATATACGAAAAAAGCGAAACTGATCCGGAATCGTCAATTGTGATTATTGATAAGTTTAAAACGAAAGGTATTTGAAAGATGACCGCCAGAATAATAGCATTTGCGAACCAAAAAGGCGGGGTAGGGAAGACCACTTCCGCCGTCAATCTTTCTGCAGCTTTGGCACAAACCGGCAAGAAAATCTTGCTCATCGATCTTGACCCGCAAGGCAATGCCAGCACCGGTTTCGGCATTTCTCAATACCAGCGCCAACTAACTATATATCACGTACTTGCCAATGACGGCTCGATGGAAGAAGCGGAAGTGCAAACGGATTTGCCTTCATTAAAAGTCGTTCCGGCCAATGTCGATCTCTCGGCCGCGGAATTTGAATTAGGCGCAAGAGTAAAACGCGAATTTATCTTACGCGAGAAGCTGGAGCCGCGCCGCAGTTCTTATGATTTCATCATCATCGATTGCCCGCCAAGTTTGGGGCTTTTGACGTTAAACGGATTGGTAGCAGCAGATTCAATAATCGTCCCGATGCAATGCGAATTTTATGCTTTGGAAGGCTTGTCGCATTTGCTCAAAACCACTGATTTATTGCGCAAAAATTTGAATCCTTCGCTACAAATCGAAGGCGTATTGCTAACCATGTATGACCGCCGTTATAACCTGACAGCCGCGGTGGAGGCTGATGTCCGTGATTATCTTGGCTCGCGCGTTTTCAACACCGTGATCCCGCGCAATGTGCGAGTTTCCGAAGCACCGAGCCATGGCAAATCAGTTGTGACATATGATAAATCAAGTGCCGGCGCGCATGCATATGTGGCACTGGCGGCTGAAATAATGTCGCGTTATGAGGAGAAAGATAATAATAAACTGGAGTTGATGGAAAAACTCGAATCTAATAATCCGGGTCAGGACGATCCTATCGAAGAGCAAAATTCAAATAATAAAGAAGATAATAAAAAGGACGCAGCATGAGCACTTACAGGATAGAAACCAAAACCGACGCCAGCCCGCTTGAAGCCATTATCAACCGCCCAACACAGCCAAAAACCGGTGGATTGGGCAGGGGGCTTTCAGCACTTATCGGCGAAACCAAAAATAGCTTCATCCAGACCGATGATTCACAGCAAATGGTCGCCACGCACAAGCTTCGCCCCACCAAATTCCAGCCACGCAGTGATTTTCGCCCTGAACCATTGCAGGAATTGGCCAATTCGATCAGCAAAAACGGCATTATCCAGCCATTGACGGTGCGCCCAACCGGCAAATCCGGCGAATATGAAATCGTTGCCGGTGAGCGCCGCTGGCGGGCGGCCAAGCTGATCAACCTGCCAACTGTGCCGGTGATTATTAAGGAATTGGAAGATAAAGATGTTATGGAACTGGCGCTGGTGGAAAATATCCAACGTGAAGATTTATCGCCATTGGAAGAAGCGCAAGCCTATCGCCGTTTGTTGGGTGAATTTGGTTATACGCAAGATGATTTAGCGCGCACTGTCGGCAAAAGCCGCAGCCATATCGCCAATTTGCTGCGTTTATTATCACTGCCGGAACAGGTCAAAGCCATGATCACCACTGGCGAGATATCTATGGGCCATGCCCGCGCTTTGCTTGGTTGCAGCGATCCGGTTGTGTTGGCGAAAAAGATCGTCAGCGATGGTTTAAGCGTCCGCCAGACGGAAGATTTAGCGGCGCGTGACGTCAAGAAAGTCCAGGCCAAAGCTGACCGCAAAGCAACCACAACGCCAAAAGTAAAAACCGCAAAGGCCAATCGCGATGAGGATATCGCGGCGATTGAGGAGCTTCTTACGCGCAGCCTTAGTTCAACGGTGCAAATTACCTCCCAGGGCAAGAAAGGCGTGCTGACGATTGAATATAAGTCCCTGGAACAATTAGATAATCTGATTCAGCGCCTTAGTTCGCCAGCCGAGCTCGAAGAAGAAGTAGCTTAGGCCCTATCCCCGTCATTGCAGCCTTGATCCGGCGTTGTTGCATGGCACGGTAAGCGTTTGTTTTCCTCTCCCTCAGGGAGAGGGATGCGCAGGCTTGGTGAACGCAGAGAACTTAGCCGCAGCTGGGTGAGGGTCATGCGGAACCGGCTCCAGGCCTCGGTTGTCGCAAACCCTCCTCCCAACCTCCTCCCTAAGGGAGGAGGAGTTTTTACCTAGCCATACAACAATGCCGCGAAGCGCGGGGGTTTATGCAGCCGCCAGTTTCAGTAAAGCATTGCGGCAAACCATGTCGGAATCCAGAGTTGAAGACTTGGCTTCCAGCTCGGCTTTGGTGATGGCGGCGAGGGCTTTTTTCAATTGCGGCGCGTTCCATTTGTTCAAAGAGGCCTTGAACTGATCCTGTTGTTTGCCGTAAAGGGGAGGGCGCAGAGCCTGCAAAGCCGCATCAATTCCCATCCCATTTTGCGCCATCATCCGCGCCGAAGCCAGGCGCTGGAACTGCCATGAGACAGAACGCAAAATCGGCATCGCGTTCATATGCTCGGCAAAGGCGCGGGTGAGGGATTTCTCCAGCCGTTTAACGTCTCGCTGGGCGATGGAATTGGTAATGTCGTTCAAAGTCAGCTCGCTGGAATCTGCCATTAATTCAACGACTTCCTCATATGCCAAAGTCTTTTGCTCACCCAAATATAGCAGTATCTTCTGGATTTCATTATTAGTGATCCCTTTATCCTCGCCAAGATTAGTCGCCAAAAAATTCATCGCATCAACATCAACGCGAACCCCGGCATCACGGAATTTCTGCGAGATGGAAGCGCGGATGGTGCGCTCATCTTCCTTGTAACAGGCAATCGCCGGGAAGGATTTATGCGCCTCAAAAAACTTGCGGATTTTGGAGGCTTTGTCGAGTTCGCCGGCCGCGATAATTATGGTCAGATCGTCGGGAATATTCTCTAATGCATCAACTATATTATCAGTGATAGTAGCGGCGAAATTGATGCTGATGACCCGGCTTTCGGCAAAGAAACTACGGGCGGCAATTTCGTCGAGAAGGGAGGAAGGATCGTCTTTTATGGCGTCGGCGGAGAATTCCTTGACTCCCATCGCGTCTTTATCAGGGGCAATTTTATTGATGAATTTCTGCTGCAATTCCTTAGCCGCCCCATTATCCGGCCCATAAATCAGGACGGCGCTACCCGGCTTCAAATTGCGGATAAGGTTATCAGCCTGGTTGGAATATGCTTTCATGATAGCGAACGGTAAACGGTAAACGGTAAACGGTAAAGAAAAATCCGTTCTCTGTTTACCGTTTACCGTTCACCACCTGCCAGGCTTCCGTGAAGTCTTTTACGAGAATTCTATGCACTGGGAGCTGGTTGCGGAACCATGTCATCTGACGTTTGGCATAATTACGGCTTTTCTGCTGGGCAGTAGAAGCCATTGTTTCACGTGAAACAAATTTATTATTGCCCCCGTGCGGGGCTGCTGCCCCTCCGATGGGCTGTTGCTCCGCAACGCTCATGGCTGGCTCGGCTCCTGCCTCGAACTTATTATTGCGCCCCGTGCGCGGCTCCTGCCGCTCCGATGACGCACCGCTTCGCGGGCTCATGGCTGGCTCGGCTCCTGCCTCGCTTTCGAGATAGGCTTTAATTTCGGGAACACCGACAGCTTTCATGATGGGCAGGCTAGGGGAGTAATTCAGCGTGAGGAGATTTTGGACTTCCTCAATCGCCCCGTTTTCGAGCATGGCGAGGAAACGGCGGTCGATATTGGCATAAATTGTTTCACGTGAAACATTTAGATTCAATATGATGAAGTCCTCCGGTTTGAACTCATGATTGTTATCAACCCCATAAAACTCATCGATATATTTCCCCGTCGCCAGCTTCACCTCCAAATTACGGCGCATACGGTTAGTGTTGCCATCAGCCTTTGCCCCTAACTCCTCTACTAACTGCGATTTCTCCATCTTACGCGCTTTCTCCCTAATCTCAGCCGGAATATTGGGTATGGGAGACAGGCCATTAAACAGCGCATTTAAATACAGACCTGTACCGCCTACGATAATTGATGATTGATGATTTTTGATTGCCAATTTGACTTTTTCCAGCCAGATAGCGGTGTTGAAGACCTGGTTGCCGGGGATTTCACCGAAGAGGTAATGTGGTACTAAACTCTGCTCCTCAATGCTCGGCTGGGCAGATAATATAGGGATTTCTTTGTAGACTTGTTGGCTATCGGCATTGATGATGACAGCGCCAATCTTTTGTGCTAGTTGGATGGCGAGAGCGCTTTTGCCGGAAGCGGTGGGGCCACAAATAATAATAGGTTTCTGAGGTTTTTGAGCTTTATGGGATTGCATATGTATGTCGCGACAATAGTTTGCAATAGGGGAAAACGCAACCTCAACGAAGCATTGGCCAATGTCCCAAATGGCTCCCAGATACAGATTATCGAACCGGGAATTGCCGCCAGCGTATTCTATGACAAGGGCAAAGTCAAACCAGGCAATTATGATATCATCGTCCAAACTGTCGAAGGGCGGAAGAAGAAGCTATTGGTCTGTGATATGGAATCGACGATTATCGAGAATGAGTTCTTGGATGAAATCGCCGAATTAGGGGGCTTCAAAACCGAAGTGGCAAAGATTACAGAACGGGCGATGAACGGCGAAATCGGCTTCCGCCAGGCGATTGATGAGCGGGTGCAAATCCTAAAAGGCATGCCGGAATCGGAAATACGGGCATTGCTGCAGACGCGCCTGGCATATAATCCGGGGGCAAAAGAATTGATAGCGGCGTGTAAAAAAGCCAGAGTTTATACAATGCTGGTTTCGGGCGGATTCACAATTTTCACCGATCATGTCGCCAATGAACTCGGCTTTGATGAAGTCCACGCCAACCACCTCGCTTTTGAACACGGCTTCCTGACGGGGGTAACGCCGCCGCTTTTGGGCAAGGAAGCCAAGCTGGAAATTATGACCGCCCAAGCCAAAAAGATGGGAATCAATTTAAGCGATTGCGCCGCGATGGGCGACGGGGCAAATGATTTGCCGATGCTGCATGGCGCGGGGCTAGGGATTGCTTATATGGCCAAGCCGAAAGTGAGGGCTGAAATCAAAAATCAAATCAACCATTCCGATTTGATGGCTATGGGCTATGCGATTGGTATTTTATAATTGCTCCGCAAAAGCACGCTTTTGCTTCGCGCCGCCGGATGCGGCGGGCTGACGGCTCTCCTATATATACAAAACTATATTTTTGAATTCTTCGCCCACCACCGGCGTTCCGGCATCCGCATTTTGGCGCAATTTTGGGTCGAGCGGGATTTGGGTAAGTAGGGGGGTTTTCAATTCAGCCGCCAATTTCTCGCCGCCGCCTTCGCCGAAGATATAATTCTTCTGGCCGGTGCTGTCTTGGAAATAGCTCATATTTTCGATTATGCCGAGGATGGGGATATTGACGCGCGAGAACATTTGCGCCGCCTTTCGGACATCGGCGAGGGCGATTTCCTGAGGGGTGGTGACGAGGATTACGCCGTCAATTTTGTAGTTCTGAGCTAGAGTCAATTGGATATCACCGGTGCCAGGCGGCAGGTCGAGGAACATAATATCGATGCCCTCCCATTTGGTTCCCAGCAGCAATTGGTGCAGCGCCTTGGTCGCCATCGGCCCGCGCCAGATGGCGGCATTGGCTTGGTCGATGAGGAAACCGATGGAAGCACAGGCAACACCATGATTTTGCAGCGGTAGCATTTTACCATCAATCAATTCCGGCTTCTGGCTCAACCCCATCATGCGCGGCAAAGAGGGGCCATATATATCCCCATCAACCAAGGCCGTGTTAATGCCAGAAGCGGCGGCGGCAACGGCAAGATTCACCGAGACAGTAGATTTACCAACCCCTCCTTTACCGGCGGCGATGGCGATGATTCTTCTGACGCCGGGGATGGATTGGCGGCGGTCTAGTGGCGCAGTGTTTTTGTTTTCGACTTTTATATGGCCGTGGCTGCCGGTGAGGACGGCGGTGACTTTTTCGATGCCGGACAGGGCGAAGATCGCCTTCTCACATTTATCCCGCAAAGCCTCGTCCTGCGATTCGAGGGCAAAACCGATTTTGTTGTCGTTGATGACCACGCCGGAAATTGTTTCACGTGAAACATATTGTTCGAGCGTCGAAATTATCTTTTCTTTTGTCAGCATGATAAGCGCATGATATATAACCCGGGCAAATAAGGAATTAGAATAAATGGCCGACGACAATAATTTTGACCCGTGGAGCAATCCAAAGGAGCCGCCTAAGAAAAAGTCGCAAAAACCGGCAAGTGCGGAAACCGGTGGACCGGGGCAGAAAAAGCCAGATGCTGAGCTTGATGAAATGCTCAGAAAATTCCATGAAAATACCAAAAAACTCTTCGGCGGCGACGATGGCGGCAAGCGTTTGATCTTGATATCCGTGGCATTATTGATCACCTTATGGCTGGTATTCGGCTCAATGTTCTTTGTGGCCAGTGGTGAAAAAGCCGTGGTTTTGCGCTTTGGGAAATATGTACGCACGGTTGAAAACGGCCTGAATTTCAAGCTTCCGCCGCCTTTTGAGAAAAAATATACCCGCAATGTCGAAAACACCGCCCAGGTGACAATCGGTGAAGGTGCCGAGGAAAATTTGATGGTGACAGGGGATGAAAATATCGTTGATGTCGAGTTTGTAGTGCGCTGGAATATCAAGAATCTGGAGGACTTCCTCTTTGATGTCGAAAACCCGGAAACCACTGCCAAAAACGCCGCCGAGAGCGCAATGCGTGAAGTGATCGGCTCACAAAGCATGAATTTCGCACTAGGCGAAGGCGAGGGCAGGTCCAAGATCAGCTTGCAGGTGCAAGACCGTTTGCAGGGGATGCTGGACGAATATAAATCCGGCATTCGCGTAGTGGCGGTGGACTTGAAAAAGATCGATGTGCCGTCACAAGTAATTGACGCCCAAATCGATGTGCAAAACGCCAAGACCGAGCAAGAACGCGTCAAAAACCAGGCGGAAGCCTATCGCAATGATATCCTGCCACGCGCCAGTGGTGATGCCGCCAAAATGATTCAGGATGCGGAAGCTTATAAGCAATCAACAGTTGCCCGCGCTAAAGGTGATACCAGCCGTTTCCTGGCGGTTTATGAGCAATATGCACGTGCCAAGGATGTTACTAAAAGCCGGATTTATCTGGAAACTATGCAGGAAGTACTGGGCAATATGGACAAAACAATTATCGACGGCGATTCGCGGACAGTGCCATATCTGCCTCTTAATTCCTTACGCCTGGGCGGCAAGGAGGCGAAAGATGCGCAATAAACTCTTAGCCGCTACCGGCATCATCGCCCTGCTCATTATCTGGAGTTCGGTATTCATCATCACACAAACCGAAACTGCAATTGTATTACAGTTCAAAAAACCGATGCGCACCCTCCGAGAGCCCGGGCTGGCGTTTAAATTCCCGTGGGAGGATGTGGCCTATTTCGACAAGCGCATCCTTGATTATGATGCCAGCGCCAAAACCATTATCGCCGGTGACTTGAAGCGTTTGGAAGTGGATGCATATGTCAAATACCGCATTGCCGAACCGTTGAAGTTCCTGCAGACCGTAAAGACCAAATCCAACCTGGAAGCTAATCTTGACCCGATCCTGGAATCCTCAATGCGTAAAGTTATCAGCGAAGTGCCCTTAAATACTTTGCTCACCACCAAGCGCGACGAGATCATGGACGATATCAAAACCATGACCGGAGATAAGAGCCGCGGCTATGGAATTGAAGTCACCGATGTGCGCATTGTCAGCGCTGATTTCCCGGAGAAAAACCGCAATGATATTTACCTGCGCATGAAGTCCGAACGCGAACGCGAAGCCAAAAACCTGCGTGCGCGCGGCGCTGAGGAAGCCACCAAAATCCAAGCAATGGCCGACCGCGAGCGCACCAGAATCATTTCCGAATCACAGGCCAAGTCCTCTGAAATCAAGGGCCAGGGCGATTCTGAGGCCGGTAAGATTTATGCCGATGCCTATAGCCGTGACGCCGAATTCTATAAGTTTTACCGCTCGATGGAAGCGTATAAAGACACTATGAAAAAGGAAAATACTTCACTGGTGCTTTCGCCCAATAGCGAGTTTTTGAAATACTTAAAATAGGCTATTATGAAGAGATTATTTTTATTATTCCTGCTTTTTGCGCAGCCTAGTTTCGCCGCTGAAACTCCGGCATCATTCGCCGATCTGGTAGAGAAATTATCCCCGGCAGTAGTCAATATTTCTACCACTGAGTTGATAAAAGGACAAACGCCGCCGGTAGGGGCGCCGGTCGGGCAGCCCGGAAAACCCATGAAGGCAGTTTCATTAGGCAGCGGATTCATCATCAGCGCTGATGGCATTATCGTTACTAATAACCACGTTATCGCCGGCGGGACTGATATCACCGTCACCTTGCATAACGACACCAAACTCAAAGCCAAGTTGATTGGCCGCGATACTAAAATTGATGTCGCAGTATTAAAAGTCGATGCCGGTAAACCGCTGACCGCAGTCAAATTCGGCAATTCCGACGCTGCACGGGTGGGTGATTGGGTGCTGGCAATCGGTAATCCATATGGTTTGGGCGGCACAGTAACTGCCGGAATAATTTCCGCCAAAGCGCGTGATTTGACGGTTGGCCCATTCGATGATTTCCTGCAAACCGATGCCGCTATCAACCGCGGCAATTCCGGCGGGCCGATGTTCAATGTCGCGGGCGACGTCGTTGGCATCAACACCGCGATCTTTACCCCCGGCGGCTCTACCGGTGGAAATGTGGGGATCGGATTTGCCACTCCCGCATCATTGGCCAAACCGGTGATTGAGCAGATAATCAAATATGGCCGCGCCAAACGCGCCTGGCTTGGCGTCAAAATCCAAACTGTTACCGATGAAATTGCCAATTCCATTGGTTTAAAAACCGTTGGCGGGGCTTTGGTGCAGCAGGCAGTTACCGGCTCACCAGCCGCCAAAGCGGGAATAAAAGAGGGCGACGTCATCACCAAATTCGCCGGGCAAGCCCTGGGAACAATGCGCAAATTGCCGCGGATTGTGGCTGATACGGAACTGGGCAGCAATGTGCCGGTAGAAATTTACCGCAACGGCAAAACCATAGTTGTAAATGTCACCTTGACTGAAATGACGGCGGAGCAGGAAAAAGCCGAGAATGCAAACACAGAAAACCTGCTTGATAAAACCACCGCCCTAACCGGCAGGGTAATTTTGGGCATGAAACTGGCGGAAATCACGCCGGCGATCAAGGACCGTTATAAGCTGGTGCAGGATAAGGGCTTGCTGATTGCTGAAGTTGCCGCCGATTCAAACGCCTCTACCAATAATATCCGCGGCGGCAGCGTTATCACCAAAGCTGATCAAAAGCCGGTGGTAACATTGAATGATTTGGCGACAGTGATCGAGGAAACCAAAAGAAAGAAACGCGACGCGGTTCTATTATTGGTACAAAGCGCCAACGGCGCCGAAGAACGTTTTGTTCCAGTAAACCTAAAGTAATATCTAACCAATAACCTCCCTGAGGGAGGGCACTTGACCCGACCGAGCGAGTCCATTGAGGGCGACAGCTTGAGCGAAGCGATGCGCGGCGCTTGAGCGCAATTATTATCCCTAAAAATCCTGCTGGACGCGGAAGTAATAGGTATTATCGGCAACGTCGCCGAATTCATATTTACCTATCGGATGCGCCCAATCCAAGCGGATTTTGGTTGGACCGACGGGAACCAAATCGGCAGCAAGTTCAGCGCCCAAACCGGCAGAATAAAGGGCTGAGCGGCGTGTACCGCCGGAAACGCGGTTATAAACATGGCCGCCATCAACCCACGGGCCAACGCCGATTGTGCTGTTATCGGTGACACGGAATTTATGCTGGTAGTCGCCGCTGAAGGAATAACCGGCATCGCCAACTTCCTGTGCCGGTTGGAAACCACGTACGGAACCATAACCACCGAGGATGAAAGTATCAGAGGACAGTAATTTATTAGACGAAAGCTGGCCGCGGCCATAGCCGGTGAGCGAATCATCCTGCGTGAAATCATGGCGCAGATATAATGACGGCTCGAATATATAAGCTTCGGGATCAGCATTGGCGCGTGTCAGTTGGGATTCGCCTTTAGTGCTGGCGCCGAGAATATCAACACCTTTGGAAAGTTTGACATCGGCAAGTATGACGCTGGAAATTTCCGGAGCAATGCCGAGATAAGTAGCCCCGGCATATAAGCGGCGGACATGGTCTTCCGTTTCAAGCGAATCATCAATATATGAACGATGCTCACGAACGTCCAAACCACCACGCAGGGTTAATTTATTCTTGTCTTCATTAATAACATTGCCGGTGATGCCGATATTGCCGATTTGGCTTTCGCCAGTGGCGTTCAAGAATTCCAGGCGGTCAACAATATCGTTATGGCTGTAAAGATAGCTAGCTTCGAGGAAGGTATTACGGATACCGGTAGGGACGCGGACACCGCCGCCTGCAGCATAAAGGTTTTCATCAGATACACGGCCATCAAAGCTGAGTTTTTCGCCGGCGTGAAGTGCATTTGTACGCTCCAAATGCAATGAACCGACATAACGGCCAGTTAATTTGCTGCCATAATTATCAGCCGCGATATAATTGACGTCTTTATTGCCGCCGGGTTGGACATTAACCACCAAATCAGTAGTAAGCGGCTCAACGCCCGGTTTTAGAGTGATGGAAGAAGTCGTGTTGTTGATCTCATTCAGATCATTAACCACGCTTTCAGCTTCCTTGGCATCAAAAATATCGCCTTGCAGACGCGCCGCGAAACCTTCCGGAACATGGTCAGCCACTACGTTATTCGGGCTGCTGAGAATTTGGCCGACGCGGCCTTCAAAGATGTTGATAACAAGGTTGCCGCTTTTCAAATCCTGGGTAGGAGTCGCAACTTTGACCAGCGGATAACCGCGTTTGGTATATTCATTGGCAATCGCATTTTTCAAACCGGCGATATCGTTATCTGTTATCATACGGTTCAGATAAGGGCGGGCGATCGCGTTTAAATCCTGCTGGTTCAATACTGTCGGGCCATTGAAAGTAACGGTTTTAATGGCAGGAAGCGGTGTGTTGCTGCCGCGATAATCATCAACATGGGTAGTTGCGGTTTTTTGGGTATTTTGCTGTTTCTGGATCAGCTTTTCAATACTGGGAAGGTCATTAGCACGGTCGGAGGTACCTTTAGTAGGCAAATCAGTTTGTGCCATGGCTGCCGTGCTTGCTGTTAAGCTAAGAGAAAAGGCGAGGAGTGCAATTTTTTTAGACATAATTTTATTCCGTAATTCCATTTTAATTAAAGCACAAAAATGTAGGATAGCCAAAGACTATCCTACAGATATTATTGTTATTTTTATTTATCCGCCTCTTCTCTGCTGCAGATAACATCATTGCTGCCCTTTTCTTTCACGCATTTTTCACCAGCGGCTGGAGAAAGCTCCGCGAATTTTTGGACTTTCTTCTTGGCTACTGACGGGCCGGTTTTGAACGGGCTGACATAAGCTATCGGAGCTGGGGCAGGATCTGCTGGATCGCCAGCACCTGGATCAAGTTCGGTGAAAGATGGCGCTGGATCTGGTGAGCAGAGGCCAGGCAATCCGGCAACATTCACATCGCGGCAGAAACTACCGCCAGGGCCAGCTGCCGGTTCTAATGCCGCCAAGTTATTTGGATCAGGCAAACCAACCAACGGATATGGCCTTACTTCCGTACAATCCGCACCGGTCACGCAATCAGTAACTGGGGTTGGGGTTGGAGTTGGCGTAGGAACTGGAGTCGGAGTCGGAGTCGGGGTCGGAACTGGAGTCGGTGTCGGCATAGGAGTTGGTACTGGTGTCGGAACCGGCGTTGGCGTTGGCACCGGTGTAGGAGTCGGTACTGGAGTTGGTGTTGGGGTAGGGGTTGGGACCGGAGTTGGCGTCGGTGTCGGCATTGGAGTCGGTACCGGAGTCGGAGTAGGTACTGGAGTCGGAGTAGGTACTGGTGTCGGAGTCGGTGTAGGCGTTGGCACCGGAGTTGGTGTTGGGGTAGGAGTCGGCACCGGCGTTGGTGTCGGTGTCGGCATTGGAGTCGGTGTAGGCGTTGGCACCGGAGTAGGTGTTGGCATTGGCACGTTGATTATTACGCGGGCAACGTCGGCGCCGTTTGAGTCATGGCCAGTTACACGGGCTTGATATTGGTTGTTATCAGCAATTGAAATCGGATCATTGCCAGCGAAAGTGAGGTTTTGTGCATAGCTAACCAAAACCGTGCTATCGGCGATACCGCCATTGGTAGTGGCGGTGCTTCTTAAATTGCCAATTGTAGCACTGCCTTCCCATGCATATACATCTATATCAGCAACGCTTTTAGCTCCAGGGACGCTTGATTCGGCAATAGCAGCGCCAGTACCGATAGTTACATCATGGCGGCCAAGAATAGCGGCAGAGGAGGTTGTGGTCTGGCTGCCATCTGCAGGGACGCTATTATTGCTGTAAACTTCAAGATTCCTGATGTTGGCGTCATGGGCGGAATCGACTCTGATATGAGTGCCTGAAGATGCGTGGTTATAAGCGAGTGATTGCAGATAATCCACTTTTATGTCGCCGAGATTTTCTGTTTTCAGATTGATACGGCCCTGTTCGCCGGTGAAGCTTTTAGTAACAAGAATACCGGCCTTAATGCCACCGCTGCCGGCGAGCATATCAATATTTCCGGTGCCGACAAGGCGGATCGCATCGTTATCGTCGATGAATTTAATAGCGCCGTCATTGTACAACGCGCCGGTTTTCGCATTTTCGGTGTGGAGAATAACATCGCCATCGCCGCCTTGGATAATATTAGCATAAGGTGCAGAACTACCCGCGCCGAGATCTTGTACGGTAATATTGCGTGCCTGTAATTTTACTGAAGTTCCGGCTTGTGATTGTTCTTCAATAAAAGGTTTGTAAATTATGTTGTTGTTTTCATCGCCCGGGCCGTCCATGATATCGAGGTTATCGGCGCCGATAACTACTGCACCGCCATGGCCTTTAGTGCCTTGAGCGTTGACCCTTCTAGCATCCATAACTATGGTTTTGCCAATTACGGAAACTGTCCCGCCAGTACCGGTAGTAGTGCCGCTTTTTGCGGAATAATATGCTTTATCTGATACCTCGTTTCCACCATCGGCCTGGGTGTAAATCGTACCGCCATTGCCGTTATCTGCATTAGCATCGGCAAGAATAGTGCCATTAGATGTAAGATTACCCGCTGATACAATTTTGATTTCGCCGCCATTGCCGCTAGAACAGCTCAAGCATGAAGTATCAATTACACCACCAAGATTGATAACATTAACGGCAATATCATTTACCTGCTGGTTGGTCAGTGTAACTTTACCGCCGTCAGCTCTAATTACACCGGTATTGTTAATGAATGATTTATCAAGTCCGGCACCCGGCTCAAGAGTGATTTTACCATTACCGCTAAGGTCAATAGTGACATCGCGAGTTGCCGCAAGATCAACATGACCGCCATTTGCAGTGATAGATCCGTTATTAATAATTTGCGGGGCATGAAGGTTAACAAAGCCGCCATCCGCAGTTTTGATTACACCTTCATTTATGATTGCGCCATGCAGCGCGTTTTGTAATTTGAGATTGCCGTTAGAATCAGTCGAAATATCTTTGGCAGTGGAAGCGGTGAGGGCGCCGACGTTAACTCGGGCGTCTCTAGTGAAAGTCATGCCTGCATCATTGAGGATTACAACATGGTGGTCAGAATTTAAAGCGCCAGCTAAAACTGATGGCGTATTGCCGGTTACGCGGTTGATGGTGACAGCGGTAGAATTAGGGCCATTGAAATTAACCGTTCCGCCAGTGCCGATGGAAAATGTATTCCAGTTAATATCAGCACGATGAGTGGTTTGGTTGATATCTAATTTGTCAACGCCACTAACAATTGCCGCATTACCACTAACAACAGTACCATTAGTTGGAAGCTCAGCTGCGAGCGCCATTGGGACATATGGGCCCATCGCCAAGCCAATTGCCGAAGTCACGGCAAGGGTTTTTATAAATAAATCGTTAGTTTTAGCGAAAATACCTGAGATTGAGCCGTTTTTCTGCATATAATGACTGTCCTTATTCCTAATTTCTCTGTTATTTCAAGTTCTTAGATAATATTCCGACTTGAAATTAAATTTTCTGGTCTTCTATAATAACTAATAAAGTGTAAACTGTCAATACAATATTAAAGCTTTATTAATGATTAGAGCCCAAACCGTATTAAGATTCCATTACAAATTGTATGTATTTTATGTATCTATCAAATTTTCAAGATTTTCGGCAAAGTTACGCCTTTCTGGCCCATATATTTTCCCGCGCGGTCGGCATAGGAAATTTCGCAAATATCCGCAGCTTTTAAGAAAATGAATTGGCAGGCCCCCTCATTTGCATAGATTTTGGCGGGTAATGGCGTAGTATTGGAGAATTCAAGCGTCACATGCCCTTCCCATTCCGGCTCCAGTGGCGTGACATTAACGATAATGCCGCAACGCGCATAAGTTGATTTACCCAGGCAAATTACCAATGTATCACGCGGGATTTTGAAATATTCAACTGTACGCGCCAGGACAAAAGAATTTGGCGGGATGATGCAAACATCAGTTTTCCGATCGACGAAACCGCTTTGCTGGAAGTCTTTCGGATCAACCACCGCGGAGTCGATATTAGTGAAAATCTTGAACTCATCCGCCACACGCGCATCATAACCATATGAAGAAAGCCCATAAGAAATCGTGCCCTTATGCGAAAGCTTTTCCACAAACGGCGCAATCATCGCGTTTTTGAGCGCTTGCTCACGAATCCATTTATCCGGCTGTACTGACATTTTCGTTTATCGTTTATCGTTTACCGTTCATCGTTTATAATAATTTCGATCAACGATCAACGATTAACGGTTAACGATACTATGACAAGAAAAATTACCGAAGAAGAAAAGAAGTTATGGAAACATGCAACCAGTGATGTGAAGAACAGGGATGCCGAACTCGATGAGTTTTTGCATGAAGCCGCAAAGGTGAGGATCCGCATAACTCCCATGGAAGAAATATTCCCGGCGAAGAAGCTTGGGGAAAAAGCAGCCAGAGAATTAGTCGCCGGAAAAGTGAACGCGATGGATGGCGGCAGTTTCCGCAAACTTTTCCAGGGGCGCCAAAAGATTGAAGCTCGGTTGGATCTACACGGAATGTGGCTGAACGAAGCCCAGATTGCGGTGCGTGACTTTGTCGAACTGGCGCAAAACAGCGGCAAGCGCTGCGTGTTGGTTATCACGGGCAAGGGCGGGATTACGGGGCAAGGGAAAATCAAAGCGGAGTTTCCCAAATGGCTGAATGACGCAGATATAAGGCGCTTTATCTTAAGCTTCACACCAGCGCGCCCCGAACACGGCGGCGCGGGTGCGTTTTACGTTTATTTACGGAAAAGTTCGAGTTGATTTTCCAATAGCGGGGCTGACGCTTTAACATGGGCAATCATTTTTTTAATATCTTCGGTTATATTGACAGCAAGGATATCTATATCCGGATGACCGATTTTAAAGACACGGAAGATTTCATCCGCAAATGCCTGACCGATTGTGGTAACACCTTCAAAATCCAGCAGGACTTCAGAGAAATTATCAAACCTTGCCAATATTCTTTTAGCCTGCGATCGTGAGACCAGCAATTCTCCAGGATATTTAGCGAGCTTTATCGGGACATGAGTTTTTCTGAAACCGACGCGGTCATTTTGATATTGGTTGAAAACTTCGCGCGTAGTCCACTCGGCATCTGTGGAAATGTTCATAAGAATTGCGGTGCCTTTGGTATATTCTTTTTCATCGCGGGCTTCCAACAGCCATTCATCATCATCCTTTCTGGTGCGGGAATAATATAAATTTCCTGACCTGATGGAAAATTTATCAAACATGCGCGAAGTGAAGAAAATTCCTTCCCCTGCATGTTTGGCCGGGTAGGTAGTCAGCTTGCCTTTTGAGAGTTCGAGCAGGGCAGTGCGCGGATCGGCGAGATTGCGTTCGGTTTTAATCTTTTCAAAAATACCGATTCCCTCATCGATAACGGCAATTTCTATTTCATTATAATTTTGCCTGAAGCTTACAATCGCCTCAAAACTCGCCGAGTGGTCTATCGCGTTATTAAACATCTCAGTAAAACCATAACTGCAGATATCCATAATATTTTGTTTCACATCCTTGATCAACGGCAAAACGCGGTGCCGCCAGACCAGATCTTCGGGCAGCCCCTCGCTTAATTTAATAGAAAAAGCTTCACTGATTATATCTGATATAAAATAACGGCGCGCCTTAGTATGGCCGTTGGCCTTTATAATATTTCTTTCGATTAAACGCTGCAAATAGCGCCCAATTGCGGCGCGGGTAATGCTGAATTCTTTTACCGCCAAGGCTACAATATCGCGCGGATGCTCTTCCAAATTTTCTAATATGAATTTTGAAATCTTTGGATCTTCTCTAGTCTTCTCATGCATAATTCAATCATACCCTTATTGTACACTTTAATCAAGATTATTGTATACTTTCGCTAGCATAATTGTATAGCCTATTATAATATAGCGTTATAATACAAACAATTAGACAAATATCAATTAAGGTTTGAAATATTGAAGCCATAAAATATACTCTTCCCCAATGCTCAAAACTTTCATTACCGTCCTTCGACACGAATTACGCCTGAATTTTCGGCGCAGGATGGATGTTTTGAATGCGGTGTTGTTCTTTATGCTGACGGTGATTTTATTCCCTATCGGCATCGGGCCGCAAAGTGATTTGCTGCATGAACTCGGTTATGGCGTGATCTGGGTAGCGGCGATTTTTGCCTCGATTCTTGGCCTGGGGCGCTTGTTCGAGCCGGATTATGAAGACGGGACTTTGAATCTTTACCAAACTCTGCCGGTGAGTTTGGAAATCGTGGTTCTCGCCAAAATCATCGCTAATTGGCTGTCATATTGCGTGCCGGTGGTGGTAATTTCGCCAATCGCCGGCGCCATGTTCGGCCTGACCCCAGATGAGTGGGGAATGTTGGCACTGACATTATTGCTCGCCACCCCAATCTTCGTAATGATCGGCGCCATTGGCGCGGCTTTGAGCCTCGGCGCCAAAAAAGGCCGCATCATGCTGTCATTGTTAGTAATGCCATTCTACGTCCCAGTCCTGATTTTTGGCGTCAACACATCCAGGATATATATCAACGATATCGGCGGCGATATAGGCCCAAGCATCACGATTTTATGCGGGCTGATGCTATTCTCCATCCCACTCTCCGCCTGGGTTTCAGGGTTTATCATCCGGGGGGATTAGTGCTTGGCTAATTGCTCTTTTTGTTGAGCATGTGGCAATGTAGTGGATGTAGTTTTAGCTCCATGTTGAGTTTGCGCCAGATAGGCGCCATTAACCGAGGTGAGATTAACACCTAACGCCGATACGGCTGAGCGAATAATGCCGTCATTATCAAATGAAGGTTTATGATTTTTATCAGCAGTACCGTCTGGATTGTATCCTTTTTCGACATAACTAAGCATATCCGAGGGTGGAACGCCTTTTTTGAAAGCAGCTTCCACTTGTTTATATGGGATACTCCTCTCCTGAAGTTTTTGCATTGAGGCAACATCCCTATCTAGCGCGAAAAGCTTTTGCTGCAATCCTGTTCTCTCAGTCGCTTCATTAATTCCTACAGTACCTATGCTTACTTGCAATTTATCGTTATCGTATTTTGGCATTTTGCCAGTGACTAAATCATATATACTTTTAAGCACTTCAAACGGCGCTTTTACCAGTTTGCCAGGAGCCTTGGCAACCATTGCCGGTATCTCGCGAAATTCACCAAATTCCCCACTAACGCTTGCTCCAAACCCCGTACCAATATTTTCTAAAGTGTTCGCCGATTGGTCGGGATGTAATCTATTTTCGTGCTCATATTCAGCATTGGCTTTGTAGCGCATTCCTTTTAAGGCTGTTACCATCTGCTGATAATTGGCAATATCTTTACCCTCGGCAGTTATCGACTTGGTGGATATATGCATTCTTTTTATATCATCAGCCATAAAGCAATCTACCAGATGATTGTTACCGTTTCTTTACAAATATTAAAATACTTGAAAAAAGCCGATTAATCGCCATTTTGACTCCTGCAACTCAGGACAATCATGAAACAAGAAACCCGCAAATTTGATGCTGAAGTCGCCAAAGTGCTGCAATTGGTGATTCATTCGCTTTATACCAACAAGGATATTTTCCTGCGTGAGCTGGTGTCCAATGCCTCGGATGCTTGCGATAAGCGCCGGTTTTTGAGCCAGTCGGATACTAAACTCGGCGCGGAGGAAGAATATAAAATCAAAATCGCAATTGATGCCAAGAAGCGCGAATTGACGATTTCTGATAACGGGATCGGGATGAGCCATGATGAGTTGGTGGAAAATCTGGGCACGATTGCCAAGTCGGGGACGCAAGGTTTCTTGCAGGAATTGGATGAAAAAGAAAATGTCGATTTGATCGGCCAATTCGGCGTCGGGTTTTATTCCAGCTTCATGGTTGCCGATAAGGTAACGGTAAAATCACACAAAGCCGGCGAAGCGAAAGCGCATCAATGGCAATCCAAAGGCGACGGCGAATATACAGTTGATGAAAGTGACTATGCGCCAATTGGCACCGAGATAGTTTTGCATTTGCGTAAAGATGCTGAAAGCTACCTTGATAAACACAAAATCTCAAACATCGTCACGACATATTCCGACCACATCACCATCCCAATTATATTAGCGGATGAAGAGGGCAAAGAAGCGCAGGTCAATAAAGGAAAAGCGTTGTGGGCAAGGCCGAAATCAGAGATCAGCGAGGAGGAATATCAGCAATTCTACAAGTCCATTTCGCACCAAATTGACAAACCGTTCCTGACGCTACACGGCAAGGCAGAAGGCAAAATCGAATATAATTACCTGCTTTTCGTGCCAAGCATGAAGCCGTTTGATCTTTATCATCCCGACAGAATGCGGCGGGTGAAATTATTCGTGCACCGCGTATTCATCGCCGAAGATACAGTGGAAATTATCCCGCGCTGGCTGCGGTTTTTGCGTGGCGTTGTTGATAGCGAAGATTTACCGTTGAATATTTCACGCGAGAGTTTGCAGGCAAATCCGCTGCTTGAAAAAATCAAAAAATCCATCACCAATAAAGTTATCAGCGAGTTGAAAAAGAAGGCCGCCAAAGATAAAGAAGCCTATGAAATCTTCTGGAAAAATTTCGGCGCGGTGCTCAAAGAAGGTTTGTGCGAAACGCTGGATGCAAAAGAACCGATCCTGGAAATCTGCCGCTTCTATTCCAGCAATGGCGAAAACCTGACCGGCATCGATGATTATATCTCACGCATGCAATCAGGGCAGGAGGATGTATATTACCTCTCCGGCGAAAACTTGGAAAGTTTACGCGACCATCCGCAGTTGGAAGGATTCGCCAAACGCGGGTTGGAAGTATTGTTTTTCACCGATAATGTTGATGATTTCTGGGTGAATATCGCGCATGATTACAAGGGTAAAAAGTTCAAATCCGTGACGCGCAGCGATATTGAACTGAAAACGGTGACCGGTGAACTGAAAACGGAAGAGAAGAAAGAAATTTTGCAGTTGCTGGCATTTTTCAAAAAAGAACTCGGCGAAAAAGTTAAAGATGTGGTCGTCTCACAAAAACTGGAATCCTCGCCGGTATGCCTTGGCGTTGCTGAGGGCGATATGGATATCCGTATGGAAAAATTCCTGCGCGAGAACCGCCAATTGCCGCACGCATCAAGCAAGATTTTGGAGATCAACCCACAACATAAACTGATCCTGGCCCTCGCCGCGAAGGGCGAAACCCAGGAAGTTAGGGACATGATTCATATACTCTATGATCAAGCGCTGATTATTGAGGGCGAAACCCTAACCGACCTAAAGGGCTTCTCAACCCGGATGAACCAATTGCTGGAAAAAGCACTGGCCGCTTAATTACTTCCCGATCTTTGCCAACAGATATTTCGTATATTCGATCAGAATGAGGTTGCGCGTGAAATCATCATGGCGCCAGTTGTCGCGGTTGAAATTGGGCGGAAACACCGGATGGGGGATGATGGCGACGCCAGGCAGGTGTTTGTCAAACTCCACAAGCGCCCTCGGCATATGATAGCTGGCCGTCACCAAACGGATTGATTTGATATTATTGGCCGCCACCCAATCCGCCGTTTCGCGGGCATTGCCGACGGTGTTGATGGCTTTGCGCCCCACGGCTATTTTTGAGAGATCAATTTTCTTTGCCTCCTCGGGCGGCAGCTTTTGCTTCTCCATCAGCTTTTCCTTAACCGTAGTTTTGGCAACGCCGCTGATCAGCATTTTCGGGGCGAATTTGTGATTCAGCAACTTTACACCTTCCGCAATCCGGTCCTGCCCGCCGGTTAGGACTATAATAGCATCAGTTTTTTCCTCGCTGGTATTGGCGGCAATGGGGATGGAATGATAAAACTCATAAAGACCGGTCAGCCAGAACACCGAAGCCGCGGCGAATACGACAATAATGGTTTTTGCTATTATTTTGAAAATAGTTATTCTTTTAACCATGATTTATTTTACTCTATGCGCACATCCCGCACTTGATGCGGGATCTCCCAAGGAAACCCCGGAACAAGTCCGGGGTGTGCGGTGGAATTAAAGATATGGCAAAGATAGCAGAAAACATCTTGGCGATTAAGAAAAAAATCGCCGAATTATTATTAACTCAATCGCCGCCAGGCTCTCGCGGCATTAGCCGCGGCGGGCAGTCGCCCTTGCCTCCCACTGGCCGGAAGGCGGAACTTATAGCGGTGAGCAAGGGTCACAGCGAGGCGGAAGTGCGCGAAGCATTGGCGGCGGGACAAAGAATTTTCGGCGAGAACCGGGCGCAGGAAGCGCAAGGAAAGTTTCCGCAACTGCAAAAGGAATTCCCGGATTTAAAACTGCATTTGATCGGCCCATTACAAAGCAACAAAGTAAAAGACGCTTTGAAAATCTTCGACGTAATCGAAACCATCGACCGCGAAAAACTGGCGCGGGAATTGGTGAAGCATGATTTGACGGGGAAGGAATTTTTCATCCAGGTAAATATCGGCGAAGAGCCCCAAAAAGCCGGAATCCCGCCGCAGGAAACCGAGAAGTTTTATAAGTTCTGTAGAGATGAATTGAAGCTAAATATAACCGGCCTAATGTGCATCCCGCCAGTCGGCGAGCCTGCGTTTATGTATTTTGCGTTGTTGAAAAACCTAGCCATGCAACTACGCAACCACACAACCACGCAACTAAAACTCAGCATGGGCATGTCAACGGATTATGAAGAAGCGCTGGAAATGGGCGCTGATTATATCCGAGTGGGGACGGGGGTTTTTGGGGAGAGGGTATAACCCAAAAACCTCGCATTGCCCTGAAAAGCCGAGCAATCCCAAATTCCTATTGCATTTACATAGTTACTATGTAAATTTCCGAGCCTCAAAAAAACAATAGAGGCTTATCACATGACTTTACTTCCTGCGAATATTGACCAGCTTATTATCGCCAGCGGTGTTTTGGCGCTGATTTATGGCGTAATTACCATTATCTCCATCCTGAAATCAGGAACCGGGGATGAGAAAATGAAACAGATTGCGGCAGCCATCCAGGAAGGGGCGAAAGCATATCTCAACCGCCAATATTTGACCATCGGCGTGGTCGGCGTGGTGATTATGATCGGGCTTGGTTATGAACTGGGCAAACATGTGGCAATCGGTTTCGCGATTGGTGCGGTTCTTTCAGGCCTGGCCGGTTATACCGGCATGTACATCTCCGTGCGCGGCAATGTGCGCACTACGGAAGCTGCGCGCAGCGGCGGCATCAAGAAAGCTCTCAATATCGCTTTCCGCTCCGGCGCGGTGACTGGTATGTTGGTTGTCGGCTTCGGCATTATCGGCGTTACCGGATATTACCACGTACTGAAAATGCAAGGTTTTGAAACCCGCCCATTGCTGGAAGGTTTAGTTGCCTTGTCATTCGGCGCTTCATTGATCTCTATCTTCGCGCGCCTCGGCGGCGGTATCTTCACTAAAGGCGCTGACGTTGGCGCGGATTTGGTTGGCAAGGTTGAGGCCGGTATCCCGGAAGATGACCCAAGAAATCCGGCAGTTATCGCCGATAACGTTGGTGACAACGTTGGCGATTGCGCTGGTATGGCGGCGGATTTGTTCGAGACTTATGCGGTGACTATGGTTGCCACTATGATGATCGGCTCAATCTTCTTTGCTGACGCAGCGGTTCAGCACTTGTTGATGACATTGCCTCTGGCGATCGGCGGCATTTGCATCATCGGCTCAATCATCGGCACATATTTCGTGCGTTTGGGTAAATCAGAAAACATCATGAATGCATTATATAAAGGCATTATCGCCACCGGCGTTTTGTCGGCAATCGTGATTTTCTGCTTTATCAAAAAATATGTTGGTTTTGAAACCGAGTTCCACGCAACTGGCGGAATCGAATTCACCGGCAAGCAAATATTATATTGCTCATTCTCCGGACTGGTTATCACTGGTTTGATTATCTGGGTGACTGAATATTATACTTCCACAGCCTATCGCCCAGTGCGTAGCGTTGCGCAAGCTTCGACAACAGGCCACGGCACAAACGTGATTCAAGGTCTGGCGGTTTCTATGGAAGCTACCGCATTGCCGGTTATCATCATCGTTGCCGGTATCCTGTTCACTTACTTGAACTGCGGTCTCTATGGTATCGCGATTTCTGCAACTACAATGCTCGCTTTGGCTGGTATGGTTGTAGCACTTGATGCTTATGGGCCGGTTACAGATAATGCTGGCGGTATCGCTGAAATGGCGGATCTTCCTGCCGGTGTTCGCAAAATCACTGATAAGCTCGATGCGGTTGGTAACACTACTAAAGCGGTTACTAAAGGCTATGCAATCGGTTCTGCAGGTCTTGCAGCATTGGTATTGTTCGCAGCTTATACTGAAGACTTGAAACACTACTTCCCTAAACTGACAGTCGATTTCTCTCTCAACAATCCATATGTCGTAGTTGGGCTTTTCCTTGGCGGTTTGCTGCCATATTTGTTCGGCGCTATGGGCATGATGGCGGTTGGCCGTGCAGCAGGTGCTGTAGTGGTTGAAGTCCGCCGTCAGTTCAAGGAAATCAAAGGCATCATGAAAGGCACTGCGAAACCTGATTATTCCCGCGCGGTCGATATGCTGACCAAAGCGGCAATCAAGGAAATGATTTTGCCATCATTGCTTCCTGTCGCAGCTCCGGTTGTGCTTTATTATGTCATCTCCTATATCGGCGGTGATGCAGCAGCTTTCGCGGCTGTCGGCGCAATGTTGCTCGGTATCATCGTAACTGGTTTGTTCGTGGCATTGTCCATGACTAGCGGCGGCGGTGCGTGGGATAATGCCAAAAAATATATCGAAGACGGCCACCACGGCGGCAAAGGTTCTGACGCCCATAAAGCAGCGGTAACCGGCGACACAGTCGGCGATCCGTATAAAGACACGGCTGGCCCGGCGGTAAACCCTATGATCAAGATCGCCAATATCGTGGCGATTTTGATGCTCGCCATATTGGCTCGCTAATATCAATGTGGGCCGCAGAGGCCCGCGTTGTGTTTACAAGCTAACAAAACAATTGAGAAACCCCGCCGGAATTAACTGGCGGGGGTTTTATTATTCTTAGCTAGTCCCCAACGAGTGGAGCGCTTGACACGACCGAACGCGCCCAAAATTCTAATCTTGAGGGCGACAGCTCTCTTAGAGCGGCGTTTGAGCGCAAATTAAAATTACTTCTTCACGTCAGCCGTAATTTTCTTACCGCCGGGGAGTGTAATATCGATATCGTGTTTTGGAGTGAACAGACCTTGTGAATATGCCCCAAGCCCCAGGACCACGATCAAAATCACAATAATAACTACCAGTGTATTGTTAGAAGCCATAAACCCTCTCTTTTTAAATGTTACCTCGTTAAACTAGGCTCTTCGGTATAAGGATTCCATAATATTCAGTTGAATTTGGCTGAAAATAACTTTATATCCAAGCCCTCTATAGGCCATTTGGGCCGCTGTAGCACAGTGGTAGTGCGCGTCATTGGTAATGACGAGGTCGGGTGTTCGATTCATCTCAGCGGCACCATGCTTCGGCCTGATGGGGCTACGTGTGGCCAAAACCGTGTAAAGGACCGTTATCCTGGGTGATGACGGGCTGATTGATAAAGGAGAAACAATTATGAAACTTTGGCGAACAGTTTTTATCATTGCGGCATTATTGCCTAACTTGGCAATGGCGATGGATGCGGCGTCGGTTATGTTGTTTCAAGAGCAGCAGGAGCGGGCAAGGCGGATTGATAGGGAAAATGACCGCATCATGTTTGGTTTAATCCAACAATTTACAGCAAAAGAATTTGGCCCGTCTTATGCCAACCAATATGGTGAAAAACAAGCTAGTGACATGTTTGGATATCCGGTAAAAGCGACGCATTCCCCGCATAATGGCCTCTATTATAAGGGGCATTATTACAGACATAACCAAACCATCAAAATCTCAAATCCCGGCCTGCCGGAAATAACTGTGCCGAAGCCATCAGCCCCTACATCGGCGGCAACCAAGTTATTAGTTCTGAACGAAAGCCGTCCGGCGGATCAAAAAATTGCCGCTATTAGTATAACACCCGTGCTGCCAGTACTGGCACCGGCAATTGGGAAGAAAGAGGTTTTGCACAAGCAACCAGTCCATCGTAGTAGCGCTGACCTGGATGATAATCCTGACGAAACCGCTTGGCAGAGAGCGCACAGATAATAAAATTACAAATTAGCTTTCAATTTCTGCTTCAAAATATTCAGCGTAATCGGCTTTAAAATATAATCATCCATACCGGTTTCCAGGCAGCGTTCTTTGTCGCCATCGGCGGTGAGGGCGATAATGGGGACATTCTCAATTTCGCCGCGCATTTCCATGCTGCGGATAATGCGAGTGGTTTCTATCCCGTCGCGCCCGGCCATGCGCACATCCATCAATATCAGCGAATATCCTTCTCCAACTTTTCGCAATGCTTCATCACTGCTTTTGGCGACATCATAAAGATAACCCAGTTCCTCCAATAACATAGTAATAACCAGAATATTGGGCTGCTGATCTTCAACAACTAGGATTTTGGCTTTTTTGCCCATTTATGCATCAAACCACATCCGGCCATATATTTTCCATGTGGGAGTTCAAGGGATAAAAAAGCTGATTTTTTGCCAAATATCAGTTGACAGGTTAATACATTTCTCTACTCTCCCGCGAAACCCCAAGCGGGTATGGCGAAATTGGGAGACGCATCAGATTTAGGTTCTGACGCCGTGAGGCGTGGGGGTTCAAGTCCCTCTACCCGCACCAGCTCCGCTTCTACGACGAATTATTTAACAAACTGGAGCTTACTATGAAAACTACTAAAACCCTCGTAATCGCATTGGCACTCGCAACTACTCTTTCAGTTGCTGCTTGCAAAAAATCTGAAACTGCTAAAAACGAAGATCTGAACCAAGCTCAACAAGCTGCTTCTCAAGCTGGCACTGCTGCTGATTCTGCTGCTACTGCTGCTGGCAACGCTGCTGACGCTGCTAATCAAGCTGCTGCTCCTGCTGGAAACGCAATGCAGGCTGAAGAAGCTGCTAAAGCTGCTGAAGCTTCTGCAAAGCTAGCTAAAGATGCTGCTGGTAAAGCCGCTGATAAAGCTTCTGACGCTGCTGATAAAGCTCATTCAGCTCAGTAGTTCATTCTTTACTGAATTTAAAAAGGCGGGCTTTTATAGCTCGCCTTTTTTATTATGCAAAATTCCATCCGGGTAATTTAGCGCGTATATCATTAACCAGCATCATATCGATTTCCGCCATGATAACTTCTTCCTTATCCTCCGATGCCTCGGCGAGGATTTCCCCCCAAGGGTCAATTATAATCGAATGCCCATAAGTGCGGCGATTGCGCGGGTGCTGGCCGCATTGCGCCGGGGCGATTATATAACTGCTGGTTTCAATAGCGCGGGCCTGCAACAAAACCTGCCAATGCGCCTCGCCGGTTTTATAGGTGAAAGCGGAAGGAACACTAATTATCCCCGCACCATTTTGCGCCAGTTGACGGAATAATTGTGGGAAACGCAGGTCATAACATATGCTCATCCCCAGCTGGGCCCAGGGCAGCGAGCCGATCACCAGCTCCTTTCCCGCATCAATACTATCTGATTCACGATGGCTCTCACCACCTGGGACATCAACATCGAAAAGATGGATCTTGTCGTAATGAGTTACCACCGCGCCTTCAGCATTCAGCAAAATTGAACGGTTGAGGAATTTGCCATTTTCCAATTTCACCAAAACACAAAACAGCAACCAGATTTTCAACTCACCACTCAATTTCCGCATCGCCGAAACCATAATTTGCGAATCCGGATTTTGATCCGTTTCACCGCGCATGAAAAAGCTATTCTCCGGCAAAGCCACAAATTGCGCCCCATTTTTTGCCGCTTGCTGAATTAGTTTTTCCGCACGCGACAGATTGGCCGGCATATCATTGCCGCAATTGAGCTGCACACAGGCGGCAGTAAATTTTTGTGGTGACATGGGAATGATATTAGCAGCTGGCTAATATTATCAAATAATTAAATCGATTGAATGCTAAGCCAGGCTAAGAGTGCTGGCCTGCGCCGCGCTATAAAGTTCAGTAGCTTTGACATAGCCCATTTTGCTAAAGCTATTTGCCAATGCTGCGGCTTTTTCCACCGATCCGACATTTGAAAACTCAAAAGTTTCGGTTCTATCATCGGTTATGGATGAAAACGGCAAACCGTGCTGGTTGCCAAGTACGACAGCGTGTTTGTAAATTTCATTACGGACTTCAGGTTTTAGCTTCATCGAATCAAGGATGAGCGTAAATTCCTGATGTTCATGGTTATAATCATGGTTTGAAGCTGGCGAATCCACAGTGGCCGGCATTATATTACCTATTGAACTCATTCCCCAACCCATAGCACCCCTACTATTAATATCTCTTAGGATTATACCTACTAAACTGTTAATATTTACTTAATCCAGGACGTTATTTATGAGAATAATAACGATTTTATAAAAAGTCTGTATGGGACTATAAAATTGTTGGATTTGGGGCGTCGCCATAAACTTTTTGGGGATCGAACATTTTCTTGTCCTCAGTGAACTTCAATTCCCCGCCGCCTTGGGGAATGGCGCGATAAAAGCATGAGCGATAGCCAACGTGGCAGCTTGCGTCGCCGGGAATTTCAACACGCAGCCAAACTGCGTCCTGATCATCATCAATACGGATTTCAACCACTTTTTGCACCAGTCCGGATGTCGCGCCTTTGTGCCATAAAATTTGCCGGGAGCGGCTGAAATAATGCGCCTCTCCGGTTTCAATGGTTTTTTGCAGGGCTTCCTTATTCATATAACCCAACATCAAAACCTCGCCATCTTTGGCGGCGGTAGTGACGCAAGTGATCAGCCCGTCCTTATCAAATTTCGGGGCAAGTTCTTTGCCTTCCTCTACTTGTTCGATGCTTGTGCGTTTATGGAACATTTTGTGGTGAACGGTGAATGGTGATCGGTGAACGGAAAGAAGAAAAAACCGTTCGCAGGTTACCGTTTACCGTTAACCGGCTAAAAAATCAAGCACGGCCTTGTTGAATTCGTCTACCTGGTCAATGCTGGAAACATGGCCGCTATCCAGGACCAGCAGTTTTGAGCCTTTCATCTTTTCGTGGAGGAATTCCTGCATATGTAGCGGCAGGGTGCGGTCTTCGCGGCCGCCGATGATCAGCGCCGGGGTGCGGATTTGCTGGACTCTGGTAGTGAGGTCATATTTGGCGAATGAGACTGCCAGGCGGCGATAAGCGCGGCGGTTGGCGCTCATGAACTGACGGACGAATTCGTGGCGGATGTTTTCCTGCTCCTTTCTGGGAAATGTATAGCGGGCGATGGCTTTGCCGATGACTCCGCGCGGAAGGATGCGCAGCGAGAGGAAACGGATGAAGAAATATAGCGCCTTGCCTTTGCCGAGGAATTTGGCGGATGTATTCGCGAGAACCATTTTTTCAACAATGACAGGGTGGTCGAGCGCGAATTGCATGGCGATGGCACCACCCAATGATAAGCCCACAAAATGCGCGCGCTGGACGTTGATGGTTTTGAGGAAATCATAAATATCATCGGACATCGTCTTCACATTAATCGGCCCCTTGCGATATGCCGATTTGCCAAAACCTTTGAGGTCGGGAACGATGACGCGATATCCAGCTTCAGTAAAAACCGGCCACTGAAACTGCCACATATCCGAATGCGCACCGAGGCCGTGGAGGAACAACACCGTCTTCTCCTTACGCTGCCTGCCTTCCGGGGGGTGAAATTCTTGGTAATGGAGCATTTGTGAAAGATAGCGGGGGATTTAATGATTCTCAAACATTTCGCGCAATTCGGGGAATTTAGCGTGCATTTTTATCTTGACTTAAGTGGCACAGAAGTGATACACTTCAAATATGGCGACAATTAATCCAAGAATTAATGTGACTTTAGGGGCCGAAGCGTTAGATGCGCTTGCGTGGCTGGCGGAGAGAGATAAGAAATCCCTTTCTGCGGTTGCATCTGAGATGATTTCTATTGCGCTGGAGATGGAAGAAGATTGGTTTGACAGCAAACTTGCCGATGAAAGATTGGCAACGGCGAAGAAATATTATTCACATGAGGAAGCATGGAAAATGCTGTCTGGCAAGTGATCTATGCCGATAGCGTAATTAAGAAAGATATTCCCGCACTCTCCATCACAACCGCAAAGAGAATTAAGAAAGCAATCGACGAGAAACTATTGCGCAACCCAATAGCCTTCAGTAAGCCTTTGCAATATTCCTTAAAAAACCAACGCCGCCTGCGAGTAGGCGATTACCGCGTTTTATTTGCGCTAGATTTTGAGAAGAAAATTATTAGGGTGACTAGCATTGATCATCGGCGGGACGTTTATGGTTGATTGGAGTTAATATCCTTCCAATTCCTTTTCCATTCCGGCCATAACAATTGCCGCTATAATAATAGCTAAGAAGAATCCGCTTATTATGCCGATAGTGAACCACATGATGTGAGCTATAGCTGACAGACCTAATGTAGTCAATAGCCTACATTGGCAAAATGAAGAAAGAGGATAGATTTTTAAAAGAATTAGGTGCTCGCCTGCGCGAACTCCGTATAGCAAACAAGAAAACCCAAGACGATATCGCGCTTGATATTGGCATGGCTAGAAATTTCATCAGCGAAATAGAAAACGGCCACAAAAATCCATCAAGTTATACATTAAAGAGGATTCTAAACTATTTGGGTGAGAAATTTGGGAGTTTGGATTAATTTTATTTCATTGCGCAATATAAATTTAGTAGGCCAACTCCAAAAGCAACCAAGCTAATAAATGCAATAAATCTGCTTAAATAATTATAGGTTTTTCCGCATTCCTCACCTGGAAAAATTTCTAATTCAGTATCAATTCTCTTTTTACTCTGGCCTATATATTCTACTAAGGGTAATAATATCGCTGCAATAGTACCGAGCATAAACCACGGTACCGAAGGTAACATACTTGTAAACTCTTGTACTGATAATTTTTGACGAAATGCTGATAGAGCAACCAACGCTCCACCATTACCTATTAATAAAGCTTTGATTGCTGCATTTGCAAAGCCTGCGGTAACCTTAAAATTTTCTAATCTAAATTCATTTATTGTTTTAGCGTCCTTTGCTAGTTCTCTAGTATAAGCAGCAAATTCATTTAGATATTTAAGTCCCTGATCTTTATTTAGTAAATACTTATAACCTTTAAATTCACCAAATCTAATGAATTGTTTAAACATTTCACCGTTACGTTTATCTGTGTACTCATCCCTTCTAAAAATAGGATAGAATTCGTATAATTCTTTTGAGCAATAATTACTTTTCTTTCTAAGGTATATTAAAGCCTTATTTTCGATTTTTGAAAGTGTCATCTAATCCTCCAACTTCTTCCTCGCACTAGCACTCAACTCAATATTCAATTCTCGCAACTGCTTCAGTTCTACAACGCTTGGCGCGTTCATCAAAAGATCCTCCGCCTTCTGGTTCATCGGGAATGTAATTACTTCGCGGATATTCGGTTCGTCGGCGATTAGCATTACGATGCGGTCTACGCCTGGCGCGATGCCGCCGTGGGGTGGGGCGCCGAATTTGAAGGCGCGGATCATGCCGCCGAATTTGGCGTCGACGACTTCGGGGCCATAGCCGGCGATTTCGAAGGCTTTGTACATGATTTCCGGTTTATGGTTACGGATGGCGCCGCTGGAGAGTTCGATGCCGTTGCAGACGATGTCATATTGATAGGCGAGGATGCTTAATGGGTCTTGGTTCAGGAGTGCTTCCATGCCGCCTTGTGGCATGGAGAATGGGTTATGGGAGAATTCGATTTTGCCTTCGTCATTAAGCTCGAAATATGGGAAATCGGTGATCCAGCAGAATTTGAATACGTCTTTGTCCAACAAATCGAGTTCCTGGCCGAGTTTGATGCGTACTGCACCGGCGATTTTGGCGGCTTCATTCTTGGCGCCGCTGGAGAAAAATACTGAGTCGCCGTTTTGCAGTTTGGCTTCAGTTTTCAATTGCGTCAATTTTTCCGGGGATAAGAATTTGGCGATTGGGCCTTTGCCTTCGCCGTTTTCGTCGATGATAATATAGGCAAGGCCTTTGGCGCCGACTTCCTGGGCGTAAGCGATCATTTTATCGAAGAAGCTGCGCGGGCTGGCTGCTGTTTTTGGCGCGGGGATGGCGCGGACGATGCCGCCGCCTTCAATGACTTTGGTGAAGATACCGAAACCGGAACCTGTCCAGACATCAGTAGCATCAACGATTTCGATTGGGTTACGCAAATCCGGCTTATCGACGCCGTATTTGAGCATGGAGTCGTTATATTTAATGCGCGGGAATGCGGAAGCGTCAATTTTCTTCTGCGAAAATTCGCTGAATACGCCGCGCATTACTGGCTCGATGGCGTTGAAGACGTCGTCTTGGGTAACGAAGCTCATTTCGATATCGAGTTGGTAGAATTCGCCCGGTGAGCGATCGGCGCGGGCATCTTCATCGCGGAAGCAGGGGGCGATTTGGAAATATTTATCGAAGCCGGAAACCATTAACAATTGTTTGAACTGTTGCGGGGCTTGCGGGAGGGCGTAGAACTTGCCGGGATGGAGGCGGGAGGGAACTAGGAAGTCGCGGGCGCCTTCGGGGCTGCTTGCGGTCAGGATTGGGGTTTGGAACTCCATGAACCCGCCTTCGATCATACGGCGGCGCAAGGAAGCGATGACGGAAGAGCGGAGGATGATGTTTTTATGCAACTTATCGCGGCGCAGGTCGAGGAAGCGGTAACGCAGGCGGGCCTCCTCATTTTCGTCTTTATCGGCATTTACCTGGATTGGCAGGGCTTCAGCGGCGGATTCCAGCTTATATGCGGATAATTTCACCTCAATCTCGCCGGTGCCTAAATCCTTGTTAACCGTTTCTCCTGAACGGGCGACAACCTCGCCTTCTATGGTAATTACCGATTCGTTTGAGGCTTTGCTGGCGGCTTCAAAAAAGGCGGATTTGGAATCAACCACTAATTGAGTAATGCCGAAATGATCGCGTAAGTCTATGAATAATAACTCGCCATGGTCACGCTTGCGGTGGACCCAGCCGGAGAGTTTAACTGTTGCGCCTTTGTCAGTAAGCCTCAATTTATTGCAATTATGCGTCCTGTAAGCGTGCATTCTCAAATACCTAGTTGTTTTTTAGTAGCTAATATATTACAGCCTCGTAATTGGCAATCCATATTAAGAATTTTCGAGCCACTAATACTAAAACAATAATAGGAGACTAAAATGAAAAAACTTACCCTTTTGACAACTGCGGTTATTATCGCAGCTTGTGGAAGCGCAAACGCTCAACAAAATGATCCGTCTTTAGGCAACCGCCTGATGCAAAGCTGGAACGACAACACTACTCGCCAAATGTGGAACGATCCGGTTAAAAGCGAACCGGCTTTCCCAACTGCGGGCTCTGCTTCAGTTCCTTCTGATGAAAGAATGGAACATGGCAGAAAACATGGTAAACATCACCATGGCAAAAAAGCAGCGGCTCATGTTGCAGCTAAAATTTCTACAGACGATAAAGCAAAAATGAAAGCTGAACGTAAAGCTAAATGGGATGCTATGACTCCAGAGCAAAAAGCTGCCTGGAAAGCAAAACACTCTAAAAAAGCTGCCGCGGCTGCTAAATAGTTTTTGAGTTTCTTAAGTAATCAAAACGATTTAAATAAATTGTGCGGGCTCCTTATCGATGCAGATTATATCTGCGTTGATACGGAGTTCCTGCGCGAACGCACGTTTTTCCCGCAACTATGCCTGGTTCAGCTGGGAATCCCGAAAAAAGGCAAGCCCGATACATATGCAATCGATCCGCTGGCAGGCTTGGATTTAAAGCCATTATTTGAAATCCTCACCAGCGATAAACTTCTTATCTTCCATTCCGCCAAACAGGATTTGGAGATCATTTACAACCTCACCGGCAAATTACCGAAAAATGTCTTCGATACGCAAATCGCGGCAATGGTCTGTGGTTTTGGCGAGCAGGTTAGTTATCAGGAATTGGTGCGCGAGTTTTGTAAGGAAGAAATTGATAAGAGCCAGAGATATACGGATTGGTCGAAACGTCCACTCTCCAAAAAGCAGATCGAATATGCATTGGCGGATGTGGAATATCTGCCGGAAATTTATCACCAGCTTAGTAAGCGCATTGATACGGAAGAGCGCAAAATCTGGTTGGAGGAAGAGGATCGCTGGCTGGTGGAGACGGAGAATTATGAAGATAAACCGGAAAATGCCTGGGAAAGGATCAAACATCGCGACAAGAAGAATTCCCATCTAGGCGTGTTGATGCATGTCGCGAAATGGCGCGATGAGAAGGCGCGCGAAAATGACAAGCCGCGGCGCTGGGTGATGAAGGATGAGAGCTTGATCGAAATCGCGCTGCGCAAACCGCAGACTGGGGAAGATCTGAAGAACATCCGCAATATCGGCAGTTTGAACCGCTCGCATATTACTGAAATTATTGCGGCGGTGAAATCTGGTCTGGATATGCCTAAGGACGATCTCCCCAAACTCAAAAAACGCCCGCAAAAAACTCCGGATGCCGGTGTGCTGGATTTGTTGAAACTGCTGTTTAAGATTAAATGCGCGGAAGCGGGAGTGGCGCCTAAATTATTAGGCACAACTGAAGATATCGAAAAACTGGCGCTTGGTGACGGGGCGCATTTCAAAAGCGGCTGGCGATATGAAGTTTTTGGGCAATATGCGGAAAAGTTGCTGGCCGGTGAGTTAAATTTTGCAGTGGATGCGATGACGGGGAAGCTGAAGATTCAGTAGTTGTTTTCCGTCATTACGAGCGTTAATGTAGCGCAATGATTCCAGCCCATCACATACTTGGTCATACTGAAGCGGAAAATCTTTTATTCGCTAATGACCGCAACAAGTCGCGCTCGTTTCTCTTAGAGGGACAGCGGGGAATTGGCAAGGCAGCGCTGGCGCAGAGATATGCGGCGGAGGTTTTGGGCTGTGATTTGGAGCGTATTGTTACGAAAACCCATCCTGATCTTTTCATCCTGGAAAGAAAATTTGATGAGAAGAAGGAGCAGTTTAAGAAAGAGATATCGATTGACGATGCCCGCGATATGCGCGCGTTTTTATCACGCACGCCGGCGGAAGGATCGCACCGGGTGGTGATTGTTGATTCTGCGGATGAGCTGCGGATGGAGGCGGCGAATTGCATTTTGAAAGTGGTGGAGGAGCCGCCGAAAAATTCGGCGATGATTTTATTGTCGCATGGCGGCTTTGTGTTGCCGACAATCCGCTCCCGCTGCACGGCGATTCGTTTACAGCCATTGGCGGAAAAGGAAATGTGTGAGGTAATTGGGCGCATTATGAGCAATGTGCATGCGAGCGATATCAAGATGTTATGCACGCTGTCGGAAGGCTCGCCTGGCGTGGCGAAAATGATTTATGAGAATGACGGATTGTGGATTGCGGGAGAGTTGGCGGAAATTTTCCACCGTTTCCCGCGCGTGGATTATTTGCAGCTCACCAAATTTGCCGAGCGAATGGCGAAAAGTGAAAAGGGCTGGGAAGTTTTTTGTGAGATTTATGAATGGCTGCTCGGCGCCTCTGCCAAATCAGCAGCGAAAGGAGAAATTTTACAACTGTCGCATGTGACTCTAAATCCAAATATAAAAATTCCGGCATTGTTGGATGAGATCAGTACCTGGCAGGAACAACAAAGCAGTACGAATATTTTTAATCTCGATCATAAGCAGGTGACTGTGAATTCACTTTTGAAAATTGCGGAATGCTGGGCTTAGTCTTTAATAATTAGCCTGCGATAATATTTTCACTGTCATCTCCGTGCCGTTTAATCCGTCATTATTAAGCACCGCACCGGTCGTAACATTACCGTCATCCAGCTTGGTATCAATCGCCAAGATTTGCTGTGCAGTAATGCCGCTGGGTAAATGGCTGCTAAGGAAAGGCGATGTATAATAAGTAAAGCCATAAAAATTATTTCCGGTGCCGTCACCTTCGCCGACTGTAGAACTGCTAGTGCCAAAAGCAACAACGCCGGCTTTCTTGCCGATACCAGCTTTAGGAATATTGCGTGCGGTGTATGATTGATAATCCAAATCGGAAAAGCCGGGCGGCGATGATGAGAAAACAACTTCCGGCATGAATCCTGATTGATTCAAGTCAACCCAGAACCGGCTTATCTCACCGTCAAAAAATGTTGGATAACCGCCGGCGGCCTCTAGATTGCCATCGCCATTGCCGGTTCCAGTTACAACACTATCTCCCGGCAAAGCATTATATCTGGTTTTGAAATTAGCCACGGCAATATCAAATTGTTGTATCTGCTTTACGGTTTTTATTATTCTGGCCGTATCAATTATACTCATTGCCGCCAATATCCCGCCGACCAGCAGGCCGATAATCACCAGTACTATCGACAATTCAACTAGAGTAAAGCCTTTCGTTTTTCTTCCGTAATTGGGGGGCATAAATCTTGATCCTCCAAATTTTGAAGTTCTTGACATAAGAGATATCTTAGCACTATATCATTAATATGAGAATAATAACTGATTTGAACGAGCCATCTATCGAAGCCCTTAAGTGGCTGTGTGATAACTATAAAATCTCTCGCGCTGAGGCAATCCGGCGGGCTGTGATGGAAAAAGCAGAGACCGAAATGGAACATTCCACCAAGCGTAAAAAGGAAGATGTTTTGAAGAATACTTTTGGTGCGTGGAAACATGATAGCGCGACGGTGATTGATGAACTAAGCAAAACTTTGACCGAGTGGAAAAAAGATAAGGAAGCGGCGTGAGGGCAGTTTTTGACACCACGGTCTTGATCGACCAATTGAACTCAGTTGCTGATGCGACTGAAGTTTTGGGCCAGTATGAAGGCGTGGTTAGCAGCCTGACGGTGATGGAAATTCTGGCGGCGGCGAAATCCGCAGAAGCGGAGAGCAAGGCACGCGAGCTGTTATCAATATTTGAGGTTGTGCATACTAACGATAATATTTCTGAACAAGCAGCAGCTTTACGCAAAGATATGAAGCTGACACCGCCTAATGCTATTATTTATGCCACAGCCAAACATTTGAACTGCCTGCTCATCACCAGCAATTCCCGCGATTTCAGCGATGCCTGGGAAGGCGTGAAGATTCCGTATAGGGCTTAGCCGTCACATCGCACTTGTTGCGGAATCCATTGCAAAATTTCCAGTCTCGGAATAGACACCGCAACAAGTGCGATGTGACGATTTATGCCAATAGACTTGAACTTTTGAGGTTTTGGAGTTAAACAACTGCTCCCATGAAAGAAACTTTTTACATCACCACGCCGATTTATTACGTGAATGACAAGCCGCATATTGGGCATGCTTATACTAGCATTGCCTGCGATGTGCTGGCGCGGTTTATGCGTTTGGATGGGCGCAAGGTGAAGTTTTTGTCGGGGACGGATGAACATGGGCAAAAGGTGGAGCAAACGGCGGAGAAGTTGAAGACTACGCCGCAGGAATTGGCGGATGAGAACTCGCAACATTTCCGGGAATTGCTGAAAACCTTGAATATATCTAATGATGATTTCATACGCACTACCGAGACGCGCCACAAACAAGGGGCGCAGGCGTTTTGGAAAGTATTGCAGAAAAGCGGCTATATTTATTCCGGCAAATATTCCGGCTGGTATTCGGTGCGGGATGAGGCTTATTACCAAGAATCAGAATTAGTGGAAGGCAAAGCGCCGACTGGTGCGGATGTGGAATGGGTGGAGGAGCCTAGTTATTTCTTCAAGCTTTCGGCATTCCAAGATCGCTTGTTGGAGCTTTATGAAAAGAACCCAAGCTTTATTGCGCCGGAATCGAGGCGTAATGAGGTGATCTCATTTGTCAAAGGCGGTTTAAGAGATCTTTCGATTTCGCGCACGACGTTCAAGTGGGGAATTCCGGTTCCGGGTGATGAAAAACATGTGATGTATGTGTGGCTGGATGCGCTGACAAATTATCTGACAGCGCTGGGTTATCCGTTTGAAAGCAAAAATATGACAGATTTTTGGCCGGCGGATTTGCATGTTGTCGGCAAAGATATTTTGCGTTTCCACACAGTTTATTGGCCGGCGTTTTTGATGGCGGCGGATATCGAATTGCCGCTGCGCGTTTTTGCGCATGGATGGTGGACGAATGAGGGGCAGAAAATTTCCAAGTCACTTGGGAATGTTATTGATCCGCTGGAATTGGTGCAAACTTATGGGCTGGATCAGGTGCGTTATTTCCTTATGCGGGAAATTCCGTTTGGTAATGATGGGGATTTTTCCCGAGATAAATTAGTGGCGCGAATCAATGGGGATTTGGCGAATAATATCGGCAATCTGGCGCAGCGGGTGCTGTCGATGATAAACAAGAATTGTGATGGGAAAATTCCGGAGTTTAAGTTTTTAGATTCGGATAAAAAGCTGCTTTCTTTTGCTTTTGTGCAGGCGGACAAAGTTCGTAATGCGATTATCTATGAGCAGCATTTTTCCATCGCGCTGGATTTGATCTCCAAGATCGCCAGCCGCGCTAATGAATATGTCGATGAAATGGCGCCGTGGAAATTGAAAAAGGAAAACCCGGAAAGAATGAATGCCGCGCTTTATACTTTGGCGGAATGTTTGCGGCGGATTGGTTTATTGCTGCAGGCGTTTATTCCCGATTCTGCGGCGAAATTATTAGATCAACTAGCTGTGCCGCAAAATGAGCGCTTATTCCACATGGTCGGCGCCGGGCATGCGTTGAAACCCGGAACTGTGCTGCCGGAGCCGCAAGGGCTATTTCCGCGGATTGAGCTGGGCTAGGCGGCGCTTTTCTTGCTGTTGAAAACGGCTTCGAAATTGATCGGCTCCAATAATAACGGCGGGAAGCCGCCTTCCTGAACCAGATCCGCAATCAGGCGCCGCGCGAAAGGGAATAGATAGGCCGCGCAATCGACAAGAAGCGTTCTATCATGTTCCGAGGCGCTCAAAGCAGGGTTGAGGGCGAAGATTCCGGCATAGACCAATTCGACCAGGAAAACAGCTTTGCTATCAGGGGAATCGGCGCGGGCGGTGACTTTCAGGCTCACTTCATAAACCGCTTCTTGGAGTTTTATGATGTTGATATCGACATTTACATTCATGCCCGGTTTTTCGATCGCCTGGATGAAAATGCCTGGGGCAAGCGGGTTTTCGAAGGAAATATCCTTTACATACAACCCGCTTAGGCGGTATTTAGGTGCAAATTCCTGGGGCAGCTCGGTTGGTTTCACCATATTATCTCTCGCAAAAATCTTGTAATTTATTGGTATTTGCACTATATTAAATCTTTAGCAAATAGAAATATAAAACTCATGTCCGATTACGAAGTATTGTTTTTTGCCGCGGTTGCGGTTTTTTTTGCCTACAAATTATGGGCCGCCTTTGGCAAAACCAATGGCGATGAGAAGGCGCGCGCGGATGCGGCTAATCTTTATGCCAAAACCATAGCCACGCCTGCCAATCCTAAAGTTGAAGCAGGTGCGATAGTTCCGAAACTTGCCGAAAAAGTGGAGAAGGAAGAAGATGTGCCGCTTAATTTGCTTGATGGCGTGAATTCAGCCAAAAAGATCGACCAGGCATTTACTTTAAAGAAGTTCAACGAAGGTGCGCATTCGGCGTTTGAATTGGTGGTTGCCGCATTTGCGCAGAAAAAGCGTGATGTATTGCAGTTTTTGTTAAGTGATGAGATCTACCGCAATTTCGATTCCGAGATCGCCAAGCGTGAAAGCGCGGGAAATGAGGCGGGAACTACTGTTGTATCGATTGATTCTACCGAGATCCTTGATGTTGAGGTAAAGGAAAATATTTGCCATATCGTGGTCAAATTCGTTTCCGAGCAAATCCACTTTATCAAAAACAAGGCCGGTGAAATTATCGAAGGCAGCAAAAACCAGATTGACCGGGTTACCGACATCTGGACGTTTGAGCGCAACCTGACTTCTAAAAAACCAAACTGGACTGTAGTCGGTATACAGAGCGCGTAACGCTACGAATTATTTATTTTTTCCAAACTATGGCCGACTTGCCAGAAATATTTGCTGGCGTCGAAAGTGCCGCTTTGGCTGTAAGCATTGTTGATCTGGCCGGCCATTGAGGCAAAATTAACTGGGCCGTCTTTGCTAGCGCCGTGAATAGCGATGCTGGCGCAGGTGATGATTGTGACTAGTTCTAATGTGGAAAACCCCTTGCTCATTGTGAAATCATAGCAAAGAAGGTTTAAATCCACGTTGATTAAGCGCAGCTTTTGGCCTTGATTTGAATGGAGTTTGAATAGTATTTTAGATAAATGTCCAATTTACGCGCCTCCATATTCCTGGCCTATACTATGCTCTCCAGCGGCGTCATTTTATTGGCGTTGTTATGGCTGGCTTTATTTGGGCGGCGGGGGGCGTTTTTGTGGATTTATATCTGGGCCAAAAACGGGATTTTATGCGCCAAATATGTGCTTGGCGTTAGATATGAGATAAAGGGCGTTATCCCTGATTATCCGGCGATTTATGCGGTGAAACATCAATCGGCATGGGAGACGGGGTTCATGCAGACCGTGCTTAAAAATCCGGTATTTGTCCTGAAAAAGATCCTCACCTACATCCCGCTATATAACATCTTAATGTTCGTGGCCGGTTATATTGCTGTTGACCGCGCCAATAATAGCGGGGCTTTGCGCAAGATGGTGAAAGGGGTGAAAAGGGAGTTGGGCAAAGGCAGTAATATCATCATTTTTCCGGAAGGTACGCGGGTGCCTTATGGCGAGCGGGGAGAGATAAAGGCGGGGATTATTGCGCTTTATAAAATGGTGGATGCGCCGATTATTCCGGTTTCGTTGAATTCCGGCCGGTTATGGCCACGTAATTCATTCATCAAAAAGCCCGGGTTGATCACGGTTACGTTTCATGAGCCGATTGAGAAAGGTTTGAGCCGGGAGGAGTTTGTGGCGAGACTCGAGGAAAAGATTAATTTTGATTGCGCTCAAGCGCCGCGCTAAGAAAGCTATCGCCCTCAAGATTAGAATTTTGGGCTCGCTCAGTCGGGTCAAGCCCTCCACTCGTATATTATTAATCTAAACACCACGCCATAATCGCTTTTTGCACGTGGAGGCGGTTTTCGGCTTCGTCCCATACTGCGGATTGTGGCCCATCGATTACAGCCGCGGAAACTTCTTCACCGCGATGCGCGGGGAGGCAGTGGAGGAAGATTGCGTCTTTTTTGGCAACGCTCATTAGCTTTTCATCGACCTGGTAATTTACCAGTAAGTTACGGCGCAACTCAGGGTTTTTATCGCCCATTGAAGTCCAGGTATCGGTGACGACGCAATCTACGTCTTTGACGCAATCAGCCGGATTCTCGCAGAATTTCAAAGCGCTGTTTTTGATCTTCGGCATTAACTCTTTCGGGCAGGAGATATGCATCTCGAAACCGAATTTCTCTGCCGCGTGGATCCAGGACTTGAGGACGTTGTTGCCATCACCCACCCAGGCGATTTTTTTGCCTTTGATATTGCCTTTATACTCCTCAAAAGTGAGGATATCGGCCATGATCTGGCATGGATGCGAATGGTCGGTGAGGCCGTTGATAACGGGCACGGTGGCGTGTTTGGCAAGCTCCAGCAATGTATCGTGGGAATAAGCGCGGAGCATGATGATATCAACATAGCGCGAAAGAACCCGCGCCGTATCGGCAATGGTTTCGCCGCGGCCGAGTTGCATATCTGTAGCGTTCAAAGTCACGACTTCGCCGCCGAGTTGCTTCATGCCGACTTCGAATGAAACACGGGTACGGGTTGAGGGTTTCTCAAAAATCTGCGCCAGGGTTTTGCCTTCCAGCAGTTTCTTGTTTTTGTTTTTCAAATCTCGCGCATGGTCGATTATCTTGCGCAAGGTTTTTGCGTCAATTGCATCGAGGTCTAAAAAATCGCGTTTATTTACCATATGGTTTTAATCGAATATTTATGAATCTCCATATCATCTGTTACTATGGCCAGTCCATTATTTATTGCCTGGCATATCAACATTCTGTCGAAAGGGTCTTTATGTATGGGCGGGAGTTTAGTTATGGTAAATGCATCTTCTCCTGTAAATTCCAGCAATGTTGCGTCAAGATCCTCTATAATTCCCTTTATAAATTCGGGCTTGGTAAAATGAACAGGGAGTTTATTGATTCGGGCTTTTTGCAAAATTTCCCAGATTGATATTGAACTTATAAACTTACGCGAGCTCGTATCACTCAGTAGAGTTTGGATTTTTAACGGCAGCTTCCCCGAATCAGTATATATTAATATTGATGTGTCTAATAGCATTCTTAAGCCCAGTCTTCGCCGAATTCTTCACGGATTTCTTCGTCGGTCATGGCGCGGAATATGGCAGGGTCAAAATCATACATCCCTCTGTGGCGGCCAAAAACAACCGGTTTCTTCGGCTTTTCCTGCTCTAATGACATAAGCTGGGCGGTGGGGATGTTGTTCTTACAGATTATAACCTTCTCTCCGCTAGCAGCCATTGCCACATATTTGGAAAGATTAGTCTTCGCATCATGGATATTAGTTGTAATCATGGTTTAAGTATAGACTAAGAGGTTAGCTAAGTCAAGCTTTTTAAGGTCTTATCAATAATATCAACCGCTTCTTCAATCTGCGCTTCAGTAACATTTAAAGGCGGAATAATCCGCACGACGTTTTGGCCGGCGCCGTTGGTGAGGAGTTTGTTGTCGCGGAGTTTTTCGACCACTTTCAGGTTTTCGATTGGCTCTTTCAGTTTCAGTCCGAGGAGAAGGCCTTTGCCGCGCACTTCGTCGACTAGGGATGGGTATTTATTCTGCAGGCTTTCTAATGCAGTTTTGAGTTTGTTGCTCATTTTTTGCACGTTATCGAGGAAGCCTTTTTCCAGCACGACGTCGAGTACCGCATTACCTACCGCCATAGCTAATGGGTTGCCGCCAAAAGTTGTGCCGTGGCTACCGGTTTTTAAGGCTTTACCGACATGTTCTTTCAACAACAATCCACCCAGCGGGAAGCCGCCGCCGATGCCTTTGGCGACTGCCATCAAATCAGGTTCGATGCCTGCCCATTCATGAGCAAATAATTTTCCGGTGCGTCCCACGCCGCATTGGACTTCATCGAGGAATAATAACAGGCCTTTTTCATCGCAAAGCTTGCGCAGCTCTGGCAGAATTTTGAGCGGCGCAATCGAGATTCCGCCTTCGCCCTGCACGGGCTCAATCAATATGGCGGCGGTTTGTGGCGTGATGGCTTTTTTGACAGCTTCGATAGCAAGAGGCACTTTATCAAAACCATCGAGCAATGGCCCGAAGCCATCGGTCACTTTCGGTGTGCCGGTAGCAGCGATGGCACCCATTGTCCGCCCGTGGAATGCGCCTTCAAAAGTTATGATGCGATATTTGTCCGGTTCGCCTTTTTCATCAAAATATTTACGCACCGCTTTGATGCCTGCTTCGATCGCTTCGGTGCCGGAATTGCAGAAAAACGCGGTATCGGCAAATGTGTTTTCCACCAGCCGGTCAGAGAGTTTTTTGAGCGGTTCGCTGTAGAAAATATTGGAGACATGCCAGAGCTTTGCCGCCTGTTCGGTCAGGGCTTTGACCAAATGCGGGTGGCAGTGGCCAAGTGAATTCACCGCGATTCCAGAGAGGAAATCGAGGTATTTGGTGCCGTCTTTGGTGAATACATATGCCCCTTCGCCATGGTCAAGCGTAAGGTCAGCGCGGGCGTAGACGGGAAGGATGGGGGAAATGGTCATGATAATTTTAGCTAATAAAGCTTTTAGTACAGTGAGTAAATAGAGATTTGTTGATTTAGGAATTAATCTTTGTTAATCTACATAACTATGGGAAAGGATAAAAACAAACAAAAGACTAATGTAGAGGCCGCGAAACCGTGGTATCGCTCACAATATCTCGCGCCATTCGCGCTGCTGGCAGCATTTGCTGTTGGAGCGTTTACATGGGCGTTAAAAGAGCGGGCGAAGAATACGATCGCTGCAGAACATGCTCGTTATGGCAATTTATGGGAATATAAAGATCAGCTCCCTATTTCAATGATCGAGAAAAAGGGAGATAAATACTTGTTTGAGGAGTTTCTGCCGAAACTAAAAATGGTAGAAGGGAAATTCGATGTTAATGTTTATATTGGCAACCCGCCTGCAGATACTGCTTTAAAATTGACAGCAGTTCCAGCCGATTTAATTCCTTACATAAAAGATGGTTTAAATAAATGGAATCAATACTTTAATTTCAAATATGTGGATAAAATTGAAAATGCTGATGTGAAGATTTTTGGTGAGGGCGCAGTATTAAAGCTTTTAGAGCAGAACGGCAGGGCATTAACCCCGGATCTGTGGGGTCACGAATTATGGCAACGATTCTCACGCGATAAAGGCGTTATGGGATATACTATCCTGCTAAATTCGAATTATATTGATAATGGGCGTAAAAATCCTGAGTTCTTTAGATTTGTTACAGGCCATGAATTTGGGCATTTTTTAGGTTTGCGCCATCCTGACACCGTTCTTTATTTTGATATTAAGAAAGTTCGGGGGATTTCCAATCCCTTAGGGCAAGATGGGAAGTTAATCGGACAAATCCTTGCGGAACAAGCAGTCATGTACCCAAATTTTCCTAACTTCACTATTATGAGCGCTGATGGTTCGTTACAAGTTGGGAAAAGAGATCTGGGTGAATTTGATAAAAAGGCGATGGATATAGTTCTCAAACTTTTTCACGAGAAATACGGCGAACATTACCAACCGTCTGCAAAGCCTTCGGCTAAAGCTGACGGGCCGGAAATAACGAAATGGCGGCAGATCGCTATGTCTTCAACCGATAGCCGCGTGCGATAAGGCACCATACTACCAGCCACAGCACCAGATTAGCTGCCACCAGCATTATTGCGCCCAATACAACATTCCCATCCGAATAGCCCGTCATCCCGTAGCGGAAGCCGTCGATCATGTAGAAGAAGGGGTTGGCGTGGGCAACGGTTTGCCAGAAGGCGGGGAGGTTGTGGGTGGAGTAGAAAGTGCCGCTCAAGAATGAGAGCGGGGTGATTACGTAGCTGGTGATGGCGGCCATCTGGTCGAAGCTGTCGGAGAGGACGCCAGCCAGCAGGCCGAGAAGGGCGAGCATTACTGAGGCGGCGAGGACGAAGAATATGACTACCAGGACATGTTCAACATGATATTCGATGAAAATGCGGATGGTGAGGGCGCTGATGATGCCGACCATTATGCCGCGCAGGACGGAGGCGCCGACTATGGCGAGGACAATTTCACCGGCGGAAAGCGGGGGCATCAACAGGTCAACCATGCTACCGAGGACTTTGCCCATGATGAAGGTGGAGGAGGCATTGGCGAAAACCTGCTGGACGATGGTCATGATGATGAGGCCAGAGGCCATAAATTCGCCGAACGGGATATTGCCGATTTTTTGGACATGGCTGCCCAGAGAAAGGCTAAATACGGCGAGGAATAATAGCGAGGTGATTACAGGGGCGAGGAGGGTTTGGTTATAAACTTTCAAGAAACGTCGGACTTCTTTTTTGAAGAGAGTATATGTGCCTATTGCGTTGCCTAGCATAAATTTCCGTTTATCGTTTATCGTTTATCGTTTATCATAGTCTAATCATTAACGATTAACGGTCAACGATGAACGAATCTTTCATGGAAATTGCAATAGAAGAAGCACGCGCCGCCGCCGCCCGCGATGAAATTCCTGTCGGCGCTGTGATCGTGTGGAACGGCGAAGTAATCGCCAAAGCCGGTAATCGCAGCGAAGAATTCTACGACCCCACAGCGCATGCCGAGATGCTTGCCATCCGCGAAGCCTGCGACAAACTCGGTGCGCCGCGCATTCCGGAATGTGATATCTACGTAACCCTGGAGCCCTGCACAATGTGCGCCGCTGCCATCAGCTTCTCCCGCATCCGCCGTTTATATTACGGCGCATCTGATCCAAAAATGGGTGGAATATATACTTTCAGCCAGCCTACTTGCCATCATAAACCGGAAATTTATGACGGCATCAATGCGGAGATGAGCGCAGGGCTATTAAAAAGCTTTTTTGCCGGCAAAAGATAATGCTATAATAAGCCATGCGCTTATCAGACATCAAAATGCCCGATCTCTCGAATATGGAACTCCCCGATATGGGCGACGGCACTTCTTCAATCCTCATTTTCATCGGCGTCGCCATCATCGCGTTCCTGATTTTCCGCAAATTCATCAAAATGGCGATTTTCGTGGGTATCGTCATTTTGCTGGTGGAATACCTGGCTTAATTCCTTATAATGCGCCCATGAGTATTAATATCGGCCCCTCCGGCCATACAATCTTATTTATAATCATCCTCATACTGCTCCTCACCGTAGGCCGCCGCATGGGCAAGCTAGGTTTCATCCTCGCAATCGGTTTAGCAATTTTTTATTTTATGAGATATAGATAGTTATTATGGCAAGAGAATTTATTTATGTAATGAAAGGCGTACGCAAACTTTACGGCACGCGTGAGGTTTTCAAGGACATCTGGTTGTCCTTTTATCCCGGCGCCAAAATCGGCGTAATTGGCCCTAACGGCTCCGGTAAATCCACCATGCTGAAAATCATGGCCGGTGAAGATAAAGAATTTGATGGCGAAGCCTGGGCGGCACAAGGAACCAAAATCGGTTTCTTGAAACAAGAACCGCAATTAGACGAAAGCAAAACCGTTTTTGAAAACGTCATGCTGGGCGTTGCCGATCGTAAAGCCGTGCTTGATAGATTCAACGAAGTCTCTAACAAATTTGCCGAGCCTGACGCAGATATGGATAAGTTGCTGGCCGAACAAGCCGAGCTGCAGGAACGCATCGACGCCGAGAATTTATGGGACTTGGAACGTGAAGTTGAAATAGCCATGGACGCACTGCGCTGCCCGCCAAAAGACGCCGATGTCACCAAACTTTCCGGCGGCGAAAAGCGCCGCGTCGCGTTGTGCAAACTCCTTCTCGAAAAACCAGACATGCTGCTGCTGGACGAGCCAACCAACCACTTGGATGCGGAATCCGTATCATGGCTGCAGCGCTATTTAAGCGAATATCCCGGCACTGTCGTCATGGTTACGCATGATCGCTATTTCCTCGACAACGTCACCGGCTGGATCCTGGAAATGGATCGCGGGCAGGGGTTGCCATGTGAGGGTAATTACACCAAATGGCTGGAAGCAAAATCCAAGCGCATGGAAATTGAGGGCAACCAGGAAACCGCCCGCCAGAAAACTATCGAACGCGAGTTAGAATGGGTGCGCGCCTCCGCCAAGGCCCGCCAGTCAAAATCCAAAGCCCGTTTGCAAGCCTATGATGAATTAATTGCGGCGGAAAAAAATAAAACATTGGAAACCGCGCAAATCATCATCCCTGCAGGGCCGCGCCTTGGTGATAATGTCATCAAAGCCGAAAACGTCTTCAAAGGTTTCGGCGACCGTTTGCTGATTGATGATTTGAACTTCTCACTCCCCGCCGGCGGCATAGTCGGCATTATCGGCCCCAACGGCGCCGGCAAAACCACCTTGTTCCGCATGATAACCGGCAAGGAAAAAGCCGATAAGGGAATTTTCAGCATCGGCGAAACCGTCAAGCTCGGCTATATCGACCAAAGCCGTGATTCACTCGACGGCAACAAAAGCGTCTGGGAAGAAATCTCCGGCGGCAACGACAATATCATGCTCGGCACCAAAGAAGTAAAAAGCCGCGCCTATTGCTCGTCTTTCAATTTCAAAGGCTCCGACCAACAGAAAAAAGTCGGCACATTATCCGGCGGCGAACGCAACCGCGTCCACCTGGCGAAAATGCTAAAAACCGGCGTGAATCTTTTATTATTAGACGAACCAACCAACGATCTAGACGTCGAAACCCTCCGCGCCCTGGAAGAAGCCTTGCTCGATTTCCCCGGCTGCGCCGTAGTCATCTCCCACGATAGATGGTTCCTAGACCGCATCGCCACGCATATTTTGGCATTCGAAGGCGACAGCCACGTCGAATGGTTTGAGGGCAACTTCGAGGCTTATGAGGAAGATAAGAAGCGTAGGCTGGGCGAGAACGCCACCCAGCCACATCAGATAAAGTTTAAGCCGTTAGCGAGGTGAGATGAAAAAATCTGCAAAAATAATTTTAGGTCTTGCAGTCATTCTGATTATTGCAGTATTAGGTTACAATTTTTGGCAACCCAAAGATATGTTTTTATCAGATAAGATTGAAATATCGAAGGAAATGCAGGAATGTACTAATGATTCTGAATGTACTGGTGTAATGCTGGGCTGCAAACTGCAAGGCATTAATAAAAAGTATAAGAAAGAATTGATACTCAGAAGCAGTCTGGAATTTGCTGAAACGCAATTCGGATTTAACTGTTCATTTCCTAGCAACAACTCAGATGAAACGACGCCGGGAGTCTATTGCATGAACTCGAAATGCGGGACAAGATATTAGTGACACAAAACATTATTTCTTCTTCACCCACCATTCCATCAGCCCAAACCCAGCATCATATTTCGGCAGCGTCTCCGGATGCCCAAACTTATCCCAATACAACAAGCGGAACGACCCAATATGCCATTGCGGGATGACGTAATAATTCCATAACAGCACCCGATCCAAGGCGCGGGTGGTGGCGATTAGGGTTTCTTTGTCGTGGGCGGCGATGATGGCTTCCACCAGTTTATCGACTATCGGGTTTTTGACGCCGAGATAATTCATCCCGCCCTTAGTTTCCGCGCTGCTTGAGTGCCAATAGCTCATCTGCTCTGTCCCCGGCGCCAGGCTTTCGGCGAAAGTGTTGACAAAGCTGTCATATCCAAAACTGTCGAGCAGCTCTTTATATTGCGAAGTATCGACGCTTTTCAGATTACTTTTGATACCCAGAATCTGCAGGTTGCGCTGGAACGGGCCCATAATGCGCTCGAATGACGAACCCTGCTGCAGCAAAATCTCTAATTCGAATTCCTCGCCTTTATCACTCACCAACACGCCATTACGAATATGCCAGCCAGCCTCGCCCAAGAGTTTTTGCGCCTCCAATAATCTGTCGCGAATCCGCCCATTGCCATCCGATTCCGGCAATTTGAATTCCCTGGTGAACAACTCCACTGGTAATTCGTCGCGATATTGCTGCAGAATTTCCAGCTCCTTGCCCTCAGGCAAACCGGTGGAGGCATAAATCGAATTAGCGAAATAACTATTGGTTCGCGTATATGAGCCATAAAATAGATTCTTATTCATCCACTCAAAATCCATCGCCAGATTCAGTGCCTTGCGCACGCGGATATCCTTGAACTTATCACGCCGCAAATTCAGCGTGAAACATTGCATACCGCTCGGAATCTCATTTGGCAGTTTCACTTTGATAATCCGCCCATCTTTCACCGCCGGAATATTATATGAATTAGCCCAGTTCTTGGCGATGTTCTCATACCGCAAATCCACCGCGCCGGATTTAAAAGCCTGGATCGCCACGTTCACATCGAGATAATATTCATGGCGGATTTTATCAAAATTATACCGGCCCTTATTCACCGGCAAATCCTTCGCCCAATAATCATCGCGCCGCTTATATACAATCGCCCGTCCGGCATCGACGCGCTCTATCTTATAAGGTCCACTGCCGAGCGGCGCTTCCAGAGTGGTTTTGTTGAATTCATGTTTGGCATAATATGTTTTCGACAAAATCGGCAAACCGCCAATCAGCAATTTCAACTCGCGAGTTTTGGAGTTGGAAAATTCAAATCGGACTTTATATTTTTCCAACTTCACCACTGATTTTATCTCCGCGAATAAAATTTTATATTGTGGATGCCCGTCTTTTTTCAGCGTATTAAACGAATAAACCACATCATCCGCCGTCACGCCGGAGCCGTCGGAAAACTTCGCCTCCGGGCGCAGATTGAAGATTATATATGTATTATCCTCCGGCATCTCCGCGCTTTCCGCCACTAATCCATATGCCGTGGAAGTCTCATCATCCGAGCCGCGCATCAGCGTATCGAACAATAAATCCGTATCAACAGCGGCGCGGCCTTTCAGGATAAACGGATTAAGATTATCAAAACTCCCAATCTCCGGCAGCACGATTTCCCCGCCTTTGGGCGCATTAGGATCGACATAATCAAAGTTACGAAACAGCGCGGGATATTTGACATCACCATATGTAGAGACGGCGTGGCTTATCTCCATCGCTTGCGCGTTGGGTGAACGGAAAACGGTGAACAGTAAACTGATAAGAAAAAAATATTTCTTCCACTTACCGTTTATCGTTTTCCGTTTTCCGTTTGCTATCACTTAAGATTCTTCTTAGCCGTTTCAAACACCGCCATCGCCTGCGCCACCATCGAGCCGGCGTCATTGGCATTGACTGGGAGAAGCATGGTAGTGGAAGTTTTAGCTAGCTCGCCGAATGCATCGATATATTTCTCAGCCACGCGCAAGGCCACGGCGTTCTCGCCGCCCTGTTCGTTGATTGCTTTGGCGACTTCACGGATACCGGCAGCGGTTGCGAATGCAACTTCCTTAATCGCTTCCGCCTGGCCTTTGGCGCGGTTAGTTTGGTCGGTTAATGCCGCCTCAGAACGCAGTACAACTTGTTGCTTATCAGCAGTCGCAAGGTTGATTACGGCCTGGCTCTTGCCTTCCGAGTTCAAAATCTCAGCACGTTTTTGCCTGTCAGCGGCAACCTGTAATTCCATCGCCTGCAAAACCGATTTCGGTGGCATGATATTGCGGATTTCATAGCGCATGCATTGCACGCCCCATTTTATCGCCGCTTCGTTGATTGCCATTACGATATTGGCGTTCATTGCTTCGCGCTCTTCAAAAGTTTTTTCCAGCGTAATCTTACCAATTTCCGCGCGCATGGTTGTCTGCGCAAGCTGCGTCACCGCGTTATATGCGTTGGAAACGCCGTAAGAAGCTTCAACCGCATCGATAACTTTCACATATAAGATACCGTCGATATTGAGCGTCACGTTATCCTTGGTAATCGCCGCCTGTTCGGAAACCTCGATAACTTGTTCTTTGAGCGAATGTTTATAGGCAACGCGCTGCACTGTAGGGATGATAATTTGCAATCCGCCTTCCTTAAAAACCTTCTCAAACCGCCCAAACCGCTCGATAATCCATGCTTCTTGTTGCGGCACGACCTTGATGGTCATGAATAGGCCGATGATGAAAATTAGACCGATTACGATTACTACAATCATTTCATTCTCCGTTGTTATTTTGGATGATTTTATATCATTGCCGAGTAAAGTAAATGTAAACTGTCATTGCGAGCCAAGCGAAGCAATCCAGGATGGAATATGCGATGTAGATTTCTTCGCGCTGCTCGCAATGACGAAAGGATAGAACATGCAAATATATTTCAAAGATAAATTTATCGTAGAAAACCAGGCGCAAATCAGCGTCAATGACCGCTCCTTCCGTTTTGGCGACGGGGTTTTCGAGACGGTGATTATTTATAACGCAAAAACCTGGGACTGGCCAAGCCATGCCAAGCGCCTGCAAAAAGGGTTGGAATTTTACAAACTGGATATCAACATCAGCAAAATCCCCGAAATCGCTGCCGCGCTGATAAAGAGCAACAACATCAAACAAGGTTATCTCCGAATAATCATCTCCCGCGGCGAAACTCATTCAGTCGGCTACGCAGTAGAAAATCCGACCCCTTACATGGTCGTGCAAGTAATGGAAAAACCATTGCCGGAATTCCAAACCATAAAATTAGTGGTTGCCAAAATCCGCGCTTATTACCGCACCCCATGCAAAACCAACAACGCACTTCTCTACACCCGCGCCATGCTCGAAGCCACCGAAGCGGGCTGTGACAACGCATTGCTGCTCTCCCACGACGACTATATTTGCGAAACCGCCAATGCGAATATCTTCTGGATCAAAGGCAATGTGCTTTATACGCCATCCACCGATTTACCCTTCGTGCCGGGAACCGTGCGCGAAAAAACCTTGGAATTATGGACAGGCGAAGTCAAAGAAGGGCGCTACACCATCGACGACCTAAAAGACGCCGACGAAATCTTCATGACCAATGTGGGGGGGATTGTGACTGCGGTGGGTGAGGTGAGGCCGTTGGGAATAAATGCAAAATCACAGAAAAAAACTTTGCAAATTAGGGCAAAGCTAGTGGACGGAATTTGTAATGTTTAAGGCTAAACATATAAGCGGTTTACCATATGAAAAAATAAATGATCTTCTGGGAATTGGCCTTACCAGCAATAAAACTTATTTAAGCATAGCGGCAATTGAACATATCAAGGAGAAACATTGCGCACAGTTTGAAATATGCCTGGAGCATATCGATAACGTTATCTGGAAACCTGATTATGCAGGCCAGTCGCCTAATCATAAGGATAATTTTGTGCTTATGAAAACCGTTGGCAAGCTAATTATTTTGGCAGCCATTGCCATTAAGCCGGATGAGTATGGAGATCATACGATTTTATCAAGTTATTTACTTGATAGAAATGCATTAAAAGCCAGGATTCGAAAGGGTTACTTAAAAATATTGAACCAATAAAAAAGACGCACCGAAATGCGCCTTTTTAGTTTAGACGGGTGCTAAATCCCGCATCTCTTGACCCAAATTTCTTTGAGCTAGTTACCACTCGCGTGGTGTGTGAGGAAGCTGTTCTCACCTCTAAACTATTCCCATAATAGCCAATATTCGCATATAAGTCAATAATATTGCTGCAACTGGTTGTTTTTCCTGCTTTTTGAACTCCGCCTTCCTCTTGGGTTGCTTTCCGATTTTAATTATTTTGATAGCTGCCTTATTTTTCTGCCACCTTATTCCGCTCATTCACTTCCTTCAACTCCGCTTCCGCCTTCAGCTGATCCAATTCTTCCTCGCTCAAAGTCGTGCGCCGAACACCCTTATCTCCCGGCAGCCATATCAATTGCAGCGTCTTCGGATCACGCGCAAACACCCGTTCTTCCGTCACCATTCCCAAATTCGGTGGAATATTACACTTCGCCAAACCAACAATCGTATACGGCCCATCGCGGTATAAACCTAAAACCACACGTGCCCTATCGATAAAAACTTGAGAACCGCGGAGCAAGTCTAAAATCTCTCTCGCGCTTTTCGGATTTGCGCTCTTCTCCAAGTGATGCACGATAATCATCGCGCAGTTTTTCTTGATCGCGAATTCCTCGATTGCCTCGAAGAAATTGCTCACTACTTCTGAATCATCTTCATCACCTTCCAGATATTTTCTCGCCGGATCGATAACCATGATCGAAACATCCGGCATCGCCGCCAGCCTTGTCATAAACTCCGGCAATGTTTCCTCGCGATCGCGGAATTCCGTCCGCTGGAACATCAAACGATTAGCGCGGCCTTGTGGGTCAAATAATTCACCACGCGCATTGATAACCGCCGGACCATCCTCACCTGAAAAGTAAACGCAAATACCTTTCGTATTATCATTCCTGATTTTCTGCCCCAGCCATAAATCCGGCTCTTCCCCCGGCTCATAATCAATCGCCGCCTTAACACATAACTCATGCGCAATTGATGACTTACCCGTACCGCCCGCACCGGCCAAAACTGTAACCGTGCCGCGCGGAATCAAGCCATCAACCACGAAATCAAATGTCTCATCCGCGCCTTTACGCTGCGGGCCTGTCGCATAGAAAAAATCAAAATTACGGGCGCATAAGTTGAAATATTTGAGGTTGCGCTCAATGTCTTTTACATCAATCCCGAACCGCTCATACAAAACCTGGTGGCGGTCATAATTGTTCCAGCACAGCGCTGCGTCCAAGATCGTCTGCCCTTTGGCGGTGCGCCCTTCTGACAAAGTCTTGAAATCCGGATGCACGAACATCCCGTTCTTGCTCAAATAGTGAATTCCGGAAAGCATATAATGATGGTAATATTCTTCGGAATCAACATTGCACAAATCATAAAGCGCCTTGTTTACATCGTCCGGTAAAATCGCCTTGTCGAGGAAAGCAACAACCTTCAAACCGGCTTGCTTGATTTCGGCGCGGACATAAAAGCCGGAGTTGACATTAATCTCATTCAGCCGCTTCTGCTCGTTGCCGTCCAGCTTGGCGATACCTTTAGCGATAATCGTCGCCCAGGCGATTCCGGAGCCAATTGTTTTCATTTTTGCATCATGTACCACCGGATTTAGGAGCAGGGGAGTGTTCGGAAGCTTGCCGTTATTATAATTTTTGATGATTTCCGCCACTGCCAAATCGACCTCATCAGGCCCAAACCAGAACTCAAAACCCTCCACAGCCGCCCGCCAAGGCTCTTTTTCGGCCATGGTATAGAGCTTCATTTTACCCTTAAGCCCATGTTTATTATGGGCCGCCCAGATAATCTCCAGCTCATTCTTGATATTTTTTTCTATATCTTCCGGCATTTTTTCCTTACAACTTGCCTATAATATCATATATTAACTGAAAATATACTGACAAAGGTTCGTTAACAATGGATTACTACATACTCGTAAACGGTCAAAAACAAGGGCCCTATGATGTTTTGGACTTCATAAAAAAAGTTAAGAATGGTGTAATAACCGCCGAAACCCAGGTCTCCACGACCGAAAATGGCCCCTATATGCCCGCCGGCGGAGTTGAAGAATTGAAAGAAATAATTAAGGCCGAGTCAGGCCATGCCAGCTCGATTAGCAAGGATGTGAGCTTGTCCTTGAATGCCACTTTAAACGAAAGTGCGGAATTATGGACACGCCGTGTCACTGAATATACATTATTTTTTGCCGCCATTATCGTCGTCGGTTTCGGAATTTCCATGGGCTTAAAAAAAATCCAACTATTTGCCGATTACCCGTTCGTCACCAATTATATTACCGCCACCCTCACTTATACTTTGCTCGGTTTCTATTGTTATTATGTGCTGATGACCAAGCGCAGCCAGGATCCGGATTTGAAGGAGATCAAATCGCTGATGAAACTCTCACTCTCCAATCTTTTAATTTTCGCCGCTATTATTTCCCTCGCCATAATTCCGCTGGGCGTGAATATTCTCATCAGCACAATCACTCTCTCAATTGCGACCATAGTGTTGAGCCTATTGATTTTCGTGCCCTTCCTGATCGTTGATCACCGCATGGGCATGCGCCGCGCTGTTGTGGTTTCCCTGGAAAGCTTCAAATCTTTGAGCGCCAGTGTCATCTTCACCATAATCATAATTGTTGCCGTAAACATTGCCGCAGTATTGTTGCCTAGTGTCCTCGGCAATATCATTTTCTTCCTCGTACTGCTTATTTCGCTACCGGTTTCGATAGCTATTTTGGCCAATATTTATGACCATATCCTGGCTTGATGGAAGATCCCAAGAAGCTAAAAACCTCGGCGCGAACAATTGTCATTCACCCGGAATTCCTTGGTGATGAGCGCGATTCGGGTTTTAAACTGGAAGAAGCAAATGGCCTGGCGGAAGCAATCTCGCTAAACATCCTGCGCTCGGTAATCATCCCCGTCCGCGATCCCAAACCTGATGCATTATTCGGCGGCGGCAAAATCACCGAACTCGCGGAATTCATCACCAATAAGGAAGTCCAACTCGCCTTCGTCAATTCCAAGCTTACTCCGATCCAGCAACGCAATTTGGAAAAAGGCTGGAACTGCAAAGTCATCGACCGTTCCGGATTAATTTTGGAAATCTTCGGCGCCCGTGCCCGAACTGCTGAGGGTAAGTTGCAGGTGGAATTGGCGGCGCTTGAATATCAAAAATCCCGCCTGGTGCGCAGTTGGACCCATTTGGAGCGCCAGCGCGGCGGCTTCGGTTTCCTTGGCGGCCCGGGTGAGACGCAGATCGAGTTGGATAAACGAATGATAAATGGCCGCATTTCCAAAATTAAAAAGGAACTGGAAAAAGTTGTCCGCACCCGTGAGCTTCACCGCAAAACCCGCCGCGATGTTCCATATACTATCGCCGCATTAGTCGGTTATACCAATGCCGGAAAATCCACACTCTTCAACCGCCTGACAAAATCTGATGTCCTTGCCGAAGATAAATTATTCGCCACGCTTGATCCAACCATGCGCATGTTGGAATTGCCGTCGGGGCGCAAATGCATCCTCTCCGACACGGTAGGTTTTATCAGCGATTTACCGCATGAACTCGTCGCCGCCTTCCGCGCCACATTGGAAGAAGTCGCCGAGGCTGATATACTTCTCCACATCCGCGATATCGCCAGCCCCGAAAGCGCGGGGCAAAAAACCGATGTTGAGGAAGTATTGAAAGCGATGGGGCTGGAAAAGCGGATTCACAAGGATATGTTCGAGGTTTTGAACAAAGTTGACCTGCTTCCATCATCGTCATTGCGAACCCGCGACCCTGGATTGCCACGCTCCGCTCGCAATGACGAAAATTTAAAAATCTCTGCCCTTACCGGAGAGGGCTGTGATAAACTGCTGCAATGGCTGGACGATAAAATCTCCAGCTTCAACCAAAGCATAGAATATAAACTAAAACCGGAAGCCGGCGCGGCATTGGCTTGGCTCTACCAACACGCCCATATCGAGAAACGCAAAGACTTAAAAACCAGCATCAAACTAACTGCCAATATTTCCGAAGAAAATATTGAGCGTTTTAAAAAGCTATTCAATCTGTAAAGATGCGCTATATTATAAGGCTTTAGCTATGGCCTTTATCTGCGCTTTTGCTATGAGAATGCGCGGCGACTATAGTGGTTGGCGATACGCCGTGCTGATGCTCTTTTTCCAACCCCAGCGCCAGGCGCTTTTCGTGCCATTCGCCGCGCGCTGTTTGTAACTCTTTTGAGTCCGTCCCGTGGCCCTGTCTTTTCAGAAGCGCTACAGTTTCCGACATCACGATTTCGCTAATATGCATTTTGCCGTCTGGAGTGGTGTGGTTTTTAGCGAATAACTCATCATTTGCCCGCATCCGCGCCGCATCAACTTTAACAATCTCTGGATCGGTCATGCGCCGGTCGTGTAAAATCCGCTGTTTGCCTTCAATATACTGCTCAGCAGTTATTGAATCGCCGTGGAATAATTTGGTGCCGATATTCCCATATGCCCTGAAATTTGCCTCAGTCACCTTTTTAAACTCATCAACATTTACGCTATTTGGGGCTACAAGTGATTGGGTATAAATTCCCGTATGTTTAGTGTGAATATTATGCGTATCGAAAACAAATGCGGCCATGGGATTTCCTTTGATTTTGGTCCAATTAGTATACAGGAATTGTTAAGATTTGTAAAGAGGGTAAAAACCATTGACACAAGTGCGTTTTTCTATATATTCCGCCGCCTTAACCATATCGTTCCTTAGCAATGAAGCAGGAATCCTTGAATGGGGTCGCGCCGTAGTTTACGAAGGCGAACTGATGAATAGGAGATAAATATGACTAAAATCGTAAAATCGAAATCCAAAATCAGCCGCCGTTTGGGCGTTTCCCTTTGGGGCCGTGGCAAAGACGCATTCAACTCGCGCAACAACCCTCCAGGCCAACATGGTGCTGCCGGTGCGGGTCGTAAAAAACATTCCAACTTCGGCATTCAATTGCGCGCCAAGCAACAATTGAAAGGTTATTACAACATGTCCGAGAAGCAATTCTTCAAAAACTATCAAGAAGCTTCACGCAAAAAAGGCGATACTTCAGAAAACCTGGTAGGTTTGCTCGAGCGCCGTTTGGACGCTGTAGTTTATCGTTCTAACCTGGCACCGACAATTTTCTCAGCCCGCCAATTGGTTTCGCATAAACATATTTTGGTGAACGGCAAATCTGTCAATATCCCAAGCTATCACGTTGCGGATGGCGATGTTGTCGAGATCAAAGAAAAATCAAAACAAATCCCGATCGTTATTGAATCAACTCAAAAAGTTGAGCGCGAAATCCCTGGTTATCTCACAGTTGATGCCGCGAGTTTCAAAGCCACTTTCGTTCGCCAGCCGCAATATTCGGATATTCCATATCCAGTACAAATGCAGCCGAATCTGATCGTCGAGTTTTACTCACGCTAAGAATTAAAGACTTCAGACATCAGACTTCAGTCCACTGATGACTGGCGTCCGAAGTCTGAAGTCTATTAAGCAGCTAGCTGCTGCTTCTTCGCATTGTAGCTAATATATTTCCAGCCCATATAATTCACGGCTTTGTTAAGGCGCGTATGCGGCTTCAAGCCGATCGCCTTGAACATCATCGCGATCATTTTTTCGTTATGCTCTTTCTTATAGACATTATGCACTTGTGAAAAACACAGTTTCATGAATTTTTTACGGTCATATTGGTCATACTTATCTTGATGCGTAACAAAATAAGCATAAGCAACTTCATCGTCCTCACTCTCGCCAACACGGCCAAGCGCAACCATTATGCGCTTGAGGAAACCTATATTTTCCTTGGTTAAGTAAATTTTCAAACGTGAATAAAACAATTTGTAATGGCGAAGTTCATCACCGGCAATCCGCGTGCAGATATCGCGGAAGACCGGCTCGTCGGTATAATCTTTAAGCATTGTGTAATATGTGCTGGTTCCCGCTTCGACAATACAGCGTGCGATCAATTCACCGGATTTGGAGCCGCGCACTGAGACATCCACATTTTCCGGCAACTTATAACCTTCCTTGAAAAGCTTGAAACTTTTCTCAAAATCAAATTTCGGATCCGCCATTTCCGCCCATTTGCGCAAAGCCCGCCCGTGCTGAACTTCTTCCTCCGCCCATTGGTCGGCGAGTGCATGAAATTCGATATCGTCATGGAAAACTTCCTTCAAATAACGGCCATAATCATAGCTGTTATGCTCAACAACGGATGCCGCCTTGGCCAATGATATGATCTCTGGCTTTAGTTTGGAACTGTCGAACTTATCCCATTCGATATCGTCTAATGACCAGTGTTTCATAGCGAGCATATCTTTAGCACAACCCATATTATTTGGAATAAAAAATCTATACCATAGGCCATCTTATTGATTTCTATGCGGTTCAGGAAATATTAACCCTTATAATGGACAATGGGGGCGTAAAAATTATGGGCGCAAGTATAACATTATTAAACTTGGCAGGCAGCGTGGCCTTGCTTCTCTGGGGTCTGTATATGATCCAGAGCGGCATCATGCGTGCTTACGGTACGGAAATCCGCCGCTTCCTCGGTGTTGCCCTGCGTAACCGCCTCAAAGCCTTCTTCGCCGGTTTATTCGCGACAATGTGCCTCCAATCATCAACCGCCACAGGGTTGATGGTCACATCCTTCACCTCCTCGCGCCTAGTCGGGCTGGTTCCCGCATTGGCATTGATGCTCGGCGCCAATGTCGGTAGTACTATCATCGTTCAGTTACTTTCATTTGATATCAAACAAATGGCGCCATTCGTTGTGCTTGTCGGCGTTGTCCTCTTCAAGAAAAGCTCACGCACCCATATCCGCGATTTCGCCCGCGCCGTGATCGGCCTTGGCTTGATGTTGTTTGCGCTTCAGCACACTGTAGCATTGCTGAAACCGGCGGAAGATTCTGAAAGTATAAAATTATTACTCAGCTCCATCGCCCAGGATCACATTCTTGATATGTTATTTGGTGCGATCCTCACCTGGGCCATGCATTCAAGTATCGCGGTTGTGCTAGTATCAATATCATTCGCCACCCAAGGTTTGATCCCGATCGACGTTGCCTTTGCATTAGTGCTCGGTGCCAATTTGGGCAGCGCGATCAACCCGCTGATCGAAAGCAACTCCAACGGCAACCCGGCCTCGCATCGCCTGCCATTTGGCAATCTCATCAACCGCGCTACCGGCTGCCTCATCTTCATCCCGCTTCTTGATTTCACTGATAAACTGCCTGCGGAATATAAAACGGATCTCCCACGCGCAATTGCCGGCTTCCATACATTATTCAACGTCACAATGGCGCTGATCTTCCTGCCCCTACTGCCGTCACTGGCCAAACTTTTACAGCGCGTGCTGCCTGATAAAGTCTCCACCATCGATCTTTCCGAGCCCCTATATCTTGATCCGCGCGCGGTGGAAACCCCGGGCCTGGCCATCTCCAATTCCGCGCGTGAAACCTTGCGCATGGCCGATCTGGCAGAGAAAATGCTGCAAAACGTAATGCAATTATTCGCCACTGGTGACCGCAAAAAGCTCGGTGAGATCAGCAAGATGGATGATGTGATGGACAAGCTGAACCGCCAGATCAAAGTTTATGTCACCGGGCTTAAAATGGATAATTTGAGTGAAGCCGATATCAAACGCGCCAGCGAAGTGATGAGCTTTGCCACAAATCTTGAACATATTGGTGACGTTATCAGCACGGATTTAGTAAAAATCGGCGCCAAGAAAATTGAGCGCAAAGCGATGTTTTCCAACGAAGGTTGGGGCGAGTTGCGTGCGATGATGGAACGCGTCACCGCCAATGTGCGCCTGGCATCCTCCGTATTCATGACCCGCGAACTCCGCTCCGCCAAACAATTAATGGCCGAAAAAAGCAACATGCGCGATATGGAAACCGAAGCTACCGAAATGCACTTTAAACGCCTGCGTGAGGGCAGGGCGGAAAGCATCGAAACTAGCACGTTACACCTCGACATCGTCCGTGATTTGAAACGCATCAACTCGCACCTGACAGCCACTGCAGTTTATGTATTACAGGAACACGGCGCATTATTGCCAAGCCGGATGAAGGAAGAATAGGCGATATTTTCAAACGTCCTAACCGCGCACCGCCGCTTCAATTTTAGCGACATCAATTTTTTGCATATCCATCATTGCCTCGAACGCCCGCTTTGCTACGCCGCCGCCTTTTGCCATCGCATCAGTCAGGACGCGGGGTGTGATTTGCCATGACAGGCCCCATTTATCCTTGCACCAGCCGCACTGGCTTTCCACGCCGCCATTGCCGACAATCGCGTTCCAATATCGGTCAGTCTCTGCCTGGTCGTCGGTGGCAATTTGAAATGAGAACGCCTCGCTGTGCTTGAATGCATCCCCGCCGTTGAGGCCGATACACGGCACGCCGCACACTGTGAATTCAACTGTTATAACATCCCCCGCCTTGCCGCTTGGGTAGTCGGATGGCGCGCGGTGTACAGCGCCGACCTTACTGTCGGGAAAAGTTTTGGCATAAAAATTCGCCGCTTCTTCCGCGTCATGATTATACCACAGGCAGAGTGTATTTTTTTTCATTGTCGCTTTCCTTTAATCGAGTTTTGTTACTGGAAATCCGCCATCTCTAATATCGGCCTGATTTCGATTTCACTTGGCCCCGGCATGGGATTTGGGCAGCGCTTCACCCATGCAACGGCCTCATCCATATCCTTAACTTCCCAAAACCAGTATCCCGCGACCAACTCACGAGGATGCGCAAAAGGCCCGTCGATAACCGTACGGCCCGCACCATCAAACGCAACACGCTTACCCGCGGATGAAGGCTTAAGCCCGTCACAATCCCCATCTTTCATAATGCCGGCCTTAACCAACTCGTCATTAAATCGCCCCATTGCCTCTATCAACTCCTTCATCTCAGGGGTCATAACAAAGCCTTTCTCACTACTTTCAGTAGCCTTCACCAGAACCATCACACGCATTGCTTTTCTCCTTGCTTTTCATTTTTGCAAATTTGCTATCCACGCATTATTTACCGAGAAATATCAATAAACAATATCCAACTGCTACAGGGTTATAAAAACTAATTCCGAAATAGTGCCCTACGGAAGAGAGGTTGGCTAAGCAACTCATTGATAAAGATAGTCTTTAAATTTACGCTTTCAAATTATGCTGACGTTCACGCTGGCGGATTTCGCGGTTGTAGGCGATAGCGTACGGAATGCGTGCAAAGAAGAACTGAATTCTAGTTAATTGCATTCATAGCACTGCTTCTTATCCGCGGCCTTGTCTATTCATGATCCGCTCCGCTTCCCGCATCATTTCCCTGATCTGATTTTTTGCTTCCGGATGAGCAGCTTGAAGTGTTTTTATGCCTTCAGTTGCTACTTCTTGACCATGTGCTTCCTTTATACGTAACAAGGTGCAGGATAATATAAAACCACCTATTCCTTCAAAATCCCATGGTTGTTCAGCCAGAAAATCAAAGGCTGCTTGCGGATGCTCTATACCAAGACCAGCGAATACTAATAAGGCGCCTTCAGGAAGCTGTTTATGCTGCTTCAACCAGAAATCCTCACTGGCGCTATAACCAAAGATATTGGCGAGTAAATTTAAAGCCCTGTATTTGGAATCTAACGGCACATCAGGCCCATCTAAAAGCGGCAGTAATTTATTTTGCAACTTTACTTTATCCTGCACGGATAAATGTTCACCTATGGATTCAGTGAAAGCGAACATCTTTTCTGCATGACCATGTCTTTGGATCGGCTGCCACTCCTCCGGTTGCCGCAGCAATTCATCGAATGAGGCGGCCACTGCATCTGCAAAACAGGTTTTTACTTCGGTGCGAAACTCTGAGAAACTATTCAGCGTCCAATCGATGACGTTGCCAATATCAACACTACTGGCACAATAATCTCCTAAAGGATCTTGAAACTGCTCTTTCAGCCATGCTTGGACATCGCCAGCATTCATTTTGTCAAATGCGTTAAACGGAACATCACCGATCTTAATTCCTTTCGGCTTTTGGATAGTTTCGTCTGGAGACATTAGTACCTTCCTTAATAATTGGTTAACAATAGCTACAAATTGAAGGATTGCAAATGATAATTTGGCAGTTGCAGCATAGACCTCTTAACTTGTTGGGCTCAGTACAATTTGCCATTAGAAGGTAATCTTTTAAATCGTTTGCCAGGCTCTCTAGCATCATGGTTAGAGATCGGCGCCAAATGCATAATCTATTCGATGTCATGTGCTAAAACTTTAGCAAAGGAAATGTCACAAATTCTTAATAATATTAAGGCATAAGGCCTTGCTGCTACGATAGCCTTAAGATATAACCAGAATAAGTCCTTGGTGTTACGTATTTCTTTGGAAAATAATGAGCGCACACTCGCACCGCAATCGTTGCAACTATTGCATGTAGAAAGTATAAAGCCATTAAAAATTGAAATTATGCAAAATATTGAAAGTAAGTGCTTACGGCCATCCGATCCTATCCCGCCATCCCAATCTTAGATAAAATGACCGAATCGCGCTGGATAATATTTGCTTTAGGTTCTGCCGTATTTGCGGCGGCGACGGCTATTTTTGGCAAATTGGGGGTAAATGAAATAAACTCCAATCTCGCCACATTTATTCGTACGGCGATCATCCTTATTATGGTCGCGGTTATCATTACCGTTCGCAAAGAGTGGCAGCCGGTTGGAAAAATTCCGGCATTTAGTATAATCATGCTGGCGTTTTCCGGCATTGCCACCGGCTTGTCATGGCTTTGTTATTATCGCGCCCTGCAGCTTGGCAACGCTTCCAAAGTTGCGCCGGTTGATAAGCTTAGTGTTGCTTTGGTGATAATATTCGCTGTCATTTTTTTGGGTGAGCAATTCACTTGGAAATTAGTCATTGGCGGCGGCGCGGTGATATTTGGCATTATAGTTTTAGCTATATAACAAATTCATCAGTTAATTAGGCATCTATTCTAATGAAAGTTTTATTGGTGGAAGATGATATATTGTTGGGAAAAGCTTTGGAAACTGGCTTGAAACAAGCTGGCTACATGCCTGAATGGGTGCGTGATGGTGAAAGCGCCATATTATCAATTGATGCGAATAAATATAATGTTGTGCTTCTTGATATAAACTTGCCGCTACTTTCCGGTTTGCAAGTACTTAAAAAGATCAGGGCATCGGCGAAAACAATTCCAGTAATTATTATGACCGCCCGTGATTCTACAGAGGATAAAATTGAAGGCTTAGACCTTGGCGCGGATGATTACATCATAAAACCTTTCGAATTGCCCGAATTATGGGCGCGGGTAAGAGCAGTAGTGCGACGCAGCCAAGGGCGTGCCAATTCAAATCTTATATGCCGCGATGTGGAAATTGATACCGCCGCAAAAATTGTGAAAAAGAACAATGAATGGGTAAAACTTACCCCGAAAGAATATCAGGTATTAGTTTTGTTGATGGAACATGCTGGCAAGCTTATGGGCAAAAGAGAAATTGAGGAGCATCTATATGCATGGAACCAGGAGATTGAGAGCAATACTGTAGAAGTCACGGTTTATGCTATCCGCAAGAAATTGGGCAAAGAATTGATTACTACCATGCGCGGCATTGGTTATATGGTTAGCCCATGATGAATCCATCTTTGAAGATGCGGCTGCTAAAAAGCCTTATCCTCCCCATAACTATATTGGTGATGTTGCTGGGAGTGTTATGTTATTGGAGTGCCCAAGATGAGGTCGGAGAGGTCTATGATTCGCAATTAATTACTGCAGCAAATGTTTTGGCGCTTATCAGTAAAAATAATAAATCACCCGTACATGGGATAAAAATCGATTCGCATATTGTTGATTTAGATAAAGATGATCAGCATGTATTAAACGAATACGCAAAATGGAGATCATTTAAAATTTGGCATAATGGTAAATTGGATATTTATTCAGGCAATTTGCCTAATACGGCCCCAAAACCATTAAGCAAAGGGTTCTCCGATATTACTATAGATGGCTCTAATTGGCGTGTATTTACACTTTATTTGCCTAGTGATAACACAATTGTTGAAGTATCGGAGAAACGCGAGGCCAGGGATGAGATAATTGGCAATTTGCTGTTTGGCATGTTAGTGCCATTGTTGCTGGCGTTTCCTTTCGTAATATTTTTGGTGTCGAAGGCGCTTCAATTTGGCTTGCGCGATTTGCAAAGATTCGCTGATTTAATAAAAATTCGCTCTCCGAATGATTTATCTCAGATAGGAAAAACGGAAACGCCTAGCGAGGTATTACCGGTAGTTGAAGCGATTAATCTGCTACTGGCCAAACTGGAGTCATCAATGGCCTATGAGCGTTTGTTTACCGATAACGCTGCCCATGAGTTACGCATGCCTTTGGCGACATTAAATATTCAGATGCAGGTTATATTAAATGCTAGGACAGAGGCCGAGCGCAAAAGTACTGTGCTGGAACTTGCCAAAGGCGTCAACCGCGCGTCCCATCTGCTTGACCAGTTGTTAACTTTGGCAAGGGTAAGAAATCAATCCATTAACAATGCGCCGCTAAATCTGCATGAATGCATAAAAGAAGTTATTGAGCATTTGGCGCCAATGGCAGGGAAAAAAGATATTGATCTGTCATTTTCCGGCGAGGAAAATCTTATCATAAATTCCAATAAAATCTTATTTTCGATATTGCTTAATAATTTAATTGAAAACGCAATTAAATATTCCCCGCATGATGGTAGGGTTGAAGTGGAGATTAAAAGGGAAGACAAAGAGGCTATTTTAACGATAACAGATAATGGCCAGGGTATACCAGTTAGTGAATATGAAAACGTATTCAAACGGTTTTACCGTTTACCTGGTATTATTGAACAAGGCAGTGGGCTTGGGCTAGCGATCGTCCAACAAATATGTGAATTGATGGGTATAAAAGTGATGCTGTTTAAGCCCGAAAGTGATTCCGGGCTTGGGGTTAAGCTGGTGATGGTTGATATTAACTGGCAATAATCTGAATTTTTCAGTTTTCCATCAGTTTGGGTTCGTAAACTAGTGTCATGTCACAAAAAGAGCTTTCCAGAATCCGGCAAAATAAAGTTCCGGAAGTAACTATCGCATTCTGGATAATTAAGATTGCCGCAACGACTCTTGGTGAAACGGGAGGCGATGCCGTGTCTATGACTATGAACCTTGGCTATTTAGTTGGCACAGCGATTTTCCTGCCGATCTTTATTATTACATTTTTGGCCCAGATACGGGCAAAATCCTTTCATCCGTTTTTGTATTGGTCAGTGATTGTTGCCACCACTACCGTAGGTACGACTATGGCAGATTTTTTCGACCGCTCGCTAGGGGTGGGATATACCGGAGGCTCATTAATTTTATTCACCGCCTTGCTCGCAACACTTGGTTTATGGCGTTATTGCATAGGTTCGGTTTCAGTAAACAATATTATATCTCCAAAAGTCGAAACATTTTATTGGATAACAATATTATTTTCAAACACGCTTGGCACCGCATTGGGTGATTTTTTATCAGATGCAACCACATATGGCTATGGAATTGACGTACTGTTTTTTGCTGTACCTTTAGTTTTAATAGCTGCTGCTTTTTACTTCACCAACATATCCAAAACACTGCTTTTTTGGACTGCATTTATTTTGACAAGGCCGCTCGGCGCTACTGTTGGCGACCTCCTGACAAAACCTATTGAGCATAGCGGGCTAAACCTTGACCGGATTACCTCTTCCGGGGTTATCGCATTATTTATGATTATTTTTATCCTTCTGATTCCACAGAAGGCTGGAAGCCATTCACACAAGCCACAACCAATATAATTATAGAAGCTATCCAAGCGCCATTGATGCTCATCATTATGCCAACAATTTACAAACTCATAGCTGGAAAAGAAAAATATATATATCAATGGATTGTCGGGAAAAAATTTCATTTTCATATTCGCAAATATAAAGTGGCGGCATGCTTAGCTATTTTAATTATTTTAAGCGGATGCGCGACTAAAGCGGAATTAGCGGATGAAGATGAATTTGAACAAAGGGATTTTTTAAAACCGGTGAACGAGCCGATATTTTCATTCAATCTGGCTGCAGATAGTTATGTTATAAGGCCTATAGCCAAAACCTATGGTTATTCCCCTGATTGGGCAAAAACCGGCGTTAGCAATTTCCTCACCAATTTGAATGAACCGGCCAATGCGGTTAATGGCGTATTGCAGTTTAATAGTGATATTGTAGGAACCTCGCTAGGCCGTTTTTTTATCAATACCACTATTGGTGTCCTGGGTTTCCGCGATGTTGCATCTAATCACGGCCTAAAATACCAAGAGCAGAATTTTAGCAAAACTCTAGCCAGCTATGGGGTTGGAGAAGGAGATTATATGGTACTTCCGCTTATAGGCCCTTCAACATATCGCGGCACCGCCGGAACTGTAGTTGATTGGTTCATAGATCCGCTCGGCTGGTATATGACAAATACGCAAGGATATATCCAGACGGGTGCCGAAGCCATTTCTGAGCGTGAAGACAATATGGATGCCATTGACCCTCTTTACCATGAATCACTAGACCCATATTCCGCCACACGGGCAGCGTTTTTACAGCATCAGGCATTTAAGGAATAAATTTTACAACAACAAGGAACTTTATGAAAAAGCTAAAACTTTATACTACCGCACTCGGAATAATTCTTTTATCAGCCAGTGCGGCCAATGCGTCAGATAATACCAAATGCACAAGCTTTTCTAACACCATGACTAAAAAGGCGGTTGATATTTTCCATGATACAAAATCTAGCGAACAACAGAAGAAAATGTCTTTAGCCAAGTTATTTGATGATACAGTTGATACTGATTGGATCGGCCAATTTGTATTGGGGCGTTATTGGAAAGATAGCAGTGCCGGGGATCAAAAGGAATATCTGGAAACTTACAGCGATTATTTGACCATGACTTATATTTCAAAGTTTAAAGAGGAACAAGGTTTCGGCGTTGATAATATCAAGCTTGTAAGAATAGTTCCTTTAGAAGCAAAACGCTTCGAGGCCAAAACCCTGATCCAGCGTGAAGGTGAGGCTGATATGGCAGTAGATTTCATGCTTGAAGAAATGGCCAATGATTGTCGAGTTCACGATATTAAGATTGAAGGTGTGAGCCTGTTATCGACACAGCGGTCAGAGTTCCAGACAATAGGTAGAAGTTCAGGAATCAAAGGCGTAACGGCTGCCATGAAAAAGCGATTAGCTGCTAGCAAATAAGATTAATGGCGTTCAAACCGGAGGTTTTTGATGCATATATTTTGCGATTTTAACTGCCTTACTCTCTTCCGAAAGTGGTGCACCAGCGCGGACTAACCTCGAACCGAATGGGTGCATTTATTGAGGTTTTACAAGAGATGGGCAAATGTTCAAGTGTTCGAACATTCAGCTTTTAATGGGTACCAATTATGCAAAAGCAATCTAAAGAAAATCCAATCTTCCAAGGGAACACCAGATAAAGTGCCCAAAGAGATAAAACTACCGGTAATCCCCATTCTAAGATTAACCAACGTGATAATTGTGAGAGACTAAATCTTCTATACCATTTTTCAAATCGCTCTAAAGAAACTGGAATGCGATGTGAGCAAATTATTTTTTCTGTTTCTTCAATTTTCCTCCTAAGATTAGCAAGTTCTGTCTGAAGCGGGCCTGTAGTGCGCATAATATTATTTATATTAGGCAGTTCACCTAAGTCCTTTGCTTTTGCATGCGTATCGAGCTGGATAACTTTTTCTTCAAGGCTTTTAATTAATGGAATAAAAGCGCCTATCCTTCTTGCATCTTCATTCCACCACGTCATTAGAGAAGATTGACGGGGATCATTTGGATAATCGGCATATTCGCCTGCCATTCTTCCTGTGGTGACATAGGACAAGCGTGTACCCGTTATTCTTATGCGCCTCTTGAAGCGCATCAAGACTAAGCCAGAAAAAATGTATAAAACTATACAATGTAAAAATGAAGAAAGCTGTATCTACAAAATCAGGCTGAAAATTATCAAAATGTATTCCTAAAGGTGCAAACGATGTAATTTTTGCTCCAGATATTTTATAAGCTAATGTAACAAATGTGAGTATGATCAAATTACGCCTGGCGCGGTGCACCTCGTCAGTAAAAGAAATAAAAACAGGTTCACCTAGTTGTTTCTCAACCTTTTTAATATCCTCTTCGGTCATTTTATCCATTTGAGCTCCAGTGGCTTAACCAATTTATAATAGTTTCATAAACAGCTCGCCGATTGAGAGCATATTCTGCATTAATTGAGTTTATTTTAATTCTTATGCTAATTTTTACTGGAGCTAACCATAGTTTTGATTCAGCAAATTTTCCTGTAACAAAATTTGAGTTTTGGTAGCAAAAAAGCGGAAGTGTAATCTTTTCATAAGCTGGTAAAATTATGGGCGGAGCATTATTTTGTACGATGTTTTGCCAATGCTTCTCAAAGAAAGACGCTATATTAGTTTCATCTAGACACTTTAATTTATTAGCCTAATTCGTAGTACGATAACAGCGGGCAAAAATTGGATTAGAAGTTACGTTTCCTGAATAGCTTTCTCTATTTATTTTTATAGAGCCCGCTTCTATTTTATAGGGCGTATTAGTTGGGTTCTCTAATATAATACACGGAAATGAATAGTCATGTTGAGTGCTATTTGAATCCTCAAATAAAATGTGCTTCTGGCTCAAAGAAACTTTGAGTTTTGGACGGCATAAATAGTTTCTTATGGAAAGAAAAATATAAGGGATAAAGCGAATAAGCCTCAGTGCTGGCCCAATACCTTTTGTATACATATCATCTGGTCTAATCATAGTGGCCCTGAAATACTCTTGTTGCGATTACTTATTTTAAGTCAGTCGCTTAAAAAACAAAAGGAGTATTATATGATTACTGACCTTACACCTTATCGCCAATATCTTGAAGGATTTGATCTTACTGACGAAGAAACGCTGGATTTCGTCAATTCCATGTTGGGCATTGCACTGGGCCTAGTTGATGATCACTTTAAGGAAACGCAAAACCAAGCAAAGATAGACGAGATAAGCAAAACGGTTTGGGGAAACTATAAGAAACGCTATCACCCAAAGCGGAATAGAACCTAAGGGCGGTTCTATTTAGTCCGCGCGGGTATCGATTTGGTGCCCCCGGTCGGACTCGAACCGACACATCCGAAGATACAGGATTTTGAGTCCAGCGCGTCTACCAATTCCACCACAGGGGCGTAAGCATGCTTACAGGCAGCGGAATTTATAATCTGGGCGGGGAAAACACAAGCGGTAAATCGCCCCTATTAAATCAATATCAGTATCAGGCTTGCTTTTGGAATATTTGCTGTAATGATAGCAAAGATGAAAATTGATAAAAACTTCATAATCGAGGTGATCGGCAGGGCGATTCTGCTGCTGTTTTATTTTAACCTCCTGCGTAATCACAGCGTCGCGCTGATCCAATATCACAAAATCAGCAGCTTATTATACATCGTCCTGGAATCACTGATATTGATCCTGGTGCTTTTCCGCGCCGCGCCGGTGCGGTTTTCCGCTTCGCCCTGGGATTGGCTCATTGCTTTGGCGGGGACCCTGGCTCCGATATTGATCCAACCCACCGGCAATGCTGATAACCCACTTGGCATTATTATACAGCTCCTAGGTATGTTGATAACTTCCGCCGGGGTTATATCGCTAAACAAGAGTTTCGGCGTTGTTCCTGCCGAGCGTGAGATCAAGACTATGGGAATGTATAAATTCGTACGCCACCCATTGTATCTGGGTTATCTCATTTCCAATCTGGGAGTTTTGCTAAATCATTTCTCGGAGATGAATTGTTTTTATATTGCCCTTGGCCTGGTGATTCAGATAATACGCATTACCCGCGAGGAGAAGTTCCTTTCGCAAAATCCATCATATGTGGAATTCAAACAAACCACGCGCTGGCGGCTTGTGCCTTATATTTGGTAAGCGAATTTATTATCCGTTGGCTGAGCTGAGTGCGGAGCCGACATGCGAGAATGTGTAATTCAATTGAGAGCCAACAAATTTTGTGGCGAGGATTATCACAACGGCAATTAGGGAGGCTATGAGGGCATATTCAATGGCAGTCGCAGCTTTTTTACACTTCTTAAATTTTGCCAGCCATATTTTCATAATTTAACAAATAAAAAAACCGGGCCCGAAGGCCCGGTTTAATTTGATAACTAGCCGTTTGCAGAGCTTAAGCTAGAACCGATTTTAGAGAATGTAGTATTCAACTGGCCGCCAACGAAAGTAACAGCAAGAATGATAACTACAGAGATCAAAGCAGCGATCAAACCATACTCGATAGCCGTTGCGCCTGATTCGTCAGTTTTAAAAAATTTGGTAAGAGTTTTCATAATAGTTTCCTTTTATTTAGATTATTAAATTCGCGAAGTTATCTCAAGTTGAACCTGAAATTCGTACAATTACCAGTTTATACCCCTCAAATCCGCCCTTCAACAGGGTTATTTTGAAAGTTTTGTTACAAGTACGTTAAATTTTGGTAAAAAGTGCTACAATATCACATTAATACGCCTATTTGCTAGGCCCAGAGCCACTATAGCGATTTAAGATAAGATGCGGACATTGTCACATCGTCACTGCGAGTCCCAGCCTTCGCTGGGATAAACTCCGCGGGCGTTGTTGCATGGTTCGGTAAGCACTTGTTTTTCCTCTCCCTCAGGGAGAGGGATGCGCAGGCTTGGTGAACGTAGTGAACTTAGCCGCAGCTGGGTGAGGGTCATGCGGAACCGGCTCCAGGTCTCGGTTGCCGCGAACCCTTCTCCCAACCTCCTCCCTGAGGGAGGAGGAGTTTTTACCGGGCCATGCAACATTGCCGCGCCTGAAGGCTCGCAACGGCGGGGCTAGAGATCACATATCTACTATAAATCGCTATAACAGCCATGTGGCCCCTGTTTTAAAGCCAACAAACAGCCCATCCAGACAAACTGGATGGGCTTTAAATCAGTTTTGAAACTTAAGCGACTTTCTTGCTTAAAGTCTGTACCAGGATTTCCTGCGCTTGTTTGGTGTCAATCTTATTGATCGCTGCATATTCGCCGCATAAACGGTCAAACGCTGATTCATAAATCACGCGTTCAGAATATGAACGATCCGGATCATCGACGTTCTTGTGCAAATCGCGGACGACTTGGGCAATCGCTTCGATATTGCCGGAATTGATCTTCTGGCCATACTCGGTCGCGCGGCGGCTCCACATGCCACGGGCGGTTTTCGGACGGCCTTTCAAAACAATCAGAGCTTTGCCGATCTGCTCAGAGCTGGACAGGCGGCGGAGTCCAACGCCTTGGGCGCGGGCAACCGGAACTCTTAAAGTCATTTTTTCTTTTTCGAAATTGAGGACATAAAGCGTAACTCGTACACCGACAATTTCGGTTTGTTCAATCGCAGTAACTTCGCCCACACCGTGCGTTGGATAAACCAGATAGTCGCCGATTTTGAAGTCGTAAGCTGATTTGCCATCCAGTTGTTTTACCGGGCTTTTATAATTTGCCACGATAACTGGTTTAGGCAGCGCTTTGACTATTTCAGGTTTAGCTGCAGTTTTAGTAGCGGCCTTAACGGCTTTCATCGGCTTCTTGACCAACTTAACTGTTGTTTTTACTGGTTTTCTAGTTTTTGCTGAGGCCTTTTTGGCCGTAGATTTTGCTAATTTCTTAACACCGGTTTTTTTGACGGAAAGTTTTTTAGCATTATTCTTTTTCAAAGACGTAGCTTTCTTAGCTGTAGAAGATTTAGCCATAAAATATAACATTACCTCTATTAAACATTGTTAACGCTTTTTACAAATCGTCAGTTAATATAGCACAAATTTTCGCTAAAATAAAGCTTAAATTTTTATGATTATTAATATTCTTTTAAGAAGTTGCAGAAAAACCAGGCTAGGCCCGCAACTCAGCGGAGAATTTTTCCCTAACATTATCAATAACTTTAGCAGAAATCGCCTCAATTTCCTTATCAGTTAAGGTTTTGTCCTTAGGATTAATATTAATGCTAAAGGCAACAGACTTCTTACCCGGTGCAATTTTATCACCGGAATAGACATCGAATACTTCCGTGCTTCCGATCAACGGATCGGACTTCTTCACAACTGCCAGCAACGCATCGGCGCTGACATCTTTGTTCAACAAAAACGCAAAATCACGCGCCACTTCCTGTAAGTCGGAAACTTCCAACTGCTTATATTTCTTTTTCGACTCAGGAATATTATCAACAAAAATTTCAAAACCGGAAACCGGAAGTGAGATATCGAGCGCTTTTAAAATTTTGGGATGGATCTCACCGAAATATCCGAGGCAAGTTTTGCCCAGGTACAACCCGCCGCTTTTGCCCGGGTGATAATATGAAGGCGCCTGCGCCACAATCTGCCCTTGCGGTGCGCCAATGGCTTCCAAAACGTTGAGGAGATCGGCTTTGGCATCAAACACATCGACATTGCGCGAATCGCCGTAGATGTTTTTCTCCGCGTTCTTGCCGCTACGAATTCCGGCAATGACTTTTTGTTCTTTTTCGCCAAACACCGGTCCGGTTTCAAACAACCCCAGATTCTTGAAACCGCGATTGGAGTTTTTGACAACCGCTTCTAACAAATTAGGAATGAGCGATGGGCGCATTTCTGACAACTCCACCGAAATCGGATTCTGCAATTGTAATGTCGCCGCTCCACCGCCGAACTTAGCGGCGATTTGCGGTTTCATGAATGAATAAGTGACAACCTGCATCAACCCCCGCGCCGCCAAAACTTTTCGCGCCAGATAAAACGCCAATCCGGCGGCCGGCGGTTTGCCGCTGCTCTTATATGCAAGTGCCTGCGCCGGAACTTTATCATAACCGTGGATGCGCAAAATCTCCTCGACGATATCCGCGCTGCCTTCAACATCACCGCGCCATGATGGGGGCGTGATGAGAGCGCCGTCAGACTGGACTCCTCGCAATGACGAAATTGTAAAACCCAGACCTTTAAGGATTTTTTCTGCATCAGCTCTTGCAATATCAATCCCGCCAAATGATTTCACTTTCGCAAAATCAAACTCAATAGACCTGCGCACACCGCGGACTTGATCCGGGGTCTTACCAGGAGATCCCGCATCAGGTGCGGGATGTGCAGTTGCAAATTGGCTAGGAACTCCGCCGCAAAGCTGGGTGATCAAATCCACTGCGATATCTGCGCCGGTTGCCACAAATTCCGGATCGACGCCGCGCTCGAAGCGATAACGCGCGTCTGAATCAATTTGATGGCGTCTGCCGCTTTCCGCAACTTTGGCGGGATCGAAATAGGCGACTTCCAGGAATATATTTTTGGTTTCCGCAGTGACGGAGCTTTCAACATTTCCAATTACTCCGGCCAATGCGATAATTCCTTTGTCATCTGCCACCACCAACTCACCGCCGGCCATTTCATATGTTTTGTTGTTAAGCGCGTTGATCTTCTCGCCTTTCTTCGCCTCGCGCACAGTGATATTGCCGCTTAGTTTATCCGCATCATAAACATGCAATGGCCGCCCGAGGTCAAAGGTGACATAATTAGTGATGTCCACAAGTGTAGAAATCGGCGTCTGCCCAATCGCTTTCAATTTCCCGCCCGTGAAATCATTTTTACCGTTGCTGACACCGCTGATGTAACAGCCGATGTAATGGCTGGGGCTGGAAACTTTGATTGCCGATTGCTGATTGCCGATTGCCGATTGGGTTTTTAGCGGTTTCAATTTCCCCATTCCCGCTGCCGCCAAATCCCGCGCGATTCCGTATACGCCGAGGCAATCGGCGCGGTTGGGGGTAATATTGATTTCATAAAGCGAGTCATTCATTCCCGCATATTCCGCATAAGCCCCGCCCACCGGCGCATCGCTGCCGAGTTCGATAATACCATCGGAATTGCCGGAGAGCTCCAATTCTTCGCCTGAGCACAACATCCCATTAGACTCAACATCGCGGATCTTAGATTTCTTAATCTGGAAATTCCCATTCGGAATCATCGCCCCAACCGGCGCCAGCACAACCTTAATCCCCGCCCGCGCATTCGCCGCCCCGCAGACGATCTGCAAAACTTCACTACCGTTATTGACTTTACAAACCTGCAATTTATCAGCATTAGGATGTTTTGCCGCTTCAGTAATTTCCGCAATTATAAACGGCGCATATTTCTTCCCCATATCCGTAAAAGCATCAACTTCCAACCCGATAGCAGTCAGCTTATCCGCAATCTCTTGCGGAGTTGCAATAGTGTCGAGATGTTCTTTCAGCCAGTTATGTGTGAATTTCATACCGCACCTCCAACTGTCATACTATTACCCTCAACTGTCATCCTCGGGCTTGACCCGGGGATCCAGGGCCGCACACTCCACAAACCCTGGATTCCCGCCTGCGCGGGAATGACAATTGATTGGAACTGGTCACAGGTAAATTTCATGATAAACTATTCCAAACTGGGGATGTAATATCTGATAAATTTGTCATCAAGAATTTTGCTGCATTTAAATAATCTATATCATTAATTCCGGTTATAGTTTGTAATTCATAATTGCCATGAGCAAATAAAGTTGCGCAAATACATTGATAAATTATCTTCCATGAAACTTCATCTAAGGTTACAGAATAACTTTCTGAGAAACTTATACGCTTATCAACCTCGCCTTTCCTTTGTTTGGAAAAAATATCAGATAAAGATTTAATTTTGCTTTCTTTAACTCCGAGAAATTTTATTTTCTTATCTCCATCAGGTTCGTCAACTGTTTGAAATAAAGCGCTCATTATCGCTACATAATGTTTCGCTGGAAAAGTTATTATAATATTTTCATTAGTCATTTTAATTCTCCTAAAACCCATAATGCTGCAACCAGCGTAAGTCACTTTCAAAAAACTGCCGCAAATCCGGAATATTATATTTCAACATCGCCATCCGCTCTATCCCCGCGCCGAATGCGAAGCCGGAATATTCAGTTGGGTCAACGCCGACATTTTTCAGCACATTCGCATGCACCATGCCGCAACCCATGATTTCCAGCCATCTATTGCCCCATTTGATATCAACTTCCGCGCTTGGTTCGGTGAAGGGGAAAAAGCTGGGGCGGAACTGCATTTCGAAATCGGCGCCGAAAAACTGTCTCACAAATTCATTAACCGCCCATTTGAGATGACCGAAATTGATGTTTTTGTCGATATAAAGCGCCTCAACCTGGTGGAACATCGGCGTATGCGTCATATCGGAATCACTGCGATAAGTGCGGCCCATCGAGAAAATGCGGAACGGTGCTTTACCTTTTTCCATCGCGCGAATTTGTACGGGAGAAGTATGTGTTCTTAAAACGCGCAGGCTGCCATCATGCGCGGGGGGCAGGTAAAACGTATCATGCATCTGCCGCGCCGGATGGTTTTCCGGGATGTTCAGCGCGGTGAAGTTGTGATAATCATCCTCGATATTCGGCCCGTCATGAAATTCAAAACCAAGGCTGCTCAAAATTCCGGCGATTTCCTCTGTCACCTGCGCAATCGGGTGAATCTTCCCCTGCTGTTGCGGGCGCACGGGCAGGGTGATATCAACTTTCTCATTCTCCAGCCGCGCATTAATTTCCGATTCTTCCAACTGCTCTTTTTTATCATCCAGCAATTTCGTCACCGCATCGCGCACTGTATTAACCAATGCGCCAAAAGTTTTCTTTTCCTCAGGCGGGAGAGCGCCAATCTTGCTCATCTCGGCAGTGACCAAACCTTTTTTTCCAACATACTTAACCCGCAATTCTTCCAACGCGCGCGAATCCTTTGCCGAAGTAATCTCAGCCTGGGCGTTGGTTTGTATATTATCTAATTCTGCCATATCTAAAAATTGTCACCCCGTCTTTATGACTGGGTCTGGCATTTGTAGCAACCGCCGGACCCTGTGACAAGCACGGGGTGACAGTTCGGGGCTTTAAGCAGCCTTTTTAACATTCACTTTGCCTTCAAGCGCTTTTTGCACCTGGTCGACAATGTTTTTGAAAGCTTCCGGCTCGGAAATCGCCAGTTCGCTCAATACTTTACGATCCAGCTCGATACCGGCTTTGTGCAAACCGTCGATGAAGCGGGAATAAACCATTCCGTGTTCGCGCACGGCGGCGTTGATACGCTGGATCCACAATTTGCGGAAATCACGTTTGCGGTTTTTGCGGTCGCGGTATGCATATTGCATACCTTTTTCGACTTTCTCTATAGCAACCCGATAGCATGAACCGGCGCGGCCATAATAGCCTTTTGCGGCCTTGACGACTTCTCTTTTTCTTGCGTGTTTTACGACGCCACGTTTAACTCTTGCCATAAATCTCCTTTGCTGGAAAAAAGTCCTTCGCTTTGCTCAGTGTACTTTTTCCCACGTTATTTTGAAAAATTTTACCTTGGGGCGGCCCGGCGGAAAAATTTTGATTATTTTTAGCGCTACGCGCCAGATTAGTTATATTTGCCGTAAGGAAGCCATTTCGCGATGCGATCGGCCTCGGACTCCGCCAGAACCGTAGTGCCGCGCTGACGGCGCAGGCCGCTCTTGGACTTCTGGTGCAATTTGTGGGCGTGGTTGGCTTGTGTAGCCTTAACTTTACCGGTCGCGGTAAACTTAAACCGCTTGGCTGCGGCTTTTTTAGTCTTTAGCTTTGGCATATTTTCTCCATAAGATTCAATTACATCGCTAGTGGTTATACCATATGACCAAGTCGCAAATGCCCCGAAGGGAAGGGGTGTATAATATAGTTTCTTTATGTTTGCAAGCGTATATTGTTCAAAATATGAGCGAAACCAAACCCGTATGGAAAAAGCCAAATCCCAATAAAGGCAAAAGCAAGCCGCTAACCTCAGCTCAAAAAGCGGAAGCCAAGACCCGTGCCGCAAAAGCCGGGCGGCGCTATCCGAATTTGGTGGATAACATGGCTGTAATGAAAAAGAAGAAAACCAAGTGAGCAAAGTCCAACTTTTTACGGCTAAATGCAAAGGATTAAATAGACCAATAGCCTAATAATAATCCCCAGTCGTAGTAGAGCTCATCTTGATTACCAGCGAGCACGGATAGTTGCCGGTTGAATCAAGCCGATATTGGGTGTTGCCGAGGTCAACGCAGCCACTGGCAGTGTTTTTTGGCGCGATACTCAAATCTCCGTTACCACTCGCCGCCAGGACGTTGCCCAGATTTGGCAGTCCGTCATCCATTTTAGCGTCAATGGCGAGTGCTTCATCGACAGAAATTGCATCTCCAGTTTTAAAATTGGAATTACTGTTGCCGCTATATATCCTGCCTACGTAATAAATATTAACATTATATACGCCGGGTATATCAAAATCATTGGGTGTGCCCACCAAAATCCCAGCTTTACCGGAACTGAGCCTGGTTGCGGGGAAATTAAAGCCCATTTTTAATGGTGAACTAACATCGGAGCTGAAGTTGTTCACAAAAGCCCCGCTATCGGATAAATGTTTCCAGAACATAGCGATTTCACCATCATAATTACCATCACCGCCCTGTGCGTCTTTGATTTTTACGTCATTATTACCGGTCGGTGAAAACAACCCAGAATCGCCGGGAATTTGATTGTATGAAGTATGGAAATTCTCAACCGCGACATCATATTGTTGAATCTGGCTGACGAAACTTTGTATGGCGGCTGTATGGATCATGCTCCGCGCGACAAGAATCCCTCCCGTTAAAAGGCCGATGATAACCAGGACTATGGATAATTCGACGAGAGTAAAACCTTTTCTCACCCACTTATTATAGCAAAAAAACCACTAAAAAGGAATGGGTTATATATAGTCTGATTTAGGGGGTATTTAATGATTAATTAGGTATTTTAGCAAGTTTGTAACTCCCGGCCTTAATTGTAGAAACTATTGAAACAACTATAAAAATAATTTGCATCCCCCAGTTCCCAACCCTAAACTCCGCACCAATAATGACCAAGCTCCAACCCGTTCGCGGCACGCATGATTTGTTACCGGATGAATTCGCAAAGTTTATTGCGGTGCAAAATATCGCGCGTGAAATCAGCTCCCGTTATGGCTTCCGCGAAATGGCGACGCCGATTTTTGAGTTTACTGATGTCTTCGCGCGGACAATGGGCGAGACTTCGGATGTTGTTACCAAGGAAATGTATACGTTCAAAGACCGTGGCGATGAATCGATTACTTTGCGGCCGGAATTCACAGCCGCCATCGTCCGCTCACTGCTTAGTAATTCGCTGACGCAAGACCTCCCGCAAAAACTATTCTCCACCGGCCCGGTATTTCGTTATGAGCGCCCGCAAAAGGGGCGGCAGAGGCAGTTTCACCAGTTGAATATCGAGCATATCGGCGCCAAGGGTGCGGAGAGTGATGTTGAAATTATAGCTATGGCTGCGGAGTTGTTGACCAAACTTGGGATTAAAGCGGAGCTGCAAATCAATTCGCTCGGTGATGCGGAAACGCGCAAAAACTATCACGGCGCATTGGTGAAATATTTCACCACCCATAAAAATGATTTGAGCGAGGATTCTAAAATACGCCTGGAAAAAAATCCGATGCGGATATTGGATTCCAAGGATGAGGCTGACAAAAAGATTGTTGCCGCTGCGCCGAAGTTTTCGGAGCATTTTACTGAAAGCGCGGAACTTAATTATGAAGCGGTGAAAGACGGGCTGACTTCACTCGGCCTGGTATTCGAGCAAAATGAGAAGCTGGTGCGCGGGTTGGATTATTATAACGATATCGTTTTTGAATTTGTCTCCGGTGATTTGGGGGCGCAGAATACAGTGCTGGCCGGTGGCCGCTATGACGGCCTCGTGGCGCAAATGGGCGGCCCAGAAATCCCGGCGGTTGGCTGGGGCGCGGGGCTGGAAAGGTTGCTATTGCTCAGCGATATGAAAATCGAAAAACCGAAAACCATATGTGTAATCGCCAGTAGCGATGCTTTGAAAATCACCGCATTGGAAGTCACGCAAAAACTGCGCGGCCAAGGTAAAACCGCCGAAATCGCCAGCCAAACCAACATCGGCAAAGCCCTAAAATTCGCCAACAAAATCGGCGCGGCGGAAGCTTATATATTGGGCGAAGAAGAAGTGAAACGCGGCGTCATACTGTTGAAAAATTTAAACACTGGCGAACAGCGGGAAGTGAAGCTGTAAAAAATATTATATTAGGAGGATATATGAATGAAGGTAGAAAACTTGAAGTTTTATATGCCGAAGATAGTGAGATGGCATCGGGAACTTTTTTACATTGGCTAGAACAAGATAAAAGAGAGCATAATATTACTCATGTAGTAAATGGCAGATTGGCTCTTGAAGAAGCAAAGAAAAAACAATTCGATATTTTAATAACTGACGTAGAGATGCCGGAGATGTCAGGTTATTCTTTAATCGATGCACTGGCCGCAAGCGGAATAAAAATTCCTTTGATGATAGTAATCAGTAATTTAATTCGGGGGCTAGATTATAATAAAGGGGAGGGATTTTATTACTTAAGCAAGAGTGGCACGGCAAAACCTGGTGGTCAACAAGCAGCAAAGGAGCCATGCCCACAAATCCTTTCATATGTTTTAGGCGGTATGGACTTGCCAGAATGTATAAACAGGCTACGAGAATATTTGCTTAAAGCACAGGCCGTGGCGCCAAAAGCAGCCGGAAATATAGAACGCTAAGTTCCTCAAAATTAAGTTGAAGAAAGTTAAAGCTTAGCTTATAGCGTAGCCCATGAGTTTCGATGCAAAATTAGATAGTATTATCATCAAGTTCGACGAGCTGCAGAAATCGGTTTCGGGCGCGGATGATAATTTTTCGCCGGAAATTTATGTCCGCACGATGAAGGAAATCGCCAAGATGGAAAAACTGGTGGCGATTATCCGTGAATATAAAACCACCAAGGGCGATTTGGCGGATGCCGAGGCGATGGTGAAAGAACCGGATATGAAAGCCTTTGCCGAGGAGGAAATCGGCAAGTTGAAGGCTTTGATGCCCCAAATTGAAGAACGTTTGAAAATCGCGCTGCTGCCTAAAGATGAGGCGGATGAGAAAAACGCCATCCTCGAAGTCCGCGGCGGGGCGGGCGGTGATGAGGCGGCGCTGTTCGCGGCGGAAATTTTCCGGGCTTATGCGCGGTATGCCGAGTTGCGCGGCTGGAAGTTTGAAATTATGAGTATTTCAGAAGTAGGGCTTGGCGGCTATAAAGAAGCTTCCGCCACCATCACCGGCACTGATGTTTTCGCGCGTATGAAGTTTGAATCCGGCGTCCACCGTGTCCAGCGCGTCCCTAAAACCGAAGCTGGTGGCCGTGTTCACACTTCCACCTGCACCGTCGCCGTGTTGCCGGAAGCGGAAGAAGTGGATATCAAAATTTTCGACAAAGATTTACGCATCGACGTTTATCGCAGCTCTGGCCCTGGCGGTCAGTCGGTGAACACCACCGATTCCGCAGTGCGCATTACACATATCCCAACCGGCGTTGTCGTCGCCATCCAAGACGAGAAATCACAAATCAAAAACAAAGAAAAAGCGATGAAGATCTTGCGCTCACGGATTTATGAGGCCGAGCGCCAGAAAAAAGAAGCCGCCTATTCCGCCGTCCGTAAAGACCAGGTGGGAACCGGTGACCGCTCGGAACGCATCCGCACTTACAACTTCCCGCAAAGCCGCGTAACCGACCACCGCATCAACATCAACACGCAAGACATTATGGGTTTCATGGATGGCGGCAAACCAATGGAGCAGTTCATCGAAGCTTTGATAAATCACGACCAGGCTGAAAAATTAATGGCCGCTGCTGGGTAGTGATTGCCGATTGCCGATTTACGATTTACGATTTAAGAATCGGCAATCGGCAATCGAGAATCGGCAATTCGCGCCGCCACTTCCCCTTGCTCCAAATAACGCAACATCTCCATCGCTTCCTCAGTGGCAAAAATCTTCACCTCATCCCCCAGCGCCGCCCGCAAATTATCAACAACATTCTTCTGCGTCGGCGCCGTCAACAAAACCCCGGCACGGCGGATTTTGTGCAACCCCTCTTCATCAAACCCCTTTTCAAAACCCAGCTTCACCATCTCTGCGCCAAGCTGCACCGCCTCGATTTCCAGAATCACCCCGGCATCCGCCATGATTTTAAGCACCGCCTCCAACGCATCCGCGCCTTCTTGCGTATCGCCATAGGAGATGGTTAGGAGGTTTGACATTATTCAGTCTTTTTTGAAGGATATGATATTAAGCGAGATGTTGCCATTGCTGTAGAGCTTGAAACTAAACTGAATGAAGATGTTAAATCTTGGTTTTTGTGTTGGTAAACATCAATGCAATCATCCTCGGTGTAATTGTGAAATTTTATCTTTCTAAGTATATTGATTTGATTAACAAGCTTATTAATATTTAAAGCTTCCTGATTATATTGCTTGGCGTCCAACGGCTCGCTAATCATCTGAGATCTACTATGTATTTTTGTCATCATTTCTTTATGGTCGTAAATATGGTGAAAGCCATGGACCAGAAGGTGGCGATTAGGCGAAAATAGCTTTTCGAGTTGATCAACAAGTTTGATTATTTGCTGGCTACAAAAATCATTGTCAGCCAGCATAGCTGCCTTGAGTTTTGTATTTTCCTTCGAATTATGTTTACTAACTCCGTCAGCTTCTATCATCATTTCAAAGAAACTTTTTTGGCTATTACGACAGTAATCTTTATATAAAAGCTCCAAAACATATTCCCATTGAGAGCAAGCAATTATATAGTGAGCTATTGCTAATGAACTCTCTGGTTGCCACGTAGTTGGATGGTCAAATTTTACTTGAACCTCCACTAGTTCTTCCTGATCATCTTTTACGAACATTAAACCCCCAACCCCTTCAACAACTCCTCCACCCGCTTCTCCACCGCCGGATCCATCTTGATCAACGTCCCCCATTCGCGGCTGGTTTCACCGTCGATTTTGTTGGTGGCATCCAACCCCATCTTCCCCCCAAGACCGGAAACAGGGGAGGCGAAGTCGAGATAATCGATTGGCGTATTCTCCACCAGCATCGTATCACGCACCGGATCCATACGCGTCGAAATCGCCCAAATTACATCTTTCCAATCGCGTATATTGATATCGTCATCAACCACGATCACGAATTTTGTATAAATAAACTGCCGCAGGAAACTCCAAATCCCCATCATCACGCGTCGCGCCTGTCCTGCATATTGTTTTTTGATGCTCACCACCGCCACGCGATATGAACAACCTTCCGGCGGCAGCCAGAAATCGACGATTTCCGGGAATTGCTGCTTCAACAGCGGCACAAATAATTCATTCAAGGCTTCGCCCAGCACGCTGCATTCATCAGGCGGACGTCCGGTATAAGTCGAATGATAAATCGCGTTTTTGCGCATCGTTATCGCGCTCACCGTAAATACCGGAAATTTTTCCACCGAATTATAATATCCGGTATGATCGCCATACGGGCCTTCGTCGCGATAATCATCAAACGAAACCATCCCCTCCAAAACAATCTCCGCACTCGCCGGAACTTCCAGATCAATGGTTTTGCATTTCACCAATTCCGTTTTTTTATTCCGCAATAATCCCGCAAATTGATATTCGCTCATCGTATCCGGAATCGGCGTCACCGCCGCCAAAATCATCGCCGGATCCGCCCCAATCACCGCCGCGCATGGCAGCGACCTGTGACCTGTAAACTGTGAACTGTTTTTTGCTGATTGATGCTGCTGCGCCCCGCCCCTGTGCTTTAACCATCGCATAAGAGTTTGGTTTTTGTTAAGCACCTGCATTCTGTATATGCCAAGATTATATAATTTGCTCTGTTCACCGTTCACAGTTTTCCGTTCACAGGTCACCACCAGCGGCCAAGTAATCAACGGCGCCGGTTCATCCGGCCAACAAACCTGGATCGGCAGTTTGGAGAGATCAATATCGTCGCCTGTCAGCACAATTTCCTGGCAGGCGGCTTTCTTGACGCTCACGGGTTTCATCTTCATCGCCTGTTTGACTATCGGCAGCATTCCCCATGCTTCGCGCAAGTTCGCAGGCGGCTCCGGTTGTTTCAAAAACGCCAGCATCTCGCCAAGCTCTTTTAATTCCTCAGGTTTCCTGCCCAAAGCCATAGCCACGCGCTCCACAGTGCCGAAAAGATTAATGAGGACGGGGATAGGTGAACGGTGAACGGCGAACTGTGAACGGTTATTTTCACTTACCGTTCGCTGTTCACAGATTACCGGTTGCTCAATCAACACCGCCGGGCCGCCTTTTTCGATCATCCGCCGCCCGATCTCGGTCATTTCCAAATTGGTGGAAACCGGTTCTTTAATCCGCACCAACTGGCCCTTGCGCTCCAGTTCCGCCACGAAATCCTGTAATGTATCAAATGCCATAAAAATTTTAACTAACAGTCATAAAACCGTCACAAAACGGGAGTATATTGAAATTTAGTTATTAATATATACAATTTGGGATTGGGACAATGGTAAATAGCCCGATTTTACCGCCACAGCAGCACGGAGATTTGCTAAATGGCGAGTCCCCCTCAATTAACTCTGCTTCCTTAGCTAATCAGCAGAATTCAATTAGGAATCCTTCTAAATATCCGTTACATACCGGCAAGGAATCCTTGCCGCAGCCCCATTTGATAGACGTTGCCGCCGAGGCAATGGACAGGGCGGGCAAAGCCGGGGAAAGTCTGGAACGGGCTCAGACATTTGGTATTGCCGCGGTTAAATTTGCCATTATTGACAGCCAGGCGGGAATCTATGCCCGCAATCCTGAATATCTGGCGCGGAGTAAGGCTCCTGATATCGATAGGAGGCATCCATGATCAGCGGATTAGTAGATAGATTTCTGAAAAAAAACCCGGCTCCGGATTGGTTCGCCAATGATATACGCAAGAATGTGCCAGAAAATGTAATCAAAGCTAAAATCAGAAGCTCTCTAGAAACCGAAATCGATATACGCGGCTATGACCGCAGGTTGTGGAATCCGGAATTCGTCAATAATATGACGAATCTCTATTTCAAATTCTTCGATCAGCTATATATGCAAAGCGCTTAAGGTAGATATCTGATATCTGATATCTGATATTTGACATCTGATATCTGACATCTAAACCGCATTCCGCGCTTCTTCCGAATCTAAATCCGGGGAATCATCTTCCGGTGATAACAAAACCTCATTATGCCCTGCGCCAGCAGGAATCATTGGGTAAACGTTTTCTTTATCATCAACCATGCAATCAACCACGACTGGGCCATCATGTTTAATCATTTGTTGGATGACGTCATCAAGCTCGCCGACATTACGCGCCCGCAAACCCTTGATACCAAAACTTTCCGCCAGCGCCACGAAATCGGGGAGGGCTTCCATATAGCTTTCGGAATGGCGGTTGCCGTGGAACATTTCCTGCCACTGGCGCACCATGCCCATATAGCGGTTGTTGAGGATGAAAACTTTCACCGGCAGGCGATATTGCTTGATGGTGGAGAGTTCCTGGATGCACATCATGATGCTGGCTTCACCAGTAACACAAACGGTCAGTGCTTCCGGATGCGCCACCGCAACGCCGAGTGCTGAAGGCATGCCATAACCCATTGTGCCGAGGCCGCCGGAAGTCATCCAATGATGCGGCTGGGAAAACTTGATATGCTGTGCTGCCCACATTTGATGTTGTCCGACATCTGTAGTGACGTAGAAATCGCGTTTGTCTTTTTTGGCGAACATATCCAAACGCTGCAGCGCGTATTGTGGCTTGATGATTTTCGGCCCCTGATTGAAGCGGAATGATTTCTTGGCCCGCCATTTCTCAATCTGCGCCCACCATTTGCTCAAATCCGGTTTTGGGTTTTGGGTTTTGGGTTTTGGGGATTGCTTTTTCCATTCATCAATGAGCTGGTTTATAACTAATCCCGCATCGCCGACAATTCCGATATCAACTTTGATTGCTTTATTGATCGACGATTTATCGATATCAACATGGATCTTTTTCGAGTTTGGCGAAAACTTTGAAATCACGCCGGTGATCCGGTCATCAAACCGCGCACCGAGATTGAGCATTACATCGCAATCATGCATGCACATATTAGCTTCCAGCGATCCGTGCATGCCGAGCATGCCGAGGAATTCAGGTTCATCGGCCGGATAAGAGCCAAGCCCCATCAAAGTATTGGTGATCGGAAAACCGGTGAGCTTGACTAATTTTTTGAGCGATTTGCAGGCTTCCTCACCGGAATTTATCAACCCGCCACCGGCATAAATCACCGGCTGTTTGGCTTTCGCCAATAATTTCACCGCCGCCTTAACTGCGTCCGCATCGCCCTTAGCCGGAATTTTGTATGATTTACGCGCTTTGAATTTCACTTCCTTATATTCGATATCAGCGTTCAAAATATCCTTCGGCAAATCAACCACGACCGGACCCGGACGTCCGGTCCGCGCAATATAAATTGCCTCATGCATAATCCGCGCCAGATCATTTCCGTCTTTCACCAGATAATTATGCTTGGTGCAAGCCCGCGTAATCCCCACCGTATCCGCCTCCTGAAACGCATCATAACCAATCATATGCGTGGCAACCTGTCCGGTGAGACAGATAATCGGAATCGAATCCAGCAACGCATCAGCAAGCCCAGTAACCGTATTTGTCGCGCCAGGGCCGCTGGTGACGAGAACCGCGCCGATCTTGCCGGTGGAACGCGCATAACCTTCCGCCGCATGAACCGCGCCCTGCTCATGACGAACAAGGATATGGCGAAGGCGGTTTTGCTTGAACAGTGCATCATAAATCGGCAGAACCGCACCACCCGGATAGCCAAATATCGTATCCACCCCTGCATCGAGGAGGGATTTGATTACGATTTCGGAGCCGGTCAGGGTTTTGGTCATTTTTGTCCTTGAGGGTGGGGAATATAGGCAAAGAATCGGGAAAACTCAATATTTTCCTATAATTTTGATCTCTGTTTCCAGTTTTATCCCTGAATTAGCCAAAACTCTCGCCTGAACATCATTAATCAGTTCTTCCAAATCCGCCGCTGTAGCCGTTCCGGTATTGATAAAGAAGTTAGTATGCTTCTCCGAAACCTGCGCCCCGCCGATCAGCATTCCGCGGCATCCGGCTTTGTCAATTAACTCCCAAGCTTTCGCGCCCGGAGGATTATTGAAAGTGCTGCCGCCGGTGCGCGAGCGGATCGGTTGTGATTCCTCCCGCGCCGTTTTTATTTCCGCCATCCGTGCATAAATCTCCGCGCTGTTTCCGGCTTCACCTTTCAACGCCGCCTTAGTGACAATAAATTGCCCATCCCGTATTTTGCCACATTTGCGATAAGAAAAATCCAGCTGGTCATTACGGAATTTATGGAGGTTGCCTTTTAAATCAACCAGTTCCGCTTCCACCAGCACATCTTTGATTTCCTTGCCATAAGCCCCCGCATTCATCGCCACCGCGCCGCCGATTCCGCCGGGAATGCCCACCAAAAACTCCAGCCCGGCCAAATTATTCTCCGCTGCAAATGCCGCCACATTAACATCCAGCGCCGCTGCACCCACCTCAATCACACCCCGCACTTGATGCGTGGTCTCGTCTGCAGGCCCCGCATCAAGTGCGGGGTGTGCGGTTATGAGTGAAGCAAACTCGCGCCCCAGCTTAATAACCACGCCACCAATCCCGCCATCGCGGATGATGATATTGGAGCCGACGCCCAAAACGGTGATTGGAACATCAGCCGGTTTGTTTTTGAGGAAATCGCAGAGATCGCCGATATCAGCGGGTTTGAACAAAACCTCCGCCACCCCGCCAACCCGGAACCAGTTGGTCTTGGAGAGGTCGGCGTTTTCGGTATAACGGCCGCGGATTTGGGGGAGCTTACTTATCATCAATTTTATCTTGTTGGCCTAGTTTCAATAGTCTTGACTTCAGGCTCAATTTCCAATTTCAGTTCCTTCTGAAGTTTGGATAAAATCTCTATTCTACAAACACGCATAAGCTGCATTTCAAAATTCTCACAGGATTTTAAAGGATTGAGTAAGCTTAGCAGCTCAATTTGAGCTTTTATCCATCTATAAACCATAATTTTTGCTTCATTGTCGCAACCTAATTTGAATTCCAGCTTTGCTGTCTCAAAGGCGCTGGTCACTAGTTTCTTAAATTCGGGTTTATTCCTTAGTCTCTTACAATCTTCTAGGTCTTTGCCTGTTAAATGCAGCTCCCAAAATCTAATTTCATCTGGGTTTAAAACCCGATTTAAATAAATCAAATCCATCTTTTCACGATAATTATTTTCGATTCGCGTAAACGCAGTATCAATAACTTCAGTTCCCAGTGTATCAGCGATGTAAAATGGCATAACTTAACTAGCCTGTTTTTTTAATTTTTCTAACTCTCCCACCAGTTTCCCCGCCATATAAGTAATCGACCCCGCGCCCAAACAAACCACGATATCGCCAGCTTTTGCATTCTCGCTTACCAACTGCGCCAGCGCGTCTTCGCTTTCCAGCGCAAACACATTCCGGTGGCCGTGGGATTTTATTCCGGCGACCAGGTGATCTTTGTCGACGCCTTTTATCGGTTCTTCGCCTGCCGTGTAAATGTCGGCCACAATTACTTTATCCGCATCATTGAAACACGTGCAGAATTCGTTGAATAAATCATGCACTCTTGTGTAACGGTGCGGCTGGACAACGGCGATTACATTGCCTTTGGTGACGCTTCGGGCGGCTTGCAATGTGGCCATGATTTCAGTCGGGTGGTGGGCGTAATCATCGATAATTGTGACGCCACCGGCTTCGCCGATTTTGGTGAAGCGGCGCTTGACGCCCTCGAAATTGGCGAAGGCGCGTTTAATGACGCTGTCTTTGATTTTCAATTCATGCGCCACGGCGATTGTTGCCAGTGAATTCAGGATATTATGATTACCCGGCATCGGGATGTGGATATCTTTTATCACCGTATCGCCATTCACAATCGCGTCATAAGTCGAGCCACTCGCATCGGTGCGGATATTTTCAGCACGGACTTCCGCTTGCGGATTCAAACCATAGCTAATGATACGGCGGTCTTTTACTTGTCCAATTAACGCCTGGACTTCCGGATGATCGAGGCACATCACGGCGAAACCATAAAATGGAATATTGGAAACAAACTGCCGGAAAGCATCCTTCACTTTCTCAAAACTGCCATAAAAATCCAAATGCTCCGGCTCAATATTTGTCACCACCGCCACCGCCGCCGGAATTTTATTGAATGTACCGTCCGATTCATCGGCTTCCACCACCATCCACTCGGATTTACCAAGCTTCGCATTTGTGCCAAACGCGTTGATAATGCCGCCATTGATAACTGTCGGGTCCATCTTCGCTTCGTGCAGCATGGTGGCAAGCATTGTCGTTGTCGTGGTCTTGCCATGCGTGCCGGCAACTGCGATGGAGATTTTCAAACGCATCAACTCCGCCAACATCTCCGCACGGCGGACAACCGGTATATGCGATTCACGCGCCGCGATAACTTCCGGGTTATCATTTTTTACCGCCGAAGAAATCACGATAACGCTGGCATCTTCAATATTCCTTGGGCTTTGCCCTTTCATGATTTTCAAACCAAGTTTTTGCAAACGCTCGGTATTAGCATTGCTGGAAAGATCGGAACCCTGCACGGTGAAGCCAAGGTTATGCAACAACTCCGCAATCCCGCTCATGCCAATGCCGCCGATACCGACAAAATGGATTGTGCCGACTTCCAGCGAAAGTTTTGAGGAGAGGGGGAGGATTTTCATAAATTCCCATATAAAGTATTTTGGCTTTTTGAACCAGAGGAATTTAGCGCTCCAATTTCGCCGGTGGGGGAGGAGTTGCCGCACGTTGTAACTGGTTTACAGGTTCAGGTGTTACCGTGCGCGTGGTTTTTGCGGCAAAATTAGTCGTTGGAATAACAGGTTCAACCTGATGTATAACTATTGGAGATTTAGGCATATCACCTGTTTCAAGAAGAGTGGTGATTGCGTCAGTTTTTGGATCCAGGGATCTTTCCATTGTAGTTTTAAAAGAGTAGAGAGCGGCGGTAATTAATAAGCCTAAGCCTAAGCCAACAGTAACTAGAGTTTTTAGGGAGAGGAATTCATAATCCCCCATTTTATGGGCATTTATACAGGAAAGAGTTTCGGCTTTTGAATGTTCCAAGTAGTGAGTTTCATATTCATGTAAATTTTTTCGCTCCATAGCCTCTTGAATTTGGCGGCAGACAATAAAACCCCTTTCCGCATAATCCTGAATTTCAATTCTTCCAATATCCTTATTCAATAGCTGCTGAAATTTATAATCACGCTGATAAGCCTTTTGCATTACTTCTTTGGGCAGCCTGACTGAGATTACTTCATCATCGGGTTTGATTTCATTTGCAGGAACTCTGATCACTTTTTCTTCTTCTGCACCGCGCTTGGCCACATTTCTGGAGACTACACAATAAACATTGCCGGTGTGGCCGGTGATTTTTTCGATTTCTGCTGCCAAATCACTAATCCAATTTTGAGGTATAATGCCAACATCACCCCCCGCCGTGCGGAATGAAATTCTAGTATTGATATATCTGATAAACGGCCATAACATTCTAGAAAGACTAATTAGTTTCTGGCTATAGTCAATAAGAATTAACTGGTCTTAACTTTCCGCTTCCACAGCCCATAAACACTAATCCCAACCCAGAACAATTCCATCAGAATCGCCGGGCGGTTGGGGGCGAAATATAGGGAGAATAGGATGAACAAGGCGCCGAATAGATTTAAGTAGAGGTATAGAGAGCTATTGCCTTTAACTTTACTGTATTGGAGCATGAAATAAGCCACCATAAGCATCACTGAGCCGATTATCCCGACAGTTTCGCCAAAGCTTTCCATTATGACTTTACCAGGACATAAACTGAATCGATGCTGCCATTGACATATTTCACTTCCCGCCTAGCGGCAATTTTGAAGCCGGATTTTTCAGCCAGTTTTTCGATATATGCGGTGGGATGCGAAAACATCATTACATTTGGACGGAAAAAATATTCCTCCGCGCCGCTGTGCAAATGGGTGTTGAAAGCAAAAATGCCGCTTGGTTCGATGACATTGGCGACAAGCTTGAAAAACTCCTCCAGCGGGCCAAGATTATCCAGGTAATATGTGCATAATACGACTGAGAATTTCTCTTTGCTCTCGCGCAAATAATCTTCAGGAAATTTTGTGACGAGCTGGTTGAAGGTGAGGAGGTCGTTGACGCGCCGGTTGCGGGCCAGTCCGATCATTCTGAGCGAGGCTTCCACGCCGACTATCGAATTGGCGGTGCTACGCAGGATTTGCGCCGTATCTCCACCGCGTGCGCCAAGATCGAGCACATTGAAACCCATATTATCGCCGATGATTTTTTTTATTTCTTCTTCCAATATTGTGTTGGTTTTTGAAGAAACATTCTCGACGAATTGCTCATAATTTACGCTCAGCAAATCCAGTTTATCGATAATGAACGAGCGCGGGATCGCTTTTATTCCGGCATTAGTGCCGCAACATGCCAGCAAAAATTTGGCTTCTTCAAGGCTCGGGTCAAGTTTCAGGGCTTGTTGCAGGGGCGGGACGGCTTGTTTCAATTTGCCGCGATAGAAAAAACTTTTGCCGAGCAGGTAATAAGCGATTGTATTACTTTTGTTCATCCATAAAACGAACTTGAAGCGCAGGGCGGCATCGAAATAGTTTCCCATGCGCATTTGGCGGATGCCGAGCTCCATATTGGCTTTCTCGATATTGCCGAGTTTATAAAATGTCAGCCTGCTCAAACTGCGTATACGGGTGACAAAACCCCAGAGCTGGTCAATGGCGCTTTTTTTTGCCGTTTGTGTTTTCGGCTCTACTCCGGTATTTTCAGGCATACTTAATAATACATAGTAATAATTAAATGAAAACAATATTTGGCCTCAGTACCGCGCCAGGCCGTTCGGGAGTGGCGGTAATAAGGATTTCCGGCCACAAGGCGCTGGAGGCTTTGGCGCAGCTCAATGGCAAAATATCAACCCCGCGCAAGGCCGAATTGTGCAAATTGGCGCATGGTGGCGAGGCGATTGATGAAGCCATCGTTATTTATTTCAAAGCCCCGCACAGCTTCACCGGTGAAGATGTAGTCGAGCTGCAAACCCATGGCAGCCGCGCAGTGATAAAACGCATTCTCGAAATTCTCGGCAATATGCCTGATTTACGCCTTGCCGAACCTGGTGAATTTTCCCGCCGCGCTTTTGAAAACCAGCGCATGGATTTGCTGGAAGCTGAAGGTCTGGCGGATTTGATCGATGCCGAAACCACCGGCCAGCATAAACAAGCCATGCGCCAGATGCAGGGCGAACTGGGCAGGATTTATGAGAAGTGGCGCGGGGAAATTATTGAATCACTGGCGCTGGTCGAAGCCTATATTGATTTCCCCGACGAGGATTTACCGCCCGAATTGGTCGAGCGCATCATCACTAAAATCGGCAATCTACAATCGGCAATCGGCAATCATCTAAACGACAACCGGCGCGGCGAGAAAATACGTGAAGGGATCGAAATCGTAATCCTTGGAGCGCCCAACACCGGCAAATCCAGCCTGCTTAATTATTTGTCGCAACGCGAAGCCGCAATAGTCTCCGCCACCGCCGGAACCACCCGTGACATCATCGAACTGCAAATGGAAATCGGCGGCTATCCGGTAATCCTCGCCGATACTGCGGGACTCCGCGAAACCGGCGATGAAATTGAATCGGAAGGCATCCGCCGCGCCCTGAAACGTGCGGAAAATGCGGATATCAAAATCCTGATGTTTGAAGCGGGGCAGGTTGATAAGACAACAGAAAAAATGGCTGATAAAGCCTCAATTATCGTGATTAATAAAATGGATACCGTCACCCCGCGCCCGTCCCGCGATGAGGGGGCGGTGGAAGTTTCAATCAAAACCGGCGAAGGTTTGGACAATTTGCTGAATAAATTGCAAAACAAAATCACCGATAAATTCGGCCATGGTGAATCACCCCTAATCACCCGCGCCCGCCACCGCGAAGCTTTGCAAAAAGCCCTGGCCGCATTAGAAAACTTCTCCCTTAAAAAACCCGTGGAACTAGCTGGTGAGGATTTACGCTACGCCGCTACCCAAATCGGCCGCATCACCGGTAAGATCGATGTGGATGATATTCTGGATGTAATATTTTCCAGCTTCTGTATCGGGAAATAAATTTTGCGGCCAGTGCGCGGCCTTTGTGTATACAAGCAATCAAGTGTGAATACTACACGGGCCGCTGCGGCCCATGCGGGCAAAGCCCGCAATTAAAATTTCTATGTAGCCATCGCCGCTTCTATAGATTGTTCCAGTTCAAAAAACGTTGGCTGCATTTTTGAGGGTACCGCACCGCGGCCAACTTCGACGGCGACTTGCACGGCCTGGCCATTTAAATAACCAACCATTGTATCACGGATGATATTGTAGAATTGGCCTTCTTCAGTCAGAATTTCGTTAAGGCGGCCAGCGATCGGGCCAAAGATACAATAGGAGAAAAAGATACCGAGGAAGGTACCGACCAGGGCGCCGCCGATCATTTCACCCAGGATTTCAACCGGTGAGGAAATAGAGGCCATGGTTTTTACTACGCCCAAAACCGCCGCGACGATACCCACGGCGGGCAAACCTTCTGCCATCGTCGCCAGCGCATGTTGTGCCGCGTGGCCTTCGTGGTGATGTTTCTCGATTAGCTTGTCCATATGGTCACAGACCTGGTTCGGATCTTCCAGGCTCATCGTGATCATGCGGAACGTATCGCAGATGAATGGCGTCGCAAAATGGTCATGCGACAATTTCGGGTATTTGTGGAAAATATCGCTTTCCTCCGGTTTCTCAATATGCGGCTCCAGCGCGATCAGGCCTTTTGATTTTGCCAGTTTGATCAGCGTATATAAGAGGCAGAGCAGATCGATATAATCCTGTTTCTTATATTGCGGTCCTTTGAATGCTTTACCGAAACCGCCGCCCACACTTTTAAGAATATGTCCGCGATTACCGATGATCATCGCGCCGAAAGATGCGCCCAAAATTGTTACCATCTCAAACGGAGCTGCCTCCATGATGATTTCAATTTTGCCGCCCGAAGCGATAAAAACGCCGAACACGCAGCCAAGAACTATTAATGTGCCTATTATAATTGCCATATCGCAAAATTAGCTTAGAAGGGTAAATAATTTGTTAAGTGGCTGCGATATTCACTTTAATTGCGCTTCCCCCTACGCCAAGAGGCTTCGGCGGACAGGCAAGCGCCGCGCATCGCTTCGCTCAAGCTGTCGCCCTCAAGATTAGAATTTTGGGCTCGGTCGGTCGGGTCAAGCCCTCCACTCGTGGGTGGCTTTGTAACTAGTGATGCTATGGAATCCGAGCGCAAAGCGCGAAGGCAAGGCCATTGAGGCCGAGAAGCTTGCGTGCATAGCACGCAGCGCGGCGCTTGCCTGTCCGCCGAAGCCTCTTGGCGTAGGGGGAAGCGCAATTATTAATAAAGCTATAACGCAACCACTTAACAAATTATTTACCCTTCTAAGCTAACTTTGCGTTATGCCAGCTAAGGATCCAAATAAGCGCCCGATAATTATCAAGAAAGTTAAGAAAGTCGCTGGTGGTCACCACGGTGGCGCCTGGAAGGTTGCTTATGCGGATTTCGTGACGGCGATGATGGCGTTTTTCTTGTTATTGTGGCTACTGGCACAGGCGCCAAAAGAAAAACTGGTTGGCTTGGCCGATTATTTCACGCCGACAGTAGGTTTAAAGGACAAGGCAGGTTCAGGCATGAAAGGTGCGCCAGGTAATATTGATATCGGTATAAAAACAAAAGCTGCAAGTACTCCCAGTGTTATGCAAGGTGCACCGGCGACTGAAGGCGAAGTTGCCAAGGCACCGGAAAGTGATGATGAAAAAGACAGGGACAATCCCGACAAAATCGAAATAACCAAAGCTGATGCTGAGGAAATCGCGCAAAAGCTAGAGAAGGAGAAATTTGAGGAAGTCAAAAAGGAATTGACTGACGCCATCGAGAAAACGCCGGAGTTGAAGGAATTCAAAAATAACCTGCAAATCAAGCAGACGGCGGAAGGCCTGCAAATCGAGATTACCGATTTGGGCAATATCTCAATGTTTGAAGTCGGTAGTTCAAATTTAAAAGCTGAAATCAAACCTCTCCTCGCCAAAGTTTCCGAAACAATTACCAAAGTTGATAACAAAGTTTCCATCATCGGCCATACCGATTCTTTGGGCTATAAAGGCAATAACGGTTATTCCAACTGGGAACTTTCCAGCGACCGCGCCAATGCCAGCCGCCGTTTCCTCACCGATTCGGGCTTGAACTCCGAGCGTATCTTCAAAGTCGAGGGCAAGGCCGACCGAGACCATTTGGTTAAAGAAGATCCTAATTCAGCACAGAACCGCCGTATTAGTATCATCCTCCTGAAAAAATCCATTGCCCCTACGGATGATAAAGCGGCGGACAAGCCAGAGCAAAAAACTGAGCAAGCTCCGGCACCGCAAGACCAATCCGCCAGCGCCATGCTCGCCACTTTTGAAAAGAAGAATTAACTCCCCACTTGAGGGGGAGTCGAAGAGCACAGATTTTTCTTCTGTGCGATTCGGTGGGGGCAACCCTGCCTGTTAATACCACATCCCCCCACTAAATTGCGGTGCAATTTGACTCCCCCTCAAGGGGGGAGTATAGAAATCGGGAATGACCGAACTGCAAGAACGCAAAAAACTCACCGAAGCCTGGTTCAAAACCCTGCGCGATAAAATCTGTGAGCGGTTTGAAAAGCTGGATGGCGAAGCAACTTTCACCCGTAAGAAATGGATCCGTGCCGGCGGCGGCAGTGGCGAAATGTCAATGATGAAAGGCAAAGTGTTTGAAAAAGTCGGCGTCAATATTTCCACTGTCTGGGGGGAGTTCTCGCCCGAATTTACCAAAACCATTCCCGGTGCTGAAACCGACCCGCGCTTTTGGGCCAGCGGAATTTCAGTAGTCGCGCATATGGCGTCACCGCATATTCCGGCTGTGCATATGAACACCCGCTTCATCACCACCACCAAACAATGGTTCGGCGGCGGTGCGGATTTAACGCCGATTTATCCAGTCGAACAGGACACCAAAGATTTCCACGGCTCGTTCAAAAAAGTCTGTGATGCTTATGACAAAGACTATTACGCCAAGTTCAAAAAATGGTGCGACGAATATTTTTATCTCAAACATCGCAAGGAAATGCGCGGGGTGGGTGGGATATTTTATGATTATGTCGATAGCGGCGCGTGGCAGAAGGATTTCAACTTCACCAAAGACATCGGCAATAATTTTCTGGAAATCTATGCTGATATCGTCGCCCGCCATAAAGATAAAAAATGGACGGAAGGGGAGCGCGAATACCAACTCCGCAAACGCGGGCGCTATGTGGAATTCAACTTATTATACGACCGCGGCACCAAATTCGGTCTGATGACAGATGGCAACACCGAAGCCATTTTAATGTCCATGCCGCCGGTTGTGAAGTGGGACTGATCCTACCCACCCGTCACCCCGCACTAGTTGCGGGGCCTGGTTCAAGTGGTAACGGTTTTTATGCTTACTAACCGAATCGCGCAACTATAGCGATTTAAGTAGATATGCGCATTGACGATATCCACATCTTATCTAAACCACTACTAATGCGCGATGACGAATGTTATTTTTGAATCATCCTCAAATTTCTCCATTCCAATTTTTTTGAATTTCTCCAGCATGGCCGGTTTGAAAAATTCTTTTCCTTCATCCCCTAGCTTCTGCGCTGATTGAAAAATCACCACTTCATCAACCGCATTTTCTTCCAATAATGCATTGGAAAGTTTCGGCCCCGCCTCAATCATTAATCGCGTAACCCCACGTTTTGCAAGGTCTCTAAGAATATTGTCATCCTCGGGCTTGACCCGAGGATCCAGGGTCACAAACTCTGACGGCGCAAGTGAACTGGATCCTCGGGTCAAGCCCGAGGATGACAGGTGGTGATGATTATACAGCCAAACTTCTTTGCCCTTCCAAATATTCGCATCTTTCGGAATCGCAGTTTTCCCCACCACAATTTTCACCGGCGAAGAATCTTCCAATCCCGCTAAACGGCAATCCAGCCGCGGATTATCGGCGAGTATCGTTCCCGTGCCGGTCAAAATCGCATCATAAATCGACCGCAAGCGATGCACCTCCTCACGTGCTTTCTCCCCAGTCATCCAGCGTGGCTTTCCATCACCGGACAAATATTTTCCATCCGCCGACATAGCCGCTTTCAGCATCACATAAGGCAAGCCTTTCTCAATGACTTTGAAAAATCCCTTATTCACCTCGCGGCATTCCTTTTCCAAAACTCCCGTGACAACTTCAATCCCCGCCGCCCGCAAAATTTCCACACCTTTGCCCGAAACCCGCGGATCAGGATCGCCGCAGCCAATCACCACTTTCGCCACGCCTGCATTTATCAAAGCCTCCGCGCATGGAGGAGTTTTCCCATGATGGGAGCATGGTTCCAGCGTTACGTAGATTGTCGATTGCCGATTGCCGATCGCCGATTGCAGGGCCAATGCCTCAGCATGCGGGCGTCCGCCATTAGCGGTGCGGGCGCGGGATATTATTTCGCCGGTTTTGACAACTACGCAACCAACAGTTGGGTTTGGCCATGTCCTTCCCAAACCACCGCGGGCAAGTTCAAGCGCCATTTGCATATATCGTTCATCGTTCATCGTTTATCGTTCATCGTTGTTGACAATACGATAAACGATTAACGATAAACGATAAACGAGTTATTTCTTCTTTTTCTTGCCAATCTTGGAAATGAACTTCTCGAAATCCTTGGAATCCTTGAAGTCGGAATAGACGCTGGCATAGCGGATATAGGCCACATCATCGAGGGTTTTCAGCTCCACCATAACTTTTTGCCCGATCACCGAAGTCGGAATTTCATTCTCGCCCAGTGACGCCAATTCGCGCACAATCTTATTCACTAATTGCTCAATCTGATCCTCCGTAACCGGCCTTTTCCGCGCCGCGATATTGATCGAACGAATCAACTTATCGCGGTCAAACAACCGGTTCGCGCCGGATGATTTTTTGACAAACAACTCCCGCATCTGCACGCGTTCAAACGTCGTAAACCGCCCCTTACAATCCCCACAATACCGCCGACGGCGAATCGCCGAGCCATCCTCGGTCATCCGGGAATCTTTGACAGCAGTATCAACATTGGCGCAGAATGGGCAGTGCATTTGATTTCAGATTTATGATTTCAGATTTATGATTTAGCGGAAAAATCACTTTTTCGCAAAATATTTTACATTGGGCAGTCCTTTCAAGTCCTTGTCCATAGTCCATAACTCTGCTTTATATTTTTGCGCCGTTGCATATATAATGCTGTCGGCCATCGGAATTTTCTTCTCATGGCTGAATTTTGCGGCTTTAATGGCGATTACATCGTTTAACTCAATCAAGTTGCCGGCAAGCATATAGCGCACCTGGGTCACCGCAAAATCTTGCCCTTTTTGCGCTAAAACTCTTTTAAACACTTCATAAATGGCAATGCTTGGCACAAGAAGATTGCCGCTATCAATGATTGCCTTGGTGAATCTATCGCCGCTTGAGCCTTTTAAAAAATATTCAATCCACACCGAGGAATCAAGCGTGAGCATTAATACCTGTCTTCGCTGCGTTCCTTATCAAAGTTTGAGCTCACCCCCGTCAAAGTTCCGCGCCCAAGCTTAGGGTCAAGCGGCGTCAGCAGGATATATTGTCCATCAAGCTCAAGGAAGCCGACTTTGGAACCCGGCTTGATATTCAAATCCTCGCGCACTTCTTTAGGTATAACCACCTGATATTTCTCTGAAACCGTCATCATTTCCATATTAAAACCTTTACTAGCTACCTTGGTAGTATAGCGTAAAACCTGGTTGAACGCAAGTATTGTGCCGATGTCAATATTAATAAATCGGGAATCGTTTGCACAGAGCTTCTACTTCTTTCTTAGCTTTCTGTTCTGCCGCGCCGTTATTTTCCGGATTTTGCGTCAAACCATCCAGAACATCAGAAATCAACCCACCGATTTTTGCAAATTCCGCCGTACCAAAACCACGGGTAGTTCCTGCCGGAGTGCCTAAACGAATACCTGAAGTCACAAACGGTTTTTCCGGATCAAACGGAATTGCGTTTTTGTTGCAGGTGAGGCCAGCGCGTTCCAAACTTTCCTCGGCAGCTTTACCGGTGAGTTTTTTCGGGCGTAAATCAACCACGATCAAATGCGAATCAGTGCCGCCTGTCGTAATCGCCAAACCGCGCTCCACCAGAACTTTCGCCAGAGCGCGTGCATTATCAATCACTGCCTGGCCATATTGTTTGAACGACGGCTCCAAAGCTTCCTTGAACGAAACCGCTTTCGCCGCAATCACGTTCACCAATGGGCCGCCTTGCAAACCAGGGAATACCGCGCTTTGGATTTTTTTGAAGATGTCCTCGTCATTAGTGAGGATGATCCCGCCGCGTGGGCCGCGCAAAGTTTTGTGCGTGGTCGAAGTTGTGACATGCGCGTGCGGAACTGGAGATTCATAAGTTCCTGCCGCAATCAAACCGGCATAATGCGCCATATCGACGAATAAATATGCGCCAATTTCATCAGCGATTTTGCGGAAACGTGCGAAATCGATCTGGCGCGGATATGCAGATGCGCCAGCGATAATCATTTTCGGTTTATGTTCACGCGCCAAAGCTTCCATTGCTTCATAATCAAGCAATTGCGTATCTTTATGCACGCCATACTGAATCGCATTGAACCATTTTCCAGACATCGCCGGCGCCGCGCCATGCGTCAAGTGACCACCAGTTGCCAGCGACATACCAAGGATCGTATCCCCCGGTTTCACCAATGCCAGCATCACCGCGCCATTGGCTTGAGCGCCGGAATGCGGCTGCACGTTTGCATATTTCGCGCCGAATAATTTGCACACTCGCTCGATCGCGAGGCTCTCAACAACATCCGCAAATTCGCAACCGCCATAATAACGCTTGCCCGGATAGCCTTCCGCATATTTGTTTGTGAACACAGTTCCCAATGCTTCAATCGTCGCTTTGGAAGCGATATTTTCTGACGCGATCAATTCGATCTGCGTTTGCTGGCGGTGCAATTCGTCCTGTATCCCTTTGAAAATCGCGGGATCTGATTGTTGCAGGGAAGATTTGAAGAATGAGTTTTCTGTTGGCATTTTGAGGGCTGTGTTGTTTTGCATATGAATTTTTGTTTAATAGTCATTGCGGCCTACGAGCCGCAATCTGCCTCAGGCGCTTGAGGAGAGATTGCGGCCAAAGAATTATTGTTGGCCCGCAATGACGAATTAGAGGGAATTACCTAATTTTTCAACTCTTTTTATATGCCTGCCACCCTCAAACTCAGTTTCGAGGAAAGTTTTGAGGATTTTTTCTGCCTCCGCGCTAGAAGTAATGCGCGCTCCGAGTGCTAGAACATTTGCATCATTATGCCGCCGCGCCATTTTGGCCATTTCCACATTTATGCAAAGCGCACAACGCACTTTTGGATTACGGTTCGCTGCTATTGAAATCCCAATCCCGCTGCCGCAAATCACCACGCCAAGCTCCGCTTTTCCGCCCGCCACACTTTCCGCTGCCGCCTTGCCGAAATCTGGATAATCAACCGGCTCGGCGCTATTGGTGCCGAGGTCGAGTATCTCATATTGCACATCCCGCGCTTGATGCGGGATCTCATGAGGAGATTCCGGATCAAGTCTGGGGTGTGCGGAGCGGAGAAACGCCTTCAATTGCTCTTTCAACTCATAACCCGCATGGTCACTGGCTAGTGCTATTGTTTTCATAATTTGAAATTAGACATAAAAACAATTTAAAGCAATACGTCATCCTGAGCCGTAGGCGAAGGATCTCCCATTGGCGGATCCTTCACTTCGTTTTAGGATGACGTCTTTAATGAGAGGCGTCGTAGTCTAATTGCGGAGCGGTTTTCCAGCGGATTATATCATCATAATAATTAGCTCCGGCGCCGCTGCCGTCGTTGACCTTCATGTCATAATATGTTGTCGTCAATGAAGTGCTGTTGCTTGCCAGCGCGGCTCCGGCTGAACTCAAATTAGCGTTTGCTTTCTCAGAAGTCGTATTCGATGCCGCGCCGGTAATTCTTGTGCCGCTTTTATTCCATGCGCCTACGCCGTTTTTGCCGTGGCTGATCAATACATAAGCTACATATGGATCTGATGCCATCCATGTACCGGTGTTGTCGCGAATGTCGATTGTTGCCCCATCTGTAAGATTTAATGCGGTCAAAAGGCCGGTTAATAACCCGTTCGAACTGCATTTATATTTGTTGTAATAAGCAGTATCGGTAAAAGTTGACCAGTTGAGGCGCGCGATGCAATAGCTGGAAACCACATAAGTAAGGCGGTTGCCCCAGGCATCAAACATATAACTATCCGGAAGACCAAGCGTGCGCGTCGGCACAACACCGATATAAATTTCCGGCGTACCAAGACCAAGTGCGCCTTTGTAGGAATAAATAACATTGCTGCAGGTGACGGCGCTGGTTAGTGCCAGAGAATTATTCGCCCCCGCATGGGAACTGGGGCTGGCCTGTTCCTTGCCGAAATTACTATTGGTAGCCGCATAAGTTCCACCGGCGGGGCAGGGCAAAAAACCATTTGCCGCATAATATACTGTGATCGCCTGTTGTATGCGATCGAGTTTATCCTGGGTGGTTTGGATATTATTCACGCTTACTTGCGCACTGCTCACAACAAGCACAGCCGAGAGCATGATGCCTGATATAGCCAGCACCACTGACAACTCCAGAAGCGAAAATCCTTTTTTCCTATTTGACTTATAATTACCCATATACAACTCTTGGTTGCGAATGGGTATAATATACAACTCAAGGTTAAGACTTAATGAATAATGCAACTATAAATTGCATTAATGTGCCGAAAAGCTGGTTTAGGAATTATCCGAAATGTAGGGAGGGATGGGCTAATTAATGATTAGCGTCGTAATGAATCTGCTGCGCACTTTTCCAGCGTACTATGTCATCGTAATATACCGGCACACCGGCTGGTGCTGCTGTACCATCATTAAATTGCGAATCATAATAAGTAGTGACTGCTGATGTATTGCCGTTTGAAGCGGTGCAAGCCGAGGAACTAAAGTTAGCATTGGTCTGCTCTCCGGCATTACAGGTGGCAGTGCCAAGTTTTTTAGTGCCTGCCTTACTCCAAGCGCCTAAACTATTTTTTCCATGACTTATTGTCATATAGGCTGCAGTATTAGCTGTGTAATTAGTAATACCAACAGAATTGCCATTAGCAGCTGCTGTAGCGCCATCATTACACGCATACTGGTTGGCAGAAATTAAGGTTGTGCTCCAATTTCCACCGGCTACACAATTACGTGATACAATATAGGTAATTCTATTACCCCAGCTATCGAATGATAATTCATCAGAAAGGTTAAGTGATCTTACAGGTACGACGCCCACATAGACAGCGGGATAGGTGCCCGGTGACCAAAATAATCCGTTAGCCGCTGCGGTACTACACTTTACGTTGCTTGCACCGCTTGTATTAATTGCGGTATTGCGAGTGCCAATAATTGTAGGCTGTTCTGTTCCAAAAGTTCCCACAGTAATGGCAGTTTGACCATCTGCGGGGCAAGGCAAATATCCGTAACTTTTATAATAAATCGTAATCGCATTCCCAATCTTCTCCAACTTATCCTGCGTCGCTTTCACCTTAGCCACTTCGATCTGCGTCATACCAACCGCAACCGTCGCATAAAGCAAAATCCCCACAATCGTGAGGACGATTGAAAGCTCGAGAAGGCTGAAACCGCGTTTTTGCGGATTTTTAGTTACTAATGAATTCTTCATGCTAGGAATGATTTTAAGGTAAAAACTCTTAAAATTTGATGAATGCCGTCTGATTTATCCATAATTCTTATCATATTGGCTCTGGGAGCCTGTTTCGGCAGCTTTATCACTGCCGCCAGCTGGCGTTTGCCGAGGAACCAGGACGCTATCACCGGCTCTTCGCGCTGTCCAAAATGTGGCACAAAACTAGGCTTTTTCGATTTATTCCCGATATTATCATGGTTCTTCAGCGGCGGAAAATGCCGCCACTGCAAAGCCAGAATCAGCCCGCGCTATGTCCTCACCGAAATCATCACCGCGCTGCTCTTTTTGTTCCTTTATGAAAAATTCGGCCTCAATGCCCATTTTATAATCCTCGCATTGCTCGCCACCGCCATGCTGATCCTGATCATCAGTGATTTTGAAACTTATATAATCCCTGATTCCACAACCATCGCCGCGTTGATCCTCGCCCTGATTTATCACTATTTATATAGCGAATCATGGATAGATTATATTCTCGGCTTTGTTGCCTGCCTTATAGTTGCGCTCGTTTTGCGTTATGGTTTCTATATAATAAGAAAGCGCGAAGGCCTTGGCATGGGTGATGTAAAATTCCTGCCGGTGGCGGGTTTGTGGATCGGGCTGACGGCTTTGCCATTATATTTTGTTATTGCCGGCGTGCTGGGAATTATTACCGGTCTGCTATGGAAATTGATTTTCAAGAATCCGGAATATCCTTTCGGCCCCGCATTGGCGGCGGGGATGTTCCTATTGGTCTTGTTTCCACAATTGGTTTTACTGATGCAACTAAAATAGCATCTCCCCGCCCGTCATTCCCGCGCAGGCGGGAATCCAGGCTTCTCAGTTCACAGCCAGTGTTGGATTCCGGCCTCCGCCTGGATGACATGGGAGATTGAATCTAAAATAGCACAGTTATAACTTTTTTAACCTTTATAGGTTTAGCTTTAAATCAAAATTACTGCGCCTTATAAACTTATCGATTACTTATAATAGGAAATTATGCGCCATTCCGTTCCCAGATTAGCTAGTAAAGTTCTAGTCATTTCCTCATTTGTAGCCATCGCCAGCTGCGGTGGGCATTATAGTAGTTATAATAACGCTGACGATCTTCTTAAGGATCCGATTGACCGGCCGGGTGATTTAACAAGGCAGGATTATATTAACCAGCTTACGCCGAAAACGCTGGAACCAGTAAAGATTGAAACCAAAACTCCGGAACTGCCAAAGGCTTCTGAGTTATTGATGACTCCGCAAAAGCCGCGGCTGGGAATTAATAAAACCGTTTCCATTTCCGTAACGGAAGATGTTCCCTTAAAAGACGTTTTTATTGAACTGGCCCGCCTCGCCGATGTCGATATCGAGGTTGATTCCAACATCAAGGGCGGGGTTATTTTTAAAGCCAAAAATAAGCCATTTGACGAGGTGATAGAAAGAATCTCCATTATGGCAGGGCTGAAATATAGTGTTGACCATGGCGTAGTCCGGGTTGAAACCGATACCCCATACGTAGAAAATTATCCGGTTAATTTTTTAAACTTAATAAGAACCAGCAGCGGGCAGGTTTCATCAAATACAACCCTCGGCGGTGGCAGTGATAGCGGCGGTGGCGGCGGATCATCAGGCGGCGCGTCAGGTGGCGGCGGTGGCGGTATATCAAACGGCTCGAACAGCAGCATAAATTATAAAAGCGCCGGCGATAGTGATATATATAATTCTATAGAAAGGCAGCTTAGCGCCCTTATCGGTGCCCCGATGGAAAAATCGGGTGCGGGAAATTCTTCAGGGGCTAGTTCAGCTACATCATCATCGGAAGCTAATGGCGGACAATTTGTTGCTTTAAATCGCGAGGCCAGTGTTATTTCCGTCAAAACAACAGCTAAGAATCACAGCAAAATTACCGAATACCTTGCAAAAGTAAGGGAATACTATTCTTCACAAGTGTTGATTGAAGCAAAAGTTGTTGAAATATCGCTTAATGATCAATTCAGAAGCGGTGTTGACTGGAGTCTGGCGGCCCAAAAAGTTCTTGGAGGAACTGTGGCTGTAAGCACGCCTATAAGCGGGTTTAAAAGTTTGACGACTCCAAATATTACGTCGGATAATTTATTTTCAACAATTAGCCTGACTGCCGGAGATTTAAATGCCGCAGTAAAACTGGCAGAGATTTTTGGTACTACGAAAACTCTTTCCAGCCCGCGGATTCTGGCCATGAACAACCAGCAGGCGGCTCTTAGCTTTGCCAAGAATGAAAATTATTTCTCATTAACCTGCACAGTTACCGATCCTGTTGTCGATACCGTAAATCCTGCTAATAGTAAACCAGCCAAGCTCTCAGTTGCCAGCACTTTAAAATCAGTTCCGATCGGAGTTCTTCTCAATTTACAGCCTTCAATTGATAGCCGCAATTCACAAGTTGCTTTAAGTGTACGTCCGACATTGACCAGGCTGACCGGCAAAACTACTCGCGATCCCGCCGTTACCATTTGCGCCGCCAACGCCGTGAAATTAGGATTTGATCCTGCCGAAGTTCAGTCAATTATATCTGATAGTCCTGTCCCGCAAGTAGAAACGCGGGAAATGGATTCTGTATTACGGCTTAAAAGCGGTGAAATTATGGTTATCGGTGGCATGATCGATCAAAAAATCAGCAACAATGATTCCGGCGTCCCTTGGTTAAGCGATATTCCGGTGCTGGGTAATGCCTTCAAAGCAGTTGATAAAGTAAACCAGACTGTACAAACCGTGATTTTCCTCAAAGCAACGGTTATGCCTGGATATGGAGTTGACGAAAAGGATCAGCAGATGTACAAGAAATTTAATAACGATCCTCACCCAATAACTTTCTAGACCATGTGGAATAACGTAAGATACATCCTCCTCACCGCGCAACGTGATTCAATCTTTCTCGGTCTTGCCGCGGCGGTGGTTTTCGGTTGCTACATCGCTTTCTTCCTTGGCGGCACTGCCCTTGATGAAGGTGCGCAGATGTCATTGGTTTATGCCGCCGGTATTTCCCGCATCATCGTCATTCTCGGCCTGACCATTTTCATCGCCTTCCACATCCGCCGCTCATTCGAGAACAAAGAAATTGACCAAATGATCGTCCGCCCGATCTCACGCGAGCGTTTCATTTTCTCATATTGGCTCGGCTTTTCCGCAGTCGCCTTTTTCTTTGTTTTATTCACCAGCTTCATTTTATTTTTCCTTTCGCCAGACTTATATGGCCTTGTTTATTGGTCATTAAGCCTGCTTTGCGAATCGCTTATCATTGTTTCTTTGGCAATGGCTTCTTCCCTAATCTTACGCAGTACAGTTGTAGCGGTTCTGCTTTGCATCGGTTTTTACGTCCTCTCACGCATGGCTGGTTTCCTTCTCATTATCGTTACCAAACCTGGTTCATACGGTCCGGCTAACAACCTGTTCAAATATATCTCCATGCTTATTCCGCGCATGGACTTTTTCTCTAAAACTGAATGGCTGGTCTATGGCCTCAAAAGCTGGGAAGATGTACATTTGTATTTAGGCCAAGGCGCAATTTACGTCGGATTGCTTTTGGCACTCGCCATTATCGATTTCAACCGCAAGCAGTTTTAGCAATGACGGCGCAGTTCAAATCCGCCAAAATAATATTAGCGCTTTTCCTCATCCTGCAGGTGATGTTCTGGTTCAAGACATATGAAATCAAGCCCAAGCTAAATGTCGTCCCGCCATTGCCAAGCAACCAGGAAATCGCCGCCATCTCATTTGGTGATCCGCAATTATATTTCCGCGCTATGGCGCTAAACCTGCAAATGGCCGGTGATACTTTTGGCCGCTCAACACCGCTTAAAGATTATAACTACCCCAATTTGCTGAAATGGTTCCGCCTGCTTGATCGCCTCGATGAAGATTGCCTGCCGCAGAAAGATCAAACCACCTGCCGCGCCTCCACTTCCAATTATGTTCCCTCAATGGCCGCATATTATTTCTCCAAATCTCAACGCTCAAAAGACGTGGCGTATGTTCTGGATTATCTGGAAGAACATTCCATGCGCAACCCAGAGGCAAATTGGTGGTGGCTATCGCAATCGATTTATCTAGCCAATAGCGTTTTACGCGACAAACCACGCGCCATCAGGATCGCCAGCGAATTACACAAGGTAAAAGCCGAAATCCCTCTTTGGGCAAGCCAAATGGAAGTTTTCCTGCGCGAGGATATGGGTGAGAAAGAAAAGGCCGAAGAAATCATGTGTGAAACCTTCCAGCAAGCAGGGCATTTGAAAGATGCGCCCAAGCGTGAGCAGGATTTCATGATCTATTTCTTCCAAACCCGTATGAACGAAGCTTTGCACGGCAAAAGCCTGGAACAAGTAGCGAAATTATGTGTGCGGAAATATCCTAACTTGTTCAAAGCCAAAAACTGATTTCAACTAAAAGTTGAGGCCTTCATTAAATATTAACCCTGGGTTGTGTATTATTCTTAGATAATTAGGAATAATCATGGAAAAGCCTTATCAGCACATCTCTGACGGAATGGGTAGTTTATCGCCCGCAAACCGCGAATTAATCGCTGGCCTGCAAGAGGCCGCCAGCCTGCTTGAGGATGGTATTATCAATCTCCATCCCGCTGCCCAAACATTTGCCGAAATCTATACCGAGCAGGAAAGCAAAAAGCTCAATATCATGAAAGCCGCCAGCATGATCGAAGTAGAAGGCGAGAAAATGAAAACCAATGACTTCATCATGATGTTCAACGATATGCTGGCCGCAGCAGTTGATAAAGTGCTGGACGCCGCAAAAAACTCCATGCGCATGTCATTATATTTAAACGCCGCGATTGAGGCTTTGGCAGAAATCAAAACCATCATGGCCGATAATCCCGCCGCCAAAACACAAAAATCAAATATCGGATTATTCGTCTCGCAAATCTCCGTCGATCTTGCCGCCTGCCAGGAAACTCTGAAAAACGTGGTCACTACCGATATTGACGAAACCTTGGAAATGCAAACCAAGCTCGGTCAACTTCTGAAAGCCTTCAACAGCCGTAATATGCAGATCATGCAAATGACCGGAAACCCCCCGCTTTCCACCAGGCGTATGGAAGAAGCCCTAAACTCCGTTGGCGCCGAACTGAAAAATTCCCGCCTTGCTAAATACAAGATCGAAAAACTAATCACCAAAATCAACGAAGAAGGTAACTGATTATGCCAGAAGAAACGCGCAATGATGATATATTCGAAGTAAAAATGCCAAAGCGTTTCACCTTCGACGATAACCACAGATTCCATGCGATAATGCAAAGCATGTCAACCAGCCGCTCAAGCGCAGTTGTGCTAGATATGCGCCAAACCGAATTTATTGATTCCGCGGGGCTTGGCTTGTTGCTATTGGCGCGTGAGGAAGCCGGAAAAGTCGGCAAGATCATCACTATCAAAAGCCCGCAAAATTACATCAGCAAATTATTCTCAACCACTCGTTTTGATGAATTATTCCGGGTAGAAAAATAATATGCGGGCACTGCCAGCACATAGTAAACAAAAACGACAGATCTTTGACCTCGCGCAGGCCAAGCATATGCTTGAGCTGATATTGCCCAAGGACGCGGTGCTGGCTGACATAAAGAAACGCTTCAAAATGAATGTCTCCAGCTATTTTGAGCCATGCGAAATCACCGGCGGCGACTTTTGGGGCTGTGCGCCAATTTGTAATGATCACATCGCCTTCTATATGGCCGATTGCTCCGGCCACGACTTCTCCAGCGCCCTAAACGCTTTCCGCCTTCATGCTTTGCTGGAAGATATTGATGATATTTACATCCGCCTGATCCCCGCGAATTTTCTTTCCAAACTCAACAGCAAAATGTGCCAACTCCTGCCGCCGGAGCAATTTGCCACATTTTTCTATGGCGTCATGAATATAAGCACTAACCAAATTACATATGCCTCAGCCGGCTCTCCCGCGCCGGTTATCATCAAGAAAGATGGCAGTATCAAAGTGCTGGAGAACCGCGGTTTTCCATTGGGTGTAACTAGGGATGCGGATTATCAGGGGCAAAAAAATAGAATTCAAAAAAGGTGATCGCCTGGTATTATACAGCGATGCCGTTGCTGAAACTCACGATCATAAAGGCAAAATGCTGGGCGAGAGCAAGTTGATAAAACTAATCGGCCAAAACTCCAAAAGTAATTGCAGGCAGTTGATCAAAAAAATTATCCAAAGCCAGAAAGAGCACCGCCACGGCGAGCTGCATGATGATTTAACGCTGAGTATTTATTCGCGCTTATAATCCAAAAAAACTTATGCCGTTAATTTGACTTATACCTATCCATGCCCTGATAATGGTAATTGCCGCCATAAACAGCGGTAAGGGTGCACACCTTGGAACTGGACTAACCACTAGCTAGTGGACTTTTTAATAATGAAAGGAATAAGAATTATTGTAAATCCAAAAAAGTAAACCTATCCCGCGTATATCTCGCGAAAATAGCGGCATTATCATAAATCTCCCCATCCCAGCCAATATCGGCGGGAGCCAGCGGCGCGTCAATCTCCGCCAATTTGCCGCGGATAATTTCCGCGCTCTTCATATTTGCTTCAATCGCCCTTTTGTCAATCTTCACCTTGCGCAAACCCTCATATTTACTATGCGTTTGCTGCAAACAATATTTCCCAAATTCCGCGCCGAAATGTTTGATAATCTTCTGCTCATCAATTTTTTCCACATCAACATAATCTTTTTCACGCAGTAATTTTTCCTGCATAGTCGCCATAGTCAAAGTCGTCACCGCGATCTGTTCGCCATGAAAACTTTCCCGCGCTTGCGGCTGCATCAACTCCATATAATGCGCCAATATATGCTCACCCTGCGATGCGGGCGCGGAGCTTTTCGCCAATAACATCGCTAACCCGCCATAAATCAGCGTTTTCGCCAGCGCCGTCATATCACCAAAAATTGCCTCTTCCTCGCTTTTCAACAGCGCAAAAAGCTCGGCATAATCCGGAGTATCCTTCACTTGGCTTGAGAGCAAAACATCAGCTTGCGCCGTTGTCCGGCAAATTGAATCACCAATGCCGCTATTAGTCAGCCGTTTGGGCGCATTACGCAAAATCTCCAAATCCAGATACGCTCTTTCCGGCGCTTTCGCGGCAAAACTTTTCTTATACCCAGCTTCCAAAAGCGAAGCATTCGGCGAAACATAACCATTCATTGATAGCGCCGTCGCAAAAACTATATATGGCTTACCCGCCAGATGCGCGGCGTATTTTACGATGTCATTTAATGAGCCACTGCCAACGGCAATAAAATAATCCGCCTGCAACTTCGCCAATTCCTTAGCTTTGGATAACTCCGCCTTTTGTTTTGCCGGTAGAATGATTTTTTCTGCCCCCAAATTGACGAAATCTTTCGTATTTTCGTCGCAAACCAAAACCACTTTGCCCAAGTCTTTGCATAAATCACGCGCCTTGACGGCAATTCCTTCTTGCAGAATTACCGCTTTTATTGGAATATGTTTAGCAATGGCGGTAGGTATGTCGTCTAAAACATTCATAAAGCCCATATACATGTTTTTACGCAGTTTAGCTATAATCCTGTTGCTCTCCACCAGTGCTCAAAGTGCAGAGAAGGAAAGTTTTGACGATTGGCTCGACAGCTTCGCGCAAAAAGCGCTGAACAGCGGGATTTCCCACCAGACCATTGATGATGCTTTGGGGAATGCGGCATTGAGCGAGAAAGCGATCACCCTGGATAAAAAACAGCCGGAAAAAAAGCTGACCATGGATGAATATCTCGATAATGTTATCAACGATGTCCGCATCGAAAAAGGCCATCGTTTGTTAGTTCAGAACCGCATATTGCTAAACAAAATCTCCGCCCGCACAGGTGTTGAGCCGGAATTTATCGTTGCCCTCTGGGGTTTGGAAAGCGGCTTCGGCGACAACCAGGGCGATTTCTCCGTCGTCAATGCTTTAGCGACTCTCGCCTATGAAGGCCGCCGCCGCAGTTTCTTTGAATCTGAATTATTGGGTGCTTTAGTCATCCTCGAACAACAGCATATCCCATCTTCCGAACTTCGCGGCTCATGGGCCGGCGCAATGGGCCAATGCCAGTTCATGCCTTCAAGCTATCTCGCCTATGCCGTGGATTTCAATAAGGACGGCCATATCGATATTTGGAACACCAAGGAAGACGTCCTCGGCTCCATCGCCAATTATCTCCACACCGTAGGCTGGGGCAAAACTGATGAGCAAAAGACCAAAGCCCTGATGGATTGGAACCGCTCGACTTATTTCGTCGCCTCAGTATTTGAATTAGCGGAGGCGATAAAATGAATAACTCCCAACAGCCGTCACCCCGCACTTGTTGCGGGGCCCATTGGAATAGATCCCGCAACAAGTGCGGGATGACGATTTTGGGGTGCTGGATGTCAGTTTTGGGGAGCGGGGTGACGGTTTTAGTTATATGCGGAATTCTGGCTGCATGTTCAACGAAACCATCGCGACCGGTTATTGATTATAGCCAGGACGATATGGTATATATGAACCAATACAAAACCCTGGCACCTAAAAACTCCAAGATCGGCACAGATTATAAAATCAGCGGCGAATGGTATTTCCCGATGCACGACCCGTCATATGACAAAACCGGCACCGCATCATGGTATGGGCCGGGCATGATCAACGGCAAAACCGCCAATGGCGAACATTTTGATTCCACCGATTACACCGCCGCGCATCCATCGCTGCCAATCCCGACAATTGTCGAAATCACCAATCTCGACAACGGCAAAAAGGTCAATGTCCGCGTCAATGACCGCGGCCCGTTCCACTCCAAACGCATTATCGATGTCTCAAAACCGGCAGCGGTCGCGCTTGATATGATCAAAACCGGAACCGCCCATGTCCGCGTCCGTGTGCTTGAACGCGAGACGCTGGAATATATGCAATATGCTTATAAGAGTAGGGATTAGGGGTTAGGTTTTAGGAATTGTCATCCTCGGGCTTGACCCGAGGATCCAGTGCTTCATAATGAAAAAATGAAAAGTAAATTCATCACTTTTGAAGGCGGTGAGGGCGCGGGCAAATCCACGCAGGTGAAAATGCTGGCCGAATATCTGCGCGGGCAGGGCAGGGAAGTTGTAGTCACGCGAGAACCCGGCGGCACCAAAAACGGCGAGGAAATCCGCAATTTATTGTTATACAGCGACGGCTGGGACGAATTATCGGAAGTCCTCCTCAATTTCGCCGCCCGTAATGAGCATGTAAAACGCGTAATCAAACCCGCGCTAGCCAAAGGCCAATGGGTGATCTGCGACCGCTTCTTCGATTCCACAACCGTCTATCAAGGCTATGGCCAGGGCGTCGAAATCAACAAAATCGAGGAAATCCGCATGGCCGTACTGGGCGGCTTCAACCCCGATACAACATTCCTCCTCGACATCTCCCCCGAAACCGCATTAGAACGCGCCACTGACCATAACCGCTATGAAAAAATGGGGCTGGCTTTTCACCAGAAGATCCGTGAGGGGTTTTTGGAATTGGCGAAAGAGAACATAAGATTTGTGATGATTGACGCTAGTAAAAGTACAGAAGAAGTACATAAATCTGTCATTCTCGGGCTTGACCCGAGAATCCAGGGCTCGTGAGTTCGTGACCCTGGATCCTCGCGTCAAGCGCGAGGATGACAACTTACTTTCCATGTAGTATTAGTGAGTAAATCATTCTAATTTGCTTGCCATGACCCATGTATTCCACCGCCATTTGAAAACCAGTTACCCAACCGCCGTCAAAGGTGATGGGGTTTATATTATTGACTCCAGCGGCAAGCGTTATCTTGATGGTTCATGTGGTGCTGCCGTATCGTGTCTTGGTCACTCCAACCAGGAAGTGCGGGACGTTATCGCCAAGCAGGCGAATGAGTTGGAATATGCGCATACTTCGTTTTTCACTTCCGAACCGGCGGAGAAGCTCTCGGATTTCCTTGTTTCCAAAGCGCCGGAAGGGTTGGAATATGTATATCTGGTTTCCGGCGGTTCCGAGGCGATGGAAGCAGCGATTAAAATGGGAGTGCAATATTTCCAGGAAATCGGCAAGAAAACCAAAACAAAAATCATCGCCCGCTGGCAGAGTTATCACGGCAATACGCTTGGCGCACTTTCCGCCGGCGGCAACAAACTCCGCCGGGCGCAGTTCGCGGATCTGTTGATTGAGATGTATCACATTTCGCCATGCTATGAATATCGTGGCTGCAGCAGTAATGAAACCGCGGAACAATATGGCCAGCGCGTTGCCAATGAACTCGAAGAAAAAATCCTTGAACTCGGCGCAGAAAATGTTGCGGCATTTTTGGCGGAACCAGTAGTCGGCGCAACGCTCGGCTGCGTGGCCCCTGTGAAAGGCTATCTCAAACGCATCCGCGAGATTTGCGATAAATATGATGTGCTCCTGGTGCTAGACGAAGTCATGTGCGGCATGGGGCGTACCGGAACTTTGTTTGCGGCCGAGCAAGAAAGCATCACCGGGGATTTAATCGCCATTGCCAAAGGTCTCGGCGCGGGATACCAACCGATTGGCGCGGTAATGGTTGCGGGAAAAATTCATGAAGCGATAAAGCAGGGCAGCGGCTTCTTTCAACATGGTCACACATATTTAGGACATCCAATCGCATGTGCATCATCGCTCAAAGTCCAGGAAATCATCCAGCGCGATAATCTTTTGGATAACGTCAAAAAAATGGGTGAACTTCTAATCGGCAATCTGCAATCTGCAATTGGCAATCACCCCAATATCGGCGATATCCGCGGCCGTGGATTATTCATCGGCTTGGAAATCGTCAAAGACCGCGCCACAAAATCCGCCTTCGATCCGGAGATGAAAATCAACGCCAAGATAAAGGCACGAGCGCAGGAAAATGGTTTATGCATCTACGCAATGGGTGGAACCATCGATGGTAAGAATGGCGACCACCTTATGTTAGCGCCACCATTCATCATCACGCCAGCGCATGTAGATAAGATGGTAACCATATTGCAGAAATCAGTAAAAGATATTTTGGGTTAACCATTTTTGGTGCGCTGCACAACATCCTGTCATTGATTCCGCAGTGCAGCATGTGTTATGTATCACCATACTTCAACACAACTATGGATTGTAAATGTTTGACCCGGCCAAAAATGATTTTAGATCGGTCGAGATCATAGAGTCTAAATTTGAACGCGCCAATGTCAATGGCCTGAAACCGTTTGAAACCGGCAAGATCCCAGAACAATATAAAGGTTTTTATACTGAAGGTGAGGCGAAAGAGCTTATTGAAGCCGGCGTTGAACAACGTATGAAAGCCAAGATTTCTGACCATTATCGCCAACTTTGCGAACAATCAATTCCACTCACCAACCTGATCAAAGCCCGCAAAAACGAAACATTCGATTTGGCAGGTGAGGCGGATCCGTCGAACCAGTTGAGCTATTCCCCCGTTCCGGGATTGCTGCACAAATACGAACTCGTGTTGCTTTATTCCGCAATGACATGTTCAGCCCATTGCCGTTATTGCTACCGTTTGGATTTATTCTCCGGCAAAACCGGCAAAGGCCTGGTGAAGCCGGAAGCCGCCGCAGCATATGTGCGTGAATATAACGCCGAAGTCCGCGCTGGCAAAAAGATCGATAACGCAGGAAAACAAATGTTCCCGATCCGCGAAGCATTGCTTTCTGGCGGCGATCCAATGGTTTTGTCGAACAAAAAATTATTTGAATATATGTCAACTCTGGCTGATGCCGGAATCCGCATCATCCGCATCGGTACAAAAGAACTCGCATTCTTCCCGCAGCGTTTCGATGCCAATTTCTTTGATATGTTAGATAAATTCCACGCCAACTTCCCGCGCACTTCCGTCGCTTTCATGGTGCATTTCACGCATCCTGACGAAGTCCTGCAAAAAGACGCGAGCGGAAATTATATCGAAGAACATAATGGCCGCTTCCAATGGATTGAAGCAGTTGCCGAAGCGGTGAAACAACTGGGCCGCCGTGATTTCGTATCAATGGAAAACCAAACGCCGATCATTTATCAAGTTAATGATGACGCTGATGCTTTGCGCCTGATGCAAAAAGAACTGCGCAGCCGCAAAATCCGCAACCATTATTATTTCCAATGCCGCGAGATCGAAGGCCACCGCGCCTTCGCCGTTCCGGTTGAGAAAACCTGGGAAATCCACAATGACTCCCAGCGCGGATTATCGGGAATCGAGAAATCACGTTTCGCCATGTCCACCGAATGGGGCAAGATGGAAGTCGTTTCCGTTATCGATGCGCCTGATATGGACGTCATCGCCAAAGGTTACAGCCAAGAAACCAAAGACGCATTGAAAGCCATTTTCGGCGAAGGACTCATCATATTCAAGATGATTCGCTCGCCACACGGCGCCGCTGCCCAAGGTGACCTCGTAATCGCCCGCCGCAACCCGGAAGCGTTATGGATCAGCGGTTACGAAGACCGCATAATCTATGACGCGCGTAAGCCAGATGCCAAATTTGAAGGCCTCGGCGGATTGCTGGCGCAATTATTGGCGCCCGAATTGCTGAAGGCCGCGGCTTGATATTAGTATCATATTGTGATATCATTAAATAATAAGCAGCAAGAGGTTCTGGAGGAAATTTTCCGGAATCCGATGCGCTCTGATATTTTGTGGTCGGATGTTGAAAAATTATGTTTGGCTCTGGGCAACGTGGTCAAGGAAGGCTCCGGCAGCCGGATCAAGCTGTTTTTGAACGGCGCGATCGGCTTGTTCCACAGGCCGCATCCTTCGCGCCATACATATAAATCCGCGCTAAAGGATGTCAGGAGATTTTTTATTAACTCGGGAGCGTGGAAAGATGGAATATAAGAATTATAGTGCGGCAATTGAATATGATGAAGAGCAGGAAGTTTTCCGGGGCACAGTGATTGGCTTAAACGATGTCATTGATTTCTTCGGCTCAAACCCTAAAGAGCTGAAGCGGGAATTCAAAAAATCCGTGGATGAATATCTGGCTTTTTGCAAGGAAATGAAAAAGCAACCGGAAAAAACTTATTCAGGAAATTTTGTGTTGCGCATCAGCCCGGAAATCCACCGCAAGGTTTCCTTGGCGGCGGCGAGAAAGGGTTTGAGCCTTAATTCAATGCTTGAGAGAATGTTGGAGCGGAACCTGCCCGATCTGGCCTAAACAATCGTTTTCTTATCCGAGAGCAGAAGGTAGATAATTAATATCAAATTCACCAGCGGTATAAGCAGCAGCAAGCTCACCCAGCCGCTATGCCCCAAATCGCGCAGGCGGCGGATGGTGATGGAGAACATGGCAACAATCAATATGATCCTGATCAGAGAAATTAATAAGCCGATCAGCCCCGCTGGATACATGCTGATAGCAATAAAATTGACCACAACGCCTATAAGAAACAATATCAAAAACGAGCGCTGGTATTCAGCTTTGCTAATCGCACCATCAAAGGTGAAATAATCGTATTTTATTTTATTGCTGTCGATTGCCATAACTTTCCCCGGTTAGTTACATACGATTATAACATCGTAATATAAAAAATCCATTATTTGTCCTCCAGCCCCACTATGTCTCCCGCGCCTCGATATGTCATCCTGGCGAAGGCCGGGATCCAGCCCTGCCAGTGAACTGAGAAACCCTGGATTCCCGCCTGCGCGGGAATGACAAGTTAAGTTTTCGCCAACGGATCGGGGCCATATTTGTTGGGGCCGGGGGTGCCTGAGATACAGCCCATCACAATCGGCAATACGAAAAACAATATAACTCCTAATATCGGCACAATCGTCAAAATCAGGGTCAATGACAGCCAGCCGGTGAGGTTCAAATCATGCAGGCGCTTAACAAAAATGGCCAGCCCCGACCATATACCGGCGATCAACAATGGAATTATAATCAAAGTCGCAATCGCCTTGCCGTTTGGAGTAGTTATCATGGCCAGCCAATCCGGCACCGGCACATTTTGCGCTTTGAAAATATCCACAGCGCCATACACGGCAAAAATAATCATCGGTATCAGGAACAAGAGAAAATTAAACGCATACCCGATCCAATAATCTCTCCGCCCAATCCGGTTTTTGAAGGAAAACAGAAGCTTCTTTTTGGTCATAATATTTTCTCCAACGGATCGGGGCCATATTTGTTGGGGCCGGGGGTGCCTTTATGAATAAATAAAACTAATAATGTCGCAAGCATTATCAACGCCCCTAATATTAAGTTATTAAAAAAATAACTCCCAGCTAGTACAGCAGCTAGTGGTATCAATTGTATAAAGCCAGTCTGACTTACATCATGAAGCCTTTTGCTAGTGGCAAAAATGAATATGAAAAATGTGCAGAGAATATTAAACGTATAAATCGGCGCTTTATTATTAAAGTCCTTATTCCACGCCTCCAGCTTTTTTGAATGCTCTGTCGATCTTCGGCCGCAATTTTCTGCTGAGCCGGGAGTGGCGTCGGAAAACTGGCAATCAAAACCAAGTGATACTCCAGGCGGTGGCGGAACAATTAAATCTGGTAACTTATTGATAGCTAAAAATACGAAAGATAGAATAAGTATAATGAATAAATATCTTAATCTGCCAATTCTACCCTTAAAAAGATATTTTCCTACTTTCACCTACTTCTTCTCACCTTCCTCAAACAGCACGACTTCATCCTTCTTGCTATACCCCAAATCCTTACGCGCCAGCTCTTCTAGCAAATCAAGGTTCAGTGAATCATCGCGTAAACCCGCGACGTTTTTGGAGAGTTCCAATTTTTTGCCCTGCACCACATCCGCTTTTTTGCGGGTGATTTCCATTTCGTTTTTTAGGCGGACATATGCCAATAAACCGCGCTCGCCGGTGACCAGGTGGAAGGCGAAATAGAAGAAAACGAAGGCGAGGAAAACCGAGGATTTGAAGCGCAAGGGGTTATAATAGCGCAAACGCTGCCACAACTCACTTCTTCGGTTTAGCCCGTAATGCATAAGATTTTAACGCTGAATGGCCTGGATAAATAGATTTGCCGCCTAATAGACCCTCAATTCTAATTAACTCATTATATTTTGCAAGCCTGTCCGAGCGCGAGAGCGAGCCAGTTTTGATCTGGCCGCAATTTGTCGCCACCGCGATATGCGCGATTGCCGTATCCTCAGTTTCACCGCTGCGATGTGAGAGAATGGCTCTATACCCCGCTTCTTGAGCTATGCGTACTGCTTCAAGAGTTTCGGTTAACGTCCCGATTTGGTTCACTTTCACCAGGATCGCATTCGCCAAACCGTCTTTGATGCCTTGTGTCAGAATTTTTGGGTTTGTTACAAAAAGGTCATCACCGACCAGCTGAATCTTGGCTCCGAGAGCCTCCGTGATAGCTTTCCACCCCGCGTGATCGTCTTCCGCCATCGCATCTTCAATCGAAACAATCGGGAATCCGTTCACCAATTTCTCATAATATTTCACGAGTTGCGTGGAATCCAAAGATTTTCCATCAATCTCATATTTACCTTTCTTGTAAAACTCAGTCGATGCAGAATCCAGCGCCAGAACAACATCCTTGCCTGGTTTATATCCGGCCGTTTCAATCGACTTCATAATAAATTCCAGCACAGATTCCGCTGATTTCAAATTGGGCGCGAAACCGCCTTCATCACCAACATTGGTCGAGTGCCCAGCTTTTTTCAAAGCGCTTTTCAAAGCATGAAAAACTTCCGCACCCATGCGAATTGAATCCGTGCAGGATTTCGCGCCAACCGGCATAATCATGAATTCCTGGATATCAATCGGGTTATCCGCATGCGCACCGCCGTTGATGATGTTCATCATAGGAACGGGCATGGTGTAATTGCCGATTGCCGATTGCCGATTGCCGATTGATTTGCTGATATATTCAAATAATTGAATGCCTTGGAAATGTGAGGCGGCGCGGGCAGTGGCTAGCGATACTGCTAAAATTGCATTTGCACCAAGTTTGGATTTATTTTTCGTCCCATCCAGATCAATCATGATCTGGTCGATTTCCGCCTGGCGGGTTGCGTCTTTGCCTTTCAACGCTTTGTTGATTTTCGTGTTAACATTCTCAACCGCGTTCAAAACACCTTTACCGAGGAATCGCTTCTTATCCCCATCCCGCAATTCCACCGCTTCCAGCGATCCGGTAGAAGCCCCGCTCGGCACCGCAGCCCGTCCATAAGTTCCCTCAGCCAGAATTACATCCGCTTCAACAGTCGGATTGCCGCGGCTATCAATAATTTCGCGGGCGATGATTTGTTTGATTTTCATTAGAGAATTCCTGAATTTAAAGCGTTTCTAATGATCCTGCAAATTTTTGTCAAAATATAATTATCCTCTTGGCGGGACACGCTTATCAACTTCGCAAGCATCCACATGGCCTGTATGAGCATTTACCATTTTTTGATCCGATTTGGAAATCAGATTGGCCTCAACTAATCTAGCAACAACCGCGCCGCACCACGATTTTGCCTCTTCAAAAGCTGCATCCTCGTCAATCCCACGCGCATCGTTGAGTAATATTTCCACAGCCCCGTTTGGATTGCCGTGATATTCCGCAAATATATCATGCCTGACTGTCACTTGGAATTGCTCCAAGTTCAAGCGATCAAATTCCTGAAGGACGCGCTCAAAATGCTCTTTCGCTTCCGGAGAAGCGCCTCCAAAAAGTATCTTGGCATCATGGCCATGCGGTTTTTCGATACAAATTAATTTGAATCGGCTATTCTCCAGCTTGATAGCTATATGCATATCCTACCTCATTAATTTCGTATATTAATCATTCTTTATAAAATTTAAAGCTACATTATCAATCAACCGCGTATTCCCCAAATAAACAGCCGCCAAGCGCCGTCCCCAGCATTCGGCAATATATTGAACTTTAAAGCCTTTTTCTTCTAATTTGCCTCTTATTTCGTCATTGCGGGAGGAGCGCGGCAATCCAGCGCCGATGTGAATTGCTTCGGCTGCGGTTCGCAATGACGAATAGAGCAGCGGCGCAATCTTGCGTTCCTCCGCGCTCAAATAAACATTGCGCGACGACATCGCCAATCCATCTGCTTCACGAATAGTTGGCAGGCTCAAAATTTCAACTTCAGAACCCAATTCCCTTATCACCATCAATTGCTGAAAATCCTTCTCGCCAAAAACCGCTATATCCGGCTTCACCTGCGCGAACAAAATCGAAACCACCGTCGCCACACCATCAAAATGCCCAGGCCGGAAATCGCTTTCCAGCCCTTCTGCTGCGGCGCCTGCCTTGACCGTGATTTTTTCACCATTGGGATAAATATCCCCCACCCGCGGCACATAAACATAATCCGCCAGCCCCTTCAGCTTCTGTAAATCCGCCGCAATATCACGCGGATATTTCGCCAAATCTTCATTAGCGCCAAACTGCGTCGGGTTCACAAAAATGCTCACCATCACCTTATCCGCAAATTTCCGCCCCTCCTTAACCAGCGCCAAATGCCCCGCATGCAGCGCACCCATTGTTGGCACAAATCCTAATTTTCCAGTGATCTTCGCACGGGCGGATTTTAGTTCAGGAAAGTCATGCAGGACTTGCATGCGTTATCTTTTGCGTACAGGCGCATTTTCGAAACCTTTTTTACCGCCATCAATAAATGCTTGCATAAGCTCTTGCCTCATCATCATATCCTCAATGCGGCGATCAAACTCTTTACCGACGTTTCCAGTTGGTCGATTTTCTACAGTTAATATAATGGCTCTTTCTGTTTCATACACAAAATTTACAGCGTATCCAAACATTTCTGCAGTTTCACCAATATGCCATAATCCTGGGCTGAATGCGGAATGAAATCCGAAAGTCGCTTGATTTGCCGCTTTTAGATGTTGGAGGGAGAAATCTGAACCAAGTTTTTCAGTCGCAGCAGTTAGTTTTTCTAACGCCGCCGCCATTTCTGCACGATAATCTTTTGCGGATTTTTGCTTAACATTGTAATCTCTTAACTCATTAACTGTAGTCATAAAGGGACTATAAATTATTATTAAACTTTCTCAACAACTATTTTGATGATAATAGGATTTTCATGATGTTGGAACATTATAAACAACTGGTAGATAGCGGGCAAATAAAACCCGATGCGGAGCAAAATGCGGTAGCAGGGCGGCTGGAAAAGCTGGCGCAGGAGTTGACTGCCAAGTCCGGCGGCTTGTTCAAGAAAAAATCCAGCAAGCCCAAGGGCTTGTTCATTTATGGCAAAGTCGGGCGCGGCAAAACCATGTTGATGGATGCGTTTTATAAATCCCTGCCATTGCAACAAAAGCAACGCGCCCATTTCCACGAATTTATGCAAAGCGTACACACCAAACTCCACGATGCACGCGCCAGGGGCTTAGGGATCAGGGAAATCGCCGCCGATCTCGCCACTGATTTAAAACTTCTCTGCTTCGATGAATATGAAGTCAATGATGTCACTGATGCCATGATCCTGTCTAAATTATTCCGCGAAATGGCGGAAAGCGGCGTCGTTTTCGTCTTCACCTCCAACAAGCGCCCGGACGAACATTATAAACAAGGCCTCCAACGCGCCAGTTATCTCGAATTCTGCATGTATCTGCAAACCCAGGTTGAGGTAATTTCGTTGGATGCCAAGCGTGACTACCGCATGGACCGCCCGCAAATTGATGAGGAAAATTATTTCACGCCTTTAAATTATGAAACCACGCAAAAACTAAAAGAGCGTTTCAAAACCATGACCGCCGAACCGGTGAAAACTGTTTCGCTTGATGTGCAGGGGCGCGAACTCAAAATCCGCGCCAGCGGCCATATCGCCATCGCCGAATTTTCTGAAATTTGCGGCGAGAATCTCGGCAATGCGGATTATATTGCTATCGCCCAGAATTTTGATGTCCTGTTCCTGGAAAACATTCCAAAAATGGATGAGGATTACCGCAACGAGGCCCGCCGCTTCATCAACCTAATCGATATATTATATGAACATAAAACCCTGCTAGTGCTAAGCGCCGCCGCCGCGCCGGAAGAACTATGCACCGCCACCACCACCAGCTTCGAATTCACCCGCACCGCCAGCCGATTGACAGAGATGAAAAGCTGGAAAAAACGGGCCCGGGAGGATGAGGAGCGGTTTTAATCGCAGTTATGTAGGATTACAGATTTATCCTGTATTTAACAATTAACGCCATAAATCGATTATTGACTCATTTTTTTTATAGATAATTAATTAAATTTAACTATAATATTTGGCATATGATTTTTGATAAGGCTTATGTTTTTGTAACTGGGGCGCGCGGCAGGGATAAGCAGTCCTTTGCCGTTGCGAGGGAGTTTGCATCTAATGTAATAGCTGTTGAGAATTATTCAGAAAGAATTGAGACAGAAATATCAAGTGGGGGCGGCCTAATAGTTTCATGCGGTGCCGGTGAACAAACGGGTGCGGCAATATTAGCAAAAAAAGCAGCTAAGGATAAGGCATTTGCAATCCAACTTATGGATCCTGAAGAAGGTCATGCCAATTTTGATTTAATAGTCAGTCCTATATTTGAAGATAGAAGTGGATATCGAATCTGCCGCAATGTCTTGGAAGTATTGTGTATGCCTTCAAGAAACGAATATGATGTTAGTGGCGAACATCATATACAGTGGAAAAATTGGGCAGCAAAACGTGATGGCGATCTTTCCCTAGTCCTGGTCGGAGGAAGTTCTCAATTTGTAAGAATTAAAGAAAATGATTTTCGTGAAACTTGCGAGATTATATGTCAAAGAATGAAAGATTCCGGCTCTGACAGAAAGCTTATATTCGTAACTAGCCCGAGAACAGATTCTGGATTTATAAGCATTATAAAAGAAGTAACAAATAGGGATAGAATCCAAACTTTAATAAGTGATTGGAATAAACACCAAGGTCGTGACGATATTGTACATGGCCTATTGCGCCATGTTACAGACGTTATTGTAACAGGGGATTCTATGTCAATGGTAAGCGAGGCAGTTTATTATGGTAATTCTGTTACTATTGCCAATAATGGAGGCTTTGGTTTAGATAGATATGCTAAATTGCATGCGGAATTTGTTAGTAGAAACTTAGCTCAGCCATTAACTGCAACCTGGAAAATAAACACGATGCATGGCGATATCCCCAATCCTCTTGCGGAAATTAAGGCGAATATAGAAAGAATTATGCATCCTGCAAAAGATGGTCAATTTACACCGTTACCCTAATGCAGAGCTTTCGATAACTTATAAATGCCTACGCGCGACCCTATGTTGCCACCAGCAAAGCAGCGGCGTCACCACAAGTTCCATCGCCAATCCGCCTAGTATCATATTCCCCGGTGCTCCGTTCACAAATATTCCATATAACCGCCCCATCCCGCCGATGAAGACTATCATGGTGAGGAGGAAGAAGCGGCGTTTGTGCATTTCGATATTGGGGATGGTGGTGGCAAAGGCAAGGCCGATGGCGAATAACAGGCCGGATAAATAGCGGTAGTGGCTGTCGATATTGATGTCTCCATTGCCAGTGACCACGCCATATAAGCCGCCGCCGATAGGAACCAGGCAGGCAAGTGCGACAACTAATTGCAGGAAAAATTTCTCGCGCATGGGGGCATTATACACTATATATTTTCAATGCAAGCTCTCAATATTCTACAAAAAACCTATGGCTATCCCGATTTCAAAGGCCGGCAGGCGGAAATCATTGACCATGTAATCAACGGCGGCAGCGGTTTCGTGCTGATGCCGACCGGCGGCGGCAAGTCGCTTTGTTACCAGATCCCATCCTTATGCCGCGACGGTGTCGGCGTGGTGATTTCTCCGCTAATTGCGCTGATGCAGGATCAGGTGGAGGCGTTGAAGCAGCTTGGCATCCGCGCCGCGGCAATCAATTCCAATATCGGAGCTGCGGAAATATCGGCGGCGAAAAAAGCCATCCGCAATGGCGAACTCGATCTCATCTATGTCGCGCCGGAGCGATTGCTGATGGATGACTTCCTGCAACTTTTATCGGAATCCAAAATCGCCCTTTTCGCCATCGACGAAGCCCATTGCGTCTCACAATGGGGGCATGATTTCCGCCCCTCATACACCCAGCTTTCAGTGTTGGCAGAAAAATTCCCCAATGTGCCGAGGCTCGCACTCACCGCCACTGCCGATGCCCCGACGCGCAAGGATATCGTCGAGAAACTGCATTTAAGCGACGGCAAAACTTTCGTCGCCGGATTCGACCGCCCCAATATCAGCTACACAATCATCGATAAAGACAGCGGCAAGCAACAAATCCTCCAATTCATCAAACAATTCCACGCCAATGACAGCGGCATAATCTATTGCCTCTCCCGCGCCAATGTCGATGATATGGCTGAGTGGATGCGCGGGCAGGGATTCAAAGCCCTGCCATATCACGCCGGACTTGACGCCGAAACCAGGGCCAAAAACCAGCAGCGATTTTTGCGTGAGGATAATATCATCATGGTGGCAACAATCGCATTTGGCATGGGTATTGATAAACCCGATGTCCGCTTTGTCGCGCATATGACCGTCCCCAAAAACATCGAAGCATACTACCAGGAAACCGGCAGGGCGGGGCGCGACGGTTTGCCCGCCAATGCGCTGATGATTTACGGCGCTCAAGATGTGGTGATGCAGCGCAATTTTATCGAAGACGGAAATGCCCCGGATGCGCAGAAGCGAATTGAGCATCAGAAATTAAATGCGCTGATTGGTTTATGCGAAGCCGCAATTTGCCGCCGTCAAATCATCCTCAAATATTTCGGTGATGATGCCGAGGCCTGCAATAACTGCGATACTTGTTTGAATCCGCCGGTTACATTTGATGGCACAATCGCCGCGCAAAAAGCGATCTCCACCGTCTACCGCACCGGCCAACGCTTCGGCATTGCCTATCTTGCCGATATACTGCTCGGCAATTCTGATGAGAGGATAAAGAAATTCCAGCATGATAATTTAAGCACGTTCGGCATCGGCAAGGAATATGGCAAACAGGAATGGCAAAACATCTTCCGCCAGCTTATCGCCCAAGGATTGTTGAATGTTGATGGCGAACATGGCGGCATAAAAATCACCGCGCAAGGCGGCGAGTTTTTGAAAAGCAAAAACGTGGTCAACTTGCGCAAATACACAGCTAAGAAAGCTAAAGTTAAAACCGAGAAGAAAACTGCAGCTGTGGCCGAGTTCAGCAAGAATTCGGACAATGAATTGTTCATCACTCTCAAATCCGTTCGCCTCGCTCTCGCCAAGGAACAGAACCTGCCGCCATATGTAATTTTCCACGACAAAACCCTGCGCGATTTGGTGGTTTTGAAACCGACTTCATTGGAAGCAATGTCCCATGTCAGCGGAGTAGGGCAGGTGAAAATCGAGCGTTATGGCAAAGTATTTTTGGATGTGTTGACCAAAGCCATAGCTTAATCGTCATTGCGGGCTCGACCCGCAATCTCAACTCAGGCGCCGGAGGCGGATTGCGGCTCCTAGGCCGCAATGACGAATCCTATAATTTGCCCCAAATCTTTTCAGTCGTCCGATCGCGCCCGCAGCCCAAACGATAACGCGCATAGGCAATCGGGTTTTTGCGTTTGTAATCCTGGTGATATTCTTCCGCTTCGTAAAACTTAACCGCTGGAATAATTTTCGTCACCGGAGTTTTGCCAAGTTGTTTTTCCACCGCTGTTTTTGAACTTTCCGCCGCTTTCATCTGCGCATCATTCAAAGCAAAAATCTCCGTGCGATATTCCGGCCCATAATCGCAGAATTGGCCTTTGTCATTAAACGGATCAACATTATGCCAATAAATATCCAACAGTTTTTCATAGCTGATTTTCGCCGGATCAAATGTAACTTTCACCGCCTCAACATGTCCTGTATTCTGCGCCGAGACTTGGTCATAACTCGGATTGGCGACAGTGCCTCCGGTATAACCGGAGACGGCGGAAACCACGCCCGGAACTTCATCAAACGCACTTTCAATCGACCAAAAACAACCACCGGCAAAAATCGCAGTTTCCTCTTTTGGTGCCGCAATCGCGGAAGTGGAAAGTGAAATCAAAATCAAAAACAACCAGCGCATAAATTCTCCTAATTGTCATCCTGAACGAAGTGAAGGATCTTGTGATGGTAGATCCTTCACTTCGTTCAGGATGACGGTTTAAACAAATTGCCCGCAAGCATGTCCGCTCGACCACGCCCATTGGAAATTATATCCGCCGAGCCAGCCGGTGACATCGACTACTTCGCCGATGAAATAAAGCCCCGGAACTTTTTTGGCTTCGAATGTCTTGCTTGATAATTCATTCGTATCAACCCCGCCAATAGTTACTTCCGCAGTGCGATATCCTTCCGTGCCGCTTGGTTTAATTTGCCAGTTGGTGAGTTTATTTGTTATATCCTGCAATATGTTATTCGACATATCCGCCATTGCGCCCGAAAATCCGCCGGACAGATAACGCGCCAGTTTCTTCGGCAAAAACTCGGACAATATAGTTTGCAATTCCTGCTTGGTCTGCCGTTTGCTTTTTAAAGTTTCAAACACATCAATATTCGGCAGAAAGTTGATATTGACCGAATCGCCATCTTTCCAATATGAAGAAATCTGCAAAATCGCCGGCCCGCTCAAACCGCGATGGGTGAACAACATTCCTTCCGCAAAACTTGTTCCGTTACAACTAGCGACAACATTCATGGAAACACCAACCAGTTCTTTCAACTCCTCCAACTGCTTCGGATATAACGTAAACGGCACTAAAGCAGCGCGTGGCGGAACCATCTGCAAGCCAAACTGCTCCGCGACTTTATACCCAAACGCGCTCGCTCCCATTTTCGGGATCGACGGGCCGCCGGTGGCGATGACTAATGATGCGCAACGCAACTCCTCCTCCCTCAGGGAGGAGGTCGGGAGGAGGGTTCTAACTTGCTCTTGCGCCAGCGAGAACCCTCCCCCATCCCCTCCCTTAGGGAGGGGTGAAGTTAATATTTCCCCTCCCTGAGGGAGGGGGGTTTTTACGGCTGTATTCAGCATAATTTCCACTCCCGCTTCGTCACATTCATTTTTAAGCATCTCAATTATTTGCGTAGCCGATCCATCGCAAAATAACTGTCCTAAAGTTTTCTCATGGTATTTGATGAAGTTCGCCTCCACCAGCTTAATGAAGTCATGCTGCGTGTAGCGTTTTAACGCCGAAACGCAGAAATAAGGGTTTTGAGACAGGAAGTTAGCTGGGCTGGCATTGAGGTTGGTGAAGTTGCACCTGCCGCCGCCGGAAATACGGATTTTCTCGCCAATAGTGGGCGCATGGTCGATTAACAGGGTTTTTCGCCCGCGTTTCCCCGCCTCAATCGCGCACATTAAGCCCGCTGCTCCGGCTCCGATGATGATTACGTCATAGGTTTTCATCTGCGCAGCATACGTCATCTTTAGCGCAAGCGAAAGATCCTTCGCTATGCCCAGGATGACGGATTAATAGGTGGACTTAAGCGGAAATAGTCACTAAACACTCGCCATCATGTTAACAATCAAGGACGTTACATACCGCATCGGCGGGCGGACATTGCTGGATAATGTGTCATTGAACATAGCCAGTGGCCAGCGCATCGGCCTTGTCGGCCCCAATGGAACCGGCAAATCGACGCTGTTCAAGCTCATCACTAACGAGCTGGAATTGGATGGCGGCGAAATCCAAATGGGAAGGAACACCACAATCGGCGTCGTGCGCCAGGATTTGCCGGAAGATGATACAACCTTAATCGATATCGTCCTTTCCTTCGACAAGGAACGCGCCGCGCTGCTGAAAGAAGCCGAAACCACCGAAGACATGGAGCGCATCGGTTATATATATTCACGCCTGGAAGAAATCGGCGCCTATGAAGCACCATCCCGCGCCGAAACTATTTTGGCGGGTTTGGGTTTTAACACTGAGGCGCAGAACAGCGCCATCTCAAGTTTCTCCGGCGGCTGGAGAATGCGCGTCGCATTGGCGGCGGCATTGTTCCTGCAGCCAGATTTGCTGATGCTCGACGAGCCAACCAACCACTTGGATTTCGAGGCGATGGTGTGGCTGGAAAATTACCTGATGAATTATGACAAAACCATCATCATCATCAGCCACGACCGCGATATCCTCAACAAGACGGTGGATTATATCGTCCACTTGGAAAACAAAAAGCTCACCCAATACACCGGCAATTACGACCAGTTCGAGCGCCGCCGCGCTGAGAAAATGCTCAACCAGCAAGCATTGCACGAAAAGCAAATGGCTCAGAAAGAGCATATGATGAAATTCGTCGATCGCTTCCGCGCCACCGCTTCCAAAGCCCGCCAGGCACAGAGCCGCTTGAAGGCGATTGAGAAAATGGATATCGTTGACGCTGTAATGGCCGAGCGCGTGACCGCGTTTGAATTCCCGCAGCCGGAACATCTGGCCTCGCCGATGATTACGCTGGATTATGCCGATGTCGGATATGAGCCGGGCAAACCGATTTTGAAACGCCTGAACTTGCGGATTGATATTGATGACCGAATCGCTTTGCTTGGTGCAAACGGCAATGGCAAATCGACATTGGTAAAATTATTATCCGGATATCTTTCACCAATGGCGGGCGAAATGTACAAATCCGGCAAACTCCGCGTCGGTTATTTCGCGCAGCATCAATCGGAAGAATTGGACGAGAGCCAATCGCCATTCCATTTAATGAAAGCGGTGATGGTCGATAAACCTGAACCAAAAGTCCGCGCTGCATTAGGCCGTTTCGGCTTCGACAAACATAAAGCCGATACCATTGTTTCCAGCCTCTCCGGCGGCGAAAAAGCGCGGCTGCTGCTATGCATCATGAGCTATGACGCCCCGCATATCATGCTCCTCGACGAGCCGACCAACCACTTGGACATGGACGCCCGCGAAGCGCTGACGCAGGCCTTGAACAATTACACCGGCGCAGTAATTCTGGTGAGCCACGATCCGCATTTGGTGGAATGTGTCGCCGACCGTTTATGGCTGGTAGCGGACAGCAACTGCAAACCATATGACGGCGACGTTGATGATTATCGCAAGCTAATTGTCAGCCAACGCAAAAAAGAACGCAAAGAGGCGAGGGATGGAGGTAAGAAAGAGAAAGCGCCTGATCCGGATAAAGAGGCGAAGAGATTGGAAAAGAAAATTGCCGAGCTGACGGAAAAACGCGACGCAATCGAAAACGAAATCGCGGTTTATGCCGAAAAAGGCCAGGGCCACGCACTGAAAGATATGAATATCCAGCATTCAAAACTGATGAAGGAACTGGCCGATGCCGAAAGCGAGTGGATAAAATTACTGGAAAATCCGTCCTGACTAGTCATTGCGGGCTTGACCCGCAATCTCAACGCCTGCGCTGGATTGCGGCTCGTAGGCCGCAATGACGAGTTATTTGATAATACTAGCAGAACTTTGTATTTTCTTTTATCCTTCCCATATGCTGAAAAAGATAGTTTTCTTCCCTTATTACGCAATTTCCATTTTCACCGGCGCGAAAAACTTTCGCGATAATCCGGTGATCGGCTCAAAATTCCTTAATTTTATCGGCCTGCATATCCTGCGCATAATCCTCGCACGCATGGTTTGGAAATTGCGGCAAATGCAACTCGGATTCATGATAAACAAAAATGAGCGCCGCTTTTACAAGCAGAACGGATATCTCTTAAAAGAAAACTTTCTCAAAAGTGAATTATTCAACCGCATCACCAATGAAGTAAAAAACTACAACGGCAACGCCCGCCAATGTATCCAGGGCGATACGGCAACATGGCGGGTTTTTCTCGATGCGGAAACTTTGGCGAAATTTCCCGCACTTAGCGAACTGGCAAATAATGATGAGCTACTTTCCATCCTCAAATACACCGCCGCCAAAAACGCACAGCCGTTTTTTTATATCCAGCAAGTGCGAAATAATACCCTGGGTGCGGTCAACGCCAGCGACCCGCAAAAAAACCTCCACTCCGATACTTTCCACCCGACAATGAAAGCCTGGCTTTTCCTCGAAGACGTCGCCGCCGGCAAAGGCCCATTCACCTATGTCCCCGGCTCCAACCACCTGACCTGGCCGCGCCTGAAATGGGAATATCGCAAAAGCAACTCCGCCGCCCGCGCCGATAGATATTCCGCCAAAGGCTCATTCCGGGTTGAGGAGAGTGAATTGCCAGGCCTCCGCCTGCCAGCCCCCAAAAGCTTCGCCGTGCCGCAAAACACCTTGGTAATCGCCAATACCAGCGGTTTCCACGCGCGCGGGCAGGTGGCCGGTGAAAACGTAACGCGCCTGGAAATCTGGGCCTATTCCCGCCCTAATCCGTTCAACCCGCTAATTGGGATTGATAATAAATTACTCAGGAACCTGACCCATAAAATCTATAAATCATATCTCGCCCGCCAGGACCAAAAAGCCGCAAAACGCAATACACGAGCCATTTGGCACCGCGTAAGCGGCAGTCCGATAGTGTAAAAATATCACGGCTAAGTTGTAATGGCTCGGTCCCTGCTTAATAAGACAAAATTCTTTGCCAAGTTTTCATAACCCTGTCATTTTATGCAATCGTTAATAAAGGCTTAATAGATTTAAGGTAAACTAATCCGATGCGCCTAAAAAGCAAAAAAGGTTTCGCGCTCATAATCTTAGCCGTAATCCTGTCCGTCGCCGGTGTTTTGATGATCACCCTGATGACCTCGCCCCCCGACAAGGAACTGCGAGAGACAGTGAAGACGAAGAACAAGAAGATTGATAAGATCCATGATGCGCTTATTGTTTATTATAACCAGAGCAGTGCTTTACCCAAGCCAGCGAGCTTAACCGCGACAGCTTCGAGTGGCACAAGTTATCTTACAGCAGCTTCAACATGTGCTGCTGCTGGTATGGCAACCAGGGCTGCCTTATTACCTGACGGATGTATGACTACCGCCAGTACAATTATGATAGGTGCTGTGCCAACCCGCACACTTGGTTTGCCTGATGACGCCGCATTCGATGAGTGGGGCAACCGGCTAATATACGCTGTTGATACTTCAAGCGGCACTGGAATTACATTGAATACAACTGCTCCAGCTGCTGTCGCGGCCATTGTCAACATTGATAATACTACAGGAACTGCAGGCGCGGTTACGGCAGTTATTGTCAGCGCCGGCAAAAATGGTAACGGCGCATATACTAAAGCTGGTTTATTATACAAATCTTGTGCGACCAGCACGACCACTGATGGAGAAAATTGCAATGGTAACGCGACATTTATAATGGATAATAAAACTGTTGTAAGCAACGCAACTACTTATGACGACTTTGCCAGCTATCTTGCTGTGAGTGGGTGTAGTGATACAAATAGGTGTTATGCAGGGATAAAGCTAGGCGGTGACGCTGCTAGTATGTACACTTTCCGCTTTAATAAAGATGGTAAACTTAAAATATTAAATAAAACCTCTCCATCTCCATGGACTACTTATTGGCCTAATGCCGGCAACTCCCAAGCGGCGGCTGTCAACTGCCAATATATTACTGACGGCACAGGATATACTGGTTGTGTCATGGCTGGGTATAACTTACCAGGTCAAGGTGAGATAATGGCTTTTAAAATTGACCCCAAAGATGTTGTGAATGGTTATAAATCAGGTACCTTAACTGCCCCGGCCACTAACAGCGTTTCAACTCCATATTATGCGTTATCTTGCGGTGCAATACAATCTACGCAAAGCTCTATATGCATTGCTAATAATGATGGGGGTGGAGGGACAACTAATTACGATATTTTTAGGGTAGACTATTCTACCACGCCAGTTACGATTACTATGCTTAAGAAATCCGCTTACAGCCAAGTTGGTTTGTATCCAACGTATGGCCGTTCGAGTTGTGCAAAAGAAAAAAGATCTGCTGGCCCAATTTCTGCGCCCTCTCTTAGTTTGGGCGTAGGCGGGACGCTGCCGGCGGGTACTTATTATGTAAAAACTACTTATACTATTAACGGCCAAGAAAGCTTTCCAAGTCCTGAAGTTGCTTACATAACAGATGGCAATGCTTTGGTAATTAATGCCCCTGCTGCCAATGCCTCTGCCTCCGGCTGGACAGTTTATGTGGGGACAGTGTCTGGCATTTTATACAGGCAAGGTTCATTAAACTTAATGGCGACTGGTACCTATACTATAAGCACTCCCATCACTGTGGTTACACCAGTTCCCGATGAGGCTCTGTGCACAATATATTCATCGGCTGGCGGTTATTTAATAACACTCCGCATTGAAAATGTTACCTCTGGTGGTGCAGTTGGTAGCGGTCCAGGTTCGGCAATTATAACTCCTTGGAATACAAGTAATAAAACTAGCCCATTTCCAGTCAGCGCAGGGGCTAGCGCCGGGGGGATGGCCAATGTCGGGAGTCCGTGGATATCTAATCTTGATTGTTATGGCATGACCGGTAAAGTCTTATGTGTGGCAGAATTTGGGTATTATTACGGCGCCGCTTTCAGTACCTATACGTTTGGTGTGTATAGGTGGGTTCCAAATGCATCTTCTGGCGTTAATGGCGCCGGAGATTTTACACTTATAGATGCAGCTTATTATAACGGGACTCAAAAAAGCGAAGCATACTATTATACAGCTCCAATAGAATGTTTTGAATCAACTACTCAAACTGACAAGTTTTCATGCGTATTGCATTTTAGGGATGATACCAAATTTAATCTTTTTAGTTTACAAGATTGCACTCTAGGAACACTTAACGCAACAACTGGCCCTAGTCCCAGCTGTTTTATTGGAACTGGTACTGCTACCTTCGCCGGAGTTAATGGCGGTGCTGCAGTTAGAACTTTTAGTATGGCCGCCTCTACTGATGGCGGATTGCCATCTTACACTGGTGGAACTGTTCCACCTTCTAATAGCAAGGGATACATCGTTACCTGTTCCGGACTGACCAATGCTACTACCAAAAATCGTTTTTGTTTAGCTACTACAGGCGCTGCCACACCATATTTTCATTTATGGCAACTTCAAGAAAGCGACCCTATAGAAAATTCAACTTTCGTTCATTCTTCTATAGAGAGTACTCCGCCTAGTTATCCTATATGTGATACAACCGGAACTTATCCGTGCAACATTGTTGCTGGTCCGCCATATTATCAATGGGGTGCTCCCTATAATAATACCATGCATATATATTATCCTGATCATGATATTAGCATAGGTAAGTAACATTCTATTAAAGCGACGTTGCCCATGCTATTTGCTAAGGCGTAGAGGAATGATGAAAGCTTGCTAAATATGGCGATATCATTTACCCACAAGTCAATTTAAGCAATCTATTGAAAACTATGAGAAAAACTGGCGGGAGTGACGGGACTCGAACCCGCGGCCTCCTGCGTGACAGGCAGGCGCTCTAACCAACTGAGCTACACCCCCGCTATAAGGGCATTTTTAAAGTCGAGCTTAAGTAGCATACTGGGATTAGATTTCAAGAGAAAGATTATAGAGAGAAGAAATAGAATAGGCCGTACCCTTTTATGAAAGGATACAGCCACGTATCTATTCATGGCCAATTATTGGCAGGCGCCGGTTACTTCTCCGATATTATCAGCGAGGAAGTTGTTGGTATAATTAACCGTACAGCCGGCAGTGGTGAAACCGCCTGCGCCAGTGCCCGGGCCGGAAGATGGCTCAAGATTGTTAAGGTCGCCGGTGTTAGTGCCGTCACCAGCTGCCGGGGCGAGCCCCGCCAATTGAGCGACTGATTTACCGGCGATATTGATACCGCCGCCGCTGATATCAACTTTACCGTTTAACGCCGTGTTGAAAACAGCTGCAAGCGGCGCAACCAGTGACGGCCTGTCATTGATTTTACCGATTACCGATACCGGGTGGTAATATTCATCTCCGAGATCCGTACGGTTGGCGATATCCGCCGCCAGGTTGCCGATATTCGCGCCTGCGCTGCTGCTAGCGGCGGCGTTGGCGGCGAAGAAGATAGTCCCCAAAGGCGGAGAGTCGATATTGTGGATGACGCGGTCTTCACGCGCCTGCTGGCTGCCGCCGTCATCGACGAATGTGGCACCGCTTGCGTCACCGTCCATGATAGTTTCAATCAAGTGGATATCCGCAACGGAATATGTGTGGTTGAACACAGTATTATCAAAATCCATATCGCCCGGGCTCAAAACATCGGTCGGGTCGCCGCCGCTGACATTCTCAAACGTCCAGCCATTCGGCGCATTGCTCGCCAATACGACATCATGGACTTCTACACCGTCAACCGTGGTTGCATTGCGGAATTTAATTCCCGAATCAAGCTGGTTGCCGCTTACCAAAATATCGTTGAAATCAACATTAAGCGGGCCGTTTACGATTGAGCCGATAATGAAAGGCACAAAACTTTTTGTTTCCCCAGGGAAATCAATCTGGCCGAATTCAAAATGCGAACCGTCAACCAAAATAGCATATGGCGCACCATCAGAACCTTCTTCGCCTTCGCTAATACCGGTGTCGGTAACGAAGTTGATTCCGTTCACATCGAAATCAGCATTACTGTAGATAGTGAGTGCAGTGTCATATCCGCCATCAACAATAGTTTTTGTGCTGCCGCGGCCAAGAAGGTTTACGGCTTTGTCCAAGTATAGATTTTCGTGGAAAGTGCCTTTGTCTATATTAACCGTCCAGCCATCGGAAGCGATATCGATACCAGCCTGGATGCCGCGGTTATTGAGCGTTGCGAATAGGTTTTTATCTCTCCACATCGCCAGGCCGACATTGTTATCATCCATTTTGTGGTTGATTTTATCTTCAATCACGAAGCTTTGCGCATCGGTAGATGTGCCAGCAACCACACCATCAAATTTGACCTTGGAAACATCTATAACTTCGCCAAACATCGCGTTATCTTTCAAGTCGATATATTGGTTTGATTGGCCGCTAAAGGAGTTGTCGGTGCCAGAGAAAGCGGCATCGGAACCCGTGCCGGAAACATATAATCCGGTAATTCCGCCGGTGACGCTGGTTTTATCAATTACCAATCCATGCGAGTTATTGGCAACGACGATTCCATATGGCGAGTTAGTGATGCTGACATTAGAAATACGCGCATCATTAGATCCATAATTGAGGAAAATCGCCCTTTGGCCAAATGGATCGGCGCCATTATCTGTAAATTTGGAATTAGTGATATGCAGGTTATTAGTTGAATCAGTAGCGTAAACACCGCTATTGGTATTGCCGGTAAACACCGCATCGTCAATTAGTGAATTAGTCACCAACTGAAGGTAAACCCCGACACTATTGCCGCTGATTTTATTCCCACCGGTAATTCGCAGGTTATCGCTCTGGTTGGCGACAATGCCGTTGGTAATATTGTTGTTGATATTGTTGCCGGTAATAGTGGCGTCATTGCTGCCGGCAATATGAATGCCGTTAAAGTTATTATGGATATTGGCGTTAGCGATAGTTGCGCCGTCTGAACCGGAAATCAAAATGCCGACTATGCTTTTTGAAATATCAGTAACTACATTGCCACTATTGTCAACTTTCGCGCCTGTGGAGTTGATCACAATTATACTGCCGCTATTGCTATAAGCGGTATTCCCCAGAATTAAAGCGTTATTGCTATTTTCGATATTAATACCAGCCCTGTGCGCGGAAACCTGGTTTTCCTTAACCAGCGCCGCTTCAGTATCCTGAACATTTATGCCGTAATCACCCTTGTCATCATAACCATAGTTAGAGTTGCCGGTCAGGTTGTTATTAGATACTTCGGAACCGTCCGCCGCTTTGTAGAGCAAAATTTCTGATGATGTAGTGGAGGTATTGCCAACCACAAAGTTGCTGTTCACAGTGCCATGCGTGCCGCGTGAAATTTCTATACCTTGTTGCGAGCTACTAATAGCTTTACCGTCGACAAAGTTACCATTATCAGCTTTACCGATATGCGCTGTCAGCAAGTCACCATTGGCGTTAATTCCTTTGCCTTGGTAATCGGTGACTGATGAGTTATAGACGTTAAAATCATGCGCCACATCTGCTGATTCGACAGTTGTATACAAAGTAGGGAAGTCAACTTCTCTAAATTCAGGATTATCAGTGTTTCCGTCTCCGTCGCCCTCTCCATCACCACCTTCACTAACTATTTGTTTCGTGGAGTTTGAATCAGCAAAAATGCTAATGCCGCGGCCTAAGCCGTCATCAAAATTATCGTGGGTATTTACGTGGTCAAGCGTGCCGCCGGAATTGTCATAACCAAAACCTACCGCGCGCTCATTACCAGCATAACCGCTCTGAACGCCGGAACCATCAACCTCGATATTGGAAATATCAACATTGGCGTTTTGCACCATGACAATCAGCACGTTGATTTCATTGCCGTCATAACTGCTGGCGAATTTATTTTTGAGTTTGGAATAATCTGTAGGTTTTATAATTGACCTTGCTTCGCCCGTTCCTTTCAAGTGAAGGTCTTTATCAATATAAAGCGCTTCGTCATAAGTATCGTAATTAACATTCACATCACCGCCGGCATTGACAAGGTCAATACCTTGCTGGATAAGCGCTTTATTGCTGATGATGTTAACCGTATTTGTATCGCCGTGAATATTGTCGGAAATGATTTTCGCATCAAGGTCAACATGGCCGCTGCTGCCGGTAGCAAGATCCACGCTGCCTGCATTTGCAGTTAAGTCAGCATAAACTGCTATAGCATTGGCTTTGACCGAGATATTTCCGCCGTTAGTATTAATTGCACTATTATTGGTGAAAGCATTGCTGTTGCCACCGGTGCGGTTGGTGGAGGTTAAATTGCCGCCATTCGTTTGGATTGTGCCATCCAGATTTACGTCGTGGTCGGCTTTCAAAATTACATTCAAGCCATTATTAGTTGAGCCGAGCATAACCCCGCTTTTCAGGTTAATATCATTATGGGCGCTCAAAGTTAAACTATGTGTAGCGCCGGAAGTTTTTATAACATCATTATTAATGTTGATATCGCCCGCCTCTAAGCCAGAAGCGCCGGTAAGAATGGTAATATCATTACTTGCCAATTGAAGCGCAAGGTCGGCATTATTCATGTGGTTGGGCGTGGCAACTACGCTATCATCAACCGTGAAATTGGTAGGATCGATTAGCCACTGGCCCTTGTTTGTGCCGCCCGCCGTTTCAACTCTTAATTTATCACCAAAGGAAATTTCCTTGGCAGAAGTCTCAACGAAGCCACCTTTATTTGTAATTTTGCCATCAGCAACCAATTTGCTTTTTGCGATAACAGTAACTTTTCCGCCATTGGAGCGGATTTTATTTTCACCGCCAAGAATAATTTGGTCGCCTTCAACCGTAACGCTTTTCGCTTCTATAACGCCGCTCAAATTGACCACGTTGCTAACAACTTTATTAGCGTCTTGAACTGTCAAAAGAACAACGCCGCCATCTGCCGCGATTTTGCCTGATTGTTTTACCAGGCGTTCTTTCTCATCATTACTAACTGCGAAGTTGACGAGTTTGTCGCCATACATATCAAGCGTGAATTCATCACCGCCTGCGAGTGCGACTTTGCCTTTGCGGGCAACGATAATCCCATTATTTTCCACGCCAGGGGCCACAAACGCCGCTAAGCCGCCCTCAGAAACGGTAATCGAACCGTTATTGATGATTTTTGCGCCGGCTTTGCCTTTAACGTCGAATTTATAATTACCAGCTTGGAAATTCGCGTTTGAAATATCAGAAGTGGAAACGACTAGATTAGGAACATCGACTGCAGAACCGTTACCGAAGATTACGCCGTTGGGATTGATGAGGTAAACATCGACATCCGTGGAAGTGAGCCTTCCCATGATGGAAGAAGCATTGCCGCCGGTAACACGGCTCAAGTTTTTAGAATGGCCGATATTCGCGTCATGTTCATAATGAACTTCTTGGCCGTCTAAAATGTTATAGTCCTTGAATTCAGCAATCGAATTAGTAGTATGGACAGTTATAGTTGTCTTGTTTTCTTCCTGGGTGAAAGTACCGCTACCATTGGTAAAAGTACCAATAACTACATCAGCCATCGCCGCAGAAGCGGGGGCAAACACTGCCGCCAGGGCAATTGCCGATGTGACATGAAGTTTCTTTAAAGACAGAAATTTATTTCTAGAATTCCCAGACATTTTGTTACCCTTTTTCCCCATATTTACCATCATGCTTTCTTCCCAAAAAGCACAACGTAGAATTTAGTGTTTGTAGCCAGATTTTGGCATTTGTTAACGAAGTGTTAACCTATTTGCCCCTCAACTACAAGCTTTATTTTTGCTTATAAGACAAATATTCCGCTTGTGGTTAAAACAGGTAGCTGATGCCGAAATCGATTTGTATGGCATCATCCCCTTCAGAAGCTATTTTACGTGTCAAAGGCTTAGCCAGTTCCACATATCCTGAAGCAGTATTGAACAGGTTGAACCGCGTGCCCAGGCCCACCGAAGTAAGGCTGCTTTTGCCCTTTTCACCTGCCAATTGGGCCCGTTGCCATACCGCGCCAGCGTCGTAAAACGTATAAAGCTGGAGGCTGTTTAGGATGCTTGAATCAACGTCGATACCGTATTGGATCTCGATTTTGCCATCAAGTCCTTGGTCGCCGGTGATTTCAGAGAAATCATAGCCGCGTCCGAAATCCACACCGCCAATGCCGAATTCGTCACCTGCCAAAAGTGGATCAAACGAATATTGGCCGCTGGCCGCAAACAATACACCCAACGGGCCGGAAATAGTTTGCAAGCGCGAAGCTTGGAAGTTGAATTTGGTAAACACCGTGCTGCCATTAGCGCGTGATCTGGCATTGTTGTTATCAGTAGCATCAAGAATATCGAAACCTTGCGTACCGGAGATATCAACCAGGTTGACGCCGTTCCAGCTATCCGCCAAGTCATATGTACCACCCAAAGTCATAGTGCGGGTTTTATCATCATATAAATTGATTTCATCAGCATCGGTATTAGTGTTTTTGATATCGAACAATACTCGACCGCTCAAGTTTTCCTTACGGCTACGAATAAATGGATGGGTGAGGGTTAACTCAAACAAATCGGTCGTGCCTTCAAGGCCCAAACCTCTCAAAGTCGAACCAGGATGTGTGATTGTATGTCCGGCGAGGATTTTAAATTTTGTGCCTTCATAACCGATTGGCATTTGATAAGCGATATCCCCGAATTTCAACTCATTAGTATTAGCTGAAAGAATCCCCCGCGCTGAGATTTTTTCAGAAAGCCCAAGTGCGGAATTGAGGTTGGCTTCAGCCGAGAATAAATGCCTGCCGATATATTTGGTGCCCGAATTATCAAAGCTGGCTAATCCGTTTACATAATCATGGTCAGTAGTAATCACCAGGTCGCTGGCGCCGGTATTGCCCTTGCCAGGAGCCGCTTTCAACACTGCATTTGCAGTGGTTCCAGCCAAATCGTTGATGAGGAGCAAATATCTTTCCAGGTCGTTTGAATTCAACGGCCCGGCTTTTTTGATTTTCTCGATATAATTATTGAGGATATCGCGGTCACCTTTGAATTCGCCCTGAATGGTTACGCTATTAATATAGCCTTCAACAATCCTGATTTTGAAATCAGCATTTCCTTTGCCCAGTTTTTGCGCCGGAACAACTGCACGTGAAAGTACATAACCTTTCTCGCGATAATATTTTGTGATTTCGTCACGCACGGCATACATATCCGCCAGAGTCACTTTCTTGCCGATTTTGTCGGCATAAAATTTTGCTAATTCATCTTTGCTGAAAACTGTGTTGCCTTCCAAGTGTACTGAACCAAGTACAAAACTGATCTCACCGGCATTTTTCAAATCAGCAGTTTCCTGCTGGTTTTGTATCAAAGGTTTATCGGTAGATAAAATTTGCGGTTTTTCTCCGCTGTATTTTTGTTGGATCCTCCCCGAATCGGCACTGCCCGGGACCTCAATTGCATGGGCGGTTGCAGGTAATACAAGCGCAGAAACTGCCATTAAGCTTACAAAAGCTATTCTCTTCATAACTAACCCTTTTTAATTCAGCGAAAAGCAGGGATAGCATATAACGAGCTAAACTCAAGTAATTAAACAATACATGGTTAAAACGCTGTTATTATTAAATAATCACAACTAAAATGCTATTGATTAACAGGTGCAAATTATGTTCGTTAATCGTCAATAACGAACTATAAATTTACAAAGATTTGTTATTCAAAATCGCCACCAAACTAGGGCTCAGTTCCAGCAGGCCGTATAAAACCTTCTGGTTCTCTGATTCATATGTGGTGAACAGGTCCTCAAAGGGTCTCTGAATATAAAAACCGCTTCCAGGATTCATTGAATCACTATCCTCAGGGTTGAAGAATCCTTCATAAGCCGGGCTGCCTATATTAGTCCCAATATTATCCGGCCCCGAATCATTATAGGCAGTATTATTAATGATAATAGGAACGCCGTTATTAGTACTGATAGACATTATCGGATTGGTGATTGGATTATTATAAAAAGTAATTTGCGGCGCCTGCGAAACGCGGCTGACGCTTGGCGGGATAACCACTGGCGGCACATAACCGATCAGGTTGATATTCAATATACCATCTACGAAAGTGATATTATAATTTGAAGAAGTAGCGCCCGCAGCAATGATGGCATAATCACCAATAGGTGAATGGGTAACGGCCGCGCTGGAAACCGACAACCCGCTCAAAGACCCGGCATTATCGCTGTTTTTGAAACCTGTATATGTGACAGTGTATAGCGGATTAATATCATCAAAAATCTTAATTTTATTATCCGCCCGGATTGTAAGCGGAGCCGGAGTAACCGATAATGTGCCATTGTTGCGGGTGATAGTATAATTGCCGGCAGTGCCGCCGCTAAGGCTAATTGCATAACTGCCAATATTGCTCGCCGTGTCCGCTGCCGTGCCCAGGCTATAACCGCTAAACACGCTTGAACTATCCCCATTTACCAGGCCGGTAAATGCAAGGGTAAGCGATGGATTGCTATCGCCATAAATTTTTGTTTTGTCGCTGGCGGTGATTGTGAGCGCCGCTGCCGTAATATCCAGATTCGCGCTGTTATAAGTGATTGAATAATTGCCGCCGCCGGAAAGCGTGCCCTGATTAATCGCATAAGAACCGGCATTGCTACCGCCAGCACGGGAAAGCGCACCGGAGAAGACAGCTGAGGTATCACTATTCACCAATCCGCCATAAGTATAGGTGAGCGCCGGATCAGCCGCGCCATAAACTTTGGTTTTCGCCGCCGCAGTTATTGTCAGCGCCGCCGGATCAATCGTAAATGTACCGGCGTTGAAGGTACTGATTGTATAGTTGCCGGTAGAGGCAAGAGTATTTTGGCCGATTGCATATGAAGTGGCATTTTCACCCGCCGCACGCGAGAGGGCGCCGGTAAAGCTTGCCGTCACATCGCCATTGGTGAGGCCGGAATATGTATAGGTAAGCGCCGGATCAACCCCGCCATATGTTTTGGATTTGGTAGAGGCGCTGACTGTTAATGAGGCCGGATCGATTGTAAGATTGCTGCCGACATAAGTGATCGCATAATTACCGCCAGCGGTGACAGTATTCTGGTTAATCGCATAAGTTCCGGCATTTTCACCGGCAGTACGGGAGAGGGAGCCGCTGAGAACTGATGACGTATCACCATTAACGAGACTGCTGTAACTATAGGTGAGCGCCGGATCAGAACCGCCATAAGTTTTGGATTTCGCCGCCGCGGTAATAGTGAGGGGCGCGGCGGTAATGCCCAGATTGGCGCTAACATAGGTGACGCTGTAATTTGAGCCTGCGGATAATGTATTTTGGTTGATGGCATAAGTTCCAGCATTTTCACCCGCAATGCGTGATAATGCGCCACTGAAGACACTGGATGTATCGCCGTTGAAAAGGGCGCCATAAGTATAGGTGAGCGCTGGATCGGATCCGCCATAGGTTTTTGATTTTGCCGTTGCGGTGACAGTTAATGAGGCTGGATCGATAGTAAGGTTATTACCGGCATAAGTGATCGTATAGTTTGAACCGGCGGTAACAGTATTTTGGTTGATCGCATAAGTCCCCGCGTTCTCGCCTGCAGTACGTGATAATGAGCCGCTAAATACGGATGCCGTATCACTATTCGCCAATGCGGAATATGTGTAAGTAAGCGCAGGGTCAGATGCGCCATAAGTTTTAGATTTTGCCGCTGCGGTGACTGTGAGTGGCGCCGCGGTAATACCCAAATTCGCACTGACATATGTAACTGTATAATTCGATCCGGCGGATAATGTATTTTGGTTGATCGCATAAGATCCCACATTTTCTCCGGCAGTTCTAGATAACGCACCGGTGAAGATGGAAGAAGTATCACTGTTTGCAAGGCTGCTATAAGTATAGGTGAGCGCTGGATCAGAGCCGCCATAGACTTTGGTTTTTGCCGCCGCAGTAACAGTAAGCGGTGCAGCATTAACTGTCAGGGAATTGCTGACATAACTAATAGTATAGTTACTACCTGCGGATACAGTACCCTGGTTGATAGCGTAATTGCCAACATTTTCACCTGCCGTACGTGATAATGCTCCTGTAAATACAGAGGAAGTATCGCTATTGGCCAGGCTGCTATATGTATAAGTCAATGTTGGGTCGGTATCGCCATAGACTTTGGTTTTTGCCGCCGCAGTAATAGTCAGCGGCGCTGCAGTGATACCCAAATTCGCACTGACATAAGTGACACTGTAGTTCGATCCC
>JAYVPI010000006.1:0-9101 GCA_043757405.1 Alphaproteobacteria bacterium
AGCGGTTAATCGTCGAATTATAATAAATCATCATTTCGCGGCGGACATTTTCCGAGACGAACTGGGAAACATCGCCTTTCAGCCGTGCAATATCCTTCACCAGCGAGGATGAAATAAACTGCGTATCTTCCGAAGCCGGAAGGAAAACCGTCGCAATATCCGGCGCCAGGCGCTTGTTCATGAACGCCATTTGCAGCTCATATTCAAAATCCGAAACCGCACGGATCCCACGGATAATCCGCGTCGCGCCGTTTTCGCGGGCGAAATCGATTAACAAACCGTCAAACGCAATTACCTGAATCCGCGATTGGTCAAGATGCGCGATATCTTTTTTCACCAGCGCAATCCGCTTTTCAGTCGAGAAAATCGGGTTCTTGTTGCTGGTCGAATCTTCCACCACCGCGATAACCAGATCATGCACCAGCATCAGCGAGCGCTCGATGAGGTCGACATGGCCCTTGGTGATCGGGTCAAACGTCCCCGGGTAAACCCCGATTTTAGTGGTCAGCGCCGGTGATTTCTTAGCTTCCGGCGATCCCTGTGGCACTACCGCCTTAGGTTTAAAAAACGCATCACTTGCTTCTTTCAGCTTCTTTTTGAAAAACATTTTAGCCCCTGTTTTATTTCCTTTAAATTAAGTCCGATAGTATTTATTGCAATTATTTTCTAAATTTATTCAGATACAGCAGGCTGTTCATCCTGTCCTGTAACATTCTCATCTATATTTTCTTCTTCAGAAGCCCCCTCAACTTCCTGGATCCGTGTTGCCGAGACAACCTGCTCGCTTTCTGCGGTTTTGAGGATGGTTACGCCTTGCGTGGCGCGGCCTGCGATGCGGATGTCGCGGACGTTGGTGCGGATGAGTTTGCCCCTGTCTGTGACCATCAAAATCTGGTCGTTTTCGCCGACCGGGAAGCTGGCGGCAACTTCGCCGTTGCGTTCACTGGTGACGATATTGACGATGCCCGAGCCGCCGCGGTTGGTGACGCGGTATTCATAGGCGCTTGAGCGTTTACCGAAACCGTTGCGGGTAACGGTGAGGATGAATTCCTCGCCTTGTGATAAGGTAATGATTTTTTCTTCGCTAAGCGCGGTTTTGATTTCCGCATTAACCTTAGAAACTGCCGTTGTATCTTTGGCGATTTTCATGCGCAGTTCTTCAGGAATTTTGAGGAATTTATCGCGGTCTTCAGAGCTGGATTCGGCGCCGTGGAGAATTGAAATTGAAACCAATTCATCCTTATCTTTCAAACGCATACCGCGAACACCTGTAGAATTACGCGATTTGAATACACGGATACCTTCAACCGGAAAGCGCACTGCCTGGCCAGATTTCGCAGCAAGCAAAATATGGTCACTGGCTTTACATGGACGCACGCCCACCAGCTTCTCACCCGCTTCTTCCAACTTCATCGCGATTTTGCCGTTTTTGCGGATGTCCTGGAAGTCGGTGAGGTCGTTGCGGCGAACGTTGCCGGTAGTTGTCGCGAAAATAATATTCATCTCCGCCCATTTCGCCTTATCTTCCGGCATGGTCATGATATTTGTGATCAATTCACCCTCACCCAGCGGGAAAATATTGACTAGCGCCTTGCCATGCGAAGTCGGCGTGCCGATCGGCAATTGGTAAACTTTGGTCGAATATACCAGACCCTTCGTGGAGAAGAACAACAGCGGCGAATGCGTATTGGCGACGAAAATCTTACGCGCCACATCTTCATCATCGCGCATCGTAATTCCCGCACGGCCTTTACCGCCGCGGCGTTGCGCCTTATAGATGCTGAGCGCCACGCGCTTGATATAACCGCGCTGCGTCACCGTCACCACCATATCTTCTTTCTGGATCAGGTCTTCGATATCCTGTTCGAATTCGCTGTCTTCAATGATAGTGCGGCGCGGGGTCGCGAATTCTTCGCGGATCGCCACCAGCTCAGTGCGCAAAATTCCATAAAGTTTGCTGCGATTGCCGAGAGTTTCTAAATGGTCTTTGATTTCCACCGCCAATTCCTGCAATTCCGCATCGATTTTCGCTTTTTCCAAACCGGTAAGGCGGGAAAGTTTCATTTCCAGAATCGCGCGGGCTTGTAAATCAGTGAATTTTACACGGCCATTGACGCTGTCATTGCCGACTTCATCAACCAATTTGATCAAAGCCTCAACATCCGCCGCCGGCCAGTCTTTCAACAACAAAGCTTCACGTGCTTCATTGGCGTCTTTGGAGGCGCGGATGATTTTGATGACTTCATCAATATTCGCCACCGCAATCGCCAATCCGATCAATACATGTGCGCGGTCGCGGGCTTTGGTGAGGAGGAAATTAGTGCGGCGGGTGATAACTTCTTCGCGGAAAGCGATAAATGCCTGCAATACGTCTTTGACATTCATCACGCGCGGGCGGCCGCCATCGAGCGCAAGCATATTAACGCCGAACGAGCTTTGCAGCGGCGTCATATGATATAATTGGTTCAAGACGACATCCGGAATCACATCTTTTTTGCACTCAATAACAAGACGCACGCCGTCCTTGTTCGACTCATCGCGCATCTCGGCGATGCCTTCCAATTTTTTCTCACGCGACAATTCGCCGATACGTTCCTGGATACGAACTTTGTTGGATTGATATGGCATTTCCGTGAAGATAACTGCATCGCGATTGCCGATTTTTTCAAAATGCGCTTTAGCGCGGATAATTACAGAGCCACGGCCGGTCGCCACGCCAGAACGTGCGCCCATGCGGCCAAGGATGCTGCCGCCGGTCGGGAAATCAGGGCCGGGGATAACATTGGCAATTTCATCAATCGTAGTTTCCGGGTTGTCGATCAGCAAACATGCCGCATCGATAACTTCACCCAAGTTATGCGGGGGAATATTTGTCGCCATACCAACCGCGATACCGCCGGAACCATTGACGAGCAAATTCGGGAACTCAGCCGGAAGAACCGATGGCTCATTTTCCTGGCCATCATAATTCGGGCGGAAATCAACAGTTTCCTTGTCCAAATCATTAAGCAGATTATGCGAGATTTTCGCCAGGCGCGACTCTGTATAACGCATCGCGGCGGCGGAATCACCGTCCATCGAACCAAAGTTACCCTGCCCGTCGATGAGCATTTCGCGCATCGAAAAATCCTGCGCCATGCGGACCAAAGTCTCATAAATCGCCGAATCGCCATGCGGGTGGTATTTACCCATTACGTCACCGACGATACGCGCGGATTTCTTATATGAGCGGTTATACGAAATTCCCGCCTCATGCATCGAGAACAAAATCCGCCGCTGAACCGGCTTCAAACCATCCCGAACATCAGGAATCGCACGGCTGACGATAACCGACATCGCATAATCGAGATAAGAAGATTTCATCTCTTTTTCGATGGTAATTGGGAGGATTTCAGCGGTGTTTTGCTCGGTCATATAATTCCTGAATCTTTAAGAAGTTTTTTTATCAGCTCATTATCGAAAGTTAAAGTATTTTGTATAACTTTCCATACAGTATTTGGATCAACCCCATCGTACTGATGAATAATTATATTGCGCATATCTTTCATTCCTTGCCAATTTATATGCGGATGTTTATCTTTAAAATTCTGCGGCAATCTGCCAGCGGCTTCGCCGATTATCTCAAAATATCTGTAGACGGCATTTTGTATGTCCACATCATCGAAAAAAATATTTGGACTTCTGGCAATAGCCTTAAGCACCCTATCCATCGCTTCGCTGATATGGATAATATATAATAGCGGGTCTTTACTCATACAGGCTTGGCCTCGGCAATAATTTTGTCTTTTATATACCAATGAAGATTTTCCTGCACACAGACTTCAACTTTCTTTCCAAGCATGGTTTCAAGGTCACGCATTAAATTCAAACGCTCAAAGCCATTTTGCAGTTCAATTGAATCAACTAGGAAATCAACATCACTTTTTTCGGTATCCTCACCCCGCGCAACAGAACCGAAAACACGCAAATTTCTGACGCCGTACTGACGTGCGAGACTTAAAATACTTTCCCGCTTCTGTCTTATATTTTCAATAGTTGTCATAAACCCCAGTTTTAAACCACCACCTATATTTAAGCAATAAAAAAGGCCGCAAAAAGCGACCTTTTTTTATTCAAATTACCTAACTAAAACGGAATCTCATCATCCAGTTCTACCGCGAAGTCGTTATTCGCATTTTCCTGCTGTCCGCCGCCTGAATTACGAGGAGCGTTGGATTTGTAGTTTGAACCACCGCCTTCACTATCGTTGGACGCACCGCCTTGTGCGCCGCCGCGATTGCCGTCGAGGAAAGTTAAAGCGCCGTTGTAGCCTTGGATCACAACTTCCGTTGTATACCGATCCTGACCGGAGTTATCCTGCCATTTGCGGGTTTGCAATTGGCCTTCGATGAAGACTTTTGAGCCTTTGTGCAGGTATTTTTTGGTCAACCCAACTAAGCCCGGATTAAAAATAGCAACGCGGTGCCATTCGGTTTTTTCCTTGCGCTCGCCGGAGTTTTTGTCGGTCCAGCTTTCGGAAGTTGCCAATGTAAGGTTGGCAATCTCACGCCCGTCCTGAGTTGTGCGAATTTCCGGATCTTTGCCCAGATTACCGATTAATATTACCTTATTTACCGTTCCACCAGCCATTGTATTACCCACTGTTCATTATTATATGGATAATTTAGTGGCATATGTGCTAAGTGCAAGCACTTTATTAGTTGTATAGTTACGTAGTTGCATAGTTGCATGGTTTTTTTGCGATTTACAACCACGTAACTATGCAACTACGTAACTACGCAACCAGGAAAAACATGGAAACCGAATTCATCTCCGTCAAGGGCGCTAAAGAACACAACCTCAAGAACATAGACATTGATATCCCGCGCAACCAACTGGTTGTAATCACGGGTTTATCAGGCAGCGGCAAATCCAGCCTCGCCTTTGATACAATCTATGCCGAGGGCCAGCGCCGCTATGTTGAATCTTTGAGTGCTTATGCCCGCCAATTCCTGCAATTACAGGACAAACCGGATGTTGAATATATCACCGGTCTATCACCGGCAATTGCCATTGAACAAAAAACCACTTCCCGCAACCCGCGCTCCACTGTCGGCACGGTCACTGAAGTATATGATTATATGCGTTTGTTATGGGCGCGTATCGGCGTCGCCTATTCACCGGCCACCGGCCTCCCGATCCAAAGCCAAACCGCATCGGAAATTGTTGACCGCATCCTGGCGTTGCCGGAAGGCTCGAAATTATTAATCCTCGCCCCAATCGCGCGCGGGCAGAAAGGTACATTCCTCAAAGAAATGCAGCACGCAATTAAAAGCGGTTTCCAACGCGTAATGGTGGATGGCAGCACTTATGAGGCTAATGAACTCCCCAGCATCGACAAAAACAAAAAACACAATATCGAAATCGTCGTCGACCGGATTGTGGTGAAAGAAGACATAAGAACCCGCCTCGCTGATTCAGTCGAAACGGCGCTGAAACAAGGCGAAGGCATGATGTTCGCGGAATTTGCTGCTGATATTTCTCAACCACGTCATTCTGCGGCTCGACCGCAGAAACCCTCGAAAGATCCTGCGGTCAAGCCGCAGGATGACGTGATTGTATATAAGAAGGATCAGAGATTGATCTTCTCTGAACATCTCTCCTGCCCGATCAGTGGCTTTTCCATCGGCGAAATAGAGCCGCGTATGTTCTCTTTCAACTCCCCATTCGGCGCTTGCCAGGAATGTGACGGTTTGGGAACCGAGATATATTTCGACCCATCATTGGTCGTCCCCGACCATACTAAAAGCGTCTATGAGGGCGCCATTGCCCCGTGGTCATCATCCACCAGCCGCTTCTACCGCCAGACTTTAGAGAGCATCGTCAAACATTACAAAGCCAGCATCCACAAAGCCTGGGAAGAATTACCGGAGAAATTGCGCAATGTAATCTTATATGGTTCCGGCGGCGAAAAAATCATCTTCACTTATGATGAAAATGCCCGCGTCAATTCCATCACCAAAGCTTTTGAGGGCGTTATACCAAACATGGTGCGCCGCTTCAAGGAGACGCAAAGCCAATGGTCGGCGGATGAAATCGGTAAATATCAAAACTACCAAAAATGCAGTGCCTGCAGCGGTCACCGCCTTAAAGCGGAATCACTCTGTATCAAAGTCGGTGAACTCAATATCGGCCAGGTCACCGAATTCTCAATTGACGCCGCTGTCGAATGGTTTGGCAACCTGCCTAAAAAACTCAATAAAAAAGACAACCAAATCGCCGAGCGCGTTTTAAAAGAAATCTGCGAACGCCTGGGCTTCCTGCGAAATGTCGGCCTCGATTATTTGACGCTAGCCCGCGAAGCCGGAACCTTATCCGGTGGTGAATCCCAGCGTATCCGCCTCGCCAGCCAAATCGGCAGCGGCTTGTCGGGCGTATTATATGTATTGGACGAGCCATCAATCGGCCTCCACCAATCCGATAATAACCGCCTCCTCGACACACTCCGCAATTTAAAAAACCTCGGCAATACTGTGTTAGTAGTCGAACATGATGAAGACACAATGCGCTCCGCTGATTACTTAATCGACATCGGCCCCGGCGCAGGCGTACATGGCGGCAAAGTGGTCGCTTACGGCACTCCAGCGGAAGTCACTAAGCACAAAACCAGCACTACTGCCGCATATTTGCGCGGTGATAAATATATTGATGTACCGAAAAACCGCCGCGAAGGCCACAAAGGTAAATCAATCAAAATCAAAGGCGCGCGCAGTAATAACCTGCAAAATATTTCCTGCGAAATTCCACTCGGAACTTTCACCGCAGTTACCGGAGTTTCCGGCGGCGGAAAATCTTCGCTGGTCATCAATACATTATACAAAGCAGTCGCCAAACGCTTGAACGGGGCGCATGACAATCCGGGCGCACATGACAGCATCACCGGCCTGGAATTCATCGATAAAATCATCGAAATCGACCAATCCCCAATCGGCCGCACCCCGCGCTCCAACCCTGCCACTTATACCGGCGCATTCGGCCCAATCCGTGATTGGTATACCGAATTGCCGGAATCCAAAGCCCGCGGCTACAAAGCCGGGCGCTTCAGTTTCAACGTCAAAGGCGGACGCTGCGAAACCTGCGAGGGCGACGGATTGTTGAAAATCGAAATGCACTTCCTTCCTGATGTCTATGTCAAATGCGACGCCTGCAACGGCAAACGCTATAACCGCGAAACTCTGGAAGTGAAATACAAAGACAAGAGCATCTCCGACGTTTTGGAAATGACAGTCGAAGATGCCGCCAAATTCTTCGTCAACCATCCTTCGGTAAAAGATAAGCTGGACGCATTGATGGAAGTCGGCTTGAGCTATATCCGCATCGGCCAATCCGCGACGACTCTCTCCGGCGGCGAAGCACAGCGCATCAAACTCGCCAAGGAACTCTCCAAACGCTCTACAGGACGGACATTATATATATTGGACGAACCAACCACCGGCCTCCACACCGACGATATCGCCAAACTCCTGCGCGTCCTGCATACTTTAGTCGACGGCGGCAACACCTGCGTCACCATCGAGCATAACCTCGACGTAATCAAAACCGCAGATTACGTAATCGACATAGGCCCAGGCGGCGGCCACAAAGGCGGCAAAATCATCGCCAGCGGCACACCGGAACAAGTCGCGGCGAATAAACAGAGTGTTACCGGGAAATATTTGGTGAAGATGTTGGGAGCGAAGAAGGGCAAAAAGGCGGCTTAGTCTACTAACTTAACCGTCATCCCGCATTTATTGCGGGATCCATTTCAAACGCCATTATCTGCAATAGGCCCCGCAACAAGTGCGGGGTGACGTATACCAATAGCCAAGAAAAAACAGTTTAGTCATAGGATTCAGCATTTAATGAATTCATGAAATACTGAAATTGATATGTGCGAGTTTTGAAACCGGTTACACTTGTAATTTGTGCCTTTACAGTTTCGATTTTTTCCCGTGCGAATCGGCTATCATGAGAGTCCATTATTATAAAAGCTAAAAGTATCGATACAGCGGCAGCACCTATGTAATGATATAGCTTTAAATTTTTAAACATTAGGACTCTAAACGCTTCGCCGCTTCCAGCGTGTTCTTGAGCAAACAAGCAATTGTCATTGGCCCCACTCCGCCTGGCACTGGTGTAATTGCGGCAGCTTTCAATGATGCGCTTTCGAAATCCACATCGCCCACCAATTTCGGTTGTCCGTCAATCATAATGCGGTTGATGCCGACATCGATGACAACTGCGCCCTGTTTCACCCAATCACCAGTAATCATTTTTGGTTTCCCTACCGCAGCCACAATGATATCCGCGCGGCGGCAGACTTCGGGTAAATCTTTGGTTTTGGAATGGGCGATGGTCACGGTGCAGTTTTCGCCCAGTAGTAAATTCGCCATTGGTTTGCCGACAATGTTGCTGCGCCCAACTACAACCGCATTCAATCCAGTCAAATCGCCAAGAATGTTTTTTAATAAAATTATGCACCCAAGTGGTGTACAAGGAACCAGCGCATCCTGACCCGTAAAAGCGCGGCCAGCGTTAATAACGTGAAAACCATCAACATCTTTATCCGGCGAAATCGCGTTTATCACCGCTTTCTCATCAATATGTTCCGGCAACGGTAATTGCACCAAAATCCCGTGGACTTTTTTGTCGTTATTCAGTTCATCGATTTTCGCCAGCAGTTCATTTTGTGAAGTCTCTACCGCCAAGTTTATAGTTTTTGCATCAATCCCAACTTCTTTTGCCGCCTTATCCTTATTACGGACATAAACCTCAGATGCCGGATCATTTCCCACCAGCACCACAGTCAAACCAGGCTTCAACCCGGAAATCTCAATTTCCTTCGCCACCAGCGCCTGAATTTTTAGCGCCTCTTCTTTTCCATCAATTATTTTGGTCATAACCGAAGTCATAAGTCATAAGTCATAAGTTTTGAAGCATAATTTGTCATTGCGAGCGCTGTGCGGCGTTGTTGCATGGCTCGGTAAAAACTCCTCCTCCCTCAGGGAGGAGGCTGGGAGGAGGGTTCGCGGTAACCGAGGCCTGTAGCCGGTTCCGCAGGACCCTCACCCAGCTGCGGCTAA
>JAYVPI010000007.1:0-82599 GCA_043757405.1 Alphaproteobacteria bacterium
AAAAGCCCCGTTATTGCTATGGGTACCATGCTGGAGCAATGTGGGCTAAACCCTGCAAACACAAACCTCTGTGCAACTTGAACTACCACTAGCTAGTGGATCCTTCTAATTAGTAATTATCATTAAAAAGGAACAGAATGCAGAAAAAACCCATATAATACAACAACGAGTATTAGCACATTTCCACATTTGCACATTTGCACATTTCAGTAAATGTGGATTTCAGTAAATGCACATTTGCACATCTCGTCAGCACCAGCGGCGACCGCGTCCGGCGTCTCGCGCCTAATTAATATCCAAAGCTTCCCTTTGCGCCGCAGTTGCCTCGCGGCCAAGGATTTTCGTCAGCGCTGCAGTCACCGCCAACTCCATCCCCTGCTTGTTATAAAAACAACCATTGATCTGCGTTTTCTCAATCACATAATTTTTGAACTTACGGAAAATCTGCGTATCCGGCGCCCCTGCACGGCTCCAAAAATCCGCCAACGGCAAGCGGCTGGTCAACCCTTCAATATTATAAATCGTACTATCCAGCGCCAGCACCGGCGTATTTTTCTTCAACGCAATCAGCGCATCCAGATTACTATTAGTAATATACGCCTTGGCATTCTTCACCAACGGCCGGAACGCCTTGCCCGCGATCACCTCAATTCTCTCCGCGACGTTATATTTGCCCGCCATTTCCCGCGCCTTCGCCAATTGCATGTGGCTAAGCGGCGTCTTGGAATAAAAAACTAACACCGCATCTTCCGGCGCATTAGCCGCAAAATTACGCACAAAAGAAGACTTCCGGCTCAAACTATAATCCGCCAAAAAATATTCCCCCCGATCCAACTTCGCATCCACCTTAACCCGTTTCGAGCGCGTCGCACTGTTATCCGCCGGAAACCCCACCATTTTTCCAAACAGCTTAAACTGCAACCGGTGCAGCTTCGCCGCTCTCTCAACATTGCCAAATTTCTTAACCGGAATATTCGCCCCTTCCTGCTGCCGCAAATAAAAACGCGGGTCTTTCGGCAGCACCGTTTTGCTCCCAAAAATCCGATCCTCTAAGGTAATCCAATTATCGCCAAAATAACCTTTATCAAATACATAAGTGCGGATCTTCATGTTCTTCAGCGCTTCCATCGCCGCTTTCACCCATGATGAACTATCCCCAAATATCACCAAATCCGTAATTTTACGCAACCGCGCCACATTGCTGATATAAGCCGGAAATTCCGTATCCGGATGTTTATAATCCGCGGTATTTTCCCCATCCCAAAAAAACTTATCCTGGGAAGTAAAATTAATCCGCAAAACGCGATGGCCTTCCGCCACTAATTGCTCACCAAGTTTAGCGAAGAGAGGGCTATGCGGCCCAGTCAAAAACAGGAACGACCTTTTCATAAATATAAGCCTTTATTAGGATATTACGAGTTAACCTGATGCCAGTTGTATGGGCAAGTTTTCCACCGAATTAGCTTTATCTAAGGCCGATATTTGCAGGCAATGTGGGTTTTAAGCCAGTGCAGCTTAAACCTTGTTAACCATATCCAGATCAGTCCTATCCCCAACATGCAAATCCCGCAATGCTTTCTTACCCAATAACTGCCCATAATATTTCGGCGCCAAGCCATAACCCGGCCGTTTGATCGTAAGATTCTCCGCCGTCAAAACTTCCCCAGCCCGCACTGGCTTCCTAACTTGTACCGATTGCCTGAATGCCTTGGAGTTCTGCTCCTTCTCCGTGCCGCCATATTGCACAATCCCATGCGCCAGCGAATTTTTATTGTCTGAAGACGCACCGCGCTGCTTCTGCGCTTTCATTGTCTGCGCCACTAATTTTCCTAATTCCTCCGGCCCCAGCGAAAACGCTGAATCCACGCCGCCCTCTTCCGGATTCACCGTGATATGCTTCTCAATCGCCACCGCGCCATAATATTTCACCGCCTGCACCGAAACATCCACACCCAAAGTATGATCCGACAACCCGACCAACACCCCGAACTTTTTGCGCATATGCTCCATCGTCACCAAATTCGCATCCTCCGCCCGCGCCGGATAATCGGAAGTGCATTTCAAAATCATAATATCCTTCGCCCCGCCATCCCGTGCCGCCGCAATCGCCTCGCCAATTTCCTCCTCCGTCGCGAGGCCGGTAGAAATAATAATCGGCTTTTTGGTCGATGCCGCCTTTTTAATCAACGGCAGATGTGTGCATTCAAAACTCGCGATTTTATAAGCCGGAACATTCAAATCCTCCAAAAAATCCACCGCACTCTCATCAAACGGCGAACTAAAAACCTCCAACCCAAGCTTCCTCGCATGCTCAAACAACGGCGCATGCCATTCCCAAGGCGTATGCGCTTGCGTATATAAATCATGCAATTTGCGCCCCGCCCATAAACTCCCTTTGTCCTGAATCACAAAATCCGGCGCATCACAATCCAGCGTAATCGTATCCGCCGTATAAGTCTGCAGTTTCAAGCCTTGAGCCCCGGAACTTGCCGCCGCCTCAACAATCTTCATCGCCCGCTCGAAATTATGGTTATGATTCCCCGACATTTCCGCAATAATAAACGGCGGCGCCTCCACCGAAATTTCATGTTTACCAACCCTCATTAGCCAACTCTCCTGATGATGCTATGGACTCCGACCCCGGACTTGATCCGGGGGAAGGCAAGCCCATTGAGGGCGGGAAGCTTTCTTGCGCGGCGCTTGAGCGCATTCATATTCTCTTGCTCCAATTTTCTCCAGCCTCAACAAATCCGGCTTTGGCAAACAATCCTTTTGAAACTTCATTATCCGCCAATATCCTCGCCACTAATTTCTTGATATGTGGCCGCTTATTCTTCAACCATATCTGCCCATCAGCCAGCGTTTTTGTACCCAATCCAGCACCAAAATATTCCGGCGCCATATATAGCGAAACTTCCGCTTGCATACTGTTAATATCAAACCTCAGTACTCCAACAATTCCATTCGCTCCTTCCAAGACCAGCAAATCCCGGTGTTTATTAGCCAGCAAATCCTTATACCAGGCCTCATGCTCAGCAAAATCGATAATGCTGTTATCAAAAGAATTCACTCGTACTTCCTCGCGGTTGCGAATGTCAAAAATCCTGCGGCAATCATCCATTACCGCCTGCCGTAAACGGAACTCATCCTTGTTCATTCCAAACTCCAAATCTTATTCGCCACCCTGGTCGCCCCTTCCGCGTCACAGAGAGCCATTCCTTTCATCGACATCTGCTTCAAATTTTCCCGGGTCAAAGCTTTCAAACTTTTTGCCAATCCTTTCGCCGAAGTCAATTTTACTGCCCCCAACTTCTCCATATCCGCTAATATCGGCATCTGGTTATCCGCAATCGCCCATGCTAATGTCGGCAATCCAAGCGCTGCTCGTTCCCACGTTGTCGAACCGCCACCGCCAATCGCCACATCCGCCTTAGTCATCAAATCCGCCATGCTATTCACCGTTTTGAACAGTTTAAAATTCTTCCTATCGGCACAAAACTTTTTCAAAAGCGCATAATTCGCATTCGCCGCCCCCGCCACAATAACCACTTCACCTTTGAAATCCACCAATGCCTCCGCCGCTTTGCCGGAATCATTATTAGCATCCACCCCACCAAAGAAAATCAACACCCGTGCCGCTGATTTGTAACTTCTCTCGACCCGCGCCCGCGCAAATGCAAATTCCTCCCGCAATAGCGCATATTTCGGCGATAGCATCAGCTCGCAGTTCTTATCAACCAAATTCTCATAACGAGTTTCGCCATCAATATAATAATTCTGATCCAACAACATATCGCAATTATGTTTACGATCCGCCAAATCATCAATCACCATCAGCTTATCCACATGCGGATGCAAAATCGATTCCCACTTCTCGTCAATCGCGTAGTGATCAATCACCAGCCAATCCGCCCCCTTCACCTTCAACAATGTCTGTGTTGCATCTTCCTGCCAATGCGCCTCCAGCCAATCGGCATGGTGACAATAATCAACATTCTTCGATTCCGTATTCGGCAAAATGCAAAGCTTATAACTCTTCGACAAAATCAATTCCGCCAGATGATCCACCAGTTTCCGGCACACAAATTCAATATCCGCCCCCCGCTTCTCCAACTCATGCGCCAACGTCAAGCACCGCATCAAATGCCCCGTACCCGTCCTAGTAGTCGCATCAACGCGAAAAGCAATTCTCATTTCACCCCCCTAACCCAGATGCTATGGACTCGCGAGCACCGCGAAGCGCAAGGCCATTGAGGCCGAGGGCTGCGCGCCAAGCGCCCTTATCATAATTTCTTCTGTTCCACATGGGCATTTATCTTAGCGACTTCCGGATGTTTCTCCAGAAAATTCACAACCTCCACGGTAGAAAAAATCTTTCCTTTATACAAAGAGTTGTAGACCGCCGAAATCATCCGCCAATCCTCCTCCGTATCCAAAGTCCACCGCATCTCAGAAAGATTCGGCTGCTGTTTATAATGCCGGATTTTTAACTTTTCAGGATTTTGATAAATATAAGGCGTCACATGCTCCCGCTGATATCGCTCCTTCGCCTCATTAAACGACTTTTCCAAAGCCGCAAACGTGAACACTTCAGTATCCAACCCTCTAGGAAATCTTCGCTCTAGCGTATTAGAAAGATAATCCTCGCCATTGTAATATTTCAACATCGCCTTCAAAACTTCGCCATCATAAAGCGGGCAATCACTAGTCACCCTCACCACCAATTCCGCGTTCGACTCTTTCGCCGCCAAATAATAACGGGACAAAACATCATCCTCACTCCCCCGAAAAACCCCGACTCCCAGCCTCCCAGCCTCCGCGATAATCGGCTCCTCCCGCGGATTATCAGTAGTTGCGACAATAATATTCTCACACCCCTGCCGCACCCTCTCAACCACATGCGCCAATACAGTCTTGCCGCACAAATCCATCATCACTTTCCCAGGCAACCGAGTCGAACCCATGCGGGCCTGGATGATGGTTACAGTTTTCATGCGATTATTTCTTTCAATTTCCCAATCACCGAATCTTGCTCCGCGTCACTCAAACTAGAATACATCGGCAGCGAAAGCGTCGCCGCATAATATTCCTCCGCCGCCGGAAAATCCCCTTTCTTGAATCCCAGCGCCTTATAATAACTTTGAGTATGAATCGGGATATAATGCACTTGTGTCCCAATCCCTGCCCCGCGCAAAGCCTCATAAACCGCCTTTCTCCGCTTCGGCTCATCCAAAACAATTGGATATAAATGATATGCAGAATTAGTATCCGGATGCTGAAACGGGATCTGCACCAAATCGACCAAAGCATCATCATAGCGTTTCGCAATTTCGTGCCGCCGCGCAATGAACTTATCCAACCGCCCCATCTGACTCACCCCCAGCGCACTTTGAATATCCGTCATCCGGTAATTATACCCAAGCTCCACCTGCTCATAATTCCACAAATCCTTCTTCACAATCCCATGCGTGCGCAGCCTTGCCATTTTTTCAGCCAACCCAGCATCATTAGTAACCGCCATCCCGCCTTCGCCTGTAGTAATAATCTTCACCGGATGAAAACTAAAAACCGTAACATCCGAATATTCACAACCACCAATTTTCCCATCTTTATATGAGCCCCCAATCGCATGCGAAGCATCTTCAATAATTTTGAAGCCATAGTTCTTCGCTAGCTTTCCAATCCTCTCCATTTCGCAAGACTGCCCCGCAAAATGCACCGGGATCAAAACCTTCGGCACTTTGCCCAGCTTCAGCTTTTCTTCCAAAGCGTCAGGCGAGATATTATAAGTATTCGCATCAATATCGACGAAATCCACTCCCGCCCCGCACATAAGCGCACAGTTGGCGGAAGCCACAAAACTATTCGGCGAAGTCCAAACCTCGTCCCCTGGCCCCACTCCCAGCGCCAGGCACGCAATATGCAAAGCCGAAGTCGCCGAGTTCACCGCCACCGCAAAATCCGCACCAACGTAATCCTTCAAAACATCTTCAAATTTCGGAACTACCGGCCCTTGCGTGATGAAATCGGATTTCAAAACTTCAACCACCGCCGCAATATCTTCTGCCGAGATATCCTGCTTGCCGTAAGGAATCATCTTCATAATCCGTCATTGCGAGCGCAGCGCGGCAATCTACCAGCCTGTAGATTGCCGCGTCGCTTCGCTCCTCGCAATGACGGGAATTCAGGAATCACAAATTCTCTTTATTAATCTTCTTCAAATCATCCACGCTCAAAAACTTCGGATTCGAGCCGGAATTATATTCAAACCCCTGCGCCACTTCCTTACCCTGCTCACCAATACGATTAGATTTATAATTATCTTCGCGGTGATTAAATTTAATCGTCGGCTGGATCACATAATGGTCGTCAAATTCCAACGTCAGATGCGAATCATCCGACGGGCACATAATCTCATGCAGTTTTTCCCCGGGACGGATCCCTACAATCTTAGACTTCATCCCCGGCGCCATCGCCTTCGCCAAATCCACAATCCGCATCGAAGGAATTTTCGGCACAAAAATCTCGCCGCCATACATCCGCTCAAAATTCTTCAATACAAAATCCACACCCTGCTGCAGCGTAATCCAGAAGCGCGTCATCCGCTCATCAGTGATCGGCAATTCCTGCGCCCCATCATCAATCAATTTCTGGAAAAACGGCACAACCGAACCGCGTGAACCAACCACATTCCCATAACGCACCACCGAGAACACCGTCTTATGCCCACCAGTCATATTATTCGCCGCCACAAACAACTTATCCGAAGCCAGTTTAGTCGCCCCATATAAATTAATCGGATTCGCCGCCTTATCGGTAGATAGCGCAATCACCTTCTCCACCCCGCAATCAATCGCCGCACGAATCACATTCTCCGCCCCATGAATATTGGTCTTGATACATTCCATCGGATTATATTCCGCCACCGGCACAATTTTTAAGGCCGCCGCATGAATCACATAATCAATCCCCTTCATCGCCCGCTTAGTCCGCTCAGCGTCCCGCACATCCCCAATAAAAAACCGCATCTCTTTTTGAGGAAATTTCTGCGCCATCTCCCACTGCTTCTGCTCATCCCGCGAATAAATCACAATCCGCGCTGGCTTATATTTCTCCAACAACGTCTTAGTATACTGATACCCAAACGACCCAGTGCCGCCGGTGATAAGGATGGATTTATTATCAAACATGGCAGCAATTTAGGCAAAATCCAAAAACTATCAAGTTTTACTTACTGCGGATCTCCTGCGACTCCGCCAATACGTATGAGCGGGAGGCAATTATAACCTGCATTGCTGGGCGCATAAGTTCCTGCTGTGCTGCAAGTAGCCTGAGGAACTGGATAGGATGGATCTATACTTATATAACCACTGCCCGTCATGCGGCCTGATATGACATTGCCGGTATTTGCAATTCCATCATCCATCTTTTTATCCAAAGCAAGAAGATCGGGAGTAGCTACTGCATAAGTAGAATTCAAGAAATACCGGCCACAACAAGCAATAGTTTCAAGAGGCTTGCCAGGCACAATTGCATAAAAATTCTTTAGATTTGTCAAATCAGCGTAAGAGCTGTTTGAAAGTGTTGCAGCCGTCGCGTAAAATACTGATCCGGGTATCCCTAAGGGAGAAGCCGGAAGATTCTTTGAAGCTCCTGTGGATAGACCGGCAACTCCTACTGTAATTGGGCATGAAGGGGAACTGGTGTATGATTCAGGCATCATACTGCTCCAGAAATTCGCGCTTTCGCAACTGAATAAAGATACATACTGCGATTGCCCGTCTATTAAACTATCGCCATCCCCGCCAACAGCGGGCGCGTCTCCGGGAAGATAATTATACTTAGTCTTAAAATTCATCACCCCAGCATCAAACTGCCCAATCAGCGCGGTAGTCGCCGTAATCTTAGAAGTCCCAATCATCGACTTCGCCGCCAATATCCCGCCAATCAACAAGCCGATAATCACCAGCACAATAGCCAGCTCAACTAGTGTAAAACCATCTTTTTTCATAACTTGTAATATAATCTCATACATTTCGTGGCAACAAAAAAAGGCGGTTGACCCCATAAGCAAGCGACTTTATAACAATTAACATGTCCGTATCCGAAACCAGAAAACAGGAAATCTCACTCCAACGCGATGAGAAATTCCAAACCCGCCGCGCCACAGTCCCTGCGCTCGAAGAAATCCTCTACGAACCAATCAAGGTTCTCGACCATGGCTTCGTCCGCGTGATTGATTATATGGGCGATGACGCCGCCATCGTGCAAGCCGCCCGCGTTTCCTATGGCAAAGGCACCAAACAGGTGAACCAGGACAAAGGCCTGATTTTCTACCTGATGCGCCACTGGCACTCCACCCCGTTTGAAATGTGCGAAATCAAATTCCACGTCAAACTGCCGATGTTCGTCGCCCGCCAATGGATCCGCCACCGCACCGCGAATGTGAATGAATATTCCGCCCGCTATTCCATCCTCTCCAAAGAATTCTATATCCCAAGCGCCGAACAACTCGGCGCCCAAAGCAAAGCCAACCGCCAGGGCCGCGATAGATTATTAACCGGCAAAGAAGCAGAACGCGTCCTCCAACTCCTCACCGAAGATTCCGAGCGTTGTTACGATCACTATCAGGAAATGCTCAACGAAGACGCTAGCGGCAACCCAATCATCGAAGGCAAAGACGGCCTCGCCCGCGAACTCGCACGTATGAATCTGACCATGAATTATTACACCGAATGGTATTGGAAAGTTGACCTCCACAACCTGATGCACTTCCTCCGCCTCCGCGCCGACGACCACGCCCAATACGAAATCCGCGTCTACGCCGACGCCATGATCGAGATTTTAAAAAAATGGTGCCCCCTGGCCGCCGAAGCATTTGAAGAATACCGCCTCCACAATACGGCACTCTCCAAAACCGGAACTGATGTTGTTAAGCGCATGATTAAAGGTGAGAAAGTGACGCAGGAAACTAGTGGTTTAACTAAGCGCGAATGGGAAGAGTTGACTGTAAGTTTCGCTATATAATTTTTATAACCTACCTGCCAAAACATAATCATGGAAATCGGTAAGAAAAAAGGTGTCTTTTCAAGTATCGCCAGCAAAACTGCTGCCTGGTCTGGAACATCGGGCGCCTTTCTAATCGCCTTTTCAACTGTCATAATCTGGGCAATCACCGGCCCGATGTTCGATTTTTCCCAAACCTGGCAGCTTGTCATCAACACCGGTACTACCATCATCACATTCTTGATGGTCTTCTTAATCCAAAACAGCCAAAACCGCGACACGCGTGCCCTACAAATTAAGTTAGATGAACTCATCCGCGTCACTGAAGGCGCTCATACAGCCCTGCTTGATTTGGAAGAGTTGAATGATTCGGAATTAAAAGAGATTTGTGAGAAATACGAGAAAATCGCCCGTGAATCCCGTAAGTTAATGCGTAAAGGCGATGAAGACACGCATGTCCCGAATATAGATTTCAGTGGTAAAAAGTCGCGCAAATCAAAAAAGAAATAAATTCTTAACCTCGCCTTTGCTACAATTCATTTATGCCCAAAAAACCCGCACAACCTGATTACCTAATCTGGAATCCCGGCCTTGATAACGGCGCAAAAACCTTAGGCGCCATTCGCAAAACCCTGCCCGCCAACGAACCCACCGACATTAGCGCAATCGTCAAACTCTTCGAAAACCCAGCCTCACCACTCGCCCTCCCCGGCGCAGTGAATTTGGAACGCCACGACTGCATTCATATATTACTTGGCCGTGGATTATTACCGCAGGACGAAGCCTTCGTTATCGGCTTCACCATGGGCACATCAAAATATATTTCCGGCTGGGCGGAAACTCTGTTCAAAAAAGCCAGCCGCTATCTTTATCCCAAACCATATAAATTCAGCAAAGACAACCTAATCGCCTTCGAGCTCGGCCTCCAATACGGCAAAGTCTGCAAAGCCAACGAAATCTACGAATTCCCCTTCGAGAAATTCACCCGCCACAAACTAGGAAATTTACGTAAACGCCTCGGCATCAAAATCAGCGACTTAAAACAAATCTACAAAGCCGAAAAGATTTTATTGCCCGGAACAAAGGCAAGCAAAAGGTTGGACGTTTAAATAAACTGTCCCCCGTGCCCGTCACGGTGTCTATAGCGATTTATAATAAGATATGTGCATCTAACTAGCCTTCGTCATTGCGAGGCTTTAGGCGCGGCAATCCAGGGTCACAGACTGAGACCCTGGATTGCCGCGCTTCGCTCGCAATAACGATGCGAGAATGTCTGCATCTTATCTTAAACCGTTATAATTTAAGTGGCACTTTCCTTCATGCTTGCGCTACCAAATCCCCCGCCAGCAACGCCCCTAACGCCCGTCCGCCGATAATATGCACATGGAAATGCGGCACAGATTGCGAAGCATTTCGCCCATGATTGGTGATGATGCGATATCCATCTTCCACCACGCCCAACTCACCCGCGATCACCTGCACTTTCTTCCAAAAATTCGCAATCTCATCCACCCCGGCATCGCGCACAAAGTCATCAAACGAAATATATTCCCCCTTCGGAATCACAACTACATGCACCGGCGCGGCCTGCGCGATATCATGAAACGCCAGCACCGCATCATCCTCATAAACTTTCTTAGAGGGGATTTCCCCGCGAAGTATTCTCGCAAAAATGTTGTTTTTATCATAACTCATAAACTCATTTTACGTCATCTTGAGCGCAAGCGAAAGATCTTTCGCTTGTGCTTAAAGATGACAGTATAATTATAGCCATTAACCCAACACATTTATGAATAAACTGAAGGCGGGCCGCTGCCGCCCATGCGCGAAGCGCAATTAAAATCAAAAATCGACAGGCAATTTCAAATTCAGCTTAAATTCCGTATCATAAACATCGAGCCTGGAATTATACTCATCCGGTTTATTATAACGAAACTCCGGCTCAATCTGCATCTTCTCCACCAAGTTCCTTTCCCCTTCGCTCGGCTCATTATCCACAGAAAACTCCGCCCCGCTGCAGCAGATATCCTCCGGCAATGGTTCGTTTAATATGGCTTGATCATCAATATTCAGGTTCAGGCTTTTGATATTCTTTTTGCTCACCGCATTATCATCCGCCGCGGCACCAACCGCAAAAGCCGCAAAAAATACAGATATAAGACCAATCATTATTCTCTGCATGCGAGAATAATACTCCTCCTATATTAAATTTTCATTACAAAATTTTGCAGAATTTATCAAATGCCGGACGCGGCCCGCGCGGATAGAGTTTTGATACATCCCCATACCCCAAATTAACCAGAAAATTGGACTTGATTTGAGTCCCGCTGAAAAATTCCGCATCTACCCCAACATTATCAAACCCGCTCATCGGCCCGCAATCCAAGCCAACGGAACGCGCCGCAAGTATGAAATATCCGCCCTGCAATGTCCCGTTACGGAAAGCCGTAACCAGCGTATTTTCCTCACCCGCCTTAAACCAACTCTTCGCATTATTCGTCGGCGACAACCAATCCAACTGGTTAAAAAACTCATTATCATGCGCAATAATCGCCGTGAGCGGCGCCGATATGGTTTTTTCCAAATTGCCCTTCGCCAAATGCGGCTTCAACCTCTCCTTAGCTTCCTTGGATTTCACAAAAACCACCCGCATCGGCTGGCAATTAGTCGAAGTCGGCCCCATTTTCACCAGGTCATAAACCTTCTGCAACAAGGCGTCATCCACTTCCCTTTCCAACCACCCATTATGCGTCCGCGCCTCATTAAACAACAAATCCGCGTCTTGTTTTGTGATCTCAGCCATATTGCGCTCCTAAAGATTTATTTATTCTAGCCGGATATTCAGATAACGTCGCCGCTCGCCAAAGTGCTGGGTCAACAACGCCAAATTTTTTATTTTGTGTTTCACCCATATCATACAGGCAAATTCCTATTGCTGGTTTAATATTTTCACCCCGACCCGCAATTCCCGAAAAATATAGGCATTTAACATATATTTCAGCATCGCCTTCTACAAAATGCGGTATAAATTCTTCATCAACTTTTCTGCATTCTTCTGGGTATAATTCCTTCATAGCACTTATGGCTATTTCAGCATTCCGCAATAATCCACTTTGCATATCATCAAGAAATTCATCAATAAACTCAGTAGGACAATAACCATTACTATCATAAAATATAAGCTGACAGTTATGATAAATAATATGCCCCAAAGTTGATAGTCGGAAAAACGATTGATAGGCCCGCTCTCTTTCATCAGCAGTTTTAAGAGAAAAATCTTGTAGTAGAACTGAACAATGCCAAAATTGATCAAGAATATAACCCATTCCGCCTTTCTCTTCACCATCAGCTGTCGCTGCAATCAGCAAACCTTTTTGCCGAGGATTTAATTTCATCTGCTCAAGTTTATTCTTAGGCATATACAAACCACAATCAAATACGTTTAAGTCAGCCCTTTCATCACTCTTGGCCATAATATGATTTACACCGGCCAATATAGCCCGTTGAGAAGTTTCTATATCTGCCGCACTAGCCACGGTCATTATCCCTCTTCATCCGCCGCTTCTGAAGCTCGATAATAATATCATCCAACGTCACTCCGGCATCGCAAAGCAGCACAAAAAGATGGAAGACCAAATCAGAAGCCTCATCAACCAGTTCCTGCTTATTGCCCTTGATTGCGGCAATAACCACTTCCACCGCCTCTTCGCCAACTTTCTGAGCAATGCGATATTTGCCCTTTTTGAACAACGAAGCCGTGTATGAATTGGAAAGATTGGAATTTTTACGCTCCTCAACCAGCTCAAAAAGCTGCTTGAGTAAATTATCAGGTGAATTCGGCATATGAGTTAGTCATTAGTCATAAGTTGCAAGTCAAAAGTTAGTAAGCCTTATGACTTACAACTTATGACTGATGGCTATAATCTAACCGCAATTCCTTCTTTTGCCATATATTTTTTATGTGTTGACATTTGTATGGACATAATAGTATAATCCTGGAATTAATGGCAAAACTCGAAGTTAGAGGTTTTGATTGGGACAAAGGTAATAAGGCTAAATGTAAAAAACACGGTTTATCGATAAAAGTTATCGAGTCTGTATTTTTAAAAAATGAGCCACTCATAACTCCCGACCTCAAGCACTCGCACAAGGAGACTAGGTTTATCGCAATAGCAACTATAAAGAGAAAAACAGCTTTTATAGTTTTCACGATGAGAAAGGAAAATCTAATAAGGCCTATCAGTGCCAGATATATGCATAAAAAGGAGATAAAATTATATGAAGAAAAAAATTCCGGTTTTTAAGACTGATGCCGAGGCGGAAAAATTCCTGGAAGGGGATTTGAGCGATTACCTTCATGCAGAAAATTTCCAACGCGTCAAATTCGAATTTTTGCCGAAGGAGGAAAAGGTAAACTTACGCATATCATCCAAACTCTTGGATGCAATCAAGACCAAGGCGAAGAAGCTTTCAATCCCTTATCAGCAATATATACGTTTATTGATGGAAAAAGATATAACCAGTTCTAAAGCCTGACCGCAATTCCTTCTTTTGCCATATATTTTTTCACCTCTTCAATCGTATATTCCCCAAAGTGGAATATCGAAGCCGCTAACAGGGCCGAAGCTCCGCCCTCGCGTGCACCATCAACAAAGTCTTTAGGCGCCCCAACCCCGCCGGACGCAATCACCGGAACCGCCACCGCATCCACCACCAGGCGCGTAATCTTGTTATCAAACCCCTGCTTGGTCCCGTCCCTGTCCATCGAAGTCAGCAAAATCTCCCCGGCACCAAACCCCTCCATTTTCTTCACCCATTCCACAGTTTTCAAACCCGTGGCCTTACGCCCGCCATGCGTAAAAATCTCTGCCTCAGAATCAGAATTTTGGCCATTCCACTTAGTATCCACCGCCACAACAATACACTGGTTCCCAAACTTCTCCGCCGCCTCACGCACAAATTCCGGCCGCGCCACCGCCGCCGAATTGATCGAAACCTTATCCGCCCCCGCCAATAATAACTGCCGGATATCCTCCAATGTCCGCACCCCGCCGCCAACAGTCAACGGCATAAAACACTGCTCAGCCACCGCGGAAACCACATCATACAAAATCCCCCGATTCTCATGCGTGGCATTAATATCCAAAAACGTCAGCTCATCCGCGCCTTGCTTCTCATAAGTCTTCGCCTGCTCCACCGGATCTCCGGCATCACGCAATTCAAGGAAATTTATGCCTTTGACAACCCGGCCATCCTTAACATCAAGACATGGAATGATGCGTGTTTTCAGCATTATATCGCCAGCAATTCCGCCGCGTCGATAGCCCCGTTATAAAGCGCCCGGCCGATCACCGCGCCTTCGATTTTCCCGGTTTCCTTAACCCGCCGCACATCTTCCGCGGAAGAAATCCCGCCGGAAATTATCACCGGAATTTTCACTGCCTGCGTCATTTCCACCGTCTCGATAATATTCGGGCCGCCCATCAATCCGTCACGGTCAATATCCGTATAAATTATCGCCGTCACCCCGACATCCGCCAATTGCTTAGCCAAATCAATGGCCGGAATTTTTGTTTTTTTAATCCACCCACGCGTCGCCACCATGCCATTTTTGGCATCAATCCCCACCGCGATTTTGCCCGGAAATTTCTTGCATAATTCCGCCACCACCTGCGGCGCCTCAATCGCGATCGTCCCCAAAATCAGCCGTGAAACCCCCGCCTCAATCCAACTCTCCGCCGTCTGCACATCGCGGATTCCGCCGCCAAGCTGCACCGGAATTTTCACCGCATGGACAATTTTGGACACCGCGCGGATGTTCTTCGGCTTGCCTTCCACCGCCCCGTTCAAATCAACAACATGGATCCACTGAAACCCCAAATTCTCCCATGTTTGCGCCTGCTTATGCGGCTCCACGGAAAAAATAGTTTCCTCTTCCATCCGCCCCTGCTTGAGCCGCACGCAGTTGCCGTCTTTGATATCAATTGCGGGATAAATTATCATGCTGATTGCCGATTGCCGATTGCTGATTGCTGATTTTTAAGTGATGCGGTTTTACGCGAAGAAGCAAATATTGCCGTTAGCTCATCTGCTTCCTTCGCAAGAGCTGAAACTTGTTTTTTATCCAACATGCCGGATTCTGTAATTATTTCGAGCCAAAAACAACATTCATCGCTTTCCTCGACCACAATACTAAGTTTTGAAACAAACTCAGCATCAGATCTGGCACGGCATACGGCGCGGTAATTGGCTCCAACCGAAGTCGCCGCCCTCACCAATTGTGAAGCAATAGTTCTGCCGGAAGTAGTTTTTGGCAAAACATCAACCATTTTAATTATCCGAACGCAAAAATCGCGCGTGCGGGTTTTAAGCATTTCCCTATTAATACTTGTCTTACAATCGGCAATCGGCAATCGAGAATCGGCAATCATATCAGGTCCTTATAATAAAAACATCCCGCAATATATTTCCCGTCCACATATTCATACTTATCCAAGTCTCCCCATTTTTTGAAGCCGAATGATTCGTAAAGCGAAATTGCCGCATCACGCGTTGCGCGGACTTCCAATTTCAGGATTTTCAATTTCTGGCTAACGCATTCTTCCTCAACCGCTTTCAGCAAAAGTTTCGCCAATCCATGCCCCCGCGCCCAAGGCGCCACGAAATGCTCACGCATAGTTGCGGCAAAACTTTGAGCCTTATTGCTTGGCGGCGGTTTTAGTAATTGTATCGAGCTCGCAATCACCCCATCAATCCGCCCAACAAATAACGTGCGTTCAGGCACCAGCAGCAAACCTTTCCAATAATTTTCCAGCCTCTCGCGCGGCGGCGCTTCCACCCAGTTAAAACTGGCCGAAAACAGCCCCGTTCCCGCATCGGCAATCGTCTTTTCCGTCGCGTCGCATAAATCCTCCAGGTCCGAGCCGTTGAACTCTTTCAACTTCTCCACTTTAATCACCGGTTCAAAATCTTTTTTCGCGTTTTGTGTCATTTCCTTACCTTTCTTGTCATCCTCGCGCTCGACGCGAAGATCCAGGGTTTGTGAACCGAGGACATCCTGGATTCTCGGGTCAAGCCTGAGAATGACAGTATTAGAGCAGTAGTTTCGCGGTTCAACATCATTTGTATTCCAAAAAATTCTTAATCAGCTCCAGCCCAACTTCCTGGCTTTTTTCCGGGTGGAACTGGACGCCCATAATATTATCTTTGCCAATCGCCGCCGTCAGCTTACCACCGTAATCACACGTGGCCAGCAAATTATCATTTTCCGCCGGAATAAAGTGATAAGAGTGAACAAAATAAACATCCCCGCGCAAATTTTCCAGCAGCGGCACTTGCTTTTTTATCTCCAGCCCATTCCACCCCATATGCGGCACCGGCAAAGTTTTATCGCTCGGCGCAATCTTCCTCACCTCACCTTTAATCCACCCCAAACCCTTATGCTCGCCATATTCATAGCCAATATCCGCCAGCAATTGCATCCCCACACAAATCCCCAGGAACGGCTTCTCCCCACGCAAAACCTCTTCCTCCATCGCCGCAATCATCCCCGGAATTTTCTTCAAACCTTTGATACAATCCCCAAACGCCCCCACGCCCGGCAATACGATATGCGTCGCCGTTTTCAAATCCCCGGCATTCGTCGTGACAACAACTTTCGTTCCCGACACTTGTTCAAATGCCTTGGCCGCGGAACGTAAATTTCCCGATCCATAATCTATTATTGCAACTCTAACCATTTATGCGTGGAAGTTTGTTGGTGGCGCCGCTTTGGTAACTTGCTCAAAAAACCGCAGCTGCGCCTCCGCTTCATTACGTCCGCTGACAACGCCCGCCATTTGATAACCGCGATGCTTCAAACTCACCCGCAGCAAATCATAAACCCAAACTCCCATAAACGGAAACAGGCCCAATTTGATCGCCGCAATAATATTATCCACCTGCGGCTTATGAAACTGCGCCATCGCCGTGAAAAAATAAATGATCAGCAGCATCAAAAACGCCCAATTACGCGTTATGATCGAGGAAATGATATTCAACGGAAAAACCAGCGCCAGCCACGAAAACCCTTCCGGCACCAATACGGCGGTTTGCAAGGTTTTCTCCCCATCCGGCTTTAAATATACAGTATATATTTTCATCTTGTCTTTTTTGGCCCAAAGTCTATTATGCGTTCTGAAATAAAGGATATATTTTATGAAATTGATTGTAAATGCTTTTTTAGCCCTTGCCCTGACCGCCGCCGCACAAGCTGCTGAAGGCCCCGCTTTGGTCACCATCCGCTTCAACCAGCCGAACTTGTCATATCAAGCCAAAGTAGCTGACGCCGTGCATCAAGCGCTCGCCATCAAACCAACCACCACATTTGAAGTAGTCGATGTCACCACCGCTGGCCAAGGCACTCGCGGCCAGGAAGTTGCTCAAAGTATAACCGCCGCCGGAGCCCCTGCCGCGCAAGTCACAGTTTCCAGCGAAGCCGGTAACGTCGCCAATGAAGAAGTAAGAATCTTTGTCCGATAAGCTACAAGAACTGGGCATTCCCCAGCACGAAATCACACCGTCAGTCAGTATCGCGGTCAATGGGCTCATTGATCATGTCAATTATTTGAATAAATCCCTGAACCAGCTCCGCGAACAATTCACCACGTTACAAAGCCTGGTCGATATCGACGGCGGCTCCGTCATCCCCAACCGCAAAGCCCTGATCAAACGCCTGCAATGGTCCATCGCCATGAGCAAACGCTACACCGGATCCAACTCCATCGTCACCTTCGCCATCAGCGATTTTGATTCCATCAGCCGCACCTATGGCTATGAAGCAGGCTCCCGCGCCGCCAATTACACCGGCGAATTCCTAGCCAACAACATCCGCGACACCGACTTTTTCGCCCGCATCAACGAAAGCCAGTTCGGCGTAATCATGTATTTCGCCGAAAGCCAGGACGTTAAAACCAAGGCCCAAAAACTCTGCAACGAACTCCGCAATGCCCCTTTCCGCTGGAATAACAGCGTGATAAACATCGGCATAAGTGAAGGCGTCCACGCCATCCTCCCTTCCGACGACGCCGAAAACGCCCTAACCGCAGCCCTGAACGCCATGTTCATCCAAGACACCAAAACCAAGTTTGAACAGGTTAATTTTAAGGCTTAAAAGCGCAAATAGTGCTTGCATTACTTGGTAAAGTTATGTAAATACCTGCGCATCAACTTATTAATATAAATAAAATTATGGGCAAAAAAATTACCTTTGTTGCTGAACATACAATAGGCGTTTTCGCACTAGCTTGTTCAAGTCTCTTTTATACTGGCGCAATCAGAGGCGTAGGTGACATGATAGATAGAACATTTGACTACCCCGCTTTTCAAGGGGATGCATTCAGCGGCACCGCAATGAAATACAATATTTTAGATCTTGTTAACGACCAAGCTCCTTCAGTTCCCATGATATTTGCTAGCGATCACAGAAGATTTGACGGATTCGGAGATGAATCAATTCCAGTACTCCTTGCAGGTTCTGCTATTGGCTCTCTAATTATGGCCCGAACAAGAAGAAAAATCGATACAGGTACAACCGTAAATGTTAAAGAATAGTTTTTCAGCGCGCGAAACTCCATTTGAATTTGTAACTGTCTTGCTCAGCATGATAGATGCCGATGGCAACAAAATTTATCATTACCTTGCAATTAAAGAACAGGATGTAGAAAATTTTAGGAACGCTATACGCGCTGGAAAACCTTATGATGTCAGAGATTACGGTGCAGTGCTAGAATCAGGATTTGACCAGCCTGACGATAAAGTAAAAGAAAAGATGACAAAACTTTACGGCTGCAATCATAATTCCGTTGTTACTATTGGCTAAAAGCTTTAATTAAGGCTTCAATGACTTTATCATTCACCATCACCAAACCTGATGACCTGCACGTCCATCTGCGCGATGGCGAAATGCTCAAAACCGTTGCCCCATACACCGCCGCCCAATTCGCCCGCGCCACTATCATGCCCAATCTCGTGCCGCCGGTAACCACCACCAAAATGGCCACCGCCTATCACGCCCGCATTAAAAAAGCTGTGCAGGAGAGCCGTCAGCGCGCCGCCACGGTAGCGGAGCTACCGCATAAAAATGGCGTATCCTTCGGATACGTGGGCGCCGCGCAGCAAAAGCGTGCTTTTGCGGAGCAATCAATAAATTTTGAGCCATTAATGACGTTATATTTGACCGACATCACAACTCCGGATGAAATCAAAAAAGCCGCTGAGTCAAAAATCGTCAAAGGCTTGAAACTCTACCCCGCCGGAGCCACTACCAATTCTGATTTCGGCGTCACCGACATCAAAAAAATCTACCCCGCCCTCGAAGCCGCTGAAAAACACAACCTCCTCTTCCTCATCCACGGCGAAGTCACCGATAAAGACATCGATATCTTCGACCGCGAAGCCGTTTTCATCGAACGCATCCTGCAGCCATTAGCCAAAAGATTCCCTAATTTAAAAATCGTCCTCGAACATTTAACCACCACCCAAGGCGCCGATTTCGTCACCGGCTCAGGCAAAAACATCGCCGCCACCATCACCCCACAACATCTCCTCTTCAACCGCAACGACATGTTAGCCGGCGGCATTCGCCCACATTATTATTGCCTGCCGATTTTGAAACGCGAAACCCACCGCCTGTCGCTGGTCAAAGCCGCATTAAGCGGCAACAGCAAATTCTTCGCCGGCACCGACAGCGCCCCGCATCTCCAGGGCAAAAAAGAAGCCCCATGCGGTTGCGCCGGTTGCTTCAACGCCGTCGCCGCCGTGGAATTATACGCCAAAGTCTTTGACCAGGAAGACCTAACCAAACCCGCTACCCAAAGCAAATTCAACAATTTCATGAGCCGTTTCGGCGCCGAATTTTATGGCCTGCCGCTCAACCAAGAAAAACTCACCTTAACAAAAAACTCCCACCGCATCGCAGATTCTGTTGACACGCTGGAAGGAAAGATTATTCCATTCCTCGCCGGTGAAGAGCTTGCCTGGCAGATAGAAAAATAATATGCACAAACTCTTACATCAATTAGCGCCGGAAACTGCGCACAATCTCGCCATCTGGGCACTTCACAAAGGCCTCAACCTGCCGCAAAAACCGATCGCTGATCCAATTCTTACCTCTCAAGCTTTCGGCTTAAATTTCCCCAACCCAGTCGGCCTCGCCGCTGGCTTTGACAAAAACGCCTTCGCTCTCCCCGGCCTCAACCGCCTTGGGTTCGGCTTCATCGAAACCGGCAGCGTCACCCCCAAACCGCAAAGCGGCAACCCCAAACCCCGCATCTTCCGCCTCGCCGGAGATGAAGCCATCATCAACCGGCTCGGCTTCAACAATAATGGCATCGAAACCTTCCTCGAAAATTTGAATAATTTTAGAGCCGGAGCCGTCAGCACGCCGCATCCGGCGTCGCGTAGCAAAAGCGTGCTTTTGCGAAGCAATCAAAAATTCAGACCAATCATCGGCATCAATATCGGCGCCAACAAAACTTCCGAAAATTTCCTTGATGACTACCTAATCCTAATCGAACGCACCAGCCCCTACGCAGATTACATCACTGTCAACATCTCCTCCCCCAACACCCCGGGCCTGCGCGACTTGCAAAAATCCGAAGCCATCACAAAACTCCTCCAAGACGTAGTCGAAATCCGCAATGCCCAAAAACGCCGCCCGCCATTATTAGTGAAAATCGCCCCCGACCTAACCACCGATGAAATCCACTCTATCACCGACATAGTCCAGGAACTAAAACTCGACGGCATCATCGCTACTAACACCACCATCACCCGCACCGATCTAAAAAGCAAAGACGCCAGCGAGGCCGGTGGCTTGAGCGGCAAACCACTCCGCGATATGTCAACGGAAGTCATCCGCAAAATCTACAAACATTCCCAAGGCAAAATCAAAATCATCGGCGTCGGCGGAATCTCAAATGGCGAAGACGCCTTCCAAAAAATCGCCGCCGGAGCCAGCCTGGTCCAAGTCTACACCGCCTTCATCTATCAAGGCCCGGCAATCATCAAAAAAATAAACCTTGAACTCGCCAAAATCCTAAAAGAAAAAGGCTTCTCCAAACTAGAAGAAGCCATCGGCTCCGCCAATAAAAAATAAATCCCGTCATTGCGGGCTTGATCCGCAATCCCTCTCAGGCGTCAGAGGCAGATTGCGGCTCGTAGGCCGCAATGACAAGTATTAAATGTGGAGGATAGAAAATTCGTTAGACTTGCCTAGATGCGCCGGGATTTTTTATTTTTTAAACCGGAATGTGGCAGCGCCACATGAGGCCAAGATTAAAATTTACAAAATAAAAACATCACAAGCAGATGGGTGAGTATAACGGATTTTTAAGCTATAATATCGGGATACATCATGGATTCCAGCATCAGAATCTTATCGCGCAACACCAGTTTGCGTTTTTTCAACTTTTGGATGCGGATCATATCAGCACCGTTGAGTTCATTGATTGCTAGGTCGATGGTTCTATGCTCGGCGCGTAGCATATCCAGTTCTTGCATTAATTTTTTATCTTCGCCCATTTACTTCCTTAAATCGCCTTAAATCGCAAATAATTTCCGTACCAATTGTAACGCCAATTGGTTAAAAACATGTAATTTTAACACAAAAAGAGGAGTTTTTCTACAAAAAAACCTTGCTAATAGCAAGATTTTTCTTTTTTCATTGCGCTCAAGCGCCGCGCAGGCGCTTAGCGCCAGCTTTCCGGCCTCAATGGCCTTGCCTTCGCTGCGCTCGGATTCCATAGCATCACCTTAGAAATAAATTAGAACGGGAGCCGTCAGCGTGCCGCATCCGGCGCTGTTTCAAAGTAGCGCCCGCGTCCCAAAGGTACGCTAATCATAAACCGGCAGCTTTGCTGCTGGGCGCTGCCTTTGAAACAATCAATAATTAAACTCAACCACCGGAGAGTTTTTAGCAGCATAGTCCGATATGTTGAGTTTTATCGCCGATTCAATAGGCACGTACATATGGCTCGACAAAATAACTATCCCCCCCACTGAAATCTTCTCCGCAATCAGCGTATCCAGCAACCGCGACACTTCATGATCCAAATTATTATACGGCTCATCCAAAACCCATAAATCCGCCGCACAAAAAATCAGCCGCGCCAGCGCCACCCGTTTCTGCCACCCGCGCGACAATTCGCTGCAGCGCATATCGACATATTTCTCCAACCCAAATTTCTCCAGCGCAAACGGGATCGAATTCCGATCCCCATTCAAAGACGCCCAGAAATTTATATTCTCCAACACCGTCAAATCCGGCTTGGCCAATGTCTCATGCCCAATAAATGTAATTCCCAAATCCCGGTCATCAATCGCTTCAGCAATCTCTTTCCCATGCCAGTTAATCCGTCCAACCAGCGGTTTCTTCAACCCCGCCACCATATGCAGCAAACTGGTTTTGCCCGTACCATTATGCCCATGCAAAACAATCAGCGCCCCTTCCCCAGCATCAAAACTGACACCCTCGAAGATACGCCTGTTACCATAATTACAACTAACTTCCGTACATGTGAGCATGATAGGGTCTAGGTTATAGGGACTAGGGGCTAGGGTTCAAGATTTTTTCTGCACCATGATAAAAAGTGTAAAACACCAATGAGGGAGGGCGCTGACCCAACCGAGCGAGCCCATTGAGGGCGACAGCTAGCCCGAAGGGCTTGCGCGGCGCTTGAGCGCAATTAAAATTTAACCCGCCTTCCGCTCCAGCTGCCCCGCCAAATCATCCACCTGGTCGGTGAGTTGCGAAATCGCCGCTGAAGTCACGCGTTCCACTTCCAGCTGGAAATTCGCCGGATCAGCGCCGGTGGTTTTCGCCTCATGCAATTCATCCAGCAACTGCAACGCCGCCACCACCAAAAGCAGTGATTGGTTCCCCGTACCAACCACCCGCGATAAATCCTTCACGCGGCGATCAAGCTGATATGAAAGGCTGATCAAATTCTGCTCCTGCCCGTCCTCGCAAGCAATCTCATATTCCCGCCGATTAATATTCAAATTCAATATTGCCATTATCCTGCCAACGCCTCCAGCTCGGTTATCGATTTTTGCAAAAGCCCCGTTACTTGCGTATTCAGTTCCTTCAAATTCTTATTTTCCGCTTCCAACCGCGCCAATTCCGCCGTCACCCGCGCAACTTCATCCCGCGCCTGTGCTGCGTGATTATTCAAACTCTGCACTTCCTCGCGCAAACCCTCAATTTCCGATCTCGCTGCCGCGGCGGCATTATTATTCGCCGTATTTTCAGCAAACTGCCCATATTTCTCCAGCGCATTATGCAGGCGCTGAAACGCCGTTTCCAGCCTGCTGCGCTCGACGATGATTGATTCCTGCACTTCGACCATTTTAAAAATATTTCCGACAGAAATTGAATTGAAATTAATTCTAAACCACTATATTAAGATTTAACAATTTAAAGCAAGCTAATTATGTCGGGAAACGTGGCGAAAAAAACTAGTGAAATAAATTATCAACAAATGGCCAACGCCATCCGCGCACTTTCAATGGATGCCGTAGAAAAAGCAAAGAGTGGACATCCGGGAATGCCGATGGGCATGGCCGATGTCGCCACCATCCTCTTCACCCAGTTTTTGAAATTCGATCCGGCCAATCCAAACTGGCAAAACCGCGACCGCTTCGTCCTTTCAGCCGGTCACGGCTCCATGTTATTATATTCCCTCCTCTACCTCACCGGCTATGCCGATATGACTATTGAGGACATCAAAAACTTCCGCCAAATCGGCGCCAAAACCGCCGGCCACCCTGAATACGGCCACGCCACCGGAATCGAAACCACCACCGGCCCCCTTGGCCAGGGCCTCGCCAATGCAGTAGGCATGGCGCTCGCCGAACGCATGCAACACGCCCGTGATAACAGCACCGATCACTACACATATTGCATCGCCGGAGATGGCTGCCTCATGGAAGGAATTTCCCAGGAAGCAATATCATTTGCCGGACATTTAAAACTCAATAAACTAATCGTCCTCTGGGATGATAACGAAATCTCCATCGACGGCGCCGTCAGCCTTGCCTCTTCCGAAAACCAGCAAAAACGCTTCGAAGCCGCCGGTTGGATAACAAAGTCAATCAACGGCCATGATTTCTACGCCATCACTGAAGCCTTAGCCTGGGCGAAAACCCAAACCCAACCGGTAATGATCGCCTGCAAAACCAAAATCGGCCACGGCGCCCCCACCAAAGCCGGAACCCATGGCAGCCACGGCTCCCCGCTCGGCGCTGAAGAAATCAAAGGCGCCCGCGAATTCCTCGCCTGGCCGCACAAAGAGTTTGAAATCCCGCAAGATATCCTCAACGAATGGCGCACGGCTGGCAAAAAACATAAATCTGATTCTGGGGCCGATTCCAAACCCGTCAAAATAAAACTCCCCGATTTGGGCAAATTATTAGAGCCACTGAAAAAACAATTCACCGAAAAAAAACCCGGCATGGCCACCCGCAATTCCTCCAAAGAAGTCCTCGATGTCCTGACCGCAAACATCTCCCAATTAATCGGCGGCTCCGCAGATTTAACCGGCTCTGTAGGCACCAAAACCAAGAACTACGAACCGATAACCGCGAACTCCTACAAAGGCAACTACATCCATTACGGCGTCCGTGAACACGGGATGCAAGCCATCATGAACGGCATGACCCTTCACGGCGAATTCATCCCCTATGCCGGTACATTCCTGGTTTTCAGCGATTACGCCCGCCCCGCAATCCGCCTCGCCGCGCTGATGGGAATCCGCACCATCTTCGTCGGCACCCATGATTCCATCGGCCTCGGCGAAGACGGCCCAACTCATCAGCCCGTCGAACATCTCGCCTCATTACGCGCTATCCCAAATTTATTAGTATTCCGCCCCGCCGACGAAATCGAAGTCGCCGAGTCTTGGGAACTGGCAATCGCCGCCGAAAAAACTCCCTCAGTAATTTCCCTAACCCGCCAAAACGTCCCAACCCTCCGCACTGATTACACCGAAAACAAAACCGCAAAAGGCGGCTATATAATTTCCCCAGGCAAAAACCCGAAAGCCACAATCATCGCCACCGGCTCCGAAGTTTCAATTGCAATAGAAGCCCAGAAAAAACTAGCGTCAGAAGGCATCGAAACCAATGTCGTCTCCATGCCCTGCACCAAATTATTCGACGAACAACCGAAAGAATACCGCAAGGAAGTTTTGGGCGGCGGCTTGCGCGTAGCCATCGAAGCCGCCAGCGGCTACGGCTGGGATAAATACCTCGGCGAATCCGGAATCTTCATCGGCATGACCTCCTTCGGCGCCAGCGGCCCATATCAAGAACTCTACAAACATTTCGGAATCACTGCGGAGAATGTTGTTAGGCAAATTAAAGCCGCCATAAAATAAAATTACGCTATAATTGGCGATTTTCAAACCTCTTGAAGTTTCTCCGAGTCTTCATTATAATTGTCCCCATAAGATCATTCTCATAGGTAATAAGAAAGATATGGATAGCAAAACACCTCCGCTTAAGGCACAAGGATTTTTAGAGTGGTTGCGTAAAGATACATGGACATCAGAGGAACTGCTTAATTGGTGCTATGGTTTTGGCCTCGGCCTAGGCCGAGAAAGCGATGAACCATACTTATATTTGCTCGACGCGCTCACGGCCGACCATGAGCGCGATCTAATGGCCAATTGCCTCGCCAGGCGCATAGCCAGAACTTTGCAAGAGACACCCACGCTCGATTTCGATTGTGCAGGCCCCCGCACGACACTCTACAATCTTTTCAAACTAACCGCCTCCCTCGACTGCCCGAATGAACTTTGCGGTACCCTCTGGGATACATACATATGTCAGCTAAGCACGCCCACTCCCAATATGATAGGTGAAGTAAAAGTTGTCTTTGGCGATGCTCTTGCCGGGAACCAATATTTCCATCCTGAGCTTCTGGCAGTCTGGATGGAGATTCTCAACGGCAATGAAAATCCGTTATTCGGCTCAAACCCAGTCAATGGCTGGCGCGGAGTGTTGATGCAGCCTGATGCCCACGGCCATGCCAATCACGAATCCATGGGCATGGCATTGAAAAAAATGGCCATATTTACAGAAGACGGCCACGAACACCGCTCATCCCGCTTTCGCCGTTACGCAATGGAAGCCCATACAGTCTGGAAATTAAGCAGAGAAGATTTCGGCACCATCGCCCAACAAGCTGCGTGGCCGCAATGGGCCGTCGACGCTTTGCCAGAGACATTTATGGAGAAACCAAACAGAGCCTCTGCAACAGCAAGTGATCTAATATGTCCCCGATAAACAATTTCAAGAAATAAACCCAATCCCCCTCTTCTCCTTCTTCTCCGGCCCCGTCAACTGCCGCAACACAGCGAAGATCGTTTCAATATCCTCCCCCTGCCCGCCAACTTTCCTCTCCAGTTTCCTCAAGACCGCCGCCAATTCGCGGTTCTTATCCGCCTCATCCCGCAATTTCACAAACGCCCGCATAATCGCAATATTCACCTGAATCGCCCGCTTGCTTTTCAACACGCTAGAAAGCATCGCCACACCCTGTTCGGTAAATGCATATGGTTTATATCTCCAATGCGATTCTAAGGTCACAATTTGTGACCTTAGTTCAATAACATCTTGATTTTCTACTATAAACATAAAATCCTGCGGAAACCTCTCAGGATTCCGTCTTACCGCCTGCATCAACACTTTCGTCTCAACGTCATATAACTGCGCCAGATGCGTACTAAGCATCACCTTTAGCCCGCGAATAACAAAAATTCCCTGTTCAAATTTTGCAATTTCAGCTAGGTTCATGCAGTTACAATAGCACACACCACCATGGTGTAAAGAGGGCAACATATATGAGCGAAGATTCTGTCAAAATTAACGGCGTAGTCCAAGTCGGGCTGTTCTTAATCCTCGGCGCAGTATATATCGGCATCCTCTATTTCATCGCCACCGGCGCTCAAGCGCAGCTGCTCGAAAATTCCACCATCGTCAGCCTCACCGGCAGCACCACCGCCAGCCTGCAACAATATGGCCACCAATCCGCCATCATCCTTCTATCCGCCGGCATAATTTTCTTAAGCGTCATCACCGGAATGCTGATCAGCGATATTGCCAGAAAATTCTCCATTATCAGCCTCCTGCTTTTGGCCCTGGTAACGGCAATTGATCTGGTCCCAATAAAATTAATCGTAGATGGTGTCCCAATTCAATGACCATAAAAATCGCCATCAACGGACTGGGCCGCATTGGCCGCTGTATTATCCGCGCCGCTGACGAACTCGGTTATAAAGATATCGAAATCGTCGCCGTCAACGGCGGCTCCGGTGACGCCAAACAACACGCGCATCTTTTGCGTTATGACTCACTACACGGCGCTTTCCATAAAGTAGAAGCCGGTGACGGTTATTTGCAAATCAGCGGCAAAAAAATCAAACTCCTCGCCGAACGCGATCCAGCCAAACTCCCGTGGAAAGAACTCGGCGTTGATATCGTCATGGAATGCACCGGCGCTCATCTAGGCAAAGAAGACGCATCTGGCCACCTCCAAGCGGGCGCCAAAAGAGTTATAATATCTGCGCCGGCTGAAAATATGGACGCAACAATCGTCTATGGCGTCAACAACGCCGCGCTCAAAAAATCCCATGAGATAATATCAATCGGCTCCTGCACTACAAACGCCCTCGCGCCGCTGGCCAAAACACTCAACGACGCAATCGGTATCAAACGCGGCCATATGACCACCATCCACTCATACACAAATGACCAGGTAATCCTCGACGCCAAGCACAAAGACCCCCGCCGCGCCCGCGCCGCCGCGCTTTCGATAATCCCCACCTCCACCGGCGCCGCCAAAGCCCTCGGTTTGGTATTACCAGAACTGGAAGGCAAACTAGACGGCACATCCCTGCGCGTCCCAACCCCAAATGTCTCAATGATCGACCTGACATTCGTCCCCAACCGCAAAACCACCAAAGACGAAGTCAACGCCGCCATGAAGAAAAACGCCGATGGCGCGATGAAAAATGTCCTCGCCTACAATACCGAAGAACTAGTCTCCACGGACTTCAACCACAACCCGCACAGCGCAATTTTTGACGCCACCCTCACCAAAATCATCGACGGTGAGCTGGTACGAGTCGCCGCCTGGTACGACAACGAATGGGGCTTTTCATGCAGAATGCTGGACGTTGCACGCTTGTGGAGCTCACTTTAAAAACCGCCACACTTAATGACCTCCTCATGCTCGGAGAAATCCGCGCACAAGCCATCATGGCGCAGCCTGAAACCTTTTGGACAAATGCAGAAAAACAAAAAGCCGTCAGCGCATGGCAGGAAATGGATGTGCAGCAAAACTTTTCCGCCTACAAAATATTCATCACCGAAAACAATTCAGCATTTATCGGCTGGAAAGAAAATTATCTGGGTTATCTATTTTTATTACCCTCAAATCAAGGTAATGGAATCGGCAGTAAATTATTGCAAATGGCAGAAACCTATATAAGCCAGTCGCACAACCACATCTGGCTATTCGCGCATCCGTACTCAGAAAAATTCTATGAAAAGCACGGATATATAAAGTGTGCCGAAACGGAGAATCCATTCGGGACAACCATACTTCACAAATTCGAGAAGTATTTAAAATCTACCACGAGCGGAGGGCTTGACCCGACCGAGCAAGCCCATTGAGGGCGACAGCTTGCGAAGCAATGCGCGGCGCTTGAGCGCAATTAAAACCCCTAACGCCAGATAATCGCGCGCAGCAAATATCCCGCAACAAACGCAGTAGCCGCAGCCTTCACCGGATCCGCATGAATCCGCGTACTCACTTGCTTACGCACATCGCTGATTTCGTCATTGGCGATATCGAAAAACTCATGCGCTAGATGGCTGATTGTGCCCGCATAACCCTGCAGATCTTTAGCCGATTGCCGTGCCTGTTTTTTGATTTTGTCGATGTCCTGCAAATCGCTAAGATTTCTCAGAACTAATGATTTATCTTTAGCCATAATAACCCTCGTATGTTTGTTATGATCTCAAATTTAACGTTCCAATCATTAGTTCGCCATAAGGCAAAAGTGAGTGATTATAAAAAAACTATAAATACTAACGTGAACGATCACCATCGCTGCGAATCCATCCTTCGTCCCCCGGATTGCGCACTTCATCATATTTCTTGTTTAACATTCCTGAATTTTCAAATGACGCTCCATGGCAGATCAAGCCATAAGCAGCCTGCTCAGTTTTTATGCGGATTGTAGTAACCTTGCCAAAAAAACCTTTGCTTCGAATTTCTGATTCATAAGGAATATTTGCTTCCATTAACTCCTTCATAATCTCTGCGGCTTTAGAAGGGGAAAATTCATGATAAAGGCTTGTCTCATTATCTTGCCAACGCGTTCTGTTCAATAATTTCTCAAGCTCGCTACTATGGATTATTCCGCCTCTTGCTTTGAATGCAGGAATATATTCTTCCCTGACAAAGATGCCCACTATATCAGATATTGGAGTTTTCGTGCCGTCTTCTGCATAAGCAATAAATGCCCCTTCCTGGGTTTGATACATAAAAGGAATGCCTTCCTGGGCAAATTTTTCTCCCCATTGCTGCGGCGATACCATTTCCCCCAACAAAACGCGTCCCGGATAAAAAGGACGACCGATAGCGCTCTGCATTTCCGGTGACATTTGATTACCTCGTAGCGGACGCCTGAGTACCAATGGAATCTCTTTTTCTACATAAGTCTGAAATTGGTCAGTAAATGACATGATAGCCTCTTAAACTTTATTAAGCTATCTATGAAGAATGTCAATAACTATTATTACTTCTGCACTCTAGCCCAAATCCGTACTTTGGCGATATAGAAGAACACAGTCATAATGCTCAAGAATATAATCACTTTAATCCCCATGCGCTTCCGCAGTTCCATTTCCGGCTCTGCTACATATTGCAGGAAATTGACCACGTCTTTGGCTTCCTGCGCCGTATCATTTTTAGTACCGTCTTCATAATCCACCTGCCCATCTTTTAAAGGCTGCGGCATTGCGATGACCTGGCCTGGATAGTAATGGTTGAAATATTTTCCGGTTGGAATTTCCATTCCCTGCGGCGCCTGTCCATAACCTGTCAGCAATGAATAAATATAATTCGGTGCATCCTCACGCGCTTTTGCCATCAATGACAAATCAGGAGGCACTGCCCCGCCATTACTAGCTGCAGCAGCTTCAGCATTTTCAAACGGCGATTTGAAATGGTCAGAAGGAATCCCTTTACGGTCAACCTTGCTACCATCCTCACCTATCGCCGAATAAGTATATTCCGTCGCAATCGATTTAATCTCCGCATCAGAGAATCCAGCGCCTTTCAAATTCCGGAACGCCACCAGATTCATCGAATGGCATGAAGCACAAACTTCCTTGTAAATCTTATACCCGCGCTGTACCGAAGCCTTATCAAACGTACCCTTCGGCCCATCGAAGCTCCAGGCGATTTTTACCGGCTCATCCTTATGCGCATGTGTCGGCGCTTCCGGTTTGGCAAACCCAAACGCACTAACCCATAAAGCCGCTGCGATAATCACAAACAAGCTCAGCAATCCAACTAATATCTTGGCTAATCTCGCGTTCATTTCGCCTCACTTAATGTATTCGGGCGCTCAAGCGGAACTTCAAATTTCCCAATCACCGGCATCAACACCAAAAAGTGGAAGAAATAATAAACTGTCGCGATTCGTCCCGCAACCACATACCAGCCCTCCGCCGGTTGCGCACCGATATAACCGAGGAAAAGCGCATCCGCCAAAAATATCCAGAAGAAGAAACGGAACACCGGGCGGTAATTGCTGGAGCGCACTTTGGAGACATCCAGCCATGGCAAGAACAACAACACCACAATCGCCGAAAACATCGCCACAACCCCGAGGAACGCATCCGGAATCGAGCGCAGAATCGCATAAAACGGCAGGAAATACCATTCCGGCACGATATGCGCCGGCGTCACCATCGGATTGGCGGGAATATAATTGTCAGGATGCCCCAGATAATTCGGCGCAAAGAAAATCATCACCGCGAAGATAATGAAAAACACGCCAAACCCAAAACAATCCTTGATCGTATAATATGGATGGAACGGAATTAAATCCTTCGGCGTTTTCACCTCCACCCCAGTTGGATTTGATGAACCATGATGATGTAATGCCCAAATATGCAGCACTACAAGGCCAAGAATCACAAACGGAATCAAATAATGCAGCGCAAAGAAGCGGTTCAACGTCGCATTCTCAACTGCGAAGCCACCACGCAACCACTCCCCGATCGCCACGCCGATAATCGGAATTTTATCAAAGAAATTAGTGATAACCGTCGCGCCCCACAAGCTCATCTGCCCCCAAGGCAAAACATAACCCATGAAACCGGCAGCCATCATCATCAGATAAATGATAACGCCCAGCCACCACAAAACTTCACGTGGTGATTTATATGAGCCATAATAAAACGCGCGGAACATATGGACATAAACAGTGACGAAAAACATCGAAGCGCCAACCGCATGTGTATAACGCAGCAGCCAACCATAATTGACATCGCGCATGATGCTTTCAACCGATTGAAACGCATTCGCCGTATTCGGGTCATAATGCATCGCCAGCAAAATCCCGGTGATGATCTGCACCATCAAACAAATCCCCGCGATCGAACCAAAGCTCCACCAGTAATTCAAATTTTTCGGCGTGAGATAATCACCCATGCCCTTCATGAAACCAAAAATCGGCAGGCGATAATCGATCCAGCCAATAATGCCAGGTTGCGCAGGTGCTTTAGGGTCTAAAGGATTCGACATCTAACCTATCTTGATTGTTTTATCGTTTAAAAATGCGTAAGGCGGCACGATCAAATTCTGCGGAGCCGGGCCTTTGCGGATACGCCCCGCGATATCATATTGGGAGCCATGGCACGGGCAAAACCAGCCGCCAAATTCACCTTCTCCGACAATCGGGATACAGCCCAGATGCGTGCAAACCCCCACCATCACCAGCCATTCTTCCTTACCCGGCTTAGTACGCTGAACATCCGTTTCAGGATCGCGCAACTCACCAACATTAACCTTATTAGCATCCGCAATCTGCTCCGGCGTGCGCCGATAAATAAAAATCGGCTTCCCGCGCCACATCGCCTTTTTCTGCTGCCCCGGCTGCACGGAGGAAATATCAACTTCCACCGAACTCTGCGCCAAAACATCCGCGCTAGGATTCATCGAATCCACCAACGGCCAAGCCACACAAGCCGCGCCCACCGCACCAAGCCCCACAGAAGCCAGAACCATAAAGTCCCGTTTGCTAGGATCAGCCAGCTCGCAGGCAGAATGTTCAATCTTGGTATTATCGTGAGCCATATTCACTCGGTTAGTATAAGCCGCATAGCAATTAGTCAAGCGTATATTAGAAAGTTATTTCTATGGCTTAATATACATCCTCATGCTTGCCAACGCGCAACATGATTACATAAGCATAGCCATTTCTTTGACGATAAATAATACGCAGATCTTCATCGGCGGATATGGCATAAGCTCCAGCATATTCACGGCCTAGCGCATGGTTGTTCAATATAGGGTTAGCTGGATTTTCTATAAATATCTCGATTGCGTCATCAACCAAATCTTTTTGCATTTCGGAGAGTCTTTTATACTCTTTCACAAAATGCTTAGAGTATTTTACTTTCATTGGCTTCTGAGGCTGGCAATTAGTGATTTGGCATCATAAAAGGGGCCAATGAGATTTTTTGGATCCTCCGCTTCTTTTAATGCTTTACGCAATTCGCGCTTGCCTTTTTCGCTCATCGGGCCGTATGGGCCAGATTTTTCCACATAAAAAGGAATGCCGCCGAAATTGATTACCTTCATGGCAAACATGCGTAAAGCAGTAGGAATATCCAAGCCGATTTCCTCCAGCGTTTTAGCCAGTTTCTTTTTTTCATTTGCATTCATGCGAAATTGAATATTTGCCAGTGTTTTTGCCATATGCACATTATATGCAAAATGCATGTGTTTTGCAAGCTATAATTATATATAGGAGTTATTATACCGGAGTATAGCTATATTCCGGTATAACCTCCTCTATAATTATTCAAGATGTCAGAATATTACAAGAAACAGTAAGGTAAATGCCGCTTTCCTCAGTACAACATTACCGCCAACCAAATTTATCGATCCAAGCTTTAAAATCACTAATAAATGCATTATCATCAAAATTTGGAATTTTCCTTTCTAATAGGACTTTTGGAACTTCGTCATAAATACGCCGAGCAAATTCTATTTTACGCTCATCCGCAGTGGCGTTTTTCATCATCGTAAGATCCAACATAACATCCAAATGCATGGTTTTATCTTTTTTATGAAAAATAATTCGCCTTTTAAAGTTTAAGGATGGATCGCGGCACATAAAAATTACTGAAACGCAACTTATTCCATCTCCATAATCGCGATTTTCAAAATATTTTCGGATACCAAGACTAGTCCATTCGTCTAAAACCTTAGATATCTTAGACTCTGAATTTGAATCTGATGAAATAAATAATTTCATTAGGAAATTTTACTGCGTATTAATTCCACACTCTCCCTCACCCCAAACAGCGCAAAGAAGCTCCCCGCTCGCGGCCCCTGTTCCGCACCGAGCAGGACTTCATAAATCGCCGAGAACCACTCGCGCATATTCTCAAAACCGTGTTTTGTGCCAATGTCATAAACCAATTGCTGAATCGTTTGCGTATTCGGCTCGGCAATTTTCGGCATCTCATCCGCCAATTCCATAAACGCCGCCTTTTCCTTCTCACTAGGCGCCCGGAATTTCTTATGCGGCTTCACAAAATCGTTATAATAACTAACCGCATAACCTGCCAGCTTATCGACCATCGGACAAGTTCCCGGCGTCGCCTTTGGATCATATTTGGAGATGAACCCCCACAGGATCGATTTATCTTCCGGATTACAGGCGCTGGCCAAGTTGATCAACAGCGCGAATGTCAGATCGCTCTCAACAGCGGGAACTTTGCCCGAATGAACATGATATGCAGGGCTGTCAACATCAGCGGCCTCATTATATTTTTTCACCCAGGTCAGGTATTCATCCACATTTTTAGGGATGACATCAAAATATAATTTCTTCGCCGTCTGCGGTTTAGTGAACATATAATTCGACAGGCTTTCCTGCGATGCATAAGTCAGCCACTGGTCAATCGTAATCCCGTTGCCTTTGGATTTGGAAATCTTCTCGCCTTTTTCATCAAGGAAAAGCTCAAAATTAAATTGCTCCGGCGGCGTCCCACCAAGCACTTTACAAATCGCCGAATAAATCTTCCCATTAACAAGGTGATCTTTCCCATACATCTCAAAATCCACATCCAGCGCCGCCCACCGCATCCCGAAATCCGGCTTCCATTGCAATTTGCAATTACCCCCCGTCACCGGCAATTCCGTCTCCGCGCCTTCATCATCAAATATAACTGTGCCCTTCTCCGCATTGATCTTCGTCGGCACATAAAGCACCTGCCCGCTCTTGGGCGAAATCGGCAAAAACGGGCTGTAAGTTTTCTGCCTGTCCGGCCCCAAAGTCGGCAGCATGATTTTCATAATCTGGTCATAACACTTCAACGCATTAAGCAATGCTTCGTCATAAACACCACTCTTATACAACTCCGTCGCGCTCTTAAATTCATATTGAAAACCAAAATGATCGAGGAAGTTCCTCAAGCGCGAGTTCATATGCGCCCCAAAACTTTCATGCGTCCCAAACGGATCCGGAACCGAAGTCAGCGGCTTGCCCAAATTCTCCATCAGCATTGCAGCTTGCGGCAAATTTTCCGGCACTTTGCGCAGCCCGTCCATATCATCCGAAACACAAAACAACTTGGTCGGAATATCGCTCAAACATTCAAACGCATGCCGCACCATAGTGGTCCGCGCCACTTCGCCAAACGTCCCGATATGCGGCAACCCGCTCGGCCCATATCCGGTTTCAAACAGGCAATAACCTTTCTTCGGCGGCGCTTTCTTGAAACGCTCGACCAACTTCTTAGCCTCAATAAAAGGCCATGATTTTGCTGAGGAATAATCAGTCATATGAGAGTTATAAACAGCATTTGCTCGATTTTAGCAAGCAGCTATTTAGTCAACCCAAGAGGATTACTCGGATTATAAGGGCTAGGCGGCACGGAGCTATCTTGCGTTGGTGGCGGACTAGCTGGATTAGATGGATTAGATGGATTAGTTATAGTCATAACTCCACCACCCATATCATAATGAATAGTGTTAAGGAAACTCATCCCCAATAATGGCTGTGGAAAATTCCCGTCGGCAACCATAACGCCAACATTCTTAAAGCTCAGTTCGCCAATATCCATATTCCCAACTGACGCCTCGGCTGATTTAATAATTGCCCCATCCGCAGTCTTGGCCTCGACATTAAATACCAGCTTACTAATATCAATACCGATTCGCTGCGCATCACTTTTGGAAATCACCGTATATGTCGCGCCCGTATCAAGCCGGAAAGTGATCACCTGATCGTTTATTTTAGCAGCAATATCATAATGTCCGTTCATGGATTGCTTAATTTTCACTTCTTTCGACCCCAAGGGTGCATCATTATTTTTTTCCGGCAATACTATCTTATCAGGTTCCTTTGCTGTGCTGACAGCTGGTGCAATTCCGCCTTTTGGTGCCGCGCCCAGAGCTGTGGGACGCCCTTCTTTAATCGCCTTTGCCTGCACATCGAGATACTGGTTAGGCTTCAATGTAAACCGTACCGAATTGGTTTCGGTAACAATCCTGATGTCGCGGCGGCTAGGCGCAAGACCAGCAATTTTCTCAGAAGCTTCCTTATCACCGGCTTCCGGAAATATTGCCACCCAATCATTAAAATCCGAATCACTATAACCTATTACACGCCATTCCATCTCAGCATTGCCGGAACTAATCGCCAATAATTTGATGTTATTCAGCATAGCATTAGCTTCATATTTTTTGCCATTGATCCAAGCCGTAGCATTCCCAGGTGCGCGGAAAAGTATGGAGTTCAAATAAATACTCGCCGGAGCCGGAGGAAGTTGCGGCGCATCCTGGGAAAGGTTCAACTTGCCCAACAAATCCTCAATATTAGTATCTTTGCCTGGCGAACTTTGTACGTTTTTCAATTTGTCGAGATAGATTTTATAAACAATCTTTATCTTGCTAATTTCATCGGCACTAAACATCAGGCTTTTCTCAAAAACCGGCGGGATGATTTCTTTAATGACAGATTTTGCCGGCTTATTATTGGGAATATTATTAACAATCGACTTTTGCCCGCTATTTGCAGCAGGCACGGAATTATTAGCAGGGGCAGCAGGCGCTTCCTGAGCTGGGGTTGGAGTAGGTATTGCAGCTGGAGCCGGAGTCGCAATAGGAGCCGGAATTGGTTTAATCGCAGCATCAACCGCACCAGCATAAATCGGTTGCAGCGCCAACAACAAAAATGCAAATAACGTCCCCTGCCTATTCATGCTTCGCGCCTCCTGCCGGTTTGTCAGTAACAGGCTTGCTATCCGCAGGTTTATCTACAGATTCCTTGTCATGACTATCCTGAATTCCCTGCCATTCAAAAACGATTTCGCCCTTAACTAATCCTTCTCCTGGCCTTCCCTGGCCAATTCCCAGTAATGTAGCTTCATCAAGATTGCCTGAACGCTCGATCTTGTATGATTTTATTTCTATATTACCTGGAAATGTAGAAGAAATATCCCGCATAAGATTAAACACATCGATATCCGACGCGGCCACAAACGGAACCGTAACCTTACTTACATAAAGGCCAACTTTTATCTTTTCATAATCGCCGCCAACTTTGGTGAACGGATCCATATTCAATTTCAAATCAAACATAGAGTTGCGGTCGCGCAAATCAGCCAACAAATTCTTGGCAAACTCCCTACGGAAATTTTGTGCATCGCCCTGTCCCGAAGCGTTTAAATTATCATAATAAGCAATTGCCTCACCGGCGTCTTCAAGTTGCTTACTCAACACGTTTGACTCTGCCGCCGCCATACTGATTTTTGAGCTCAACTGTTCAATTTCTGCAACTAGTTCTTCGTCCATATCATAGACGAAATAAAAACCCGCACCCGCAATGCCGAGTATGCCCAGGAAAATCAGCGAAACTTTTAAAAAGCTTTTTTGTAAATTTTTTAATTTCACTTTAAAAATCCCCGCTGATGCTGAGTTTAGCCGGGATCGTAATATCATCGTTGCGATTAGAGCTGCTGCTGCTTATCACTTGCTCGAAACTAGATTGCTGTACCATTTGCGGTTTGGTTGCATATGTAACCACATATTTCGGCGGCAGCTTCGAAAGCCTCTTGTTCATTTCCTTCAAGAAGTTTTCACTAATCGTATTGAGCAAATCCTGATCATGTGAAGGAATCGTAAAATCCATATCCACATCAATCTGGAAATGATTTGCCGCCTTTTTATCAGTAGCTTTGTCACTTCTACTAGCTGTAAAACTTAAACTCTTCACTTTCCTTTTACCATCAAAGAATGGTGCAATATCATTTATAACCCGCAAACTACGGAATTTATCTTCCGGCAGCATATTCACGATCGCCTTGATCTCTAACATCTTGTCCAGATCGCCCGGCAGGTTTTTCTTCTGCGCCGCCAAATTATTACGTTTGTTTTCAGTACTGATTTTCTGGTTTTCCTTACTCTGCTTTTCCTTGTTCTGCTGGCCGATGTCATAAATTTCGCTTCCCGTCAGCCCGATAAGGCTAATCAACACCAATGCAAATATAATATAGCTCGCCTTAATTGCCGTATATACCTGCTCCAACTTTTTAGTATATGGCGAGTTGAATTTCAGCACGTGGCTTTTGCTCGCCGCAAAATGCGTAGCAATCAATATATCTGCAAACTTATCCTTATCCGTTACCGCCTTAGGCAAATCTAGCTTTTCCGATACTTGATAAGGCGTCAACAAATCCACTGAACCGAATTTGAGATTTTTAGCATCGACCTTCTGCAATATTTCCGCACCCGCGATAATGGTAATTTTACTTTCCGCCTCGTTCTTAAACGCCATACGCTTCAGATATTCAACCGTATTGGAAATCTCCTGCTCCATATTACCAACGATAATATCGGGAATATTATCCCCCACCAAATTCTGCGCCAAGCGAGTGAATATCAGCTTACCTTCCTTAAATGCGATAATGCGGAAACCTCCAACCTTATTATGCAAAACCAACAGCTCCCATTCCGTCACCTTGGAATTCAACGCCGATTTATTAAGCGCCGCCTGCAAAGTAGTTGATTCCAACGGCAATAAATAGACTCCGGCAAATGGATTATTCTGGTTCAGAATCACCTCCAGCCATTTCGCAAACGGATCCGAATTAGCCAATGATATGAACAGGAAATTCCATTCCTTACGCCCTTCCTTGGCACGGTTCAAAAGCAAAACATTATTAAAATCATTGGCCTGCAAATCACGCTTCACGCGTCTTTGCACTTGTTGGCGGATACCAAACGAACTTACCGGCGGCAGCACCTGCTGCGAATAATTCTGCTCGATCACATCCACCAAAACCGCTACCGGCGTTTTCGGATATGTTGCCATTAATTTCTCAATCAGCTTGATATCGTGCGATTGCGGCGAATCGGCGTATAATTTATTAGCCAGCCGCCCCTTTTCAAAATAAGAAAATATAGCCCCTTCGTCGCCCACACTTAAAACGAACTGGTTTTTTACAGATTTTCCTTTTCCAAATTTCAATTTCATTGATAAAATCTGACCTTTTACATTCCCTTGATTTTACTGAAACTATCATAAAGAGGTCCGAACATCGCGACAATAATCCAGCTAAGGAGAATACCTGCCACAATTGTTAAAGCCGGTTTGATAGCGCCAACGATATTATCCACCGCATCATTTACTTCCCGATCGAGGAAAAAGTTCACATGCTCCAAAGCTTCTTTCATATTACCGCTGTCCTCACCTACTTTAAACATTCGTATGACCAAATTTGGGAACTGTCCCGATAATCTGAGTGCGCCTGTTAACGAATTACCCTCACCCACAATCCTTCTCACTGTGCTCACTGAGTCAAGTAATACTTTATTTTTGACAACCTGTTGTCCAACTTTAAGGCAATCAAGGATATCAATACCACTTGTATAGAGAATGCTGAAGAAATGCGTGAACCTCGCCATATCAATTTTGCGCCAAGGCGAACCCAGGATCGGCATTTTAAGCATAACCTTATCCCAATTAAAGGCAAAACCATAAAACGTACGCTTCAAGAATTTGACCAGGATAAAAATTAGAACCGGCGTTGAGAATATCGCCCACCAGTAACTACCGAAGAAATGCGAAGTGGCGATCAGCGCCCGCGTATGCCAAGGCAACTCAAAACCGTTGCTCAACATGAATTCCGTCAGTTGCGGTACCAGCACGATCATTAAAATCGCCACCGATGCCATCAGCACAATCAAGGTAAAAAGCGGCATCATCATCGCCTTCTTGACCTTACGTCTCAAATCCGATGTCCATTTGAGGTGATACGCCAAATTGGCAAAAGCCTCATTCACGTTACCGGTTTTTTCACCGGCTGCAATCAAACCCACAAACACGCTGTCAAAAGTCTTCGGATGTTTCGATAATGCTTCCGAAAGCATCAATCCGGTTTTCACCGATTCATAAATATCTCCGATTATATCTTTCATCTTCGCCGAATCGGTCGAATCGCGCACATCCGCCAGCGCTTCCAGAATCGGCACACCCGCTTTGTCCAGCTGTTCCATATGCACGCAGAACATGATTTTGTCTTTGAGTTTGACGCCGAAAAGATTGAAGGTTTTCGATTCCCTGGTTTCGCGTCCCGCTAATAAATCAAGCCCCACACCTTTCAGGCGCGTCTCAAGATCCATATCATTACTGGCGGTGATTTTACCCCTCACCGTTTTGCCCAGTTCGTTCATCGCCTTATATGCGTAAATCGCCATTAAAAAGCTCCTATAACGTCCTTATTTATAAGATAAGACTGTTAACAATCATTTAACTGGAAAATAATATCGTTTCTGCCTTATTATAGGCTTATGAATATTAATAATTTTAAAAGGATTGTCTTCAAGCTTGGTTCTTCGATAATCACCTCGGAAACCGGCGAAATCCGTGGAGAGTGGCTAAAATCACTCGCTGAGGATATCTCCGGGCTGATTTCACAAGGCAAAGAAGTAATCATCGTTACCAGTGGCGGGGTTTCCCTTGGCCGGAAATTCATTGGCAAACCAGACGGTAAGCTCAAATTAGAGGAAAAACAAGCCGCCGTCGCCTGTGGCCAAATCGAGCTGATGCAGGGCTATAAAAAAGCCTTCAAGCCACTCCAAGTCGCCCAAGTCCTCCTTACCGCCTGGGACACTGAAAAACGCCGCAGTTACCTAAACGCCAAAAGCGCCATCGAAACGCTATTGAAGCTGAAAATCATCCCGGTCATTAACGAAAATGACGTAGTGGCAACTTCCGAATTAAACTACGGCGACAACGACCGCCTCTCCGCCCGTGTCGCGCAAATGCTGACCGCGGATTTATTGATAATTTTCTCTGACGTAGACGGGCTTTATGACTCCAATCCCAACACCAATAAGAGCGCCAAACACATCGCGGAAGTCAAACAAATTACCGCTGCAATCGAAGAAATGGCCGGTGAGCCTGCCGGCAAACACGGCACCGGCGGCATGCGCACCAAAATCGAAGCCGCCAAAATCGCCGTTCGTGCAGGCTGCGACTGCGTCATCACCAACGGCCATAAACTTAATTCTCTCACCAACTTAACTGCTGGCAAACAAAAATTTACGAGGTTTGCCTCCTCAGTAAATCCTCTAACCGCCCGCAAAAAATGGATAGTCAGCGGCGTAAAACCAATGGGCGAAATTATCATCGATCACGGCGCCGCCACTGCCCTCGCCAAAGGCCGCAGTTTGCTCCCAGCCGGCGCCACCGGTATCACCGGAAATTTTGAACGCGGCGACCTAGTAATCGTGCGCAGCGCCAACGGTGAAATTGGCCGCGGCTTATGCGCCTATTCCACTGAAGACGCCAAAAAAATCATCGGCAAAAAATCCTCAGAAATCGAAAAAATCCTGGGCTTCAGCGGCCGCGATGAATTAATCCATAGAGATGATCTAGTTTTGACTATATAGTCCCGCAAATGAAACGTGGCTTCACACTTGTCGAACTTTCCATCGTGCTCGTAATCATCGGCCTCCTAATCGGCGGGATTCTGGTTGCGCAGAGTATGCTTAGCACTTCCAGAATTACTGGCACAATCCAGCAACTAGGACAATTCGATGCGGGAACCGAGAATTTCAAAACTAAGTACAACTATCTTCCCGGCGATGCTCCCGCTTTTGGTGGAAACGGCGACCGGGTAGTTGGCCACTCAGACGCGCAAAGCCGCGGGTTCTTCTGTGAAATGTCGAACTATTGGTTTGATATTATGCCCGATCAATATTACGCAACATCGGGCGGGAATTGTCCGGGGGCTAACCCAGGTCATCCGCCAACAATTTCCGGCACATCAAAAAATGCGCCTGCTGCCAAAATCGGTAAAGTCAATTCATTCTTTATAGCAACTGGCCTGAGCACTGACGGTGGATATTCGGCTGATACTAGTAGTCCAACCAATTATTATGCTATACTTGATCCTATACAGGGGCAGACTCTTAGCGGTTTTTACTATTATACAACGAGCAACGCTAGCAATTCTGCCGTGACACCAGTCGAATTATTAGCTCTCGATACCAAATCTGATGATGGAATTGCTAATGCAGGTAATATTCTATCGGGCAGTTTAGCCAACCAAGGCGGATCGGGAAAGGGCGGAATAATTTCGGGGCCGGCTGCCGGGATATGCAGCTCAGGAGCCACATATACCCTTACTGGCACCCATGCCTCTACCTATGAATGCATCCCGCTAATCCGCATCGGCGCTCAAGCCGGCGACCCGCAATAAACCCTTGTGCAACGCTTAAAATCCCGCTAAATTTGCCATAATAACACAAAATTAACCCCCACAAAGCTAATATGGCCACAGATACAATAGATATCCTAGATAAACCAACCTCTTCCCTGCTTGAAGAGATAAATACTGAGGCGCATGAGATTATGATTACGCTCGGCCAGAAAGCCAAAGAAGCCTATGCGATTTTGGCAAATACTCCAGCCGAACAGAAGAACCGCGCCCTTTTGGAAGCCGCCCGCGCCATCCGCGATAACGCCAAAGATATTCTCCAAGCCAACGAAAAAGACATCGCCATCGCCAAATCCAACCGCGCTACCGGTGCCTTCCTCGACCGCCTCGCTTTGTCACCAGTGCGTATCGAAGCCATGGCAAAATCTCTGGAAGAAATCGCCAAATTGCCAGATCCAATCGGCAAAGTTTTATCATCGATCAACAGACCAAATGGTTTGAAAATCAGCCAGGTTTCCGTCCCACTCGGCGTAATCGGCGTAATTTATGAATCTCGCCCCAACGTCACCGCTGATGCTGGCGGCCTCTGCCTCAAATCCGGCAATGCCGTAATCCTGCGCTGCGGTTCCGACAGCTTCAACTCATCCCGCGCCATCGAGCTCGCCATGCAACGCGGCCTCGCCAAAGCCGATTTACCGGTTGAAGCCATCCAGCTCGTCCCCACCAATGACCGCGCCGCAGTCACCGAAATGCTGCAGATGAGCGAATATATCGACATCATCATCCCCCGCGGCGGCAAAAACCTCACCGAGAAAATCAAGAACGAGAGCCGCATTCCAACGCTTCTCCATCTCGACGGCAATTGCCATACTTATATCCACGCCAAAGCCAATCCAGAAATGGCCGCAAAAATCATTTTCAACGCCAAAATGCGCCGCACCGGAATTTGCGGAGCGACGGAATCAATCGTCATTGACGAATCCGTAGTCGACGAAATCCTGCCATTAATTGTTGACCAACTCGCCGCCAATGGCTGCGAAGTCCGCGGCGACGAACGCGCCCAACTCGCTGACAAACGCCTGAAATCCGCCAGCCCGGCCGATTGGTTCAAAGAATATCTCGACGCAATAATTTCGGTAAAAACCGTAAAAGATTTGTCGCAAGCCATCGAGCACATCAACTTCTACAGCTCCCACCACACCGACGCCATCATCACCGATGATAAAAACGCCGCGCAGGAATTCGAGCAAAAAATCGACAGCGCCATAGTAATGCACAACACCAGCACCCAATTCGCCGACGGCGGTGAATTCGGCATGGGCGGCGAAATCGGCATTGCCACTGGGCGATTACACGCACGAGGGCCGGTTGGGACAGAGCAGTTGACGACTTATAAATATATTGTTGAAGGCACTGGCCAGATTAGGCCGTAGGATTATTGAAGATTTCCACTCACAGTACCGAGCCTGACCGCTAAAGAGCATGTGTTGGCTGTAGTAGTTGCAACTTTGTAAATATGCCGGCATTAGCAGTCGCACAGTTATTGTCGCTGATAGGAACCTGCCAAGCGTTCGGAGAACCGCAACCATTGGAAGAAGGATACCCTCCCCCTGGATAAAACCCTATAATATTTCCGGAATTAGCCGCACCATCATCAATCTTTTGATCAATCGCCAAGGCGATCACCGGGGTAAACACACTGCTAATTTGAATTTGACTGCCTCCATTGCCGCTAATTGGATGGGTTATGAAATAATAATTTACTCCAGCACTAATTCCAAAAATCATGAAATATGCGTCGATACCAGTCGCGGCTGTTGGCATTGCCGCCGATTTATTACCGGTTGATAAATCAGTGATTACTGTATAAGCATTCCCGGTTACAGGATTCGTCAAACCGCTTAATGATAAATGGTTCCAATAATTAGCCATCTCACCTGGCCAATTTCCACAACCTCCATTGTGATTAACAATACCATTATTATCACCGCTACCCACAATCGACGAGTCCCCAGGAAGCTGATTATACTTAGTCTGAAAATTAGCCAGCGCCGCGTCAAACTGCCCAACCTGGCGCACCAAACTCTGAATCTTTGCCGTACCAATCATCGACTGCGCCACCAAAATTCCGCCAATCAGCAAACCGATAATTACCAGCACGATTGATAACTCAACCAGAGTAAACCCTCTTTTCATAGGCTTATCATTATTATAAAGATTTCTAATTGTAAATCATTAAACAGTAAGTTACGGTCACCGCATGAAAATCGGTCTCCTCGGCGGCAGCTTTAATCCGGCGCATGCTGGACATTTGCACATCAGCGAAATCGCGCTCAAAACTTTGGGGTTGAAACAAGTATGGTGGCTGGTTTCGCCGCAAAACCCGCTCAAAAGTAAAAGCGATATGGCGGATTTTTCCACGCGTTTCAAAAAAGCAAAAGCTATCGCCGCCGATAACCCGCACATCAAAGTCCTTGATATCGAAATGGCGCTTGGCACGCGCTATACGGTGGATACATTAAAACGCCTGCAGCAAAAATTCCCCAAAACCGAATTCGTCTGGCTGATGGGTGCGGATAATTTGATCCAATTACCGAAATGGAAGAAGTGGGAAGAGATTCTACAGCTCGCCGAAGTCCATGTTTTCGACCGCGACGAGCATTTTTACAAAGCTGTAAAAGAGCTGGCCTACCAAAAACACCCCGGCCGCATCCATTACCACCTAATCCGCAAACACCCGGTTTCCGGCACTGCAATTAGAAGAACGAAGGGGCTTTCTTAAACTATATGCCAGATAAGTTTATTACTGCAGAAATTGGGGAAACCAGGGCACATATAATTTCCCGCTTGACCCAAGATGATATTTTAGCTGCGGATAATAAAGGAAGAAAACCATATATTGCTCCCCAGAAATTTGACCAGCTAAAGCAAACTGCCATCGAATTACTCGAAAAACCAAAATTCCGGCAAGCTGAAGCTGATTTTTTTATTTCAAATTCGGGGGTATTTAAATCAATCCAAAAGATGACGTTAAATACATTCCTTGCCCGTGTCAGAGAAATACAAACAAGCAATCCTGTCACTAATCCAGCCGAAAACCGGATGATCGAAGATATGATTATTTTATCAACTGGCGCCGTAATTCTCAGGAACGATAAAAACAGCAAAAGCAATGATAAATTGAAACCTGCTGCCGAAATTCAGGCCCCACCCGCATATATTAATGAAGTCGCCAGGCCCCTGCCGCTGCGGGCCAGGTAATATATATTTGACCTCATAACTCCGGCGGTGTAAAACTTGCCCATGACTCAAACTATCGAGCAAAAATGCCTGGAAAAGGGCATCCGCATGACAGACCAACGCAAAGTCATTGCCCAAATTATCGCCTCTTCCGATGATCATCCCCATGTGGAAGAAGTTTATGCCCGCGCCCACAAAATCGACAAGCGCATTTCCATCGCCACTGTTTACCGTACTGTCAAATTGCTGGAGGAAGAAAGTATCATCGAGAAACGTGATTTCCGCGATGGCCGCGCCCGTTATGAGCAATCACAGGAAACCCATCACGACCATTTAATTGACGTCCGCACTGGCAAAATAATTGAATTCTTCAACGAGGAAATTGAGGAGCTGCAGGAAAAAATCGCCAGCAAATATGGTTATAAATTAGTCGACCACCGATTGGAATTATTCTGCATACCTAAAGAGAACAATGGCTGATACATCCGAGAACATTGTCAATTTCCGTGTTGGTAGCCTGGAAGTAATGATCGCCAGCACCCAAGAGCAGTTGCACGCCGCGCAGCGCCTGCGTTATAAAGTTTTCTGCCTTGAAATGGGCGCCAAGGCCACACGCGAAATGCGTTCACTTCGCCGCGATTTCGATGAATTTGATCCTATCTGCGATCATATGCTGGTCATCGATCACGAGAAAAACAAAAAAGTCGTTGGTGCTTATCGCATGCTCCGCCGCTCACAACTTCCCAAAGGCCGCAGCTTTTATACTGAAGGCGAATATGACATTTCCAAGGCTCTCGCCTATTTCAAAGGCGATGTCATGGAACTTGGCCGTTCTTGCGTCGACAAAGCCTATCGCACCCGCAGCACCATGCAGCTTTTGTGGCGCGCCATTGGCGAATATATCGCCATACATAATGTCCAATTAATGTTCGGCTGCGCCAGCTTCCCCGGTCATCGCTATAAAATGCACGCCACGCACCTCGCTTATTTATATCACTATCATCTGGCACCAAAAGAATTCCGTCCCGTCGCCCGCAAAATCCGCCGCCGCCGTAAACCGATGAACCTCATCGATAAATACCACCTCGACAAACGCGAATGCCTCATCACCCTGCCGCCGCTGATCAAAGGCTATTTGCGCCTAGGCGGCTATGTCGGCAACGGCGCGTTCAAAGACAAACCATATAACACCACCGATGTCTGCATCGTCCTGCCAACGGAGCAAATTACCGGCAAATATGCCACCCGCTACGGCACTAAAGGCGAAGGCGAATAATGTTCCGGCTGATTTATTGCATATTCTGGCTGGTGATTTTCTTTTTCCCCATCGCCCTACTTTCCATTGTCCCACCCAGATACCGCAAAAAACCTAATATATTAATCTACCAACTCCTTGCCCGCATCTTCAGAATCAAAATCATCATGCGCGGCGAAGTCTCCACCAAGGAGCCGATCCTTTTCGTCTCCAACCACATGTCCTACGCTGATATAATGGTTCTTGGCGCCGCATTGCCAGGAAACTTCATCGCTAAATCCGAGGTCAAAAAATGGCCGTTATTCGGCTGGATCGCCTCACTCACCGGCACAGTTTTCGTCAGCCGCAAAAAATCCGGCACTATGAACCAGCTCGGTGATGTCGAAAAAGCCATCAATAACGGCAAAAACCTTATCCTCTTCCCTGAAGGCACTACAAGCGACGGCAAAACCGTAATGCCGTTCAAATCCTCATTATTCAAAATCGTCGAATCCCGCGAGATCACTGTGCAGCCGGTGACACTAACCTATACCCACATCAACGGCCTGCCTCTGCAAGCCAACGAACGTGTAAAAATCGCTTGGGTGGGAGATGCCGAACTAATCCCGCATCTGCGCGAATTCGTAAATCTCGGCTTCATCCGCGCCGAAGTAAAAATCCACGAGCCATTGCAGGTAAAAAGCAACCGCAAACTAGTCGCCGACGAAGCACATAAAATTGTCGTTGATTGGAAGTCTTAATACGAAGAATCACGTCATCCTGCGGCTTGACCGGCGTTGTTGCATGGTTCGGACACAGACGCGGTCATCCTCGCCCCCTTGGGCGGGGATCCAGGGTCAAACACTCCGCCGGTGGCTATAACCCTGGATCCCCGAACCTTCGGTTTGAGGATGACAGTCTTTATTTATTTTATGGAATCTTTAACTATGCAACAACGCCGGTCAAGCCGCAGGATGACGTGATTCTATTTTTTGCTGATATAAAAAACCAATATAAGCAGAATAATTGCCACCGCCTGGAACCAAATCCGATAAGTCATCATCTTATTCTGGCGCCGTCCACTCTCCGCAGGCGTGCCGCCTTTGGCCATCAAGAACACACCAAAAACTAATGAGCCGACAGTGCCGAGTATGAGCAGAATAATTACTATTGTAAGGATTGGCAACTAACGACCTCTGCCCTGTGGAGTAGAGTCGCTCCCACCGCCAATTCCACTTGAGTCCATTTGTGTCGCCTGTGGAATTGATGTCGGATTCACTGGACCATCATATCCCCATTTTAAACCAGTTGGTACATTGATATTGAGCCCGCCACCCATCTTTTTACCAGTTAACTGCAATGGGCTTACTGGCGTAAGCATCGTAGTTAACGCTTCCCCACTCTTAGGACCAAAGTTCAATACAGGAAGTCCGCCTTTGATATTAAGTAGCGGCAAAATCATCGGTGGTTTAGGCGGAGTAGAAGCAGCGCCCCCTGGGGGAACACCCAGTTCAGCCATATTAGTTTTTGGTCCTGTCGCTTCTACCATATTTAAATATTATCTTAAAACCCGCTTTTTGACAACTCTCAAAACCGCCCGTAACAAAACATTCATATTGCTCACTAAATTGCTAATTCCAACTGCCCCGCCGTTAACGACCACGCCCGCCGATGGTGAACGGTTAATCCATGTTTTTCAACAGCTTGCTTATGTGCGGCAGCGCAGTAACCTTTATTACTATCCCAGCCATAATGAGGGAATTCATTGTGCATTTGCAGCAAAATCCGGTCGCGAGTGACCTTGGCGATAATGCTGGCAGCGGCAATTGAGAAGCTCAGACTATCCCCCTTAATCACATATTGCATCCGGCACGGCAGGTTCGGCAGCTGGTTACCATCGATCAGCGCATGGTCGCATTCCACCGCCAGCGCCTCATATGCCCGCAGCATCGCCAGCTTGGTCGCCTGTAAAATATTGATGCGGTCGATCTCCTCAACGCTCGCCTGCCCCACGCCATATTTGGCAGTCTCGACTATACGCTGATATAAATCCTCGCGTTTTTGTGCAGTGAGTTTTTTTGAATCATTAATCCCGCGCGGCTTCTTCATCCCCAAAATCACCGCTGCCGCCACAACCGGCCCGGCCCACGGCCCACGGCCCGCTTCATCTATTCCGCAAATAATGCCTGAAAATGATTCCTCAAATTTGATGCTCGGCATTTTTAGGGGTTGGGATTTTGGGTTTAGGGTTTAGATAAAAAGAAGGGGTTAGTTCTCACTAACCCCTAAATCCTAAACCCAATATCCTAAAAAGTCTATCTGCGGCTACCCATCAAACGCAGCATGAATAAGAACAGGTTGATGAAATCCAAATAAAGATTCAACGCTCCGCTGATTGCATATTTCCCGGTAACAGTCGCATCGCCGCCTGTCATGTAATAAGTCTGCTTCAGCTTTTGCGTATCATAAGCAGTGAGTCCGGTGAATACGCCGACCCCGATAATCGAAATGGCGAAATTTAAGCCAGAGCTATGCAGGAAAATATTGACGATCGAGGCAATAATAATTCCCCATACACCCATAATCAGGAAATGCCCCATACCAGTCAAATCACGTTTAGTAGTATAGCCAAACAAACTCATGCCAGCAAAAGTAGCAGCGCTGATGAAGAAGGTTTCAACTATACTTTGCTGTGTGTAAAGAGCAAAAATAAACCATAATGACAGCCCCATCACCACCGAGAACAGCCAGAATACGGCTTGTGTAGATCTAAGGCTCATATGGTTGATTCGGGTGGAGAATACCAATACTACAGCCAAAGGCGCAAACATGATCACATAAACCAAAGCCTTGTTTGCCATCAGTATATTCTGAAACTCCGCAGAAGTACCGGCGAAATAAGCAATCGCGCCGCTCACTATCAGCGCCAGCGTCATATAATTATAAACTTTCAAAAGGAAGCTGCGCAATCCCGCATCATAGCCCACGGCAGAAGTTGCAGCGCCTTGTGGATTCAAATTTGTATAATCAGCCATTTTAATAAACCTCGAATTGTTATATTCCTATTATATAGTAACATTGGCCACCTATTCAAGATAATTAGAAACATTACCTTATAACCTTATGAATAAACTCATAGACGCCGCTTTAAAATCATTCCGCTCCCTGACAGATCCGGGGATGGTGGGAGTTTTCATAAAAAGCATCATAATTACTGTAATATTCTTAATTTCCTTAGCCGCCTCAGTCAGTTATGGCGCAACCCTGGCCGCCGATCAATGGAGTGACTTACGCTATGCCGGTTATATCCCCTGGGTTGCCAGTTTCGGCGGTATTGTGCTGGCATGGATACTTTTTCCTGGCATTTTGCCCCTAATCGTCAGCTTTTTTGACGAAGCCATCATCCGCAATATCGAAGATCACGAATATCCCCACGCCGCACCGGCAATCAAAATTCCTTTCCTCCAGGAATTCTTCCATGATCTGAAATTCGCATTAAAAGCTATATTGCTGAACATCCTTGTCCTCCCTCTTTACTTCGTCCCAATGCTTAATATATTCGTCTTCTTTTCCTTGAACGGCTATCTATTGGGCAGCGAATTTTACTTCACCGTCGCCCGCCGCCACCTGCCTTATACTGAAGCAAAAAGGGCTAAGCGAAATAACTCATTCCTCATTTTTATCGGCGGCGTGCTCCTTGTTTTTCTTTCCACCATCCCCATAATTAATTTGTTCGCCCCATTCTGGGGCATCGCTTTGATGACGCATTTATACCATGCGAAATAATTCACTTTGATTCTCGATGATAGAAATCTATAAAGCACCATATGTCATATAAAAGCCCAACCGGTGTAAAATTAATCGGCCTCTTAAAGCTTTTTACCGCGTTATTATTAATCAGCGGCGGTATAAGCGCTTTCCACTTCATCAACCATGACATAAGCGAAACCGCAAAGCATATCCTAACAGTATTAGATCTCGATCCGAGAAACTCATTCTTAGAGAAGTTCCTCACCTCGATAACCGATTTGAGCCAAAGCGACTTGCGTAAAATCGGCATCGCCACATTTATTTATGCGGCATTATATGTCATCGAAGGCATCGGTTTATTGCGCACCAAACGCTGGGCGGAATATATGACCATCATCATCACCGCCTCGCTATTGCCGTTTGAATGTTATGAAATCGCCCTCAAAGCCACCCTGTTCCGCATCACGGCTTTGGTTATTAATCTGGCGATTGTTATTTATCTTTGGCAGATTCTGAAACGCGGCAAGAAGCCAAAAAACTAATCCTTCCAGCCGCCGAATAATTCCAAATTGCAGCTCTTGCCGAACTCAACTTATTGAGTTATATAGGGAACTATGGTGGCGGTAGAGCATTCGAAGCTAAAGCTTAAGCTATTGTATAGACATTATAAACAAGCTTCGAGTTAAATACAACACCCCCTATAACACCCCACAATGTTAATATAGCTCTAAAGTAAGCTGTTTTCTTCAAATTGTAACGCTTTCTATTTCGAACTCTTTTAATTCTTCCATGTAATCCTTTAGGTCTACCAATCCCATGCAGGGGATCGCTCCCGTACTGGTAAATTCACCTGAGATTATTTTCTTCGCCAAGATAATTGCAGGTACGCATGGGATTTGTGGGCCGTCACCGTTCTTGGCGATTATGAACCATTTGCGCGTGAGGGGCTGGCCTTGTTTATTCTTGCCTTGGATAATTACATGCATACCGCCGTCAGCCGTGCCGAATATATCAAACAAGTGGCTAAGCCTTAGTAGAGTGTCTGCGTAGTTTTCCAACTTTACTGGCCATCCCAATCTTTTCAGCCAGGAAACTGCCCAGATACTCAAATGCAAAAAAGTATTTTCCATTCCTGCAGAAAACTGAATGAATTTGATGCCGTATCTTTGCGGGAATAAATCCAAATCAGGAATATCGCAATTTGCCATCCAGCGTTTGCCGAGAACGGGATATTCTTGGCGGTAAATATCCTGCCAGCCATAGCGGGTTTTATTTCCTGCCACAGCCTTTAATGGCTTGCCCAAATAGGTGAGTATGCCCTGCGTAGTGGCCAGGCCGCGTGAGGCTTTTTGCCCTGGCGTTATGCCATATACGAGTGAGCTGATTTCTAAAAACTCATCCTTAAATTTTTCTAGCACGGCAGATGATAAGCCAGGCACGGTGCTAGCGCCACTTACTGCCAGCACATTGTTTGCCTTAGCCTCTGCGTCTAAAGCGGATATGCCGTTCACGAAATCTCGTCCATCGGCCAGGTCAATGTAATGCACGCCATTTTCAATGCAGGTTTTCGCCACAGAGTAATTAGTCTTCTGAAAAGGGCCGCAGGTATTGATAACCACTTTTGGCTTTAAGGCTTTGAGCTGGCTATCCAGCTCTTTGTTCACATCAAAAGCAGCCGCTTCAGCATTTAGCTTTGTGGCCAACGCTTCTGCCTTCTCTTTATTCCTGCCAGCAATAATTACAGTTATGCCAGCTTTTACCAGCCTAGTAGCAATGCGCTGGCCGAAATTGCCGTAACCACCAAGAATAAGAACCTTGCTCATAGAACCTTGAACTGCCCCTTATATTCAAATGTATCACCAAACCACGGATGAGTAATAACCATCCGCATTTTGAAACTATCATCATCAATTACCTGTTCTTCGGCATAACCTTTGCCGAGTATCAGCGCTAATGGTAGGGGAATAAGCAGGCCGAGGACACGCAATGAATAACCTTTATGCGTGAGCAGTACTTTGCCACTCTCATAAGTGTAATAACAGCGCCAGCCGATGCCGAATTTCATAATCTCCACCACATCGTTATTTTGTATAGGCATAAATGCTGAGCGAAAAACATATGGCTTCTGGCCTGGGAAATTGAAATTGCGCTCTAAAATGTAATTATCTGAATCAGGCTCGCTCTTTGAGTGTACAATAGTTGGAATGTTTTCGCCCTCATAAGGCACAAGTGTACCGAAAAGCCTGAATAGCGGCTTCATCAACCTGGTTAGTGGCGACAGTTTAATATCCATAGTGCCATCAAGCGTCACCACATCATTAGAATATGGGCGATTGGCATAATGTTTTTTAAGCGCGACTGGCAGTTCATCCCAAGTCTTGCCAAAGATGGATTGAAATATTGGCTGGCTGGTATCTGGCTTTATTTTCTGCACGCCAAGCGCCAGCAATAAGCAGCGTCTAATAAATTTGAAGATGGGATAAAATATTTCAGAAAGAATTTTGGATTTGAATAGAAACACATTCATGCGGTTAAACCAGCCTACGGGGCTGCCAAGCATGGCTAGCAAGTGCATTGCATCTTTGCCGTAATATGATTTGCCCTGATATTTAACCACAATGCCGTTGTCTAAATCATAACCCTGCTTTTTCGCCTCCGTGACTAATGGGTGACTTTCCCTGGCGTTGATAATTTCGAGTTTCCCCGCTGCTTTGCGGAGCTTCGTCACCTTAGCGGCATAGCCACAAATAGGACATTCGCCATCATAGATTAAATATACAGTGTCATTATTCATAATTTTTTCTAATATAACTAACTATGGAATATCTCATAGTTAAATGGATTCATGTAGTTAGCTCAACAATACTGTTTGGCACGGGAATTGGTAGCGCATTTTATATGTTCATGGCCAACCGCACTAAAAACATTTCAAATATATATTTTGCTACCAAGCATGTAGTGATAGCTGACTGGGTGTTTACAACTCCTTCAGTTATTATCCAGCTGGTCACAGGTATGTATTTAGTGCACCTGGGCGGTTTCTCACTTTCTGATAACTGGATAAAGTGGGGATTAGCGCTTTATTTCTTTGCAGGCGCGTGCTGGATTCCAGTTGTGTGGATGCAGATTAAGATGCGTGACATGGCAAAAGCCGCCCTAAAGAACAAAACTAAATTGCCGCCACGTTATTGGAAATTTGACCGCTGGTGGATTATTCTCGGCTCATTGGCATTTCCAGCAATTATGGTGGTATTCTATTTGATGGTTTTTAAACCGGCCATATAATTTTCTACCAACAACTCCGCTAGCTTATCTGCCGATTCCGTACCAACAACAGCTAGCTTGCCGGTGTGGGCAAGATTGGCGATGCCGTGAATGCCTGACCATAAAACCTTTGATGTCTGCTGAGCGATTTTGGAATCATTACCTACCTCTGGCAGGATCACCTGTTCAACTAAACCAAATAACCTTAGCATCTTTATTTCGTACCACTCTGGCAACTTTGCGCCCTCAGGCATGTGGTGTTCAAATAGGGTAAGCCATAGGTTATAATTGTTTTTGCTGAATTCGATATAGAACTTGGCCAGGGCTTTGGGCTTATCGCCTTTGACTTTTTTCAGCCTTGCCGCCATTTCCCCGTACCATTTGTCTAAAGTTTCGGCATTTATGTGCAGAATGAAGTCATCATAGCTACCAAAGACATTGTATATAGTACCTATTGTATAGCCGATTTCACGAGCCACTTCACGAGCACTAAATTTGCTAAAGCCTTGTTTTATAATCTGTTCCCGCCCTGCCGTGATAGCCAGCTCTTTTAACTGCTCACGGGTATGATCCTTACGTCTAGCCATATAACCTCGAAATTTAATATACACTGTTCATTATTTTATTGAACACTGTATAATTATATGCTATATTACGTTTAAATCAAGTTAAAAAGCGGGGATATATGAACCAGTTCAGTTTATTAAAAACAAAACGCTTCTTGCCGCTGTTTATTACCCAGTTCCTCGGTTCATTTAACGACAATCTCTTTCGCAGCGCATTGGCGGTCTTAATCACTTATCAATTTACCACCAGCCCGTTTTCATGGTTAACGGCAGGGGTGATGGTGGCGTTGTGCTCAACCCTATTGGTGATCCCATTCCCCATCCTCTCTCCAATTGCCGGGCAGTTGGCGGATAAATATAATAAGGCCAAGCTGATCCGTCTGGTCAAGATTTCCGAAGTCGTGATCATGTCGATTGCGGCCTATGGATTTATGCATAGCGAAATATATTTGCTTATGCTGATGCTTTTAATGGGCGGCGTTCACTCCGCTTTCTTCGGGCCATTGAAATTCAGTATATTGTCTGACCATTTAGAAGAAAAAGAATTGCTGGCTGGAAATAGCTTAATCGCTGGCGGTACTTATGCATCGGTTCTTGCCGGATTGATTTTTGGTGGTGTGCTGCTAGATGCTGACCAGAGTGGAGTTTTAATTGGCAGCGTACTTTCCATTGGCGCGTTACTTGGCCTGATTTCAAGCTTATTCATTTTACCGACAATCCCAGCCGCGCCGGATTTGAAAGTGACTCATAATTTCGTCAAAGAAGCGATTAGGATTGTAAAGTATACCAAAACCAACCGCTCCGTATTCCTGCCTATACTTGGTCTGTCATGGTTCTTGTTGATTGCTGCAGTATTCATGGGGCAGTTTCCAACTTATGCTAAAGCTGTCGGCGCAAATAGTGAGGTCTACAGCTTATTCCTGGTTATCTTTTCTCTTGGTATCGGCCTTGGCGCGGTTATTTGTCATAGAATCTTGAAAGGGGAAATTTCCGCTAGACTGACCCCAGTTGCTTCGTTCTTCATAACCTTCTTTATGATCATTCTTGTTATTACCTCCGGCAAGTCCGGCGGAAGTGAGCTGGTTGGCGTCAGCGAATTTATTGATCACCTTGCCAACTGGCCGCTAATGCTCTCCATGTTCGGCATCGCTATCGCAGGAGGTATTTATATCGTTCCCTTATACACCTTGATGCAAGCCCGCGCCGAAATCCAATTCCGCTCCCGCGTGGTCGCAGCGCGGAATGTGCTGAATTCCATATTCATCACCGCCGCCATGCTGATAAGCGCGGCAATTCTGGCGGCAGGGCTAGATGTATTCGACTTATTCCTAATTATCGGCATCAGCAATTTGGCTATCACCATTCACAGCGCCAGATTGCTACCGGAAATTCCACAAAAATTATTGAGAAAAATATATGCATAAAATTCCATTGATTGATTTGAGAGACAAAACGCTGGTTGATCTATGCCAGCAGGAGAAAAGCCGGGGCATTGCACTGCTTGACGCTACCAAAGATTCATTCGGCACCATGTCAAGATTGGCGAGCTATATTGCCTTTCCAATCGGCGATAAGCTGGCAAAGAAATTATTGAAAAGAACCAAAAATCCTTATGCCCAGGAAATTGACCAAATAGCTGAAACATTGGGTGTCAGAGGCGTCCATGCTTTGAACCTTAGTTATGAATGGGGCTGCACTAGCGGTGTTTTCAAAACTAAAGATGGGCCGCAGCTAGTCCGTGTATTGGACTGGCCGTTTCCAGGCCTTGGCGAAAACACAGTTGTAGCTCGCCAGACAAGCGAAGCTGGGGAATATTATAATATAACCTGGCCGGGAGTTGCCGGGATATTTCAGGCCATGGCACCTGATAGATTCGCCATAGCCTTAAACCAAGCACCACTCAGAAAACGTGGCGCTGGAATTGCTTATGATTGGCTACATGCCCGCTTTGTTATGTATAAGCAGGATGCACTGCCGCCAGCACATTTGCTCCGCCATGTATTTGAAACCGCCAAGAATTATGATGAAGCTAAACGGCTTTTATCGGAAACGCCTGTTTCCATACCCGTCATTTATATACTGAGCGGAATAAAAGATAACGAGGGTTGCGTAATCGAAAGAACAGAGCGTAGTTCGTATGTTCGAGAACTCGCTGAAAATGATAATGTCGCTGCCGCCAACCATTTTTCGCCGGAACTGGAAAGTAGTGCCAAAAGCTGGCGTATGCGTGGACTATGGCGCTTCCGTGGCGTGGATAGTTACTCACGCTCCAGCATGATGTGTGGATTAAAGAGCAATCAATTCGACGACAATTTCGATTGGTTCAAATATCCGGTGGCCAATCACCTTACACGTTTGGTTGTTGTTACCAGCGCCTCCAGCAAGAACTTAAAGGTCATAGGCACTAATGCTGAAGTGCCGGCAACTGAAGTATTTAAATTATAGCGGGGATTTATGTGGATAGTTGGGATATTTTTTGCAGGCGTTATATTATCATCATGGATTCTGCCATGGATAAACCGCAGCCGTATTAAAGAATTGGAAGAAGAAGTAGCGCGCTTAAAATCTTATCGCGTTGTAAATAAAGCAGCACAAGCAGAAACACCGCCACAACCCAAAATCGCGCCACGGCCAATGCTTGAATATGGCCCGCCAGCAAAAGAAACACGCAGCAAAATTTTCATGCCGAAACTTGAAAAGCCCGAAACAAAACCAAAAGAACGCTTCAGCTTTGAGCAAGTTTTTGGAGCACGTTTGCCCGTATGGATTGGCGGCATTGCGCTTATTCTTGCTGGCTTTTTCATGGTTAAATACTCAATCGAAACCGGGCTTATAACTGAGCGGGTCAGAATTATCATTGGGATAGTTTTTGGCCTTGGCTTGTTATATTCCGGCCAGTGGATACGCGGGCGAGAAAACTTTGCCAACGGTCAGAAAATCTCGCAAGCCTTAACCGGAGCAGGCATAGCTGATCTTTACATCTGCCTTTATGCCGCCACTAGTCTCTATTATCTAGTCCCGCAACTGGTTGGCTTTATCGGCATGGCCGCAGTCACTACCGCTGCAGTTATTCTGTCAATTCGCCACGGAGCGCCAATTGCATTACTCGGACTTGTCGGTGGATTTTTAACCCCGGCCATTATCGGTTCAAGAGAGCCGGATGCGCCATTATTGTTCATTTATTTGTATTTTGTTTTGACAGGATTGCTGCTGGTTATTCGCAAACAAAATTGGTGGATGATGGCGTTCCCAACAATTATCGGTGCATTCGGTTGGGTTGCGGTGTGGCTTACCACTCATTACGTGCCGGATGATACAATCTGGCTGGGATTGTTTCTGATAGCTATCAGCGCCACCATGGTTGCCATATCGCGCCAGAAACTCGAATCCGAACCAACAAGTGAATTCTTAAGCTGGCCGTCAGCGCTTAATTATTTAAGTTTAGGCGGCGCATTTGTGTTGATGGGTGTCATCGGCTGCAAGGGCAATTACGGCGTTATGGAATGGGGTTTGTTTGGCCTATTAAGCTCAGGCGGCATAGCTCTCGCATATTTCAAACAGAAGCTTTACGGCTTCCTGCCCTTGGCCTCTATGGCAGTCAACGTAGTGATGTTATTCACCTGGGATAATGCACAACCTGATATGTTTGCGCTGACGCTAGCCGGTTTTGCGCTGCTTTATATAGCCTCAGGTTATGTCCTGATGTGGAAAGGTACTAAACCATTATCATGGGCAGGATTATGCGCGGCAACCAGCCTCGGTTATTTCTTGCTTGCCTATTACCGTTTACACGAAACAACCTTATTTGATTCAATACCGATGTTCTGGGGTTTCGCAGCCCTCGCATTATGCGGGGCGGCAATAACGGCAATATCCGAAATTCAAATTGGTTTTAAAGACAATGAAAAAACGAAGCAACAATTGTTGGCAATCTTTGCAAGCGTTGCGTCAGCTTTCCTTGCAATCGCACTTACTATTGAATTGAAACGCGAGTTCCTGTCTGTCGCCATCGCTGCCGAAGTATTGGCCATAGCTTGGATAAGCAGCAGAGTTGAGATCAAGGCGCTTCGATATATTGCAGCGGCTCTAGCTTGTGTGTTTGGCTTTCTGCTGATACCGCAAGTTATATTGTTGGTGCAATTGACAGTTTACAGTCTTGTAGAACAAGAACTCAATTTGCAAGAAGGCATTCCTATCGTCAACTGGCCAATATTCCAGCTTGGTTTGCCAGCATTGATGTTTGCAGTGGCGAGTAAAATATTGAGAAATGAGAAAGACGGGCAGCTTATTAGAGCGTTGGAAGTTTCAGCAATCGCGCTAGTTGGCGTGATGGGATATTATTTGACCCGCCATGCCTTCCACATAAATGAAAATGTATTGTTCGTTAAAGCGGGCTTTATTGAGCGTGGCGTAATAACAAATATTCTTTTCGTTTATGGTTTATCGTGCTTATTCTTCGGCAGATATTTCAACCGCCAAGCCATTTTTACCAGCGGCATAGTTTTATGCGGGGTTAGCCTTTTCCGTATTATCTACTTTGATCTGATTGCTTACAATCCGATTTGGGCGCACCAGAATGTGGGCGAGTTGCCGTTATTGAATGGTTTGTTATTACCTTATGGTTTACCCGCAATTTGGTCATATATTGCTGCTAAGGAGCTTACAAAATCAGGCAAGGCAAATATCGCCAAATATTTAAACAGTGCATTGCTACTCTTTGCCTTCACTTTCGTCTCTTTCAATGTACGGCAAATATTCCAAGGCGCATATCTTGATGGTTCATATACCTCCAATGCCGAAACTTATACTTATTCGGTAGTGTGGTTATTATTGGGCTTGAGTTTGCTTTTCCTTGGCGCATTGAAGAAAGACCAGATGATACGCATGGCTTCTTTAATGCTGATGATAGTGACGGTTGGCAAAGTGTTTCTATATGACGCCTCTGAACTCACCGGATTATACCGCGTATTCTCATTCTTGGGTCTCGGTTTGAGCTTGCTTGGAATAAGCTGGTTTTACACCAGGTTTGTATTTGGAAAACCTAGCGTAGTAGAAAGTAAAGATAGTATTTGATTTGGTGCGAGCTAAGCATCCGAAGCAACTTGGTAAGTTCTTGGATTTGGTGGTTTGTTCTGAGCGATTCTAGGTGCCGCACCCCATATGGCACCCCAGTGCAATATGTATCTAAATCTTACAATACCCAACATGTAGTAGAATTTAAGAGTCTTATATATTCCTTTAAACGTTCTTGCTTTGGATTTAAAGTACGATCCGCAAGGCGGTGAGTATAAATATTATACCATTCCTTACTCATCTCCGGATAGCGCGTTCCTATTATGTTTACAGGGATAAAGGCATCTAACCGCGACAGTAATTTTTCGTCTGGCCCATAAATTTGGAAAACACCATTACCATAAAGGTAACCCATAAATGAACAATATTGGTAATAAAATTTACTATAAAATACCGAGCCGTCATCTCCGCCCGTAATTTCAAATTGATATGTAAGTTTTTGATTAGGAAAATCTAATAATAATTTAACTACAATCGGCGGGATGGAAACGCAGCTTAACAGCACTTTTCCATCAGTTGAAACTTTAACCTGGCTAACCATATAATTTTTAAATGGAGTGATGTCTGATTCTCTTAATTTGATAGTCATTTCAAAGTCGAGTTTTTCAGCAATTCTTTGGGCCAAATCATTTAATTCAAAATCTGGAATATTCCCGTCATTTAATTGTTCGGTAATTATCAATCCAAGCCTGTCAGAAAAACCTTTCAGTTCATATAAGTGCTCCGAATAATTTGTAGAATTAGATTTTATTCCGTATTCTCTCTCGATCATAATTTCAGCCAAGCCTTTTATTATCGGCAATGCTTCATTGATCTCCCAATGATGTTCGGGATCATCAGGATTAACTAAGGGATCGTTATACGCGTGTGAAATAGCGCAACGTCCATTTTTGTATAAGTAATCCGGTATGTCATTCTGTTTGGCAGATAGCTTTTTATAACTGTCACTGTAGTGGTGGTGTAGGTGTTGTAGATTGGCTTTAATCCAATCTTTCTGTGCCGGACCTTGTGAGAACTTGGAATTAATAATTTTGTAGAAACTTAGGAACTTGTAAAATTTATTGCCGAGGTATAAAGCTTCCCTGTAAAGAGCCAGCACCAATCGCTGTTTGGGATCAGATGGCAAGGGTATGTAGTCATCTTCATCTAAATAGTATTTATGCAGATGCGGGATGTGTCCAGGTTTTTGCCGTGTGCAGGGATTGATATTGCCGCTTGATGTTCCCCAATCTTCTAATTCAATCGAGCTGTTGGTTGCCCAACATAATCCGCTCAAGAATCTATTTATAAACTTCAAAGCCGTTTTCGAATCGCAGCCATGAACAGCAATGCCTGGTTGATCATAAACGGTTCTTGGCCACAGTAGAATGTCCAGCCCTTCAATTTTTAATCGGGTAAAATCCCATGGCCATCTGTAAGTGCCTTCTTTGAGTTGATAAGTAGCAAAGCTTCTCGGCTGTAATTTAGAGAACTCTAGAAAAACAGGATCATTACGATAGTCTATACCCTTATTTTCGTGAAGTGCCACTTGCGTATTCTCAAATATTTTAGATAACGATTCTGCATTCATATCAATATTTTACCCTTCAATTGACCATATCAGTATTTACATGGTACTGTCTATTCAAGCTTAATCGCTCGGGGCTTAATAACCTCTCACGGATCGGCAGTGGCAAACTGCCGTAAATAAAACTGCCATCTCGACCTTGGTCGGGGTGGCGGCGTTATATAATAGGCTCGCGCTGAAAGCGTCGCGGTCATATTCGTGTGACTTATTAACACCCCGGCACCAATCGAAAGTTTGGTGCCGTTTTGTTCAACTTAATGGGGTTCTATGGAAATAAAAAAACGCTATAAAATAATCAACAGTCTAGCTTTGGGCTTGGGTGGTGCTTTTGCCAGTTTTCTTCTCAAAAATGGATCTATTAATTGGGGAGAAGTGGCTTGGAGAATATTTGGGAAGGATGGAAGTCCCAAGAGCGCTCTTATTGCTTCTATAGCGACTGGTATCCAAATAATTATATTTTGCCTTATAGCTTACAAAGGATCAAAATTCGCAGTAAGAAAATTTGAAAGATATAATTCCCAAAGAAAAAAAAGAGCGAGTATATGGTTATTGGCGCTTGCATACTTTATTTTATATTTTTCATTATGTATTTTAAGTAGCTCGTTCAGTTCAGTACGATTAAATGACTACGAAAATAGAGAATTAACTTCATCTATGGATAAGCCTTCGGCAGAAGATATAGCGGAAGGGCATAAAGTAGCAGACGAGATTATAGCCCAACATTATCCGAAAGATGTTATTGTAAGGTCCGAAGCAGATTCTCAAAGAGCATGGGAGTTAATAAAAAATGATTCTCTGCCATCTTTCGATTCAGTTAAACCTTCCGCAGAACAAGGAGAGCCAACGGCGCAAGCATTGCTTGGCTTGTTTTATTTTAATGGCACTGGAGTACAACAAGATTTTGTTCAATCCTATATGTGGTTCAATCTCAGTGCTGCTCAGGGGGATAAGGATGCACTTATTGGCAGAAATAAAGTTATAGTATTAATGACGCCGGTACAAATTGAAGAAGGCCAACGGCTGACTCGCGAATGGCTTACAAAGCATCAAGAACAATAATTTTATTGGGTTATAATAATGCTAGTTATGAAATTCCCCTGATGTAAATCAAATCAATTCCCGAATCGCCCTTAATACCTCACGAACCTTTATACGCTCTAGTTTGGCAGCTTTGGTATTACGACCATCGGTTATTGGCCTACCAGTAAATTTGCCGCCATGCATTCGGCAGCGGCCATTTTTCATAGCTGCGTTTTTACACGACATGCCGGTAGTTCTGCAATAAGCAGCGCATTTAGGATGACATGCTAGCGCGGCCAAAGCCTTTTGCATGGGGTTAATCATTTTCTTTCTGCTCCCCGCGCGCATGCGCGTGCGAGAGAGAGGCTACTATAGCTTGCCCCCCATTGACCTGAACATGCTGCACAGTAACGGTCTGGTCGCCGTTACGGCGAGTTTTATGTAGCGCCACTATACCCTTCTGGAAAGCATCCATTAACCGGACTGACATATTGAGGCGACTCATCTGCTGGTAAAAATGTGGCTCACTTCGCGCTTTTGCCATCTGCTCCATTGCAAGCTTATGTGCCGCTGCCATCTGATGCGCCAACATTTGCTCCACGGAATTTTTTGCGTTTATGCTTTCTGCGGTGTCGAGAGCTAAATCGAACACGCCGCATTTATCTGCAAGGTCAACGCGCCGGATGCTAGCTTCAAGATTGATAGAGTCCGGACGTTTGAGTGCATCAATTTGCCCATCAAGCGTATATAATTCGCCTTGCTCCTCAACTGTATATGAAGACGGTGGGATTAACTCGCCACCTGTCCCTCGTTCCAATATCTCAAGCGGCGTTAGAAAGGTATCAGCCTCCTGATCCATTTTATCGGCAAGCATCGAATCCATAAGATTTCTGCCTGGATTGCGATCCGGTGCATCTGCCACGATAAGCCGCTTTTGCTTTGCCTGTAACTTTGCCTTATGTGCTTCGGTGGTAGTTTTAATCTGTTTCATCTATGCCCCCTCAAATTATAATTGTTATCTGTGGCGATCTGCCGGGAAGCTGAACTACGCTAATTAACCCAACATCCTCCATTCGTTTAAGCAAGTGACCCGCTGTTTTTGTGCTAACATTGAACTCATGGAATGTTTTGTGAGTAAGTTTAACGGTACAAGATTTTTGTAATCCTTTCATGTAGCATAATGCGAAAGCTATATTGGCGGATTTGCCACCTAGCATGCATGCTTTGCTGACCCACTCGAAAGATATTGGCCCAGCAATAAATTTATCGAGATGCTTTTTAGGTTTTTTAGACGGCGTGATTGTATGCGTCGGAATGCTCGATCCAAATCTATATTTCTCAATGTCTACTAATGCACTCATAGTATATACCTATATTATATTGCACAGGTCAGAAGTTCCGTATCAGGTAGGTCGGAAGTTTCTTCCGAGGCAATCTGCTCTAAAACTTTTTGGACTTTCCCCCACATGATTTTGCCGCGGTCGTCCATATATCTTTCCGGATAAACAAATTTCTCTACTCCTGTGCGTAGCTCGAAGCCGCCCAGCGTATCACGACTCGCCTTGGCCATCATCGCTTGCATAGTGGCTATGTGTTCATCCAAAACATTCAGTGGCGCTTCGATCAAAACTGCATCATGTACCGGAGCACAAATTTTGATACCTTCCTCAATTCCATAAATGCATGCCAATCTCAACATTTCAGCGCCGTTTGCCTGCATTGGAAAATTACGCAAGCTTCGCGGATTGGAGTCTTTACCTACATGGATTTGCCAGCCAAACACCGTAGGTAACTTTCCTGATAACATCGCGTAATCTAACGCACTATCTGACCACCGCCAAAACACCTTGTAAGTTTCCCGGTGCAAATCGAGCAAATACCTGGCCTCGCAAATTGATTTATTGATACGTTTTGCCAATGATTCCGGCCCCATCCCATATTGAACAGCCAATACACAAGCCTTAAATTGCTCTCTAACAGCCTTGTGACTGGCTTTGGTGGCATCAAGTGGCACTGATTTTGCCTGTTTCGCAAATTCCAAATATGGATCGCCGGATCTATACGCTTTCATCATTAATTCATCCTCCGATAATGCTGCCGCGATACCGAACTCTTGTTGTTCCCAATCAATGTAGGCAATTCCGTTTCCTTTCTCGGGCTTGATAAGGCAGCGCAACCAAACCGCTGGGCCAAAGATAAATTTGGCATTACTAGGTTGGTTACGACCGGTTTTAGAGCGGAACATTGAAAGCATTGTACGGTTCCGGCCATCTTTACCCACTGCAAGATCAGAAAGCCGCATCCCCGATAATGTTTCCCGCAATTCTCGAAGAGGCATCAACTCCGGATAAGCTGTGGCCATTTGCTTGAACGTATCATCTCGCATATCGAGTGCGCCACTTTCCAACACCGGCCACGGGATATCTCTGCGAGCAAGGTAGGAAATAAATTTATCTCTTTTAAAAGTCCTGTCCTCATAAACGTTAAAATCAACATCCACAAAATCAATAAGAATTCGCTGCATTTTATCCCAATTTGTAATTATGGCCTTATATTGGACTTGATCGAGTGGGATGCCGTTATGTTCTATTTGAGCAACTGCTCGCGTATAATAGCCACGAAGCAGAGATCGGGATAAATCTAACTTTCCAAACATTGCGGCTAATAGACTTAATAGAGCTACAACATCAGTTTCACAATATTCAATTAATGCCTGTTTTTCTTGATATGTATATTCGCCCCCGCGCATAGCCAAATCTCGCATAGAATCCTTTTCGGCACTATCAATGCTAGGTAATCCATAATGCTGCAAAGCCCCAATTAAACTTGCGCCAAATCCCACTCCGTTAGTCAAATTTCTAAATTCAATAAAAAGATCGAGCACATAGGCAGGCCGTGGCCAACCAAGCGCCAGGAAACAGCCCATCTCCGCGCTGGCATAATATGCAACAAAGAGTGATTTATCCCCTACATCAAATGGCGCTCTATTCATTTTCAGTAAATCATCCCGCCAATGACGCAAGGTTTTGCCTGATTTGAATTCCCGCGCCACCATGCATAGAACATGAGGGGTTTCACCGGGTGGCGCAGAAAATTCAAAATCAACTAGCCATATTTCATTGTAAGATTCTAACGTCATCTTAAATCTCACCACGCAACGTTTTCAGCAGGGCGTGATCTAAAATGTCTATAAATTTACCCTTGAAGGCTATTTCTAAAATCTCTGGAAATGTTACGTCTGGCCACTCTGGCTCTGAAATTTGAGCAGAGGCATCAAATATTTCATATGCCGCTAAACTTTTATTTGATGAAATTTTGACCCAACCAGTTTCTGCAAATTTGGCACCTTCTAATGCTGATTGGTTCCAGGAATCCAATTTACCATCAGCATCTGGCAACCGAACCGGCCATAAAAATAGCACACCTTGACGAGTCATTGCGGTAAACAAAACTTTCCTAACCGCGTCATTGGAGATTTCTTTATAAACGTCAGGGGTAACAAGATAATTCTCTCTATCATCTTTTAACTCAAGAATACCTGTTTCTAGCCTGTAATCATCGCCAGGTCTAACTCTGATGAATTCCTGCTTATGCGGTTTGCGAACCGGTACAGTCACCAGTTTCTTTTTCACTCCCGCCATTTCGCCAAAATTTTGCGATAGGCGTAATTTGTCCGGATTGAACTTATTTTCTACTTTAGTGTTTTCTTCCGCAGTTTTTATATTCTTCATAATAATTTCCTATTAAATTGATTGTTAGATTTGCTAGCTCATTTGCGAGTTTGTGCTGTGAATTGGTCTATTAATTTGTGAATATCTTCCACGCGCCATGCTGATGTATTAACGCCAAGCTTCACGGGTTTTGGGAATCTTCCGGTTTTTACACCAGCCCACCATGTGGATTTTCCAACTGGTATTAGTCTCAAAATCTCATTGATGCGTATAAAACCGCTTTGCCTACTTAGCGGGTCATTTTCAGTTTGGTTTAACATTTGAATCTCCTTGGATTGGTTTGAGTTGCTTCGCACCCAGACATATCCAAGAGATTGATTTATGTAAATTTGGCGGAGAAAATATAATTTTTGATTTTCTTCGCCGGGGCAGGCTTACAAAGAGCCTATTGCCCTTACGCGTATGTGATCGCTAATAGTAAAATCATCTACAACCTCTTTAAACAGGCCTTCCAAAACATCACATATCCTATCAAACGGGGTTCTCACAACTTCACCCTTAGAATCATGCTTTCTACTTTTTGATGTCGACGGTCTTTCATTAAAGAAATGCCGATATTGCTCAGCTACAAATTTAGTCATGTTATAGCTAACTATGTTACTACCACCTTGCGTAGCTTCCGGTAATTTTGATTCTAACTTATTTAGCCGCTTTTTATATTCTTCAAAATAGCGAATGACATCATCAATATTACACCCATTGCATACAGTAGTGTTTAAAATATCCATGTATGACTTTATATGAATTCGACTCTCACGAACAGTTGATCGGAATTCTGCGAGCTCGCACTGAATTTGAGAAACATTTTTATTAAGCTTTTCAAGAAGCTTACCTTCTTTAACTTTTATTTCACCTTCTCGACCGGCTACTGCTTTAGCTGGCGTGGTTGTTTTATTCGATTCCTCAGTATTAGGCTGTACATGGTATAATAGCCGTTGGTTGTCTTTTGCATTCATAATTACATAATTCAACTCTCCAATAATTGAATTTGCAAAATTAACTTTAGCCTCTTCGGCAAACCCTTTCTTATTACCAATTGCCTCAACCACCATAGCAATTACATCTTTTTCTTCAGTCATTTGATATACCGCCGATAAAATCACCCCACCAGTGCATCATCTGGCGACGTTCTGGTAAGTATTGAGCACGGTTATACGCGGCTCTTACCTTATCCCTTGGCATATGCGCCAACTGGCGTTCGATAACGTCAGGTTTAAAACCATTCTCGTTTAGTATGGTACTGGCGGTGCTGCGGAAACCGTGACCAACCATCTGGCCTTTATAACCCATTTTATGGATCACATTGTTTATAGTGTTCTCACACATGATTGGGTTCTTTTGCTTATTCTGCGAAGGGAACAAATATTCCGACTGGCCGGAAATAAGCTTTAGCTGATTCAGCAATCCCAATACTTGGTCAGCAAGCGGTACAATATGAAGTTCACGCATCTTTGTAGTCTCTGGCCTCACCCTCCATTCTTTGGCTTTAAAATCAATATCAGCCCATTTGGCACGACGTAACTCCCCTTGTCGCACGAACGTCATCATTATTATTTTAATCGCTAGCTTATTCATCATCGTGGTATTTACTTCTTCAAGCTTGGCAAGGAAGTCTGGTAGCTGATTATGACCTATTGATGGTAAGTTAACTTTTTTATGCGCTTTCAAAACACCTTTTAGGTCAAGTGCTGGATTGTATTTTATCCTCTGGCTTAGCACTGCATATTGGAAAACTGATCTGCATGCCTGTAAAGCGCGGTGAGCTGTATCAACTTTGTCATTATTCTCTGTAACACGTAAACTATCCAGTAAATCTAATGCGGTGATATCAGCGATAGGTTTTTTACTTAATTTTGGGAAAACGTGGATTTCAAGCCGCCGCCATAACTTATCGCCATACTCAGCCGTCCATTTTGGCATTTGGTTCTTGTGCCATTCACGCGCCACGCTTTCAAAAGTGTTATCGGCATTAAATTTGGCAAGCCGCTTCTGAGTCTTTTTTAATTCAATAGGGTCAATGTTATCTTGCCTCAATTTCCTGGCTTGAAGACATTTGTCACGAGCTTCCTTCAATCCGACATCCCCATAAACTCCCAACGCAAGAGCTTTCTCAATCTGCTTTCCTGCTACTGGAATCTTGTATTTATATTCCCAAAGCTTTGTACCGTTTGGCTTAACCCGCAGAAGCAAGCCATTGCCGTCATAGATTTTATAAACCTTCTCACGAGGCTTGGCGTTCTTTATTTGTTTTTCCGTTAATGCCATATTATTTAGACACCCCCTAAGACACCCCCTTATCAGTCCGGCTAGAGTAAGATTCGGCAAGACCGTATAAGAGAGAAAGTTAAATGAATGCCTTGATTCTAAAGGTGTTTTTGAGTTTTGGCAAGAGTCCTTGAGACTCTTAAATGGTGGGCGGTAGAGGACTCGAACCTCCGACCTCCTCGATGTCAACGAGGCGCTCTAACCAACTGAGCTAACCGCCCTTCTTTATTGCAGATTTATGATTGCAGATTGCTGATTTAAGGATTTAGCTGTAGTTTGTCAAATATTCCCTTCAAATCATAAATCTGCAATCATAAATCATAAATTGACATAAATGGGACAAACTGCTAGAAACCGCCCTCAAATTCAAATAAGGTAACGACCATGGCTGTTCCTAAGCGGAAGAAATCGAAATCACGTACTGGCATGCGTAAATCAGCCAATATGGCCTACGCAAAAAAACCTACTGGTTATGTTGAAGATTCAACAACCGGCGAGTTGAAACGTCCACATCACGTTTCTAAAGACGGCTTCTATAATGGCCGCAATATTTTCGAAAAAGCGGCGCAAGCCTAGTTTTTGCCATGGATCACCTCACAGCAGGTCATGCTATGGACTCGATTTGCATCGCAAAGCTCAAGCCCGCTGAGGGCAAGAGCTGCGCGCCAAGCGCACTTAACAATAAAACGATGCAGAGCATCGGATGAAGATCGCCCTTGACGCTATGGGCGGGGATTTTGCCCCCAAGGCTGTCATTAAAGGCGCCAATTTCGCCCTTACACGTCATCCGGATTTGGAATTCCTGCTCTTCGGCGACGAAGCGCAGATCAAGCCGCTTTTGCATCACCACCATAAATTAGAGCAGCGCTCACAAATCATCCACACCCCTGATGCTGTCACTAACTCCGACAAACCCTCCGCCGCTTTGCGCTCAGGCAAAAACTCCTCAATGCAACTTGCCATCAACTCAGTTAAAGACAAAATCACCCAGGCTTGCGTCTCCGGCGGCAATACCGGCGCACTAATGGCGATGGCCAAAATTTCGCTGCGCACCCTGCCTGGCATTGATCGTCCTGCTATTTGTTCATTATTCCCAACCCGTCGCGGGCAATCCGTAATGCTTGATCTGGGCGCCAATGCGGAATGTTCGGGCGATAACTTGTTTCAGTTCGCAATTATGGGCGAAGCTTTCGGCGTTGCCGTACTCGGTAAAAAACAACCAACCATCGGCCTCCTTAATATCGGCTCTGAAGCCGGCAAAGGTATTGATTCGGTAAAGCAAGCAGCCGAAATGCTCATCACTACCAAGATACCAATTAAGTACGAAGGCTTCATTGAAGGCAATGACATTGCCATGGGTACTGTTGACATTATCGTTACTGATGGCTTCACCGGCAATATCGCACTCAAAACGGCAGAAGGCACCGCCAAGCTTTGCGTTGAATATATAAAGATGGGCCTCTCCTCCTCCATCCTCTCCAAAATCGGCGCCATACTTTCTGCAACTGCATTACGCTCGATAAAGAAAAAAATGGACCCGCGCGCGCACAATGGCGCAATGTTCCTGGGCCTCAACGGCATCGTCGTCAAAAGCCACGGCGGCATGGATTATGTCGGCTTCGCGCATGCAATTGATGTTGCGGTACATTTAGTAAAGGCAGACATCAACCAGAGAATCATTGACGAAATCGGTTTCTCCGATGAAAGCGGGATTTAGGGTTTTGGGGTTTGGGTTTAGTGAAAGAAATTAACAGCTTCAAAGATTTGAAAGTTTGGCAATTGTCGGTGCAAATCTCGAAAAGCATTTTTATGCTGACTAAATCTTTCCCGAAAGAACAGGCTTATATATTTACCTCTCATATTCAAAAAACTTCTATTTCAATTCCATGAAATATAGCGGAAGGTTATTGCTGTGATACTACTGCTGATTATTTGAGATTTATATCGATAGCATTGGGTTCAGCTGGTGAACTGGAAACTCAGCTTATATTAGCTAAGGAAATTGGTTTTATAAAAGATAAGGATTTCGCAGAAATTGAAGATAACATAATCTATTTGCGTAAAATGCTTAAAAAGCTAAGCTTAACCCTGAAGGCAAAATCACTAACCCCTAAATCCTAACCCCCAAACCCTAACTTAATGACCTACTCAAAAATCATCTCCTGCGGCAGTTATCTGCCGAAAAAGCGCGTGCTGAATTCCGAGCTGCCGGCGGCGCTCGGAACTAGTGATGAATGGATAAAATCTCGCACGGGAATCACACAAAGATATATAGCCGATGCCAGCGAAATGACCTCCGACCTTGCTGCCGCTGCCGCTAAAGTTGCTTTGGAAAAAGCTGGCTTAAAACAAGTCGATGCCATAATCGTCGCTACAACTACACCTGATCACATCTTTCCTGCCACCGCAGTTTCCGTACAAAAGAAACTGGGAATAACTTCCGGTTTTGCGTTTGACGTACAAGCTGTCTGCGCCGGTTTCATATATGCACTCAGCATCGCAGATAACTTCATAAAGCTCGGCCAAATCAAATCCGCACTCGTCATCGGCGCGGAAACTATGACACGTGTGGTGGATTGGAATGATCGCGGCACTTGCGTATTATTCGGCGATGGCGCCGGTGCCGTCATCCTTCAAGCTTCAGATAAACCAGGAATCATCAACACCAAACTCCACAGTGACGGCTCATATTTTGATCATCTTCACGCCAAAGGTGGTGATGAAGGTTTACTCAAAATGAATGGACGCGAAGTTTATAAACATGCGGTCGAGAAAATGGGCGCGGCGATTGTCGAAACCTTGGAAGCTGATAAAAAAACCGTTGCTGATATTGATTGGTTAATTCCGCATCAAGCCAATCTGCGTATCATGACTTCGATTGCCGAACATAATAATATCCCCGTTGAAAAAGTCGTGGAAACCGTAAGCAAGCACGCCAATACCAGCGCCGCATCAATCCCACTCGCAATCTGCGAAGCACATAACAAATTCAAAACAGGCGACTTAATCGCCCTCACCGCCTTAGGCGGCGGTTTCAGCTGGGGCAGCGCCTTAATTCGTTGGTAATTACTCGATAATCCGCGGATCACTGTCGCCACCCTGAATTGGCTCGCGCATGAACGGCAGAGATGAAATATCGGAAGGATTAGTATTGTTATCACCTTCATTATTTTGCGGCGCATCCTGATTAGCTTGGCCTTCTGAGCCTTCGCCATTAGCATAATTATTATTATAATTAGCATTCTGGATATGCCCGCGCACCGAATCAAATTTCTGGCCATTAGTTAAGCCAAGATTCATCATGCGATAAGCATGGTCGGCGTGCTGGTAATAATTTTCCGCTTCGATACGGTCACCATTGCGCAAGGAGTCTTTGGCTTTCTGCAAATATTGCTCCTGCTTATTAGCAAAGTTTTTACGTTGCTGAATGCTGATATTCGCTGATTCATCATCAAAATTGGCGCTACTATTGCCACCACCGAAACGGCGTTTATTTTGATTATTGTGACCACCTTTATTAAACCGGCGGTTATTATTATTTCGTCTGTTATTATTATTGTTATTATGCATATTATAGTTGTTGGTTATTGTTTAGAAAATATCATCACCCGCGGAATCTGAGCCAGGTCTGGGATTATCTCTTTTAATTTAATTTGATACTCATCAAATATTTTTTCTATTTCACGTTCCTGACCGATGCCGATTTCAAAAACCGCGAAGTTAAAATCAATAGCGGAAATTTCTTCCGCCAGCCGTCTATAGCATTCCAACCCGTCATCCCCTCCAAATAGAGCCGCATCAGGCTCATAACTCAATTCCGCTGGCAGATTTTTTGCTTCGCAGTTTGGGATATATGGCGGGTTTGAAACTATCAGTTGAAATTTATTTTTTAAATCCAGGTTTTTACACCAATCGGATTTAACAAATTCAACATTTGCTATTCCCAGATTATATGCGTTTTCCCGCGCGATTGCAAGCGCTGAATTCGAGATATCAGCCCCAATTCCGTGTGCTTTTGGCAACTCTGCTATTAACGTCAATATGATGCATCCTGAACCTGTGCCAAGGTCGAGGATGTTGATTTCACTATGTTTTGGAGAGAGCCTTAAAGCAGCCTCCACCAGCAATTCCGTCTCTGGCCGTGGCATTAACACATCTGGCGTGACTTTAAATTCGCGCCCATAAAACTGCTTTTTGCCGGTAATATGCGCCATCGGCTCGCGTGCGGTTCTGCGCTCGGAAAGTACTGAAAACGATTTCATCTGCGCGGATGAAAGCTCATCTTCCGAATGCGCAATCACATATTCCCGCCCTTTACCCAAAACCATTTCCATCAAAATCAGCGTATCAAGCCGCGGCGTTTCAATTCCCGCCGTTTTAAAATTCTTCACTGCCTCATCAAGAGCTTGGGAAATTTTCATATCAATTGCTGGTCTTGGCGAAACCGTGCTCGGTCTTATCCCAATAATGCGGCGCAGTTATCAACTGGTACAAAGCGCGGAATGCTGCAAACATAAGCAAAATTCCATAAAGAGAAAATGTCAGCGCCGAAAAAATCATCCTGCTTTTAAAGAATCTTGCCCCATTAGATTTTTTTGCGCTCTCTGCCGCCATAATACACATCACAATATGACTAATAACTCCAAACGCTAAATTAAAGGCACAAAACATTTCCGCCCAGCGCGGTAAATCCTCGCGCCCTGACATGATTATTGTCATCGCAATCAATATTGGCGTGAAAATATAAACGACAATTGGGATGCCAATTAAAAACTGCAGCAACACAAACCCACGCATGCCGATATTGCGATATAAATTCCGCACATTGCGCATATGCACAAAATATGTCTGCATAAATCCTTTTATCCACCGCGTCCTTTGCCGCGCCCAGCTGCCGATGGTGTTGGGAGCCTCCTCACAGGTCAGTGAATCAACCGTTGCCGTGAGATAACCTTCTTGAGCCAGGCGCATGCCCAGATCCGCATCTTCGGTTACATTAAAAGCATCCCAGCCGCCAATTTCCTTCAAAATTGAAACGCGAATATGGTTGGATGTACCCCCCAGGAAAACCGGCATTTTGAACCTCTCGCAACCTTTAATGATTGAATCAAACCAAATTGCATATTCCAGCGCGAACCAGCGCGTCAGAATATTATCGCGATAATTATCATAATTTAGCCGCGCCTGGACGCAGGCAATATTTGAACCAGGTTGATTGAACTTAGCCAGCGCCGCTTTCAATTGCCCAGGATCAGGATTATCTTCTGCGTCATAAATCGTAACAAACTCACCGCGCACAAAATTCAGCGCATAATTGCATGCCTTGGGTTTTGTGCGCGGCAATGAAAAAGGCACTGCAATAATTTCCATATATTGCGGCGGACGAACACTCTTGATGGCATTGATAGTAATAATATCATCTGCCTCAACCACAAATTTTATATCCAGTTTAGATTTCGGGTAATCCAGGTTTTGCATTGCCTCAATCAACTTTGGCAGCGTTCTGGTTTCGCGAAAAAGTGGCAACAAAATTGTATAAACCGGATATTCCGTAATCTCTTCCGTCACCACTTCGTTCTTACGCCAACCTTTCAAGAAAAGTATATCTTTGAAACTGATAGCGCTGAAAAATAAGATATTCATTAATACGACCAATGAAGTAAATCCGCCTTGGATTGCAATTGAAAAACCCAATACGGCCGGAATCAAAACTGCCATTATAATATTTGGAACAGCTCCGCGAAATAGCACACGCGCTGAGTAAATCGGCCATTGGCGCCATAATTTCAATCGCGCTTCATCATTATTATATTGAGAAAAATGCTGTTGGATTACGTGCAGGATATCATATGGGGAAGTGATGACAAATTTGATTTCCTTCCCCGGATAACTGGCAATCGCCCAACGTTTTATTTTTGCATCAATATTAGTGGCAGCGATAGTTATCCAATTCCCGCTTGCGCTGAGCGGTATTGCTTCCATAGCGAAATATTCATGCCGTGCATCCAGCTGCAGCAATTTGTAATCAGGTGGAGTTTTTACCAAATCAACAAATTCCAACGCAAATCTTTCTGCAATCGCCTCATGCAATTCGCGGTTATGCAAATAATCTTCAGCAACCAGAATTTTACCAATATGCGATTTGTCACTTTCCTGAATTTGCAGCGCCCGCTTCAGCTGATCACCGCGGATAATGCCTTTTTCAATCAGGATTTCGCCAATTTTCTTTTCTGCTGCGGGAATAATTTTGAGCGCTTCTGGCATATCTAAAACCTATACCACACCGAATATACAAAGCCATAACCGGCGCCGGTATTTTTGCCCTTAATATTAGTTGAAAGGCTAAGCTGCTGCGCGACAACTTCGTTCGGATCATATAGCAGCGAAATCTGCGGCTTTACCAAATTATAATTGCCAGGATAAACATTCTTTACCCCGCCAAGCGTCCATTCATCGGAAAGCTGCGCCATGATTACATAATAATAATCCAATCGATAACCAAATGTAATTTCGCTCTTCAATATCGGGTTCAAATCATCCTCATAACGATAACGATATTTGATTCTCGCATCAATAAAATGGCTGAGTTCTCGGTTGTCCTTGGCACCGTAACCAAAGTTTATTTTAATTTCCGGAATAGGCTTTCCCCCATCGGAAACTAAATCCACGCCAATAGTATTGGGGAAATCAATTCCCGGTTCCAATGAAATTACGTGACTGTCATCTTTATATAAATATGTGCGCGCGAAAATATTTCCATAACTGTAATTAAGGTGCAAGCTGTCATCATATTCAGCAACCCCATTAGTGGCCGCCGCCATGCTGAACTCAGCGCCCAATGTAAGCTTATCATCTACCCCATATTCAAAATATGGCGAGAGTTCGGTTTTGGTGAATAATGGGATAGTAGATTTATGGCCTTTGTCGTCGAAGAACTCGGCTGTGCCGTATAATCGCAATGAGGTAATAACTTCGCCGCGCCCCTGTTCCTGCAGCCATGCTCCAGCTCTCGCAGTGGATGGGGGAAATGTACTAGCTGATATCGCTAGAAATAAGGCGAAGAGATTTTTCAACTAGTTTCTCCGAACTTTTAGTCGATTGGAATTCTTCACTTAAAGTTTTTGTTGCCGCCGCAATTGCATTATCAACTGCCCTGACCCGCACATGTTCAACCGCCGCATCTTTGGCGCGGGAAATCTTTTCATCCGCCATTGCCATTTTGCGCTCTAGCTCGCGCTCTATTTCTTTTTCCGCTTCATCCGCAATCAACTTGGCCTCAAAATGCGCCCGCTCGATTATTTCCTGCGCGTTCTGCTCGGCCTGTTTCGCTTTCTTCTTGGCTTCCACCAATAATTTCGCCGCCTCTATTTTCAATTGCTCAGCTTCCTGAATCTCCGCCGCGATTTTCGCGCCATATTGATCCAATGATCCGCCCAAAGCTGGCCAAACCTTCCATGCTGCCAGGGCAATAAAAATCAAAAATCCGATCGCTACCCAACTTGCCGGCTCTGAAATAAACTCATGCATATTAAGCCGCCTTGAATTTTGAGATGATCATATCCGTCAATTCGCCCGAAACTTTATCAACCGCCGCCATCGATTCTTTCTCAATTTTAGCAATTTCCTTCTCAGCTTTGGCGAGCTTATCATCCAGCTTCAAAGACAAAGCCGCACGTTTTTGTTCAATTGCTGATTTAGCCTTATGCATAGACTCATCAATCATCTTGCGTGCTTTCTCAGCACTTTCCGCCGCCATTTTCTCATGTGACGCTGCCAATTTCTCAGCCTCATCCTTAGCTTTTTCCGCTTCACCCAGATTGGCAGCAATCGCCGCGCCGCGAGTTTCAATCACTCCAGCGATGCGTGGCAAAACAAATGCGGACAGCACGGCATAAAGCAGTACGAAACATACTGCGAGCCAAAAGAGCTGTCCGGCATAAGTCTGGAATTCGAGATGCGGCATCTATTTCCTACTTGATGAAGAGGAGAATGAAGATACCAACGAATGAGAAAAGACCCATCAACTCGGCGAATACTGCACCGATAAGCGCTGTTTTGAAGATTTTATCCTGGGCCGCAGGATTGCGGGCAACGCCTGAAGCAGCGCCGGAAAAGATAAGGCCGATACCGATCGCGGCACCCATCATGCCGAATGCCATTAAACCAGCGCCAATATATTTCAAAATTTCGAGTTCCATTTTTCTTCCTTTGTTAGTTTGTTATTATTTAGTGTAAGTGAACGGCATCGTGCAAGTAGATACTTGTTAATAAAGCAAAAATATATGCTTGCAGGAAACAGATGAAAATTTCTAAACCAATCAGCAAAACCAGCATGCCCAGCGGTAATACGCCGGCGCCGATACCATATACAACGCCAAGCGAAGCGATAAAAGTGACGATAAACCCGGCGATAACTTCCAACAAAACGTGACCTGCCGTCATCGCCGCTGCCAACCGGATAGAAAGGCTGATAGGCCGCGCCAGGAATGAAACCATTTCAATCGGAACAATAAACGGCAAAATCCACAACGGCACGCCACTAGGCGCAAACAAACTGAAGAAATGCAGGCCGTGTTTGACGAAGCCATAAATTGTGACGGTAAGAAAAACTAAAATCGCCAAAGCAAAAGTCACCGCAATCTGGCTGGTCACGGCGTATCCATGCGGGATGAATGAAAACATGCCAAGCAAATTGGCGAACAGAACGAACATGAACAATGAGAATATCAGCGGGAAAAACTTCTTCCCTTCCGGCCCGATATTTTCACCAATCATATTGGCAATAAAATTATATGACATCTCCGACATCGACTGCCAGCGGCCCGGGATAGTCGCGCGTTTGCGCATGCCAAGCGTCAGGAAAAGGATGATTGAGCCAAGCGCAATCAACATCACGAGCGAAGAATTCGTAAAGCCAACATCATACCCGCCCAATTGGAACATAGGCGCGCCCATAGGCTGGATCTCAAACTGATGAAGCGGGTTAGTTTCGGCCATTTATATAATTGATTTTGTGCGGGCCGTTTTGTAGCAGATTATCAGCTTAACGCAAGAGCAAAATACCGGAAAGCCGCAAACAAAAACCCCCGACTATAGTCGGGGGTTTTTTAAAGCTGATCAGATATAGGAAAAACTATTGAGCTTTCTGGTGCTCATCAAGAATTTTCTCATCGATTTGTTTCTCGCCTTTTTTCAAGGTTTTGACAGTTTTATTAGCGCCAATCTGCAAGCTTTCAGAAGCCTGGTTGCCATAATCGCCATTAGCTTTGGCAGCTTCTTTTTCAGCGCGGTTTTCGGCAATATTATTATTTTGTTTGGCAATCGCTGTCTTATCTTTAGCAATCGCGCCTTTATCGGCAGAGATGTCAGATGAATCAACCGCAAATGCCGCTGAGCCGGTTGCAAGCAGGGTTACTGCTGCGAGAGTGAGAACTTTATTCATATAAATATCCTTAAATTAGTTGGTATTATCCTGATCAATAACCGATGCGAAATAAAGATTTCATAAGGATTTATTTATTCTTGGCCGAATCCGCGAAAAAACTCTTATAAATGCTCCAAAAACCGGCACAAGCGCCGACAATCATGAAGATTATTAAGAATAATGGCAAACTATGTGCGAAATAATCAATCGCATATCCAATCCCGGAACCAACCAGAATCCCTGCAAATAATTCCACACCCACGCGCATCCCGAACGACATATCCTGCTTAGCTTGCGGCGTCCCCTGCCCCAGATTTTCCGGGCTGGCGTCCCGATTCTTTTTCGCCGCCGCGATTTTTTTGCTCAACTCATCTAATTCAGTCATAATTCCCCTTACATTGTCATTCTCGGGCTTGACCCGAGAATCCAGGATTTGCGATACTTGAGAAGCCCTGGATCCTCGCGTCGAGCGCGAGGATGACAGTTTTAGGTAGTAACTTTAACTTCCCCGTCCGCAAATTCAATTTGCATTTCCCCTTTAACATCAGCCACAGATTTTATCAACTTTCCATTATTGTCTTTCACTAATGCAAAACCACGCTTCAACACGTTCTTATAATTATAACTATCAAATAACTTCCCCGCCGTTGTCAGTTTGTTTCCACCACGCTCCAGCAATAACATAACAGCACGGTTGAAGCGCTCGGAAGTAAACCCCGCCATCCTCTTTTCATATTTCACAACCAGATTCGGCAGCGCGTTATGCAGGCGCTGGGTGGTGTTATCAAGACGCTGGATATAATTGCTGAGTATATCGCTTAGCTTTGGCAACCCGCGCACCAAACCGGAAACTTCACTCCGCTTGTGCTGCAACAACCGCACCAGTCCAACCTGCGCCCGGTTCTTATATTCCGCCACTGTAAACTTCCACTCGCTCAACACCGGCACAGCAAATTCCGCCGCCGCCGTCGGCGTCGGTGCGCGTTTGTCGGAAACATAATCGATCAGCGTCGTATCCGTCTCATGCCCCACCGCCGAAATAATCGGAATTTTTGATTCCGCCACCGCATAAACCACCGCCTCTTCGTTAAAGCACCACAAATCCTCCAACGAACCACCGCCCCGCGCCACAATCAAAACTTCCGGCCGCAAATTTTCCGGCAATGCATTGAAACCTTTAATCGCCTCCGCAATTTCCAAATGCGCCTCTTTCCCCTGCACCCGCACCGGCCATACTAATACATGCGCCGGGAACCTTTCCTCAATCCGATGCAAAATATCCCTGATAACCGCGCCGGTCGGCGATGTCACCACCCCAATCCGCGTTGGCATAAACGGCAATGGGCGTTTGCGCGAAGCATCAAACAACCCCTTCGCCGCCATATCGCTTTTGCGTTTTTCCAACAGTGCCATCAACGCGCCAACTCCCGCAACTTCAATCGAATCAATAATCAACTGATATTTCGACTGCCCCGGAAACGCCGAAATTTTTCCTGTGGCAATAACTTCCAAACCTTCTTCGGGTTTTATTTTCAACTTGGAAACATTTCCCTTCCAGCAAACCGCACTCAAAGCCGCACCCTCATCCTTAATCGTCAAATAAAGATGGCCGCTCGAATAAAGCTTCGGCTGCGAAATCTCCCCCCGCACCCGCACATAGCCAAAAGCTGCTTCCACTGTGCGTTTTATCGCACCTGAAATTTCCGTGACCGTGAATTCCGGCTGGTTATGAATTTGGGTAATAGTGTTCATATAATTGGTTATGCTCATATTGCGGCGGGACAATTACTTTGCCGCTTTCGTTAATCAGCCCCCATTTGCCACCTTCAATATCCTTATGCTCCCGGCCAGGTTTTATCACCAATCTACAGCCCATGCAAAATTCAGCGCGGCCATTATCGTCAAACGGATTGGCGAAATCAAACTGTGCCGGAATAACTTTTTTACCATCAGCATTAGCGAAACCAAATTTATCTTTTTCCACAAAACGGAATAATCCGTCACTAATATAATCCGGCCCATTGTCAAAAATATACGGCTTCAAAACAATACGCCCCTTGCGATCGATAGCGACGATTCCTTCTTTCTTATCTTCAACAAAAGCAATCTTCCCCTCAAATTCAGAAAATACATTTGAGTACTTCTGCTTAATCACAATATTCCCAGATTGGTCACGAAAACCATAATCACCTTTTCCATTCGCAAACGAAACCAACGCTGACGGCTCTTGCGGAGTTGTCGCTGGTTTATCTTCAGCAAAGCTGCTTAGCGACAAAGACAAAAGTAATAAAAAAAACAAAATTCGCATGGGCTCTATACATAATAAAAGTTATATTATAATCTAAATACTATGAACGAAATTGAAACCCTAATCCAGCTAATTTCCAAACTCCCCGGCCTCGGCCCGCGCTCTGCCCGACGCGCCGCTTTGCACCTTATCAAAAATAAAAATAAGCTGATGCTGCCGCTTGCCCATTCCCTGGAAGCCACCGCCAAGGCGATTGTCACATGTGAAACCTGCGGCAACCTCGATATCAACAACCCCTGCATTATCTGCACCGACGCTAAACGCGACCATAACACAATCTGTATTTTGGAAGAAGTTGCCGATTTATGGGCGATGGAACGCGGCGGAATGTACCGGGGTGTTTATCATGTTTTGGGCGGCGTCCTTTCCGCTATCGATGGCGTAACCGCTGCCGATTTAAACTTGAATAATCTCCGCCAACGCGCAGAAAAAGCTGAAGAAATCATCATCGCCACCAACGCCACCGCACTAGGCCAGACCACAGCCCATTACATCACCGAAATCCTCGAAGGCCTCACCGTCCGCACAACCCGCCTCGCCCAGGGCATCCCGATCGGCGGCGAACTTGACTATCTCGATGATGGCACATTAGGCACAGCCCTAAAATTAAGACAAAATTTTTGATATTTGTCATGCGTTTGTCACAAAAGGGGCGTAAATTGGAGGCATGAGCAAAAGAGAAGATCTCAAAAAGACAATTGCCGATCTTGAACGCTTGATACCTAGCTTGGAAAGCAAAGCCAAGTTTCAAGCAGGGCTGGGTCATGAGATGGAAGCTAAAGTGACCGCTGGCCAGATAACAAATGCCAAACAGGAAAGGCTTAACGACGAAGCTGAATTGATTACAGCCGATTATCAGCAGAGCGTTAACATGCTGGCTTGGCGGATGATTCAACAACAATTAGCGGATGCTAAATTCCAAGCTGAAAAATCAGCCTTCCGGAACGAATATGCTTCCGTAATATCTGATCTTATATCGCCTAAAGATTACTCCACCGCTGATATGTATAGCCTTGAATCCTTTTTAGATAAGGACAAGCAATTCAGTGATAAGCATAACGGTGTTAGCTCATTAGAAAATCCTGAGATTATGGCAATGTGGGCAAACGCTAAATCTCCAGAAGCGCAAGCAGAATTAGCCAACAATCCTGATAAATTGAGGGAAGGGCAAAAGATTAATGATTGCGGTGATTGCGTTGGCAGTTATTGCAGAATTAAATACGGTCAGGATTACGGTGCCCAAAAAGTGGCCGGATTTACCAACGTTGATAAAAGCATAGTTGCCGACACCGAAATTTACGTTGGTTTAAGAGCTAAAGAACTGGGAATTCAGCTTCCTAAAGATTTTTCATTAAAAAAATTCCACAGTTATTCAAAAGAAGAACGGCAACAGATCAAATATGTAATGGATAATCCTAAACCAGAAGTTCAAAGAACGCTCGATCAGAACAAAGGTAAGGAAATCGGTCAAGCTGCTAGTATCGAGGACTCAAGTAAATATAATAAACCTCTGGCAACTTTTAAAGACTGGCTTCACGAATCTCGTGCTTACAGACATGAGCAGCAAGCGGCACAATCATCGGCACCTTATAATCCGGAAAATCCGCAGCCACCATTTGGGGGCAAATGGTTTGGTGGCGACAACCAAAAATCCTTGTCCTCAGACAATAAGCAACCATCAACTTTACAGTCTCAACGACAAGATGGACTTCAATCTACTGACGCTCCACATTTCGACCCTAATAGAGAAGTTTATGGTGGCAAACCAGCCACAATTGAAATGGCAGCAAAAAGTCCCGTTTTACCTACAACCCTAGCAATTCCGCTAGTTTCAGGCAGCAAAGGCGCTAGCGTTTCTCAGTAAACAATTTATTAATTTACCTTCATAAATCTCCCCCACCCAAGCGCTAAATTCACCTTTCATAAACCATTGATAAAGTCTTCCTTAATGCTTCTCATATATAGCTAAGGTGCGAAACTTTGCATTTTAGAGGTATTCTTTGGAGTTTGATAACATCAACCTAAGTAGCGGCAATATGGGCGGTAATCCTATCGCGCCCCCGTCTGCGCCGATTGCTCCGGTGCAGGCTTCGCCGCCTAGAGCATCCTCGCCACCAGCTGGACGTACTGCGATGCCGCAACCGGGCCAGCCGGGAGTAGCGCAACCAGCTGCGGAGAAAAGTGCAACACCGGTTCGGATCGGTGAAAAACTTATCCAGCTCGGCCTCATCTCCCAAGATCAGCTCGAAGTTGCACTCAAGGAACAAAAACGCTCTCCTGAGAAAAAGCTGATTGGTAACATTCTCGTCGGGATGGGCTTCATCACCGAATCCGCCCTCGGTGAAGTTCTCGCCGAATCCGCCGGTATGGAAAGGTTCGATCCTAAAAAGGCCGTACTTGACGCAACCATCATCCGCCAGATTCCCAAAGACGTTGCCCTGCGCCAGAAAATCGTAGCCGTTGGCCAGCAATCCAATTCCATCCTCTTGGCCATGACCGACGTTTATAACGTAATCGCCATCGACCAGGTCAAACGCTTCTTCCCGAAAAGCACCAAGATCAAACCTGTCTTTTGTAACGAATCCGACATCCTTGAGTTGATCGAAAAATACTATGATTACGAAACCACCGTCGACGGTATCATCCGCGAAATTGAAACCGGCATCCAGGACAAAACCAAGCTCGATGGCCAGTCCGAGGGTTATGTCAACCCGACCGTGCGCCTTGTCAATGCCATCCTGATCGACGCCATTCGCGCCGATTGTTCGGATATCCACTTTGAGCCTGAAGGCACCTTCTTGCGTCTGCGCTGCCGTATCGACGGCCAGATGGTGCAGATCCGTTCCTTCCACAAAGATTACTGGCCAGCAATTGCAGTACGTCTGAAAATCATGTCTGGCATGAACATCGCCGAAACCCGCATGCCGCAAGATGGCCGTATCACCTATAACGTCGCCGGCCGCGAAGTCGATTTCCGGGTTGCCGCCCAGCCGACGATCCACGGCGAAAACATCGTCATGCGTCTTCTCGATAAGAAAAAAGCCTTGCTCCCCATCGCCTATCTCGGCTTCTCCGAGCATAATGAAAAACTTTTGAAAAAACTCTTGAAGCGCCCAGAAGGTATCATCAT
>JAYVPI010000008.1:0-2346 GCA_043757405.1 Alphaproteobacteria bacterium
TATTGAATTTTCAATGTATAACATCGACTATGTAGACGGCTATCGTGACGGCTATGATAACAACGAAAGGAAAATCTAATGAACATTCGAGTAGAGCAAAATTCGGACGGTTTTATTGCAACCTTTTTGGCAACCGGCGAAGTCGGTTTCGGCTCAACGCCTATGGATGCGATGAATGATTGCATGGCCGATTATGAAGTGGAAGGCTTTGAATTTATTGCCTTTGAGCCTGAATAATGTTGTGGCGGTTTTTCTTTACAGACTTTGAGGATGATTCAGTTGTCTTTAAGTATGAGTTTGTGAGATTCGGGTTCAGTTATTTCGATATAGTCGGTTACTGGAAATATAAAAACGTCGATTTGTTTTGGCATAAATTAGGGAAAGTTGGTTCTTGTATTAAAGATAGCGTAACGGCGGACTATATTGCCGAAAACGAAAAATATTGGCTAGATAGCATTGAAATTAAGTTTTTATATTTACAGCGAATAAAAATGAAGCCGAAAGGCTCGACACGAACCCTAACGGTTCCTGAAATGTTGGAGAAGCTTAGATAAGAATAAGGGTTGCAAACTGCAACCCTTATTTGCGCCAAAATTATAGCATATAATTTGGGGCGGTGTCAAGAGCATTTATTTTTTATTTGTGGATAAGTTTTTATTGACAGCTTGCTACAGCCCGCCTATAAAGGGTTATCGAAACGGAGAACGTCAAATGACTTTTGAAACGTGGAAAGATAGCGTAAACGATAGCCTGCGGCACTTGACAGGGCTTGAATGCGACGACGTGGCCGATATGAATTATTATTGCGATTTTGAGGCTGGACTCACGCCTCGTCGCATGATGGATAAAATTCTCAAGTTTAACGGATACAAAAGGAGTGATTTCTAAATGTATATTGTAATCGGCCTAAATACAGACGAATTTAATCGCGGAAACAATCGCCCGTTTCACGAATTTGAACAGGAAAGGGAAATGAAAGATTTTTTCCTTTCATATAATGGAGACACTTCGCGGCTGCGGATATTCAAAGCAACGGAATTAATGGTGGAAGTTACTGTTAAAGAAATGTTTTACGACTGATAAAGGGGCTTCGGCCCCTTTATTTGCGCCGAAATTTTAGCAGAAAATGAGGGTCGGTGTCAAGCGTTTTTTCTCAAAAATACGATGAACCGTTCGTCGCATTTGTTGAATTTAATTCTTGACGGTTTTGCTCAATCGCGGTATAAGAGTGCATCAAGACGGAATGGCCGCCTTGAAGTGAAACTGAAAGAACACATTAAAATGACCAAAGTTGTAACTCCTAACTATACCCCTTCGCAGATTGCCGTTATCGAGGCTTTCCAAGGGACTGGCGCTGACGGTCGCCTGACCCTCGCTGACGCTACCACCATTGCCGCAATGAGCGTGATGGACCACCCCGAAACCGGCGCTCGCAAGCCGCGCTCGATTGTTGCCAAGATTAACGGTCTGGGCCTGCCTTACGAAAAGAAGGCTGTTGTTCGCAAGGATGGCTCTAAGGTGCAGTCGAAGGCTGATCTGGTCGCTGAAATTGCCAGCATGACTTCGCGGACTTTTGAAGGGCTGGATAAGGCTCCCCGCGCTGATCTGGTTGTTCTGCGGGACGTTCTCGCCGCTTAATTCCAGCCGGGCCGCTACAGCAATGTAGCGGCCCGATTGGCGCCAAAATTATAGCATATAATTTTGGTGGCTGTCAAGCGTTTTTATTTTTTATTTGTGGATAAGTTTTTGTTGACAGCTTCCCCCACCCCGCGTATAAGAGGCTCATAAGACGGCATATCGAAACGGTTCGACCGGCGATATACGCATAACGCAAAAGGGTTTTAATTATGACACGCGAACGATTTTTTGACTGGCTGGGCTATGCGGGCATTGTGCTAATTCAAGGTGCAACCTTTCCGGCAATGCTACAGTTTATTTTTGACGGTGGCAAAAATAGTTTGCCGCCTCTAACCATGACTTTGCTAATTTGGTCCGGCTTGGCGCTTTTTCTGGCGCGCGGCATTTATCGTAAAGATATGGTCGCAATCATTTCTAATTCAATTGGTTTTGTATTGCAAAGCGTAATGCTTGCAATCATTACTTTGACTTAAAGGACTATTTATGCTTGAAAACTATTCACTAGATGATCTGGAAGCTGCTGAAGATTTAGTATTGGCAGCAATGCGAAATAGCCCATTTCACGAAGATTATGTGCTTTGGCAGGAAGGTTTGCTTAAATTGCACATCGAAATGCGCAAGAGGTAAAATAAGGGTTGCAAACTGCAACCCTTATTGGCGCCAAAATTATAGCATATAATTTGGGGCGGTGTCAAGAGCATTTATTTT
>JAYVPI010000009.1:0-2336 GCA_043757405.1 Alphaproteobacteria bacterium
TGATTCCTCACGGTCTTTGCGCTGCATATCAGCCCGATAAGCGGCTTCCGTAGGGTATGGGGCTAACAGCTTAATTGCGTCCTCCGTGAGTTTAGTTAAAGGCGTCACGTCCGCCCTCTGTTGCTCTAGCTTCTCACTCCGTAAATACGGGTTTGGCTCTAGTATCCGCGATTGAGAGGCATTAGTCCAGTAAGTTGCCTGCCAAAGCTGGGCGAGCCGCTTAGCTTCTACTTGCGCCCACGGCGGCACCGGAGCTTGCGCGGGCACCGGGGCTTGCGGAGTCTGCGCCAAGGCGGCAAACGGGGAAACGGCAAGGGCGAGGATGAGGGCGAGGTTAAGGAGTATTTTCATATAGTTTCGATTGTGGGGCTTTTTCGCGGACAGTCAATAATTACAAATTGCGTGTCGCAAGAATCTCGGCGCATCGCATCTTTAGGCGCTCGCGGGCTTTTACCAGCCGAAAGGAAGCCCCGCCCCGCGTTAGCTTCATTCGTTTTCCTGCTTCTACGCCATTCAGCCCTTTCAAATAGATAAGCTCTAAAATCTCGCGGTCTTTCGGTTTCAAGCTCGCTAGTGCAACGTGTAGGGCGTTGCGCTGCTCGGCGCTAAATTCCGGCGCGTCTGCATCCGGCGTAAACAGCTTGGCGAAAACCTCGTCAGTTTCCTCTCCGCTCATCGGCGCACGCGGGCGGGCGTGTTTTATTCCTTTGCTATTAGGGCTAATCCTGACAATAGAGCGAAATTCGTTGCAATGCTTCTTTATCGCGTAATTAGCATAAAGACTGTAAAAGACTTCCCACGAGCCCCGGCTGGCGTCATAGTCCCGCACGGAGCGCGCTAGGCTATCATACGCCGAGAAAAGACAGTCAGAGTAGTCAAAGCGATACTTGCGGGCGAGCGATAGCGCCAGACGGGCGAAATCGTCTGTAATCTTTGGAACGTCTAGGGGCGCATCGTAAGGCATTTGTTAATTATAGCGGATTTGTCAGCTATACTCTAATTTACTTACACGGCCCGCGCGCTATGGGATATTATTTCTTAGCCATTAGGGCAAAAAGAAAGGGCGCACCATTGACGGTGCGCCCGGTTCTCCTTAGCCTTTATTTAATGGCGGAGCATATACTCTCCCCGTCCTACTTTTAAGATTAGGCGACTACCTCTGTAATAGCTTTCTCCAGCGCTGGGAGAAAGACCGGCTCAAATACCTTTCGGAAGTCTTCGCCGCCTTTTGTGATTTCCGCTTGTTCTTGCGCCGAAAGCTCGGCAAAGCGTGAGTGATAAGCTGCCTTGCGAGCCTCAAATGGTAAGCCGCTAATGATGTCTTGTTGTGTGGATTCGTTGAATTGTTCTCTAGTCATAGTGTTTTGATTGGTTGTCTTATTGATTTACCCGGAATTGTGCCGGATGGGATTTTATTTCTGGTCTTTTGAACCTGTAATTTCGGTTACGCTATCGTATAGGCTGTGGGTATATGCAAACTCCGCGTCTTCGATGTCAATTAGAGCCTTAGTAAGTTTCTTATCATTGAATAGATAAATAACCGGATAATAGCCGTTATCAATCCAGCCTTTAAGTTCTTGTTCTTCGCGTTTGTTTATGACCTCTCTATAACGTATGTCACTCAAAATATCCTCGAAAAACCAATAATGCAGGTTATCCGCAATCTTAGTCCAATGCGCGCCTTCGCCTTTTTCCGAAAGCAGACAGACTAAAGCCTCCGCCCTCCCAGCGCCGTCTTTGCCTCGCTTTCTGGCAAATTGGCGAGTTAGGCATTTTATGAATTGTCTCAGAGTGTCGTTTCCAGCCCCGTTTGAAGCGGTATAGGTTTTATCTAGCTGTTTGCTGTTTATTGATTTTGTCATGTTATATCTATTTACCCCTAATCATAGCGGATGGGACTTTATTTCTCCACTTTCTTAATCCTTATTGCTGGCCGTCAATAAATCAGCCTCGCTCTCCGCATCCTCCGCCTCAATAAGACACCGTGGAATTATTTTGCCGTCCATGACAAATAGAATCGGGCAATATCCCTTATCAATATAACCTTGAAGCTGTAGCGCCTCACGCCTGCCGATTAGCTTTTGCCTAGCTAAAACTTTTACGGAATCATCAGACCACCCACAGAATAGATTTTCCTCAATCTTATACCAGTCGAGTGCCTCTTTCTTTTCCGAAAGGCGACAAACGCAATTATGAAGGTATATGGCCTGTCCCTCCGCCAGTTGTTGCGTTGCTTGGCGCGTAACGGATTTTAGGATTGTCCGTAGGGTGACGTTTTGACCGCTCTCAGTTTTGTATGTTTTACTCAGTTGCTTATTCATTGTTTTCTTATTTTG
>JAYVPI010000010.1:0-2286 GCA_043757405.1 Alphaproteobacteria bacterium
CACCCCGATCACGCGAGGGCCATAAGCAACGGCAGCCGAACGGAATAAGGGATCGATAGCGGGCCGGGAACGGTTTTCGCGCGGCCCATGGGACAATATGGTCGTGTTGTCCTTTACAAGCAGGTGATAATCCGGCGGCGCCAGATAAACACCGCCTTGCTGAAAATTTTCTCCGTCTTGGGCAAATTTCACCTTTAATTGGGTGTGCCTGGAAAGGATATGGTCAAGCGTGCTGGGCGATTCGGGATGCAAATGTAGCACGATCAGTATGGCAGCACGCAACTCGCCGGGTAACTGCGCCAGCAGGGAACTCAAAGCCTCTATTCCACCAACCGAAGCACCGATAACGATTATATCGTGATTGGTATCGTGAGGTACTTCTAACTGCGGCATCTTACCTCACTATAACAACTGGTTAAAAATAGGGGGGGGCAACGTAGATGCTGCTTTTCCATATAAAAAATCCATGTGGATTATGATATACGGATGCCGGTTGAGGAGTTCATGCGAGCTTGGCGACATGAAACATGATATCTCCTCCGCTAACGATGGATGAGGTTATTTTTCTAATCCGGAATAACCGCTCTAATCATTGCAAGCAGTTTATCTTGGCTTTCGATATTTTCAAGCGCCCATTTTTTCGCTTTATCATTCGGCTTGCCCCGCAGGATTTTCTCACTTTCTGCGATGGATTTTAAGCATTCAGCTTTTTGATTACGAAGATAATCCCATTGGATTTTTTCTTCTTTTGTCCTCGGTCCTTTAAACTGGACTTCGCCAGTTTGCAGATCAACGATAATATCATCAGAATGGGGTATGATCTCGGGCGGCTTGATTCCTAATTTAGCATATTCTGCTAATTTTTTCTCCCACCCACATTTGTATTCAATAACGGTTTGTAACCATTCATCATGAAGGTGCTTATTACGGGTTTCGGTTTTTCCCAGCATTTCGGCAAATAACAGCCGAGATTGATGGTGTCCCTTTGCCGCCGAAACGCCTATAGAACGAACCACTGCTTGTGCGAGGGGCATAGTTATCTGTTTATCCCCATCATTCACCTTTACGTCTCGATAGGCTTCTTTAAGTATGATGGCATGCAGCCGCTCGTCATTTAGCGGGAGCACCTTGTTTTTAGATCCTTTCTTCCGGCCTTTGGGATTACCCGATTGCCCTTTTTTGAAGCGGCTATCGGCGGGTGTTTTTTTATACCCGACCTCATAATTATCCTCACCAGGGGGTGGTAGTGTAAAATTTCCAGAACTCTGCATTGGATTATCCCCCAATCATGGCTTGAATAGCTGAGTCCAGCTTATGTGCCTCGTCTTTAGCAAGAACTTCCCATCGGCGGATGATCAGATCGCAATAGATAGGGTCAATTTCGCAGAGATAGGCCCTACGGCCTGTTTTATGGGCGGCAATCGCGGTAGAACCACTCCCGCCAAACAAATCCAGAACAATGCTTCCGCGCTGAGATACATCCTTGATTGCATCAGCGATCATTTGCACGGGTTTGACCGTGGGGTGCATCGCCAACTCGTCCATCCTCCCGGCGCTCCGGCTATTGACGCCCTTATATTCCCACACGTTCGTGCGATAGCGTCCATTTTGACCCAGCTCAAAGCTATTCTCGCCTACTGACCATATGTCTGAATGGATATGTTTTGCTAACGATTTGCAGAATTCAGTCTTTCCTGTGCCAACTGGGCCATGTAGCAGAATATTAATTCCCTTGGCCGAAGTTTTTGAGGCATCAGCAATAACTCTTGCTGCCAGGTCACGGCTTTTTCCAAGATGTTCAAAATCTTCCCATGCAAGCGGATTAGCTAGTGGTTGTTTGAAAACAGTAGTGACCAGTTCCTCGCGTGATGGAAAGTGTGAGTGCATAATACTATATAGTGGGCGTACCATTCTAAAGTGGCCATGATATCCACCAAGTCCATGCACATAACGTTCACCGCTGGTATCAATAAGAATACCACTGGAGATCAGTGCACCGCTGGGTGATAGGCGTTTTTGGCCTTCATGTGTATTGATGCCTACAACTGCGGCGATAGCCATCGCTGGCCTCATTACCTCCAATGAATCATTGATAAACCCTTCCAGTTGGTTACTGAGATCGCAACGTAAAAGCAACAGAAGTATTTCTGTATCAATCACATCAAGTCCAAATTCATCCTGAATATAAAGCGCGTTTTTTTCATAAAGTTCTTCGCATGGTGGAGGTGACGTGAATTTCTTCAGTTCTCTTTTTAACTTACGCAGCTTTTGACCATTTTGCTTTTT
>JAYVPI010000011.1:0-155688 GCA_043757405.1 Alphaproteobacteria bacterium
TTTTCCGCATCCGGGATGAGGGGCTGCATGGCAAAGGCGCACTCGATGATATTGGGCACGCCGTCGCCGTCGGGATCGGCCTGCGGGCCGCGCTGTGAGCCGGTGAGGCCGTGGAAATCCTGCCACGCTTCGAAGGTCATCGCCACGGAGATGGCGCCCACGGCTTCCAAATCAAAACCGCCGGAACCCTGGGTGTGCCACGGATCGTAGATCGGGTGCGGGGTGGGTGTGGCGCTGTCGAAAAAACTGCCGTTGCCGGGGATGTCCACGATGCGGATGTGGCGGACGTTGGCGAGGTCGAGCGTGCCGGCGGTGACGAGCGGATGGTTCGCGAGCACGGCGAGGTCGAAGGGCGTGCCCCAGCATTGGCCGGCGGCGTTCACATGCTTGCCGGCGAGGTTGTAGATTTTCGTGGGGTCGAGCGTGCCGTAGCTGGGGACGGCGGCGGCGGTGAGCGAGACGCTGGGAAAGCGGGCGAAGTTCACGCCGTCGGAGGAGACCTCGACGTAGGCCAGCTCGCCGAAGACGCCGCCGACGCCCGCGCCGCCGGTGCCGTACTCGGAGATGACGCCGTTTTCAAAAACCACGAAGTCCGCGCCGGGCAGATTGCGGATGGGCGCGGGGTGCAGCGTGTCGGTGAGGTGCAGCGTGACTTTTCCCACGGGCGCGGCGGCGGCGAGCTGCGCGGCGCTGAGGTCGCCGAGCGAGAGCACGTCGAACTCATCGCCCGTGACCGGCCCGAGCGCGAGCGTGGCGTCGCTGAACGCGCCCTGGCCGTCGGCACGCCCGTAGCCGGCCCAGCTGCGCGCCCAGCCGAAGAAGATCGGGTTGACGAAATTGCGCTCGTTGGTGAACCCGCCGAAGCCGTCGGGCAGGCGCGCTTTGCCCTCGCCATCCGGCCCGGTGAAGCCGGGCACGGGCGCGTCCCAGATATTCGTGGGATCATTCCAGCCCAGCGAGTACGGCGTGGCGAGCAGCCCGCCGTGGAAAAAGATCGCGGCCAGCGGCAGACAGCGCAGCAAGGAGCGATGCAACAGCCTCATGCCTTAATCTTTGCGTCGGCGGCGGCGCGGCGTCAATGCCGCCAGGCCGAGCGTGAGCAGCAGCGCGGCGGCGGAAGGCTCGGGCACGATCAGGAAAACGGCGGAGTGGTCGTAGGAGCCGTTGGTCACGGCGACGAGCAGGCGCCCGTCGGCGGAGTCGAGCTGGCCGATGCCGTAGTCCGCATTGTCGGCGACGGGCGTGCCGGTGAGCGCGCCGAGGTCGAGCAGATTGAGTGAGCCAAAGTCCGACTGCCAAAGCTGCGCGGGGCCGCCCAAGGCGAGGGCTCCGCTGGTCACGCCGATGAAAATGCGGTGGGCGGGATCGAGCGCGAGGGGGGTGCCCGGCCCGGTGGCGGAGGCGACTTCGGCGGCGGAAAAACGGAAGACGCCGGGACGGGCAAAGGTGCCGCCGTAGAGCAACTCGCCCGCGGCGTTGATCTCGAACGGCGCGGAGTAATCGTTCGGCGTGTCGATGATGAGATCTTCCGCGCTGAGCATGAGCCCGCCGCTGCCGTCGGGGATGAGGTCGTAGCGCGAGACTTTGTTTTGCGGGGAATTCTGCCCGCCGGGATTGTGGCTGAGGAAAAGACTGCCGCTGGCGAAGGCGGCGTCATAATTGTAGGCGACCGTGCCGAGGACATCGGTGGTCAGGTTGGGGTTGAGCACGCGCACCACGCCGGTGGAGTTTTCGCCGAAAAAGACGCGGCCATTTTCCCACAGGGCGAAGGAGCCGTAGGGCGAGGAGAGGAAGTCGAAGAGCGGCGTGGCGGCGGTGTAGCTGTCGAGGGCGGAGCGCCGGTAGAGTTTTGTGGAAGTGGCGAACGTGCTGTCGCGCTCCAAATAATACACGTCGCCGCCGGGGGCCGCGGCGAGCCCCTCGATGACGAAGCCGGGCGTGGCGTCGAAGAGTTTGCCGCCGGAGTAGCCGGGAGCGGTGATGTTGAGCGTTTGCGCAAAAAGCGCGGACGAAGCGGCGAGGAAAGCCGCGGAGGTGATGATGATTTTTTTCATGTGCTGGTTTCTTTTTTTGGGTGGGTGAGAAACCAGGACACGACACGGCGCGAGAGCGCCGCGGCGAGCGGACTGATCCCTCATTGCTTCTTTTTTGCGAAGAAGTTTTGCCGCGCCGCCGCACTGGCGGCGGCACGAATGAGAGCGGACCGGAGGAGTATTCTGGCTCCTGGATTCTCGGCGGGCTTTCGCCCGCCAGCCTTCTCCCCGCCTTGGTCTCCGGTTGATCGGGAGACTGGCGCAATGGGGAGTCGTATCCAGTTACAGCAGCGCAACTGCTTCCGGTTTTCACGGAATTCCTGCCTGCGGTCCACTGACTTAAAACTCGCAAAGAACTAGCCCGACTTTTCGTGTGCGCGGGCCGTCCGGCAAGCACAAATCCGCCGGCGCAGAAAAAAATTTCACGTCGAATTTTCCGCATTGCCCATGTGCGCGAAGCGGGGCAGGTTGCTGCACATGCCCGCCGCATTTTTGCTTTTGTTCGTCGTCGTTCTGTACCGCGTCGTGTCCGGTTTTGCCGGAAGCGGGGATTTTTCCTGGATGCATAATGTCGCCCCGATCGCCGCCGTGGCCCTCTGCGGTGCCGCCTATCTCCCGCGCCGTTTCGCCTTCCCGCTGCCGCTCGCCATGCTTTTCATCAGCGACGTCATCCTGAATTTTTTCGTCTATCATCAGCCCGTGCTGACCGTGGAAATGCTCCCGCGTTATCTCGCGCTCGCGATCATCGCGGCGCTCGGTTTTTCGCTGCGCGGCCATGCGCGCATCGGCACCCTGCTCGCCGCGAGTTGTGCGGGCTCGCTGATTTTTTACGTCATCTCCAATACCGGCTCGTGGCTGTATGAACCCGCCTACGCCAAGACCTTCGCCGGCTGGCTCCAGGCACTGACCATCGGCATCGTCGGTCACGACTATCCGCCGACCTGGTGGTTCTACCGCCACACGCTTTTCGGCGATCTTTTCTTCACGCTGCTTTTCACCGCCTGCCTCAACGTGCAAGCGCGCCGCGAGGGCCAGCCTGTGCCGTCCGGTGCGGACGCGCTCGCGCCTTGGTAAAAAAAGGCTGCGGCCTTTTCCGGCGGGAGTTTTTCTAGAACTCGATCGTCGCCTGCATGTAGCCAAAGTCCGCGTCGTCGTGCGCCCCGGTGTCCTTGAGATAGTCGCCGGCGAAGAAATGGCCGTATCCCCCTTGGACGGCGAGCTGCTTGTAGGGTTTCCAAGTGACGATGAAGTCGAACTCCGCACCCGCGAACTTGTCCGCATTGCGGGCGAGCGGAGTGAGCGGGCGGACGGCGGTGGAGCCGTTGGCGCGGTACCACACGTCTTCGTTGCTCGCGAGCCAGAAGAGGCGGTAGTCAGCCTGCACGGTGAGCTTTTTGCAGGGCGCGGCCTTCAGGTTGATCGCGGGATTGTGCAGGTTTTGCCAGGAAAAGGCGTCGATGAAACTGTAACGGGCGTGGTTGGTGGGAAAGAGGTTCTGGAAGGTCTGGATGTCGCCGTCGGCGGGGTCTTCGTCGCCGGAGGCGAAGTTGTATTCTGCGCCGAGCCGGGGCGTCCACGGCAGGTCAAAAGTGTAGCCGGCGTCGCCGTGAACGGCGAAGGCGGTGAGGTCCAGGCCGCGGACTTTGCCGGTCTGGAACGCGAGTTCGGCATTGTAGTCGAGGCCGAGAATTTTGGGTGCCGAGGCCGGCGGAGGCGGCGTGGATTTGCCGTCGGCGACCGCTTTGCCATCGCCCGCCGGAGCAGGCTCGTGGTGAAAGACGCCGGGCTTTGATTTCACGCGGACGCCGAAGGTGAAAAAGTTCGTGTCGCCGCGGACCGCGGGCAGGTAGAGAGCGTTGTTATTTTCGTGCAGGTGAAAGGCGTAAACGTCGGTGGTCTGGATGCTCACCGCAGTGGTGCTGAGGTAGAGGCCACTGAGGATCTGCTCGCGATGGGTCTCAGTGCCGTTGAAAAGGTCGGACTGGTTGTATTTGCCGCGGGTGATGACGGGGACGGTGGAGGCGAAGGCTTCGACGGACCAGAGCTTCTGCTGGTAGCGGAGTTTCACGGCATCAAAGGTGCGTCCGATGTTGTTCCAATCGAAGGATCCGACGAGGCGCTCGTCACCGTAGGCCAGGATTTGCCGCCCGATTTTCAGACCCCACGGGCATTTGTCGTAGTTCGAGATTTCAACGTAACCCTGGCGGAGGTCAAAGGCATCGTCGCCCTCCGCGCCGAGTTGTCCGGGAAAGTCGGGCCGGTCGGACAGGTACTCGCGGGAGTCCTGGGTCTGTGCATACACTTTCAGCCATGCTGCGGGCTTCAGCGTGACGCCGAGGCGGAAGCGGTTGAGCAGCCAGTTATCGTCCGTCAGCGAGCGGACGCTGTCGTTGAAGTCGAAGTTATTCTCGCGGATTTCCCAGCGGACGCGATCCTGCACATCGAAGGTTACTTTGCCGTCGAAAAAGCTCAGTGGATTGGCGGCGGGTGCGGGCGGCAGGGGCGCAGACGGTGTGGCCGGCCCGGCAAAAGAGACACCGGCGAGGCAGCAGGTGGCGAGGAGGGTGGAGGGTGTTTTCATGGGTGATGGGTTGGGGGTTGGGTTACTTGGCAGTGATCTGGGCGGTGCCGTCGAAGTAAGCCTGATACTTCGGCCAACTCCAAGTCGCCAGTTCGCGTCCGACTTTCAGGCCGACGTTGTTATCGAGCGGGATGTGGTAGCCACCCATCGCGCGGGAGAGCGCAGCCATGTCGGCGGTGGCGGTGAAGGTGGGCAGGTCGATGTCGAGTTCGGCACCCGCGTTCTTCTCGGTCAGCTCGCAGCATTTGCGATGGGCCACAAAGCCGAACTTGTCGCTGCCGGTGAAGAGTTCCAGCATCTTTGCACACGCCCCGCTGACCGTGGCATGGCCGCTGGTGTAGCCGGGAAAGGGCGGAGTAATGAAGACATCCGGCGAATAAGGGTGCCATTCCTCCGCAGGCATTTCTTTGACCCCGCCCTCCGGCCCGGCCCAGCCGGTGATCTTTTCACCGGCGTGAAAATAACGGATCAGGGAATAAGGACGCGGCCCGTCATAGACGCGCTTGGTTTCCCAGCAGGAGATAAAGGCGTCCATCGCCGTGTTCGCGATGACAAAGTAGAGCTTCACATCGCGATCAAGATCGTGCTTGTCGCGCTTCGAGACATCCTGCGCGAAACGCAGCCAGTGGCCGGACTGCGCCGTGGAGCGCGGGCCGTCGCGCATAAACTCCACGACGGCCTTCTGCTCCGGCTTGAGGTTCGCATTGTATTCCAGCACCTGATCCACCTCTTTTTTCAAAGCCTCGCGATCCTTCTTAATCGTCGGCGGCGGAGGCGGGCGAAACTGTTCCGCCTTCTCGATGATGAAAGGCTTCACCCGATACCAGTGCGGGGTCAGAAAGCCCGGCGTGATCTTCGTCCCGTCGGCCTTGGTGAAAGTAATCGGCTGCCAGCAGTCGGGATCGGCATTTTTTTCCGCCGTATTCTTGCAACTGTAAAAGGTGTAATCCGAGTACGGCTTGCCATTGCCTCCGGCTTCGTCGCCGAGTTGGTTCGCCCCGTCGTGATGGCGGAAGTCAATGACCGCCTGCGCGCAGAGGTAGCCCACACCCTCGGGCTTGGTCGCGTCCTTCGATTTCACCGCCGGGTCATAGCCGAGCTTCTTCATCTCCGCGTCCAGGTAGTCCTTGTCCGAGCTGTAAAGGTCCAGCAGCGCGTAATAGGACGCATAGCTAATGGCCTTCTTCTTATTCTCGGGCGTGCGCTCCTGCGCCGGGCGGCGCAGCTTGCCGCCGAGTTGCGAACCCACGGCTTTGTCATCATAACAGGCCCACGCGTCATACATTGCCGTCGCCCACATGGCCATGCTGCGCGAAAGGATCGTCGGGCGCGCGGCCACGCGGTCCACCTCGCGGGCGGCGACTTCCTCGGTGATGTTCAGCCAGCGGTAGGCGGCATTTTGCTGATCCTCGGGCAGGAGCGCATTGTGGACATTGTCCCCCGCGGCGCGGGCGAGCGGCGTGGAGACGAGGAGCAGCGCCGCGGCGAGCGGGCGCAGCAAGGAGTTGATTTTGGAGGGATTCATTCTTCGATATTTCCTCCGAATGGCGCAGAGACGAGTCGCTTTCCACAAACGCCCGCAACAGCGGGACGAAGGCCGCCCCGGCCGGGACGGACGCAACTGCGATGAGGATGCGTTTCCTCATGGGCCGCACGAGGCCCATGTGACAGCGAGGTGAAATCAGCGCCTCCCGCAGGAAGACCCGTTGCCTTTCTCCGCACCTCACGGACTTACTGCCGCATGACGCACCACCGCACCGGCTGGATTTCCGATGTCCACCTCGGCACCCGCGGCAGCCAGGCCGGGGCGCTGCTCGACTTCCTCCGCGACCACGAATTCGACACCCTCTACATCGTCGGCGACCTCCTCGACCTGTGGCAGCTCCGCCGCGGCATCTACTGGCCGCAGGCGCACAACGACGTCATCCAGAAACTCCTCCGTGCCGGGCGCAAAGGCACCCGCGTCATCTACATCCCCGGCAACCACGACGAATTCGTCGCCGGTTTTTTCGGCCACTTCGGTGCCGTCGAGATCCTGCCGCGCGACATCCACACCACCGCCGATGGCCGCCGCCTCCTCATCATCCACGGCCACGAGCTCGACACCGTCATCCAAAACATCAAGTGGCTCGCCTACGCCGGCGACGTCGGCTACCAGTTCCTCCTCCGGCTGAACACGCCCGTCAACGCGCTCCGCCTCCTCCTCGGCCTCGGCTACTGGTCGCTCAGCGCCTACGTGAAAAAACGCGTGAAAGATGCCGTCAGCTTCATCGGCGAGTTTGAAAAAGCCATCGTCCACTATGCCGCGCAGGATCGCGTGGACGGCGTGGTCTGCGGCCACATCCACTCCCCCGCCATCCGCATGATCGGCCGCACCGCCTACTACAACAGCGGCGACTGGGTCGAAAGCCTCACCGCCCTCGTCGAGGACGCCGCCGGCGAAATCAAGCTGCTCACCCACGCGCCGTCTGCTGCCGGGCGACTTGCCGTTTCCCCCGCCGCATGCGACAAAGCGGCCGGACTGGGTGAAAACCCTTCCTCTGTCCCCGTCTCACGCGCAGAGCAAATGCCGGCATAGCTCAGTTGGTAGAGCAGCTGATTTGTAATCAGCAGGTCATCGGTTCGAGCCCGATTGCCGGCTCCCTCTCCCGGAGGGACAGGGATGCGTGGGGCGTCGCCACCAAAAGGACCGCATCTGGGGTCGCGAACCAAGTCCCAGCAATCCCGGATCGCGGATCAGTTGCTGCGCGCATCGCCCCGCGCTCATGCGATAATCCGGGTATGCGTATCCCACGAAAAAGAATCCGGCTCGCGACGCTGATCACGACTTCCGTCTTGATTGGCTGGGGGGCGTGGACTTGGGCCACCGAGGAAGATTTCACGGCGTTCAAGCTGCGCATTCGCGAACGCTTTCCCAGCGTGGTGCAGGTTTCCACGGCCGACCTGGCGGCCTGGATGAATGATCCCAAGCGCGGCCAGCCCATTCTCCTCGATGTGCGGACGGAGAAGGAATTTGCCGTCAGCCATCTGCGCGGTGCGACTCGGGTGGAGCCTTCGGCGAAAGCCGAAAAGGTGCTGGCGCAGTTGCCTCCCGGCCGGGCGATAGTGACGTACTGCTCCGTGGGTTATCGCTCCTCCGAGTTTGCCGAACGGCTCAAGCAAGCGGGCGTGGCTGAGGTTTTTAACTTGGAAGGTTCGATCTTCCAGTGGGCGAATGAGGGGCGACCCATCGAGGCCGACGGCCATCCCGCGGACAAGGTGCATCCCTACAACCGCAAGTTTGGCCAGATGCTGGATGAAAAGAAACGGGCGAACCCGTAGAGCAGAGGGCCGCGCCTGATTCTATCGTTTGCCATGATTGTCCCCACCGCCCTGCTCATGCTGAAAGCGCCGTTGGAAGGCGCGGTGAAGACGCGCCTCGGTCAGGACATCGGCACCGCCGCGGCGACGCGTGCTTACCGCGCACTCGTGGAGCATCAGCTCGGGCAGATTCCTGCGCAGTGGCACGTTCACATTTGCTACGCACCGGAAGGGGCGCTGGCGGCGATGCGTGCATGGCTGGGCGATGAGCATCAGTATTCCGCGCAGGCCGAGGGCGATCTCGGCGAGCGGCTCGCGGCGGCGATGGCGCAGCATTTTGAGCGGAGCGGAGGGCCACTGGTCATCCTCGGCGGCGACTGTCCTTACCTCAGCCGTGAGCGGCTCATCGCGGCTGCGGTCGCACTGAAAAGTGCCGACGCCGCCGTGGTTCCGGCGATGGACGGCGGGTATTGCCTGCTCGCATTGCGCCGGGCGGAACCGGACGTTTTCCGCGCGATCTCCTGGAGCACGGACGCGGTGCTCGCGCAAACCCGGCAGCGCCTGCGCGAGCGCGGCCTGACCTTCATGGAACTGGAAACCGAGGAAGACGTGGACGACGGCGCGAGCTGGCAGCGGGCCCGGCAAGCCTATCCCCACCTTGCCGTTTCCGCGCCATGAGCGACACCCCCGCCCCGCGCCGGATCGTGCTGGTCGGCACGGGCCACGCGCATCTCCATACGTTGAAACGCGCCGCGGAATTTGTGCGCCGCGGGTTCGAGTTGGTCGTGATTGCGCCGGAGAATTTCTGGTATTCCGGCTTGGCGACGGGCGTGCTCGGCGGGCACTACGCGCCGGAGCAGGATCAGGTGGATGTCGCGGCGATGCTGGCCCGCGCGGGTGCGGGCGTGCGCTTCATTCGCGATCGCGTCACCGCCATCGACCCACGCGTGAAATCCCTCGGCCTCGCGAACGGCGGCACGCTCGCCTATGACGTGCTCTCGCTGAATCTTGGAAGTGAAACGCGACCCTTCCCCGGCGGGGACGACGGTGTGTTTGCGATCAAGCCGCTGCACAATCTCTGGCGGCTGCGGCAGGAGCTCGAAGCGGCGCGGGCAGCGGGCGAAAAGCCCCGCGTGGTCGTGGCGGGCGGTGGCGCTTCCGGCTGTGAAATCGCGGCCAACGTGCGGGCGCTGCTCGGCGCGGAAGCGGCGGTCATCATCCTCGCGCAAGGCGGCGATATCGCGCCCGCGTTTCCGCGCCGCACGGCGGCGGCCCTGGGACGCTGGCTGGCGGCACATGACATCCTGGTGCGCGGCCATTCGGCGGTCAGCCATCTCGACGGGAAGGTCGCGGTGACGACAAACGGGACCCGCCACGCCTTCGACTTTCTCGTCAATGCCACGGGCCTCCATCCGCCCGCGCTCCTCGCCGCGACGGGCCTGCCGGTCAGCGAGCGCGGCGAGTTGCTCGTCGATGAATGCCTGCGCTCGACCGGCGATCCGAGCCTCTTCGGCGGTGGCGATTGCGTGCGGGTACGCGGTCGCGAGCTGGCGAAGATCGGCGTCTATGCGGTGCGCGCCGCGCCGGTCCTTTTTCACAATCTGCTCGCCACCTTGGAAGGGCGGCCGTTGCGCGCGTTCCATCCCCAGCGGCATTTCCTGCTCATCCTCAATCTCGGCAACGGCTGCGGGCTCGCGAGCTGGCGCCATTTGCACTGGCTCGGTCGCGCGGCCTTTTGGCTGAAGGACCGGATCGATCGCGCCTTCATCGCGCGTTACCAATCCTGATATGCAAACCCTCCGCTCACTGCTGCTTGGCGCGGCGCTCTTCGCGAGTGTCGGCTGCGCCACGACAAAACAACCGCCACTCGCGCCGCCGGGCATTTCCCGCGAGCAAAAAATCACGCTCGGCGGATGGGAACAGACCATCTTTATCCGCGGCAGGAACCGCGCGAATCCTGTGCTGCTCTTCCTCCACGGCGGGCCGGGCCTGCCGGAAATGCCGTTCTCGCACATCAATGCGGAGCTGGAGCGGGACTTCACTGTGGTCCACTGGGATCAGCGCGGCGCGGGCAAATCATTCCGTGCCGACATCCCGCTGGAGACGATGAACGTGGAGCAATTCGTCCGCGACACCGCGCAGCTGACGCGCCATCTGCGCCGGACTTTCGGGCAAAAGAAAATCTACCTCGCTGGCTTTTCGTGGGGGTCGCTCGTCGGTGCTTTGACGGCCTCGCGGCATCCCGAATACTACCGCGCCTACATCGGCATCTCCCAGCTCGTGGACATCCCCGAATCCGAACTGCTGCTCCATCGCGCCGGGATCGCGCAGGCCACGGAACGGGGCTATCCGCAAGTCGCGCGGAAGCTGCGCGCCATCGGCGAGCCGCCTTACCGAAGTCGGCGGGATGAGCGACTGGTGAACAAACTGACCAAAGCCATTCAACCGCGTTTTCCCGGCGAGATGACTCGTGGGCGCTACCTCTTCCTGGGCCTGCGCTCACCTTACTATTCTCTCGCCGACGACTGGCAGGCGGTGCGCGGAATCACCTTCTCGGGCAAGCATCTCGAAGACGACATCCACGCGCACAACCTGAGAAAAGAGGTGCCCGAGATTGCTGTGCCCGTCTGGTTTTTCGCGGGCCGTTTCGACACCGTCTTGAGCGGTCCTCTGGCCGAGCGTTACTTCCATGCGCTCCGTGCTCCGCGGGGCAAGCACCTCGTCTGGTTCGAGCATTCCGATCACATCCTGCACTTGGAAGAGGACGCCCGTTTCCGCGCGGAGTTGCTGCGCGTGAAAGCGGAAACTTGCGGGGATTAAAACAGGGCGTCGAAAATGAGGTTGGCGCGGCTGTAGTTTTCGCCGCGGCTGCCTTGATCGTTCAGCCCCCACCGATAGGGCAGGTAGTCGATCTTGTAGCCGCCTTTGAGGAGAAACGCGCGCGGTGCCGCCGGGCCATATTGACCGAGGATTTTCGGCACGCCGCCGGCCTTGTCGAAGTCCTCCCTGAACCACTTAAAGATGCTCGAAACCTCGACGGTGTTTTTGTCTGGCGAAAAATGGTTGAGATCTTCGCGCGCGAGCCACGTCCGGTACGCGGTTTCGATTTGCGCGTTGAGGCCCGAGGCCGTGTAGGCGGTGCGCTGGAGCGGCGGGCAGCTCCGCGCGCAGCAGACCAGCGCCGCGTGCGCGCGGTAGCCGATGAGCGGGCGCAGCGTGCCGTGCTCGAGATCGTCGAGCGCGATCTTTTGCCCGCCCACGAGATGCGCTTTGCGGGCAAAGGATTTGTCCAGCGCCTGGATGCTTTCGGTCGGATAGTTTTCGAGAATCCAGCGGATCGCGAAAGCGTTGTAGGCATTGATCGCGGAGGCCGCGAGTTCGTCGTCTTTCGCGGGAGTTCCAGCCGGGGAAAACTGCGCGAGATAGTCGTCGAGCGCCTTCTTATCCGCGTCGCTCGCCTTCCACTTTTCGTAAGCCACCAGCCCCTTTTCGTTCACGTATTTTTTGAGCAGCGCATCCCACGCCTCGTGGTGAATGCCGGCGGGGACGGCGACCGCCACGGGCTTCTCCTTGGCGCGGGCCGCCGTCGGCGAAATGAGGAGGGCAGCGAGTGCGCAGAAGAGCGCAGTGAACGGTAGGGCGATGGTTTTCATATTGATAATGCGTTTTAGGATTGGTTTTCGGACTTCTTCGGGACGGCATTTTTCGCGACGCGGGAAATCCAAATGGTGACGACAATCGTGGCGACCAGACCCGCGCCGAAGAGCACCCATTTCCACGGCCCCGCGCCGCTGCCGCTCGACGCCTCTTTGCCCGCCGCGCCGAGATAGACGTAGAGAAATGTGCCCGGCAACATTCCGACCCAACTGGCTGCTAAGTAAGGCCAGAAGCCGATCTTCGTCACTCCGTAGAGATAGTTGCTGAGGTTGAAGGGGAGCAGCGGACTGAGCCGGAGCAGCGCGACCATCTTCCAGCCTTGCTGGCCGATGGCCTCGTCCATCGCGGCGAATTTCGGGTTGTCCTTCGCCGCCTTTTCCACGCGGCTGCGGACGAAATAGCGCGCAACCAAAAAGGCCAGCGCCGCGCCGAGCGTCGCGCCCGCGGAGACGACGGCAAAGCCGCGCCACAAACCAAAGGCAAGTCCTGCACCGATGGTCATCACCGAGCCGGGGAAAAACAAAACGGTCGCGACGGCATACGCCAAAACGAAGACGATGTAGCCCCAGACGCCGCGCTGCTCGACCCAGCCGTTGAATGCCTTGATCCAATCCTTCACCGGCAGGAAATGCCAAGCCGCGCCGACGGCGATGAGCGCGAGGACAAGCAGCACCCATTTTCCGTAGCTGGCCCAAAACGATTTCTTGTCGCTCATGATCTGCGGTTCCTTTCGTAGAGCCACGCGAAGATTTTTTTCGCGCTCGGCGTGAGGCGAGTTTTTTGGAAAGCGTCGCCAGTCTTGCGCGCGAGTTCGGCGAAGGTCGGGTAGGCGTGGATGACGCTGGAGAGTTTGCCCAGGCCGATGCCCGACTTCATCGCGAGCACATACTCGTGAATGAGATCGCCAGCGTGACTGGCGACGAGGGTGACGCCGAGGATGCGGTCTGTGCCGCGCGCGGTCAGCACTTTCACGAAGCCCGCGGTCTCGTCTTCGACCACGGCGCGGTCGAGGTCTTCGAGTTTGGAAATGTAGAGGTCGTATTCGACGCCGCGCTCTTTCGCTTCGGTTTCGCTGAGGCCGACGCGGGCGACTTCGGGATCGAGATATGTACACCACGGCACGGTCGCGTAGTCCGTTTTGGAGCGCAGAAATCCGAAGGGCACGAGGATGTTGCGCGCGACGATGCGGGCCTGGTAGTCGGCCATGTGGGTGAATCGGAACGGCCCGGCGATGTCGCCCGCGGCGTAAATGTGCGGCTGCGAGGTCTGGAGTTGCGCGTTCACTTCGACGCCGTGTTTGCCCGTGCGCACGCCCGCGGCGTCGAGGCCGAGCGAGTCGGAATTCGGCGTGCGCCCGACAGCCACGAGCAGCGCTTCGGCGCGAACTTCGCGGGTGGTGTCGCCGAGCTTGAGCGTGGTGATCGTGTCGTCGCCTTCCTTGCGTACGCGCTGCGCTTCGGCGGCGGTCAGGCATTCGATGCCGTCGGCGGCGAGCGTGCGCTGGACGAGTTCGGAAACCTCGGGATCTTCGTGCGGCAGCAGCCGCGCGCCGCGGTGGGCGAGCGTCACTTTCACGCCGAGGCGCGCGAAGGCTTGGGCGAGTTCGCAGCCGATGGGCCCGCCACCGAGGATGAGCATCGTCGCGGGTCGCTGATCGAGTTTGTCGAAGATGGTTTCGTTGGTGAAAAAGGGCACGTCGCGGAGTCCGTCGATGGCCGGGAGCAGCGGGCGCGTGCCGGTGGCGATGACGAAGTTTTTCGCCCGCAATTTTCGCCCGTCCACTGCGACCTCATGCGGCGAGACAAACGCCGCCGCGCCGCGAATCACCTCGACGCCGAGCTTTTCAAAACGCTCCTGCGAATCGTTCGGCGCGATGTGCGCCCGCCGCGCCCGCATCCGCGCGATCACTTTTTCAAAAGCGAACGCGGGTTCGCTGGCTTCAAGCCCCCAGCGGTCGGCGTGGCGGATGCGATCCGCGGCGCGTGCGGAGGCGATGAGCGCCTTGCTCGGCACGCAGCCGAAGTTCAGGCAATCGCCGCCCATGTGCCGCCGCTCGATGAGTGCGACCCGACCGCCGAGCCCGGCGGTGGCCGCAGCGGTGACGAGGCCCGCGGTGCCTGCGCCAATGATAACGGCGTTGTAAAGCGGTTCGCTCATGGCTCGGAGCAAAGGCTGCCCGCCGGTGCGTCACGGAGACTTTCTGCCGGTCGCGCATGCGGCAGCCGTCCCGTGAGATAGCGCGCGGTCAGCGCGAGGTCGTGCGAGGTCGTGCGCACCGCGCCGCGGGCGGTGAAGCGGCGCGCGGCGGAAACGACTGGCGGGCGCAGCGTGACCACGCGGCCCGTGCGCGCAAGGCGGCGGGAGAAATCGAGGTCTTCAAAAACATCCCACTCGCGAAACCCGCCGAGATCGTCGAACGCCGAGCGGCGGACGAAGATCCCCTGGTCGCCGAGGAACCAGCCGCAGAGCCGCGTGCGCGCCTCGGCGAGCGCGCAGGTGGCGCGGAGGAAAAACGACGGCGATTGGTAACGGCGTGCGAATCCACCACCAACGACCTCCGGCTGGCGTAACGCCGATTCGATTCGTCGCAGCGCGCCGGGTGCGAGGCGGGTATCGGCGTGAAGAAAAAGCAGTGCGTCGCCGCACGCCTCTGAAGCGCCAAGATTCATCTGCGCGGCCCGCTGTTTTCGTGGACTCGCGACGATCCTTGCGCCCGCCTCGTGCGCGATGGTGGCAGTGGAGTCGGTGCTCCCCGCATCGACGACGACCACGTCGTGCGATAGGTGCTGCGCCCGCAGCGCGGCTAGCGTACCGGGCAATTCGGCGGCCTCGTTGAACGCGGGAATGACGACGGAGATCGTCACGTCAGCGCGCCTCCGCAGCTCGAGCCGGCTCCGGCGGTGCAGCCGAAGCAGTGATTTCCTGTGGCGATTTCCAAACCGGCGAGCGCCTGCGGATCAAGCTCCCAGACGTATCTGCGGCCATTCGACGCGAAGGGCAGCTTGAGCATTTGGTTGAAATCGCAGTCGTGCGCCTCGCCTTCCCAGCTCACGTTGATGGTGTTGCGGCACATCAGCCCCTCGACGGTCACGGGGTTGAAGGCGGCGACGAGCGTTTCCAAATACTCCTCGTATTTTCCCTCGTGCCGCAGCCAGCTCGCGAAGCGGGCGATGGGCAGGTTCGTGATCGTGTAGAGCTGGTTGAAGACGATGCCGAAGTGGTCGGCGAGTTCGCGTTTGTAGTCGACTTCGAGTTCGGCCTGCGGGCCGGGCAGGTTCGCGCCGTTGGGATTATAGACGAGGTGCAGCGGCAGCTCCATGCGCGTGCCGTAGCCGAGGCGGTTGAGCAGTTGCAGCGCGGCGATGCTCGCGTCGAACACGCCTTCGCCGCGCTGCGCGTTCACGTTTTCCGGCGAGTAGCACGGCATCGAGGCGACGATCTCCACTTCGTTTTCCGCGAGAAATTCTGCGAGCCCGTCGAAGCCGGGTTCGAGCAGGATGGTGAGATTGCAGCGGTCAATGATCCGGCGGCGCGGCGTCATCGCGCGCACGCGCAGGATGGCTTCGCGAAAATCCGGGATCATCTCGGGCGCACCGCCGGTGAGGTCGAGCGTGGGGAGGTCGGTCGCGGCGAACCAGTCGAGCACGCGGTCGAGCGTGGCGCGGGTGATGACTTCCTTGCGCTTCGGCCCGGCGCTCACATGGCAGTGCGTGCAGGTGAGGTTGCAGAGCTTGCCGACATTGAGCTGCAAAATCTCCGGGCGCGCGCGCCGCAAGGCGAGCCGGTGACCGGACAGCGTGGTGTCGAAACGATTCATCGTTGCAAAAACCAGTAGGCCGTGCCCGCGATCACGGCGGCGCACGGCAGCGTGACGAGCCAGGAGAGAGCGATGCCGAGCATCACGCGCGAGTTGGCCTGGCCGGTGGCGAGGCCGATGCCGGAGAGCGCGCCGACGGACACATGCGTGGTCGAGACGGGCAGGCCAAACTTGCTCGCGAGGATGACGAGGATGCCGGTGGCGAGGTTGGCGGAGAAGCCCTGCCCGTGGTTCATCGCCGTGATTTTCTGGCTCATGGTCTCGGCCACGCGTCGTGCCTGGAGCAGCCCGCCGGCGGCCATCGCGAGCCCGACGGCGGCGAAGCCCCAGCGGATGTCGAGCGCCTTCCACAGCAGCAGCATGGCCACGATTTTCGGCGTGTCATTGAGCCCGCGCGCAAAGCTCACCACGCCGGCGCTGAGAAAATGCGCCGCGTCCATGACCTGCTGGCTGCCCACGCCGAGGAACGTCCCGGCGTAGCGCTCCCGGCAGTTCTCCTGCTCGTCGATGGTGAGCGTGAGCGCGGGCGCGACGGCGCGCAGCGCCAGGATCGAGCCCGGCTGCGGCACGGCGATCACGCGCTCCTCGGTGCCGACGCAAATGCACATTTCTTTCCGAATCCCGCAGCCGAGCCGCAGCATGCGGAGCAGAAAATAAAGCAGCGCCCCGAGCGCGACCGCGAGCACCGGACCGAGCAGCAGCGGCAGGACGAAGCCTTTGCCCAGCGCAGAAAAGTTGACCCCGCTGCCCACCGCGACCACGCCGCTGCCGACGATCGCGCCGGTGAGGCCGTGGGTGGTCGAAATGGGAAAGCCGCGGAGCGTGGCGAGGATCACCGTGAGGCCCGCGCCGAGCGCGACCGCGAGCAGGAACGGCTCGGAGCCGGCGATGGCGTCGGGCACGAGACCTTTGCCGGAGAATTTCTTGAGCAGCGACTGCGCGAAAAAAATCGCGGTGATCGAGCCGGCGAAAGTGGTCGCCGTCGCCCACCAGATGGCCGTGCGATAGCTCGCGGCGCGGCAGCCGAAGAGCGAGGCGACGCCTTTGAAATTGTCGTTGGCGCCATTCGAATAGGCGAGGAAGCCGGTGGCGAGAAGCAGGGCAAGCAGGAGCATGGCGCGGATTTTTTCTCAGCAGCACGCGCCGCCATCGGAGCCGCAGCACGACGCCTCGGCGCTGGTCGCATCGTATTCCTGGCCTTTGGATTCGCGCGGATGGCGCACGGACGCGCGGTCGCAATCGAAGGGCCGGGCTTCATCGGCGGGCACGGGCGTGAGCGGTTCGATGAACTCGAAGTGCTCGCGATATGGCGCTTTTTTGTAGAGCTGAAAGGTCTTGTCGCAAACCGCGTGGCGCTCGCCGCGCGTGATGTGATGGTCGTCGTCATCGAGCACCGCCTTGAACGGGCCCTTGTAAACGACCGCCTGATTCCGCTCGAAACACGGGCCCTGTTTTCCCTTCCACGCCTCGACCGTGACAGACCGAAATTCGATCCCGCCGACCGTGCGCCACGGTTGTTCGTCGCGTTTCAAAATCTGCATCCCGTAGAATCCCGCGGCCTCGAACGCTTCGAGAAAATCGGTTTCCGTCAGCGCGCCGGAGATGCAGCCGGACCAAAGTTCCGCGTCGTTCTGCATTTCCTCGGGCACTTCTTCGTCGGCCACGATGTCGGAGATCACGGCGCGTCCGCCGAGCCGGAGCACGCGGAAGATTTCCTCGAAGAGCAGCCGCTTGGCGCGCGGTTCGACGAGGTTGAGCACGCAATTCGAGACGACCACATCGACGGACTCGGTGGCGACGAGCGGATGCTTGACGCGGAGTTCCTGCGCGAGATTTTCCGCGGCGAGAAAGGCGTCGGCGCTGGCGATGGGGCGCTCGCGCAAGGCTTCGTCGAGCTTCTCCAAATCGAGGGCGAGATCCTGAATGCGGCCTTTGCGAAATTCGACGTTCGCGTGGCCAATGCGCTCGGCGACGATGGGCGCATTGCGCCGCGCGACTTCGAGCATCGCGTCGGTCATGTCCACGCCGATGACGCGGCCCTCCGGGCCGACGACCTGCGAGGCGATGAAGCAGATTTTTCCCGTCCCGCTGCCGAGATCGAGCACCGTCTCGCCGCGCCGCACATGGCGGCTGGGATCGCCGCAGCCGTAGTCGCGCTCGATGACTTCCTGCGGGATGACTTTGAGATATTGCGGATCGTAATCGACCGGGCAGCACAGCGCGGCTTCCTGCGCCTGGGCGCCGGCGGCGTAGCGTTCTTTGACGGCGGTTTCGATGGGTTTTGCGGATGAGTTCATGTGGTGGAAAAGGGTGTGAGGGGTTCGGCGGCGTAGGAGGGTGCGGCGGGGGAAGTTATTCCGTGCGCGGTAATTTGCGATTCGGCACGCAAGGCGGGGTCGGCCAGGCGCTCGTCATAGACCTTGCTCCAGCGGGCGTGGTTCATCTCGCACATCGGCACGCCCACCCACTCGCCGTCCTGTTTGACCGCGCCTTTGAAAACGCACGAATCGAGCCGCGCCCGCACGCACGCATCCTCCGGCGCGCGGGCGACCTGGGCGGCGTCCATGAAGTTGTGCATGCCCACGCCGACGGTGTGGACCTGCCCTTTGAGCAAGGCGCGGAAAACGGCGCGCGGCATCCGCCCGGATAAAACGAAACCGGCCAGGTAGCTGAACAGCCGCAGCGCGAGGATGGGGTTCTGTACGAGCGCCCCGGCCAGGCGCCATGGCGGGGTGCCGGCGTCGTCATTGACCAGCGAGATGCCGCCGATGCGCTCCAGCACGCGGCCGAGAATGCGATCCCATTTCGGGTCGTCGGGCAGTACCGGATAGATGTCGCCCGAGGGATGCGCGACGAGCAGTGAGGCCCAGCTATTGCAATCGGGGTGGCCGAAGATGCTCACGTCGCGGCGCAGCGGCAGCCCCACGCCTGCGCAGATTTTCTCCCACGTCAGCGCGGGGGTGATGGGCTCCTGGGAGAAGATCGTGCGGCCGGTATCCGCCTCCGGCTGGAAGCTGAGCATCCGCCAAAGCTGCGTGCGCTTCGGGTCGGCGAGGAACCAGCGGATGATTTCCGCGACGCCGTCGATGTTTTTGCGCGTGACCGTACAGTTGTGCGCGAATTCCAGCGCGACGCCGGTCTTTTCCCGAATGCGCCAGCCGAGTTCGGTGAAAGCGGCCCGCACCGGATGCAGATCGGCCTCGCTCTTGATCCGCCCGATGGGAAAGCCGTGCCGCCCGGCCTGGGTCATGTCGATATGCACCGCCACCTGGCGCAGGCCGCCTTCGACGACGAGCCGTTCGAGAAACTCCGGGTGCTCGATCAAGGTCTGGCCATGCGTCATGAGCATCGGCACGAGCCCGGCGGCGTAGGCGTATTGCACGATCTCAACCAGCTCATCCTGCCGCCCGGTGCGCCAGTAAGCATCGGCGACATCGCCGCCCGTGAGCTGCAGACCGCCGCCGGGACCTTGCAGCCGGCGGTTCGCGTCGATCTGCTCTTTCATGTCGGCGAGTGAAGGCAGCGGCACGTCGTTGGCGTTCTTCGGCAGATAGCAGTGCGTGCAGTGGAAGGAGCAAAAGCTCGCGCCGAGGGTGAAGCCGCAATGCGTGAGATGGCGGCCGGAAATTTGATTCGCGGTCCGCAATTCCTCCGGCAGGGCAGCCCAGCGCTCGCGCAGCATGCCGGCCTTTTCGCGGTTCACCGGATGCCGGAATGCCTCCCAGCGGGTCGGCCATTTTCTGGAAGGAACGGATGGAGTTGGCATCGGTTGCAGGATTATTCGCGGCGCATCTTCGGGCAAGGGCAGGGGATTCGATAGGGTGGCCGCATCAGGTTTCCCGCGCGATTTCCGCCGGACGATCACGGTAGTCCGTTTGATCAGCCAGACTGGATGCGCCGCGGCGATAGTAAAGCGCGTGCAGGCGCCGCGGAGGGACGCCGAGATGGTAGAGCAGCAGCAGGCAGGCGTTCGCGAAAGTGGTGCGCCACGGGCCTTGCGCGAGGTGCTTGCGCGGCGACGAGGCGATGGGCGGATCGAGCAGGCGGATCTTTCCCGCCCGCCGCAGGCGGAGCGAAAAATCGACATCCTCCATCAGCGGCAAACCGCGAAACCCACCCAACTCCGCAAAGACCTCGCGGCGCACGAAGATGGACTGATCGCCGTAGAGCGCGCCGAAGGTGCGGTTGTGCCAGCGCTCCACCGCCTCAAAGCAGCGCAGGCGCGGATGCCGCTCATCGAACCGCCGGTAGAAGGCCCCGCCGATCACCCCGGATTCGTCACCTAGCGCCGCCAGCGCCCGCAGATGCTCGGGAGTGATCGCCGTATCGGCATGCTGAAAAAGCAGCCAGTCGCCCGTCGCCTGCGCAGCTCCCAGGTCGAGTTGCCGACCGCGATTGGCTTCGCCCGCATGCACCGATTTCACGCCCATATCCGCCGCCATCCGCAACGCCGCAGAATCTATTTCGGCGAAGGCCAAGATGACTTCCGCTGCTTCTCCTGAATTGTGCAAAATCGAAAGTAGCGGACCGAGCGCCTCATGCTCGCGCCAGACCGGCACGATCACGCTGATCTTGCAGCGCAATCCTCCGCCCGCAGAAAATCTTTCGAGAGGTGGCGTCATGGATCACGTTTTAGCACGTTAATCGCCGCCCGCGCCAAGGTAGATCGGATCAAATCGCGCTTTTCTTTGACACTACGGTTTCGCCCTCAGAAGCCGCCGAACGCTGATGCAGATGCAGAACAGATTTGCGTCAGCCTCCGCGTCCTTCGCGCCGCTTTCCGCTCGCCCCGCGACGGAGGATGCGGGCACCCTGCGTGGTGCTGCCCCGCATTTTCACAAACCCCACCCCGACCCTATGAACCTGTCCTCACCCACCCGCCGCGAATTCGCGAAACTCGCCCTCGGCGCACTCCCCGGAGTCGGCCTCCTCGCCGCTGCGCGCCGGCTCAGCGCCGCGGATGTCGCGGCCCGGCCGAATTCGAAAGTGGCCGGCGTGCAGATCGGCCTGAACGTGCCCTACAGCTTTGCCAACGCGACGATGAGCGGCGACGACATCCTCAAGAATTGCGTGCAGCTCGGCATCAGCGGAGTGGAGCTGCGCACGCAGCCCGTCGAGGCCTTTCTCGGCATCCCCGCGTTCGATCCCGCCAAGACCAAGTCGGAAAACGCCGGGCAGCTCCGCGAGTGGCGCAAGACCGTGTCGCTGGAGCGCGTGAAGGAATTCCGCGCCAAGTACGAGACCGCGGGCGTGCTCATCGAGATCGTGAAAGTGGACGGGATTTTCGGGATGGAAGACGCGGAGATTGACTACGCCTTTGCGCTCGCCAAGGCGCTCGGCGGCCGCGCCATCTCCACGGAAATCTCGCACTCGGAAACGGAACTCAAGCGCCTCGGACAGTTCGCCGACAAGCACCAGTTCTGGGTCGGCTACCACGGCCACGCCACCACCAAGCCCGAGCATTGGGAAGCCGCGTTTGCCCTCGCGAAATTCAACGGCGCGAATGTGGACCTCGGGCATTTCGTCGCGGGCAACAACACCTCGCCGGTGCCTTTTCTCAAGCAGTACCACGAGCGCGTCACGCATGTGCATTTGAAGGACCGGAAGTTCAACAACGGCCCGAACACGCCCTTCGGCGAAGGTGACACGCCGCTCGCCGAAGTGCTGCGCCTGATGCGCGACAGCAAGTGGAACATCCAGGGCACGATCGAGTTTGAGTACAAAGTCCCCGCCGGTTCGGACCGCATGACGGAACTCGCCCTCGCCATCAAGTTCTGCCGCGACGCGCTGGCGTGAGCAGCCCGCAGATGCGGTGGGAAAAAATCGGCGCAGCCGGGTAGGGACGGCACTCCGTGCCGTCCGGGGCGAGCGTAGCGAGGCGGCGGGCGTGGGTTCCCGTTCGCGGACAGCACGGAGTGCCGTCCCTACCCGACTGCGCCGAGTCTCTCAGCGCGGAGGCAGTTGCTCGTCGAGCAGCGTGCGGACGACTTGCGCTGGCGGAGAGGAGGAGGACGCGCTGTTTTGCCATGATGCCGCGCGCGTTTTACGGCGCCGCCGCGGCGGTGGCTTCGTCGGGGAAAATGCGGAAGACCTGGTCGAGGCAGGCGATGTGGAAAATCGCGCGCACACTTTCGCTCAAACCGAAAAGCCCGAACGTGCCGCCGTAGGCCATGACGCGCTGGAGCGTCTCGATGAAAACGGCGAGGCCGGAGCTGTCGATGTAGCGGACGTTCGTCAGGTCGATGAGCAGGCGCGGCACCTTTTCCGCGAGGAGCGGCGCGAGCGCGGCGCGAATCTCCGGCGCGCGATGCAGATCGACTTCGCCTTCGAGAGCGAGGATGCCGTGGTGGGACTGTGGAGCTGAGGCCATGCGGTTGTTGCTAGCAGCGCCCTTGCTTCGCCGCAACGCCCGTGTGCGGATGCCTAGCGCGCGACGACGTGGCCGTCGGCATAGACCACGTTCATCCGCTTGCGCGCGCCCACTTCGTCCGGGAAATGTACGGCCTCGTAATCCGTGCAGAGCTGCACGCGCGCCTGCGCGGTGACGATTTCGGAGCGCCGCCGTAGGACTTTGATGGCGGCGGTGGTTTCATCCGCCGACTGCGGTTTCCACATGTAGCTGGAGCCGAGCTGTGCAAAATGATTTGGGCCTTTGATGTCCTCGGGGCATTGCAGATTCACGGACGTGATGCCGTAGGCGGCGAAAACCGTAGTCAGCGGTTGGGCGGCCTGCTCGGTGGTGTAGGCGGGATTCTCCGGGTCGAATTCCACGGGCGGGTAGGTGTTGTCGTGATCGCTGGCCGCGGCGTTGGCGGCGACGGCGAGCTGCTTGAGATTGCTCACGCACTTCACGTTGTTCGCCCGCTCCGTCATCTTGCCGACGGTGGGCAGGAGCAGGGAAAAGAGCACGGCGAGGATGGCGATGACGCAGAGCAGCTCGATGAGGGTGAAGCCCGCCGGCTCAGCTTGGGGAGAGTGTTTCATCGTGTGCCGCCGCTCATCTGCGCCTTGCGATCCACGTAGCCGTGCGACCGCGCGAGCCGCTGCGCGGGGCTGCGGCGGGCGTCCTGCGCCGCCATGCGCGCCTCCATTTTTTCCTGCTTCGAGGGATCGGACATCATCTCCTCAAACTTCGCGCGGCGCTGCTCGGGCGTGAGGTCTTTCAGGCTTTCAAAAAAAGCCTTCCGCTCCGCCAGCTCCGCCTCGGCCGCGGGGCGCTGGGCGGCGGGGAGTTTCGCGATCTCGGCCTTCGCGCGATCTTCCATCGCCGCGGGGTCAAAGCCGCGTCCGCCGCCGGCCATCCGCGCGGCGCTGCCGCCCGCGTCGGGCGGGCCGCCACCGGCCTCCGGCGGGCCGCCGCCGGCGAAATCCGGGCGACCGCCGCCGCCTTTTTGCAAAAGAAAAATCGCCTCCGCCTGCCCGTGCGCGGCGCTCGCGAGGCGTGGCACCACCTTCGTGACCGGCCCGGTTTTCGGCGCGCTGGTCACGTCGGGATTCCAGCTCTCCGGGTAAAGAAACATCGCCGAAACCTGCCGCGCGGCGGCCTCGAGATACGCCTGCACTTTTGGCTCCGCCGGTGCGGTGACATTCCACACGGCGAGCCGCGGGTCGGGCGGGATGAGCGGCTCATCGGCGATGGGCGGCGTGGGGACAAACGCGGTCTTCCATCCCGCGGGCCGCTGCCCCGCGGTGAGGCTGGCGACGACGGTGCCGATGGCCGCTTTGTCGCCCGCGACGATGAAGGCGAGCCGCCAGCGCGCGTCGGTCACGGCGGCGAGGGTTTCGAGCGCTTCGGAGACGACGACTTTGTCCACGTTCATGCGCACAGGCGTGGCGGGATCGAGGTCGGTCTTGAGCGTGATGTGGCCCTGTTTTTCGATCTCGCGGATGACCTGCGCGAGCGGCTCCGTTTGCGCGTGGATGGTGATGAGCCCCCAATTCGCCCCGATGTGATGGACGACCGCGCCGATGACGAGGAGGGCGGTGAGCGGGATAAGCCAGCGGTTGCGATTCATGTCCTCACGTCAACCCGCTGCGCTCCGAAAAGTTGTAGTGAAACCGTGGCGATGAGATTGGCAAAAGCGGAACACGCGTCCGGCGCAACTGTATGGGAAGCTGTCAGCTTCCCATACAGTTGCGCCGGACGGCGGCGCTCGCGTTACGCGACGACGAGGTTCACGAGTTTCCCCGGCACGACGACGACCTTTTTGATCTCCTTGCCCGCGGTCCATTCCGCGATCTTCGCGCTGCTGCGAGCCAGCGCCTCCACGGCTTCGCGTGTGGCGTCTTTGGGCACGATGATTTTGTCGCGCACCTTGCCGTTCACTTGGAGGACGATCTCGACTTCGTCGTCGATGAGCAGGCGCTCGTCCCACTGCGGCCAGGCGGCGTCGCACAGCTCGCCCGCGCCGCCGAAACGGTGCGCGAGGTTTTCCCACAGCTCCTCGGAAATGTGCGGGGCAAAGGGCTGGAGCAACGTGAGCAGCGTGCGCACGGCGCTGAGCGGGCGCGGCGAGACGTTCACGAAAACGTTCGTGAAAACCATGAGCTGCGAGAGCGCAGTGTTGAAACTGAGGGTCTCGATGTCGGCGGTAACTTTCTTGATGGACGCGTGGATGACGCGGAGCTGCGTCTTGTCCGGCTGCGTCTCCTCGGAGACTGCGCCGAGCGCGAACGACCCATCCTGCTGCTCCTCCATGATCAGCCGCCACACGCGCGCGAGAAAGCGCGCGATGCCTTCCACGCCGGAGATCGACCACGGTTTCACCGCCTCAAGCGGCCCCATGAACATGAGGTAGCCGCGCAAAGCGTCCGCGCCATACTCGGCGATCACATCGTCGGGGTTGACCACGTTGCCGCGGCTCTTGCTCATCTTCTGGCCGTCTTCGCCGAGGATGAGTCCTTGGTTCACGAGCCGCTGGAAAGGCTCGGGCGTGGAGACGTGGCCGAGGTCGTGCAGCACCTTGTGCCAGAACCGCGCGTAGAGCAGATGCAGCACGGCGTGCTCGGTGCCGCCGACGTAAAGATCGACTCCGCCAGGCTGGCCGCCGCCCATCCAATAACACTCTGCGTCCGTGCCAACAAAGCGCGTGGCGTTTTGCGAATCGCAATAGCGCAGGTAATACCAGCACGAGCCCGCCCACTGCGGCATCGTGTTAGTCTCGCGTGTGGCTTTGTCGGAGTAACGCAGCCAGTCCGTCGCCTTCGCGAGCGGCGGTTCGCCGGTGCCGGTGGGTTTGAAATCGGCCAGCTCCGGCGGAGTGAGCGGCAGTTCGCTCGCGTCGAGCGCGCGGTGTTTCCCGTCCTCCCAAACTACGGGAAACGGCTCGCCCCAATAACGCTGCCGCGAAAAGAGCCAGTCGCGCAGTTTGTAGTTCACGCACTTTTTCCCCAGCCCTTGCGCCTCCAGTCGCGCGGTGATGTCGGCCTTGGCGTCTGTGGTGGAAAGGCCGTCGAGCGGACCGCTGTTCACGGCGAAGCCTTCGCCGGAAAAACATTCCATCGGCTCGGTGTCGCACGCTGCCTTGTTGCCGACGCTCACGCGCGGCGCAGTCGCGACGACTTCACGGATGGGCAGCGCAAACTTCCGCGCAAACTCCCAATCACGCTCATCGTGCGCAGGCACGGCCATGATCGCGCCGGTGCCGTAGCCGGGCAGCACATAGTCCGCGATCCAAATGGGGATGCGCTCGCCGTTGACGGGATTGATCGCAAACGCGCCCGTCCACACCCCGGTCTTTTCCTTCGCGAGTTCCGTGCGGTCGAGGTCGCTCTTGCGGGCCGTCTTTTCCCGATATTCTCGCACCGCAGGCCACTGCTCCTCGGTGACTAACTGATCGACAAGGGCATGCTCTGGCGCGAGCACCATGTAAGTCGCACCATAAAGGGTGTCGGGCCGGGTCGTGAAAACGGTGATCCTTGCGGCCGCATCGGCGACTGCGAAATGCACCTCGGCACCTTCGCTCCGACCGATCCAGTTCTTTTGCAGCAGCCGGATGCCTTCGGGCCAGTCGAGGCCGTCCAATTCATCGATGAGGCGCTGCGCAAAGGCGGTGATGCGCAGCATCCATTGACGCATGGGTCGGCGCTCTACCGGATGCCCGCCGACTTCGCTCTTGCCATCAATGACCTCTTCATTCGCCAGCACCGTACCGAGTGCCTGGCACCAATTCACCGGAGCCTCACTGACATAGGCCAGACGCACGCTGTCCGCATCCGCGCCGCTATAAGTCTCGATAGGTTCCGCACGATTAGTTTCCGGGTTGAACCATGAGTTATAGAGCTGGAGAAAAATCCACTGCGTCCAGCGGAAGTAACCTGGGTCGGTGGTATTGACCTCCCGCTGCCAGTCGTAGGCAAAGCCAAGGCGCTGAAGCTGACCCTTGAAGTGCGCGACGTTTTGCGCCGTGGTGACGGCAGGATGCTGGCCGGTCTTGATGGCATACTGTTCCGCGGGCAGGCCGAACGCATCCCAACCCATCGGGTGCAAAACATTATTGCCTTTGGCTCTGGAGTAACGCGCGATTGCATCACCGATTGTGTAATTGCGCAAATGCCCCATATGGATACGGCCACTTGGGTAGGGGAACATTTCCAGGATGTAGGATTGCCGATTGCTGATTGCCGATTGCCGATTTATAGAAAAGGTTTTATTCTCTTCCCAATATTTTTGCCACTTGGCTTCTATTTCCGCCGGATTATACATTCTTCAAATCATAAATCGTAAATCGGCAATCGGCAATCAAGAATCACTTGCCCGTCTGCTTCACGCGGAGTTCGCGCGCGCGGGTGAGGATTGTATTTTCGATTTCGCGCTCGCTATCCTTGGAAATAACTTGGTCGCGCCAGCCGGCCTTGGCATCGTATTTTTGCTTGAACAACGCCACTCTAATGCCATCGGCGCGCAGGCGGTCGTCCAGGATTGTGATATTGACCTTGAAGCGCTCGCGCAGGTCGGTTTTCTGCGCGGCGGGATCTTCATACCAATCGGTGAGGATAATACCGCCGAAAGCATCGGCTTGGACGATGGGCATAAAGCTGATTGTGTCAAGCGATGCGCGCCACAGGAATGAATTGACGCCAATACCGCTGCTTTTGCCGGCATCGTCTTTTTTACTGCCCATAATGCTAAAACCTTTGCCCTCGTCGCTGACCAGTGATCCGGCCTTGACTTTGCGCATATCGGATTGGGATTTGGGATAATTTTTGCTGTCAGTCGCAGTATTGCTGCTGCATGAGGCGATGGCAAGGAGGGCAAGAAGGGCAAATATTTGGCGCATGGTTTTATATATGTTGGGAGGAATTTTTATATAGTAAAGCGGTGGAAGCGGTCAAGTGATATCCGTAGTAGCTGCCCGGCAATAAAAAAGGCGGGAGAAAATCTCCCGCCTTAATTTATTTAGGATCAGTTTAAACTAGAAGGTCAACTGAGTACCAACGATAACCGCAGTACCTTTATTCTCAGTAACAGTAGTGTCACCGCCAGAACCGTTGAAATTGTACACACTAACTTCTGCGTAAGGAACTAAGCCTGGCGCGAGTTTATAGTCGGTACCAACAACGAGGTTGTGGAAAAGGTTGTCTCTTGTATCAGAGCCAGCTGGATTAACTTTGCTTTCCAGATAGGTAGCAGAAGCTGACCAAGGTCCGAATGCATAACCTGCACCAGCATCCCAATAATGGGCGCCGTTAACAGTGTTAACAGTAGCCGCACCACCAACGCCAGAAGCGTTAGTTGCAGCGATTTCACCTACGTGACCATAAGAACCACCAACTGTGAAACCAGCAAATGATACGTTACCGCCAGCATTCCATGCTGAAAGATGTTGATCTTGAGTTGTATCAGATTTTTGATCGCCATGTTCACCAGTTGCTGCCAATTTGATAGCGAATTGGTTGTATTGAGTAGTGAAGTTAACACCACCAGCTATTACGTTCTGGAAATCAGAGCCAGAGAAAGCAGCTGTGCCTGTATCGCCTGAGTTAGGGATATAGCTAACACCAGCTTGGAAGCCAGCGATGCGTGGAGAATAATAAGTGATTTTTGTTGCGTCTTCATTGAAAGTCGAGCCATTGCCTGAGTTAGCAAGTGGCAATTCTGGACGGATCAAGAAACCACTGCCGCCTGCGCCGGAAGTAGCGAATGCATAACGGTAGAAGTCACCGTTCACGCCGCCAGTACCGGAAGCGAATGTACCTGAGTTAACTTGAAGAGCTTGTGCTGCATCAGTGTTATCACCGAGTTCAACACGACCCCAGCCGCCTTGACCGAACAAATAAGCTTTATCAGCATTTGTGCCGCCGTTTTGAGCTTGGTCAGTATTGTTGACGTCAGCTTCTAATTCGATAACTGCACCATATTCCAGGCCGTTATCTGCAGTGCCTTCAACAGTGAAGTGAATTTCAGAATCAGTGCTGAAATTTACTTTGTTTTGGTTTTCGTTTGAGCTGCTGAGAACGTCATGAGCAACTTGGTCATCGGAAGTATAACCAGCTTGGAAGTCAACGAAACCGCCGACATTCACCTGCAGGTTTGCAGCTTCTGCAGAACCGGCAGTTAATGCCAAAGCTCCGAGGAATGCTGTTGTGCTAAGTAATTTTTTCATAATCATTTATCCTTTTTGTTTATTAAACTATTTTCGTTTCCGGGCGATAGAGTTGGATTGCCACGTAAACCCGGAAACGTAACTGCGTCTCGCAGCAGTGCGTTTCGACGCCTATCTAGTCTAAATCCCCATCAACATGCAAGCGGTAATACTAAAAATATTAGTATTTTTTGCCGGTTCTGCTTTTAACTGTTGCGTCCAAGCATCAGGTTCTTACCCACGAAATCCCCGCAAAACCCTTGTAACCCGCCATTCTTAGAGCTTTTGCGTGGCTTGCATCCACTCCGCCTAAAGCATATGCCGCAATATGTCTGTTGACAGTATATATATATGTCATGGAGCGGCTAATTCCCAACGGTTTTTTTTCCGGATGCGAGGAAGTTTTGAATATTGGGGATATTAATACCGCATCCGCGCCTTCCATTATTGCTGATTTCACTGCCCGCCGGCAATGAGCGCTGGCGGTTATGATCCAATTGGGCTTTTTTGCCCGCCATTTATGGATTTCGCCAATTAAATATTCCGGCATATGAATTCCGTCCGCGCCCAACTTTATTGCCAATTCCGGATCTTTTGCCACCAATAGGGAAATTTTTCCCCCTATACAGATTTTTTTCAAAACCAGGCCAAGCGCCAATCTTTTTTCAAAACTCAAATCATAATCACGCAATATTATTCCCGAATTCCTCGGTAAATTCCGCGCCGCTTTTGCCGCGTCGATTTTCATCGAATCAGTAATCATCCATTGCCCGGGTAAAGTTTTGTGAGTTTTCATACGTAAATATAGTCATTGCGGGCTTGACCCGCAATCTATCTCTGACGCCTGAGGAGAGATTGCGGCTCGTAGGCCGCAATGACATGATATATTATAAAAATGGCAAAAAAAGACCCCGCAACAAGTGCGGGGTGTGTAGTCGAATTTGATAGCAGAGCTTATTTCGCTTCGGCTTTTTCCTCTTTCTTTTCAAGCTTAGGAGCCGCTTCTTTTTTCTCAAGCTTTGGAGCCGCCGCCGCTGCACTAGTAGCACCGGGCTTTGGTTTGAATGCTGCGAAGCGTTTTTTGAACTTATCGATTTGACCAGCGTTTTCATTGATGAAAGCGCCACCCCTGTTCCATGCCGGGTGGGATTTCGGATCAACGTCAAGACGCAATGTGTCGCCTTCCTTACCATAAGTTGAACGTGTCTCAAATGTTGAGCCATCAGTCATGACAACTTTGATATTGTGATAATCGGGGTGAATCTTCTCTTTCATCTTGCATTCCTTAAGAAATTTGGTTCGCCCTTATAAGCGATAGGGATAAGGAATGCAATATTTATTTGCGCTCAAGCGCCGCGCATGCCCTGCGGGCAGCTGTCGCCCTCAATGGGCTCGCTCGGTCGGGTCTAGCCCTCCCTCAGGGAGGTTCTTAGTCCTAAACGGTGATGTTATGGAGTCCGAGCGGCAGCGAAGGCAAGCCCATTGAGGGCGGGGGCTGCGCGCCGAGCGCACTTATCAATCTCACTTCGCGAAATGATTAATAGGGCCGTGTCCCTGGCCGATACCGGGTGCGGTTTTAATGGCTGCAAACACATATTGGCGGGCATAATCTACTGCTGTAAAGATATCCAATCCATTGGCCAAATGGCAGGCAATCGCGGTCGCCAATGAGCAGCCGGTGCCGTGTGTATGCTTGGTTTTGAGCTTATCATGCGAGAAAACCTCGTATTTATCGCGTGTGACCGCCACATCATAAACCGTCTGCCCGCTCATATGCCCGCCCTTGACCAAAACTGCATGACAGCCCAAACCGAGGATATTTTGCCCAGCCAGGATCATGTCTTCCAGCGTGCGGATTTTCATGCCGGAAAGTATCTGCGCTTCCGGCAAATTCGGGGTGACAATTCTCGCCAGCGGAATGAGTTTGTTTTTGAGCGCATTGACGGCATTGGTTTTAAGCAACGCCGCACCGCCTTTCGCCACCATCACAGTATCAAGCACAATCGGAATTTGCAGATTACCAATTACATTTTCCACTGCAGAAATTACTCCGGCATTATTAAGCATGCCAATCTTGATTACATCGGCGCCGATATCTTCCAGCACTAATGTAATTTGCTCAGCCACGAAATTTGCGCTGACATCAAAAATTCCGGAAACGCCTTGTGTATTTTGTGCCGTCAATGCGGTGATCGCAGTCGATGCATATACACCATGCGCGAATGCTGTTTTGATATCGGCCTGAATTCCCGCACCACCGCCCGAATCGCTGCCGGCGATACTCAAGAGTCGCAATTGATTTGTTTGTGGATGATTCATAATACTTGTATTCTTCTGGCCTTTATCTAGTATTTATACTAACAATTAACAATCAGCAACTATCAACATAAGCCATTATTATGAATTACCTTCTCTATGTAATTGCCGCTTATACGGTTACTTTCATAATTATCGGCATTATGTTCAGCTGCAGCTATCGCAAATATAAAAAGGCGCGTCAGCTTTTCAATGATTTCCAGGGCGGCCTGAAGAAATAATCTAAAATTCCATTTCCGCCACTACCGGCACATGATCGCTGGGTTTCGGCCAATCGCGGGCATCTTTGAATATTTGCTGGCCTTTCAAGGTGGATTTCAAATTATCAGTCACCCAAATATGGTCCAAGCGCCGCCCGCGATCGGATTTGCGCCAATCCTTATTGCGATAGCTCCACCAGCTGTAAAGTTTCTCTTCTTGCGGCACGAAATGCCGCCCGACATCAACCCAGCCGTGATTTTTATACATACGGAAAAGTTTTTCCGTTTCCACCGGAGTATGCGAAATAATTTTCAGCATTTGTTTGTGGCTCCACACGTCATTTTCAAACGGTGCGACATTGAAATCACCGACGATAATATGTTTTTCATTATCTTTGAACTTATCAAAATACGAAATCATATCATCCAGATATTGCAGCTTATGTGCAAAATGCTCGTTTACTTCCGGATCAGGTATATCGCGCCCTGCAGGAACATAAAAATTATGCAGCCTCGCGCCGTTTGGTAAAACTCCGGAAATATGCCGCGTATGCGGCCTTCCGCCATAAATATTCGTTTCGATATTTTTCAACGGAACTTTGGAAAGCAGCGCAACGCCATTATAACCTTTCTCCCCATGAAAATAATTATGCTCATATCCGAGCTTATAGATTTCCTTGAGCGGAACATGCTCATTCGGGCATTTGGTTTCCTGCAGGCAGATAATATCCGGCGCCGCTTCATCAGTGAGGTTATTTAACAGCCCAATGCGCAGGCGGACTGAGTTTATATTCCAGGTGGCGATTTTCATAGGCTGGTTGCGTAGTTACATGGTTGCATAGTATAGATAGTATATGAATTCCAACCACGCAACTACGCAACCATGCAACCATATAACCATCATCGGCGCTGGCATGGTCGGCTTATCGCAAGCCATCGCGCTTGCCGCTAAAGGCATCGATGTCACCGTCATCGATCACGAAGATCCGGCGAAGATTTTAGCCCATGAATTTGATGGCAGAGTTTCCGCAATTGCTTGGCGCTCGTATAAATTCCTGGACGCGATTGGCGCGTGGAAAAATATGGCGCCGCATGCTGAAGCAATAAAAGACATCCGCGTCTCCGAATTCGGCAGTAATTTATTTTTGCACTTTGACCACGAACAAATCGGCAGCGAGGCATTTGGTTATATTGTCGAAAACCGTTTTATCCGCGAAGCTTTGTTCAAGCGTGCGGCGGAGTTGCCGAATCTTCAGTTAAGAATATTGCCGATTGCCGATTGCCGATTGCTGATTGAAGAAAAGAATCGGCAATGGGCAATAGGCCATCGGCAATTGCTCATCGGCGCTGATGGTAAAAACTCCGCTGTAAGAAAAACCGCAGGTATTAGCGATTTCCGCAAATCCTATAAACAAATGGGCATCGTCGCCACCATCGAGCACGAAAAACCGCATATGGGCCTCGCGCATGAACATTTCTTGCCAGTTGGCCCATTCGCGGTTTTGCCGATGCAGGGGAATAGATCATCGCTGGTTTGGACTGAACCTAATGATATAGCGCACATATATCATAAGATGAATGACGCGGATTTTCTCTTCCAAATCGAAAAACGCGTAAAATACCTCGGCAAAATCAAGCTGACCGGCCAGCGCTGGATTTATCCGTTGGAATTGATGCATGCGGATACATATGTAAAAGATAACATAGTCCTAATCGGCGACGCCGCCCATTCCATCCACCCAATCGCCGGTCAGGGCGTGAATCTCGGCTTCCGCGATGCTGAATTATTGACCAAGATAATCTATAACCAATTGAAATTAGGGCTAAATCCGACGAGTTCTGTGGCTTTGGAGAAATATAATAACATGCGCCGCCTCGATAATTCACTGATGATAACCGCCACCGACCGGCTTAATATATTGTTTTCTAACAAAATATTGCCAACAAAGCTCGCCCGCCAGCTCGGTTTGGGGGCGGTAAACCAAATTCCACGGTTAAAGCGCATGTTCATGAGACACGCTTCTGGCAAAATAAGCACTTGAAATTTTCACGGCTTCCTTTATATGTAATTCAAGATAAAACCAGCTGCCCCACCCGGGCGGCTTTTTTTGCAACTAAAATCTGGGCGCTGATAGTGGAAGAAAACAACGATATTCGATCTATTATTGAGCCTGCGGTGGAAGACTTGGGTTATGAAATCATCCGCTTGAAGTGGATGGGCGGGGATAAATACAAAACCCTGCAAATCATGATCGAGCCTAAATCCGGCAAGCCGGTCCGGGTTGAGGATTGCGAAAAAGTGAGCCATACGGTTTCTGCCCTGCTTGACGTCAGCGATGTCATTCCGGGCGCATATCGTTTGGAAGTGTCATCACCGGGAATCGACCGGCCGCTGACGCGCAAGAAGGATTTTGAGGCCTATCTGGGTTTTGAGACAAAAATCGAAACCAGGGAAGGAATTGACGGCAGAAGGAAGTTTCGCGGGAAAGTTACCAAACTCGATGACGACAAAATTGAATTTGAGCTAAGTGATGAAAAAAAAACATTCACTATTCCCTGGAGCAAAATTCAGGAAGCCAAGCTGGTTTTGACTGACGAACTGGTCGACCATGTAGCGAAGAACAATGCTGGAGATGGTTATGTCGAAGGCAATGAAGTTGATATTAACGAATAGTCGTCGGACATCAGACGTCGGACTTCAGAAAATACTGAAGTCCGAAGTCTGAAGACTGAAGGCCAAATAAAAGGAAAGAAGAATATGGCATTAGCATCGCAAATTACCGGTAACACGGAAATCATCCAAGTCGCAGAGGCAGTCGCCCGCGAAAAAGGTATACAACGTGAAGCCGTTGTGGAGGCGATTGAGCAAGCTATCCAGGTTGCAGCGCGTAAGAAATATGGTTACGAGCAAAATATCAAAGTTGAAATCGACCGCAAATCCGGCGAAACCAAAGTTTTCCGCGAGCGTACGGTTGTTGATGCGCTGACCCCATCCGCCGACGAAGGCGCGGAAGCCGGCACGGTTGGCGGCAAAATCGTTGAGATCTTGGAAAAAGACGCCCAACGCATTAAAAAAGGCATCAAGACCGGCGAAGTATTACGCGAAGATCTGCCACCGATGGATATTGGCCGGGTTGCTGCACAAACCGCGAAACAAGTTATCACCCAAAAAGTCAAAGACGCTGAGCGCGAGAAACAATTTGAAGAATTCAAAGATAAGAAAAATACCATCATCAATGGCGTGGTTAAATCAGTTGAATACGGCAATATCGTATTAGATTGTAATGGCACTGAAGCCGTATTGAAGCGCGACGAAGTTATCCCACGCGAAAATTATCGCCCTGGCGACCGCATCCGCGCTTATGTTGTCGATGTCCGCCGCGAGCTGCGCGGGCCGCAAGTATTCTTATCGCGTACACATCCGAAATTCATGGAAAAACTCTTCGCCGCCGAAGTCCCGGAAATTTACGACGGCATTATCGAAATCAAGTCTTGCGTCCGCGAACCAGGCTCACGCGCCAAAATCGCGGTTATGTCGCATGATTCATCGGTTGAAGCTAAAGCTTCGTGCATCGGCGTCCGTGGTTCCCGCGTTCAAGCAGTTGTCAACGAATTGCAAGGCGAAAAAATCGATATCATCATGTGGTCACAAGATACGGCAGTATTTGTCGTCAATGCATTGACTCCGGCTCAAGTTGCCAAAGTCGTCGTCGAAGAAGATGACCGCCGTATCGAAGTTGTAGTCCCTGAAGATCAACAATCCCTCGCGATTGGCCGCCGTGGTCAAAACGTGAAGTTGGCATCACAATTAACCGGCTGGTATATCGAAATCCTCACCGAAGCGGAAGAATCAAAACGCCGCACGGAAGAGTTCCAATCATTGTCAGCCATGTTCATCGAAGCGCTTGATGTTGATGAAATGATCGCGCATCTCCTCGTCACCGAAGGCTTCGGCTCATTGGACGAAGTTGCTTATGTTGATACTGACGAGTTGGCCGGAATCGAAGGCTTCGACGAAAACGTTGCCGCGCAATTGCAGGAACGCGCCCGCGACTATATCGAAACCAAGCTGAAAGCAATTATCGACAAAGCTAAAGAACTCGGCGCTGCTGAGGATATGTTCACCTTGCCTGGCAAGGAAGGCGATACTCTGACACCGGCAATCATCCTCAAATTAGCTGAGAACGGTGTTAAAACCCGTGACGATCTCGGTGATTTGTCAGCTGATGAATTCTATGAACAAGTTCCTGCAGCCGGTTTAACTCGTGACGAAGTCAATGCGCTGATTATGGCTTCCCGCGAACACTGGTTTAAGGAATAATAAGGGGTTGCATGGTTGCGTAGTTGCATGGTTACTGATAAAACCACGCAACTACGCAACCAGCAACCACGCAACTAAAGGAAGAAATGACTGACGAAACGGAAAAACCAAAAGGCAAACTGACGCTCGGACTTGGTGGCGGCGGCTCGCGTCCAGGGCTTCGCACCGGGCCGCAAACGGTTACTGTTGAGGTGCGCAAAAAACGCGTCATCTCCAAACCGGGTGAAAAGCCGCAAAGCGAGCAGGAAAAACTTGCCAAGCGCGCAACCGAAATCGAGAATGATACTTTCCTCACTAACGAAGAGCGCCGTGCCCGTTTGAATGCATTGCAATACGCCATCAAACGCGCCAAAACTGACGAAGAAGAGCGCAAAAACGCCCCGAAAGTCGAGTTCAAACGTGTTGAACGCGAGGAAGAATCTGAAGTTGAAGAGCAGGAAGAAGGCGAAAAAGAAATCCCTACTATTTCCCGCGGCGGTCCAAGACCTAAACCGCAAAAGCTCGGCCAAAAGAAAACCGATCACGATGCTATCACTTCCGATTCAACGCCGGTAAAATATTCCATTACTAAGAAAGAAGTGGCTCCAGTCGCAGTAAAACCGGCAGCAGGGGCACCACGCCGCCCAACAACCAGCGCACCAGCGCCCGCCGGCAAATTGACTCTCGCCCGCAAAACCGATTGGGAAGATGAAAAAGGCAAAAAGAAATCTGTCCTCGGCGCAGGCGGCGGCGGACGGCGTACTTCAAAAATCACAGTCACCAATTTCGACCAGGAAGAGCGCCACCGCTCACTCGCTTCAGTCAAACGCCAGCGCGACAAACACAAACGCCATGACGATGAGCCGAAAGAGAAAGTCATGCGCGAAGTGACGATTCCGGAAAGCCTGACCGTCGGCGATCTCGCCAATCGTATGTCGGAAAAATCATCCGATATCATTCGCGAGCTTATGAAGCTTGGCATCATGGCCACAATCAACCAAGTTATCGATGCTGATACCGCAGAATTAGTTGTCACTGAACTCGGCCACACATTCAAACGCGTTACTGACGCCGACGTTGAAAAAGTTCTCGATACGGAAGAAGATGCAGAAGAATTGATGCTGCCACGCCCGCCAGTCGTCACCATTATGGGCCACGTCGATCACGGCAAAACCTCATTACTCGACGCATTGCGCGAAACCGATGTTGTCTCCGGCGAAGCTGGCGGCATCACGCAACATATCGGCGCATACCAGGTGGAATTGAAAGGCAAAGGCAAAATCACTTTCATCGATACGCCAGGCCACGAAGCCTTCACCGAAATGCGCGCCCGCGGTGCGAAAGTTACTGATATCGTCGTGCTCGTAGTTGCCGCTGATGACGGAATCATGGCGCAAACGGTGGAAGCCATCAACCACGCCAAAGCTGCTGGCGTGCCGATCATCGTCGCTATCAACAAAATCGATAAACCGGGCGCAGATGCCACCCGTGTGCGGAATGAATTGCTCACTTACGAACTTGTCACCGAAGAATTGGGCGGTGAAATTCTAACGGCTGAAGTTTCTGCCAAACAAAAAATCGGCTTGGATAAATTGAAAGAGCAAATCTTGTTACAAGCCGAAGTTCTGGATTTGAAAGCTAATCCAAACCGCGCCGGTGTCGGCTCAATCATCGAATCACGCATCGATAAAGGCCGCGGGGTTGTCGCCACTGTTATCGTCGAAAAAGGTACAATCAAGGTCGGTGATATTGTCGTTGCCGGAACTGCCACAGGCCGCGTCCGCGCGTTATTAGACCATAACGAAAAAGACATTAAGGAAGCCGGGCCATCAGCCCCAGTTGAAATTCTCGGACTTACTGAAGCGCCAATGGCGGGTGATGAATTCTCCGTTGTCGCCAACGAAAAACAAGCCCGCGAAATTTCCGAATATCGCCGCGAAAAAGCCAAAAATATCCGCGCTACATCAGAAAGCAAAACGCAGATGGAAAAACTCTTCGCTGGGCCGGATGCACAAAAAACCCTCACCGTGGTCATCAAAGGTGATGTTCAGGGTTCGATCGAAGCTATTGCAAATTCTTTGAACAAACTCGGCAACGAAGAAATCAAAGTCAAAGTTATCCACTCCGCAGTTGGCGCTGTCACTGAATCCGACATCACCCTGGCACGCGCCTCCAACGCAGTAGTCATCGCCTTCAACGTCCGCGCCAATGCACAAGCGCGTGAATTGGCCAATCGCGACCATGTTCGCATCTCATATTACTCAATCATCTATGAAGTTGTCGACGATGTTACCGCTATTCTCTCCGGCTTGTTATCACCGGTCGAACGCGAAGAATTCATCGGCTATGCCGAAATCCGCGAAGTCTTCAACATCACCAAAGTCGGCAAAATCGCCGGTTGTTATGTCACCGAAGGCCATGTCGCCCGTGGTGCCGGTGTCCGTTTGCTGCGCGACAACGTGGTTATCCACCAGGGCAAATTGAAAACTCTGAAACGCTTCAAAGACGAAGTTAAGGAAGTCCAGAACGGCTATGAATGTGGTATGGCATTTGAGAACTATGACGATATCAAAGCCGGCGATGTAATCGAGTGCTACCAAATTATTCAAGAAGCAGGGATTTTGAAGAAGGCTTAGGCCGTTAATCGTTCATCGTTTATCGAAGGAACGGCACGATTAACGATTAACGATTAACGATTAACGACAGATGAAACACAAAGCCCCAACCCAGCGCCAGTTGAAAGTAGGCGAACTTATCCGCCACGCGCTTTCAACCATGTTCATGCGCGGCGAAATTCCTCATTTGGGCGTAACTTCGGTTACTGTTTCCGAAGTGCAGGTGACGCCAGATTTGAAACACGCCATTGCTTATATTTGCCCACTGGGCGGCAAAGATGCCGACAAATTATTAAAAGCTCTCCCCAATTTCGCCGGGTTTGTCCGCACCTATATCGCCAAAAACGTCGACTTGCGCTATGCGCCTAAGGTGAGCTTCAAACTCGATACTTCCTTCGAATACGCCAGCAAAATCAGTGCCTTACTGCATAAGGCAGAGCAGCAATGATAACTGAAGAAAGTTTGAAAGTTTATACTCGGTTAAAAAATGATCCGGAAGGGCGCGGCTTTAGCGATAAAGACTGGAAGGAAATTGAGGGCAAGAATATTGATGAGTTAATTTTGCGCGCAGCATTAGCGGGCAAAAACCAAGCGGATGCCAAATTCATGGCGGAGACTAAAGAGCTTATAACTAAAAACTGCGATAGTTCCAAGACCGCCGAGCTTCTTTATAAACTAGCGCTTAATTCCTAAGCTCAAATTTGTCATTTAGTTTTACCTAAATGACAGTAGCTTAAAATAACCGTATAAATTCTTAACTATTCGCAGATAGCATTGACAATATATGTCAATCGGTTACGCAATTCCTGTGAACAATTTTTCTCCCGCATTAAAACTGCCAAAGACCGCGCGTGCCATTATTTGGATGCTGTTGCATTGCGTGGCGCTGGTTTTGATTATGGGCGTGGTGCGAAAACTGGGGCAAAGCGGGCTTTCGACTTATACTATTATATTCTGGCAAAACGTTTTCTCCTTCACCATCCTCACGCCAATTTGCTCGATGGATGGCGGCTTCCCAAAAACCAAAAAACTACACCTCCACGCCGGCCGCGCACTTTCCGGCATTAGCTCCGGCATGGTCTTGTTTTATGGCATGAGCCATGTGCAGCTAAACGTTGCCACCGCTATCACTTTCACCGGCCCATTATTTTCCACAATCTTCGCCATAATCTTCCTGCGCGAAAAAACCTATTTCAGCCGCATCATCGGCCTGTGCATCGGCTTTATGGGCGTATTAGTAGTCTTGCGCCCGGGCAGTGCCGCCTTTGACCCCAATGCATTATATCTCATCCTCACCGCCGCACTTTGGGGCTGCACTGATATCTTCATCAAGAAAATGATCAAAACCGAAAGCGGCCGCACAATGATGTTTTACCGTGCATTATTGATGCTAATTCTCACCACCCCGCTTGGCCTATACCATTGGCAGGAAGTAACGCAGTTGCAATTGGCATTGCTAGTTTTGCTGGCATTGCTCGATATGCTCAACTTCTCCACCGTCACTCAAGCTTATCGTTTGGCAGATATAAGCGTCCTGATGCCGTTCGATTTCTCACGCCTGATTTTCAGCTCAATATTTGCCTATATTGTGTTCAGCGAAACGCTTGACATATATACCGTTATTGGCTCTAGCGTCATAGTTTTCGGCACCCTCTTCGTAGTCCACTCCGAGCGCAAACGCTCCCGCATCATGAGCACGGAGACATTATAGTTATTGAGAGTCCCCGGCTTGTGAACCGATGCGGATTATGGGTGTGCATTCGTAGCCGGTATTACTAACAACATAAATTGAGCCTGAACTACATGAAGCCAATGGCGCTGCAGAAGCACCAGTATTAGGAGTCCTGAAACTTCCCGCAATTACGCTGCCCGAATCAGCAAGTCCATCATCCATTTTTTTATCCATGGCAAGAGTATCAGAAGGTGTAGTGCTTCTGCTTCCCGAGGTTGCTGTGGTAAAAGTACTTCCACTAGGAACATTGGCTGGAGCAACCATTACATAGTAATTATTCAAATTCGCTATATCGACACAATACTGTCGTCCCCCTGAATCTGTAGCCTTTGCCGTGGCCATAATGAATGCACCTTTTATACCTAGTTTGGGCGCCGGGAACCTGTTGAAAAACTGGGTGTCAGTAGCATAATTTATTCCGGTTGCGTAGCTTATACTAATATACTTATCTGGAAATGTTTGCGCCCAGAAATTTGCTATCTCAGCTTGGATGGCATTTACAGAACCATTATTGTTTCCCGGACAATTTGAACTGTCCAATAGTCTAATAATAACCCCATCTCCATCCCCGCCAAAAGCAGGTGCATCCCCCGGCAAAAAATTATACTTCGTCTTAAAATTCATTACCCCCGCATCAAATTGCTGAATCTGTGCCACTTGCGCATTAATCTTCGCAGCACCAATCATGCTCTGCGCCGCCAATATCCCGCCAATCAACAGCCCGATAATCACCAGCACAATCGCTAATTCAACTAATGTAAATCCCTTGTAACTAGTGGATTTGTAGGGGGGGGGGGAGACTTGCATGAAAAATCCTTTTTGCTTTATGTCAGAATAATATGGCTGCTGTTGCACATTTGTAAACCCGCATTTTACCGCAATAAACCCTTTATTCATAGATAAAGCCTAGTATTAACATATGAATAATCAACTCATTTAAGCAAAATGACGCCGAAGCTAAAAGGTGTTCTCTGGTTCCTGCTGCAATGCTTCACCGTGTCGTTGACTTTTGTCGTGGTGCGGTTTGCGATCAAGGATATCAATATTTACACCATGACCTTCATCCAAAGCTGCGTGGCTTTGCTGATGATGTCACCGTTTATATTGAAACAAGGTATTGCCAGTTTAAAAACCAAACGCTTGAAACTGCATATCATCCGCAACGTTTTCGGTCTCGTAGGAGTTTCATCATTTTATTATGGCATCACCAAAATCCCATTAAACGAGGCCACTGCCATCAGCTTCACTGCGCCGCTTTTTACAACTTTGGCGGCAGTGCTGGTGTTGAAAGAAAAAGTAAAACGTTATCGCATGTTTGGAATGGCGCTGGGTTTCGCCGGTGCATTAATCATCCTACGTCCGACTGGACAATTCGACGCCAATATCCTTTTCATATTGCTCAGCGTTTTCCTAATGGGCTTCGTGCAAATCTTCATCGCCCAACTCAACAAAACGGAACCGCCATTGCGGATTATCTTTTACATGGTTTTCTTAAGCACCCTGATGACATTACCATTTGCCGCCTATCATTGGATAACCCCGCAATTGCGCAACTTGGAATGGATAGTGGTGTTATGCAGCATTGTTTATATCAACCTCTTCGGCATAGTCCTGGCCTATCGCAACGCCGAAATCAGCGTGCTGATGCCGCTGGATTTTTCCCGCCTGATCTTCACCGCCATCATCGCTTATCTCGTTTTCAACGAACATTTGCAATTCGCGACTATCCTCGGCTCGGTTGTAATTTTATGCGGGATCATCTATGCCTTGCACCATGAACGCAGAGAGCTCAAAGTCGCAGAGTTATAATGGCTGGCTGATTATCGATAAGCCGGTTGGCGTTACTTCCGCCCACATCGTCGCACGAGTAAAACGCCTCCTGGGCAAAAATAACAAAGTCGGCCATGCGGGCACTCTTGACCCATTGGCGAGCGGTATTCTTCCATTGGCAATCGGGGAGGCAACCAAGGTGGTGCAATTCCTGCTCAACTCAAGCAAAGTGTATGAATTCGAGGTTACTTGGGGGGAGGAGAGAGATACGGATGATGCGGCAGGGAAGGTGACGGGAATTGCCGATTGCCGATTCACGACTGCCGATTTGGAAGAGGCAATGGAAAGTTTTCGCGGCGAGATTGAGCAGTTGCCGCCTGTCTATTCCGCGCTGAAAATAAATGGCAAACGCGCCTATGAATTGGCTAGAAAAGGAGAAGAAGTGGCATTAAAACCCCGCAAGGTAACGATTCATGAACTAACCCTTCAATCGACAACCGGCAATCGGCAAGCGGCAATCAAAATGCACTGTTCTAAAGGTACTTATGTCCGCTCCGTCGCCCGCGATTTGGGCCGGAAATTGGGATGTTTTGGCTATGTCAGCCGCCTCCACCGCAGCCGCCACGGCCAATTTAGCGAAGACAGCGCAATTTCGCTTGAAGAATTGGCGCAAATATGCGAGAAAGGCGCCGTGTCCAGCAGCATTTTGCCGCTGGAGGAAGTGCTAGACGGCATCCCGGCATTTCCGCTTGACGATTTAGGTGAGCAAAAGATACGCAACGGCATCGCCCTGGAAATTAATAATCCGGGCGCGAATTTTGAATCAGAAACTATACTCCTGATGAAAAACAAAAAGCTGGTCGCGATTGCTAAACATCTAAACGGAAAGTTGCAGCCCGTAAGGGTATTTAATCACTGATAGTCGGTGGTCTGTAGTCTGTAGCTAATAGCAATTAGCCACAGACTACAGACTACAGACTACAGGCTAACTAAAGGAGAAACCGATGTCCGTAACTGCACAACGTAAACAAGAAGTTATCAAAGAAAACGCCACCAAAAAAGACGATACTGGAAGCCCGGAAGTGCAAATCGCCATTTTGACAGAGCGCATCAATAATTTAACCGAACACATGAAAACCCACGCCAAAGACGTCCACTCACGTCGCGGCTTGATCAGTATGGTAAGCAAACGTCGTAGTTTGCTGGATTATCTAAAGAAAAAGGCTACGCCGCGCTATACAGCGATTATCGATAAGTTGGGCTTGCGGAAATAGTTTTCGTGTAAATGCAGCGCGGGCCTCTTGAGGCCCACATCAAATAATCCCAAAACCCCGCCAATTGCGCGGGGTTTTTTATTGCTTAATCTCTTGTTGATACGGCGGCGCGTGCTTGGGCTTCCCTTAAATTGTCAGGACTAACTTTACCAGCCGCATCCGCCACAACAGCTGCCGTGCCGAATTTTGTGGTTCTTCCTATATCTCCATCAGGGAAAACTATCTCTATCCCGGTCTTCCTTTTGCCAAGCTCGCGCTTTACGCTTTTCTGAAACCACTCGGCCTGGCTTAATCCACCACCGCAAATTATCGTATCAAATCCTGCGACTTGGCTTATATCATCATCCGTCCATTGCGCTTCCCTGTGAACAAAAGTCATTTTGCCGGAATGGACGCTTTCATAATAATCTACTCTATATCTCGCAACTGCATCCACCCGTGCATGAATATGCGCAATTCTTTCAGGCATATTATTTTTGGCAATCAGGTTAAGACGTGTGGTTAATACATCGCCGCCATTTAGGATATCATCAATTTCCTGCGCGAAATACTTTCTCGACATAACCATATTCACACCCGGTTCCTTGAGCTTTTCTGGCACAAGTTCATCAACCAGCTTCAAACCATCCTGCTGGAATATTTCAGCTACGAGATTCATGATACCATCACCGGATAATAAATCGTCCGGTTGCGCAAAACCTTCGGGAAGGGCGGCGTAAATATGTGGTTTGCTCTCGCGGCAGAAACGAATAACAAAATCAGAAACAGCTTGCAAACTTTGGTCAGTTTCCAGCCTTTGTCTTATTTCGATACGCTGCAAATGCCCATCAGTGAGGGATTTGAAACGGCCGTTATCGCGGTGTAGCACAGCGGTGCCATGCCCTGATCCGGCGCCGTCAAAAAAGACTGTTTTTGAATGAGTGCCCAGGAGAAAGTTATTCGCCAGCGCCAGCGCTTGAACCTCGGCATCATTGCGTACTTCGATGGGAATGCCTGCGGGGCCGATATGGCGAAGCAGCCTGGCTAAATTAACGCCATCAAATTCCATTGGGCTATCAGCGTTGCAAAGATTCACGGCGGTGCCATCTGTAATAACGCAGTTTTTCCCCATATCTTCAGGGCCAATAGTTCTTGGATCATAACCCAAATTTGTAATAACCATATGCGATAATTTTGCGCTGCCATAGGCATTCTTATAATTTGCAGGCGTCATAAATTTGCCCGGTGAGCCCATTGATATACCAGAGACAAAACCGCCGTTCTTAAGGGCTAAAACACTGCAATTAGTTACAACTTCTGCATAAGCATTAACAAACTCGACAAGGCCCTTAAATGGAAAATTTTTCTCATATACTGCATTTGCCCGGTATGTTCCATCCGCCTCAAGCTGAAAAAGGCTTACCTTCAACCCGCTGCCGCCACCGTCAATTGCAATCACAAATTTTTTTGAATCCGAAGTCGCCGCTGCCAGCGCCTCTCCGAATGCATCATTAATCTTTTCCCGCGCAGTCCTAGTAACCATAACCCTCATATTTCGAAAGGAAATATAATTGGACTAATTATGAACTTTAGTCAATATAAACCCCAAGAAAAGACATGTAATTTAATACCCATCAATAGGTAAATATCATTTGCCTTTTCAGCGATTTACCCTTATAACCCCTGCAACCGGGAATAGCGGGGATTAAGAGAAATAATAATTGCGCGGGCAGATCGCGGCCTTCACTTCACAATCTAGACTGTGAAACAAGGCGGGCCACTGCCGCCCACATTAATATTCCTCTTACTTCCCTCATTCCCAAACATTAAACCACGTCATCCTGTGACTTGATCGCAGGATCACCTCGAGGGATTCTGCGGTCTAGCCGCAGAATGACGTATAACAATATCTATGAAGGAATAAACATGTCTAACGAAAATTTTTTTAATATCACCAAAAAATCAATTGAATGGGGTGGCAGAACGCTGACTCTGGAAACCGGCCGCATCGCTCGTCAAGCTGATGGCGCGGTTTTGGTTACTTACGGCGAATCACAAGTGCTCTGTACTGTTGTCGGCGCTAAAGCTGATAAACCAGGCCAAGATTTCTTCCCGCTTTCCGTACACTATATGGAAAAATACTATGCATCAGGCCGTATGCCTGGTGGCTTCTTCAAACGTGAATCTAAACCTTCTGAAAACGAAGTTTTGACTTCCCGCCTCATCGATCGCCCAATCCGTCCGATGTTCCATGAAGATTACCAGCGCGAAACACAGATCGTTTGTACGCTTCTCTCACATGACTTGGTTAACAACCCCGATATCGCCGCTTTAATCGGCGCATCTGCGGCTCTCACAATTTCCGGCATCCCGTTCCTCGGCCCAATCGCTGCGGCTCGCGTTGGTTATGCTAATGGTGAATATGTCTTGAATCCGGTTCCGGAAGAATTGGCGGAAGGCCAGCTCGATTTGATCGTTGCCGGTACCCAAAGCTCGGTATTGATGGTTGAATCTGAAGCGAAAGAACTTTCTGAAGAAATCATGCTCGGCGCGGTTACTTATGGGCACAAAGAAATGCAGGCGGTTATCAACATGATCATCGAATTCGCAGAAGCTGCTGCGAAAGATGCATGGGATATCACTGCTCCAGACCATTCGGAATTGAAAGGCAAAATCAAAAAAGCCTCAAGTGAATCATTGAAATCTGCTTACCAGATTCGTGAAAAACAAGCTCGCACAAACGCGATCAAGGAAGCGAAGAAAGCTGCGATCGAATCTCTTGGCGAACTCGAAGAAGGCCAGGAAGCAATTGCTAACGGTCTCTTCAAGAAAGTCGAAGCGGAAATCGTCCGTAGCGAAATCATCGAAAAACGTCCGCGCATTGATGGCCGTGATAACAAAACTATCCGTCCGATTCTGGCAGAAACCAGCATCCTCCACAAAACTCACGGTTCCGCTTTGTTCACGCGCGGCGAAACTCAAAGCATCGTAGTTGTGACTCTGGGTACATCACAAGATGAACAAACCATCGACACGGTTGAAGGCGAATCATCACAAGCCTTTATGCTCCACTATAACTTCCCGCCTTTCTCAGTCGGTGAAGCTGGACGTATCGGTGCTCCGGGACGCCGCGAAATCGGCCACGGTAAGCTAGCTTGGCGCGCTCTGAATGCGGTCCTTCCTTCTAAAGAAGAATTCCCATACACAATCCGCTTGGTATCAGAAATCACTGAAAGCAACGGTTCATCTTCTATGGCTACAGTTTGCGGTTCATCTCTCGCGATGATGGATGCCGGCGTGCCTTTGACTCGTCCGGTTGCGGGTATCGCAATGGGCCTGATCAAAGAAGGCGAAAAATATGCGGTTCTTTCTGACATCATGGGTGATGAAGATCACCTGGGCGATATGGATTTCAAAGTTGCCGGTACTGAAGCCGGCATCACGGCTTTGCAAATGGACATCAAGATCAACGGTATCACTACCGAGATCATGGATGTCGCATTAAACCAGGCGAAAGAAGGCCGTATCCACATCTTGAGCGAAATGGCGAAAGCTTTGACTAGCGCCCGCGAAGATTTGAATGCTAATGCCCCGCGCATCACGCAGATCAAAATCCCGACTGATAAAATCCGCGAAGTTATCGGCACCGGCGGCAAAGTTATCCGCGAGATCTGCGAAGTTTCTGGCGCGAAAGTGGATATCGAAGATGACGGCACAATCAAAATCGCATCAAACGATAGTGAAGCTTCAGCCATCGCCCTGAAAATGATTCAAGACATCGTGGTTGAGCCGGAAGTTGGCACAATCTACAAAGGCAAAGTCGCAACTATTGTTGATTTCGGCGCATTCGTAACCTTCATCGGAAAAAATGACGGCCTCGTCCACATCAGCGAAATAAAACAGGAACGCCTCGAAACCATGGCTGATTCCGGTTTGGAACCAGGGCAGGAAGTTTATGTGAAGTTGCTCGGCACCGACCGCGGCAAATTTAAACTGTCAATGAAAGTCGTAAACCAGGACACTGGCGAAGATTTAGACCCTAATAACGAACACGGCCTGAAACAACAAGAACGCTCCAGCGAGCGCCGCAACGACCGCGGTAGTGACCGCGGCCGTGATCGCAGGCCACGCCGCGCGAATGGCTAATATTGATTAGCTGCGCATGGGCCGCAGAGGCCCGCGTTGCTTTCACAAGCTTTGACGCTAAATAAAATAAAAACCCCGCTACAGTTAATCTGGGCGGGGTTTTTATTATCTAATTTATGCTGTCCTTTCTGAGCCTTGACATGCAGCATCTAATTGCTGCATTAGCGACGCTAATAATGCTGTAGCAGATTTGGCTACATCACCCTCATCTTTGGCCAGGGCTTTAATATTAATCCGAATATATTCTACGAATGAATGAGAAGGTGCCCCATGCGGTCTTGATAAAAATGTTCCAAGACGGCTCATAATACGTTCTATGGCAGGGTGCTCATGTACAAATTTTGCCAATTTCCCAAAACTTTCTGATCTTGTAAAATTGCCTAAAGCAGCGTTAGCTGCATTTTCTTGAAATCTTGCATTAGCAGCCATAGCTGCTTGTGCGCCAGCACGGTAATCTTTATTAGCGTAATAACTCATACCTTAATCTCATAATTAATAATAAATCTTAGTATCTGATTAATGATCGTTAATCAACCATATTCTTGTTTATCCTTGCGGTTTTTCTGTTGTCAGAGTAAAAAAATATATCAACAAAGCAGTATAATCATATGCCATCACCCTTAAAAGCTCAGAAAAATCAACGTATTGAATCAGATTCATTCGGCGAGCTGGCCGTTCCCTCGGATAAATATTGGGGTGCGCAGACTGAGCGTTCATTGGGCAATTTCAAGATTGGTGGTGAGAGGATGCCGGAGCCGCTGATTAAGGCATTGGCGATTGTGAAGAAGGCGGCGGCGCTGACCAATGTAGAGCAGGGCGGGATTGATAAGAAGATTGCCGATGCGATTATCCAGGCCGCCGATGAGGTAATTTCGGGCAAGATTGGTTATGATAATTTCCCGCTTGTAGTGTGGCAAACCGGTTCCGGTACGCAGACCAATATGAATATCAATGAAGTGCTTTCCAACCGCGCCATTGAAATCCTCGGCGGTGAAATGGGCAGCAAAAAACCGGTTCACCCAAATGACCACGTAAATTACGGCGCGTCTTCAAACGATACATTCCCAACTGCGATGCATGTCGCGGCGGTGATGCAGATTAATGAAGTTTTGATCCCGGGGCTGAACAAGCTTTATTCGGCGCTGGATAAGAAAGAAAAAGAATTTATGCCAATCATCAAAATCGGCCGCACGCATTTGCAGGATGCGACACCGCTGCGTTTGGGGCAGGAATTTTCCGGCTATGCGCAGCAAGTTGCTTATGGCATCGAACGCGTTCTGGCGACTATGCCACGTTTATACCAACTCGCGCAGGGCGGTACGGCAGTTGGCACCGGTATCAACACCAAAAAAGGTTTCGCCGAGAAATTCGCGCATAATATTGCACGCATTACCAAAGAACCGTTCGTCACCGCGCAAAATAAATTTGAAGCATTGGCCGCGCATGATGCAATCATCGAAGTTTCGGGTGCCTTGAACGTTATCGCCGCAAGTTTGATGAAAATCGCCAACGACATCCGCCTCCTCGGCTCCGGCCCGCGCTGCGGCCTTGGTGAATTAGATTTGCCGGAAAACGAACCGGGCAGCTCAATCATGCCAGGCAAAGTCAACCCGACACAATGCGAAGCGCTGACTATGGTCTGTACGCAAGTTATGGGCAATAATATGGCCATCACCATCGCCGGCAGTAACGGCCATTTTGAGCTGAACGTATTCAAACCGGTGATGATCTACAACCTCCTCCAATCCATCCGCTTAATCGGCGATTCATGCGTTAGTTTTGTTGATAATTGTGTCGATGGTTTAAAAGCGAATAAAGACTTCATTGAGAAAAAAATGAATGAATCGCTAATGCTGGTAACAGCTTTGAACCCACATATTGGTTATGACAACGCCGCCAAAATTGCCAAAAAAGCGCATAAGGAAGGATCGTCGCTGCAGGAAGCTGGCATTGCCTTGGGATTGCTGACAGCAGAGCAGTTCAAAGCTTGGATCAAACCGGAAGACATGGTTGAGCCGAAATAAGCCGGATGGATAGGAAAAATAATTTCGATTTCCTGAGGCTGGCGGCGGCGATTGGAGTGTTGCTCAGCCATTGTTATCTACTGCTGGATTATCCGGCGACTAATGATTTTTATAAATTCTTAAATCCAGCACTAGGTGATTTTTGTGTATATGTTTTTTTCATTATCAGCGGTTATTTGATCACCAAAAGTTATGTCAGTTCGCCTAAAAGATATGCAACCGGCAGATTTTTGAGAATCTTCCCCGCGCTTTTCATCAATGTTGTTCTCACCAGCTTTATCTTAGGCTCTTTACTCACTAGCCTACCTCTTGCTACTTACTTTGCTAATAAACTAACCTATGATTATATTTTGGGCAGTAGCACAATAATCTTATTTCTGAATTTGCCAGGAGTTTTCCAAAATAATTCTTTTTCATATGTAAATGGCTCTTTATGGACATTAGGTGCTGAAGTTTTCATGTATTTTGCCATATGGTTCGTCGGGAAAATTAAGCTAAAGTTGAGCTTGGGAATAATCGGGCTTTTGGCGATTTGCGCGATACTCATGTTTAGCGGATATAATTATCCATTAATGATGGGCGATGATTTAATCATTCACAGATATCCAAACTTGCAATTAGCGGTATACTTCCTTATCGGCGCATTATTCTATCTTTTCCGGGACTATATAAATTATAGGTCGGATCTTTTTATATTGCTTATCACGATAAGTTTCCTTGCCTGGGTCTTAGGTTTTTCTATCCTAGCAACTTACATATTCCTGCCCTATGCAGTTTTTCATTTCGCCTTCAGCGAAACTATCCAATTCCGCAACGCTGCACGTTATGGCGATTTCTCCTATGGCATTTATATCTATGCATATCCGGTACAACAGGCATTGATAGCGCTGAATAAAGGAATTTCGCCATTGATGCTTTTTCTCCAGGCTTCGATTATAACATTAATCCTAGCCGCCGCTTCCTGGCACTTGGTCGAGAAACATGCGCTTAAACTTAAAATCCGAAAAGCGGGTTATGAATAAAGAATCCTGGAATAATAATTTCGATTTCCTGCGGCTTTTTGCAGCGCTAGGGGTGTTATTCGGCCATTGCTTCTTGCTCACCGGGAACCATGCTAATGAACCGCTTTATATTCTTTCGGGTTGGCATATTGGTGAGTTATGTGTTTTCGTTTTCTTCCTTATCAGCGGTTATTTGGTAACTGGAAGTTATACTAAACGTCCAAAAAATTATGTTCGTAATAGGTTTTTGAGGATTTTCCCTGCACTTTTTATCAATGTTTTCCTGACAGCTTTTATCCTTGGCCCTTTCCTAACTACGCTTCCGATTAAGGAATATTTGACGGATCATCTCACTTATGAATATCTCGCCAATATCACTTTCCTCATCTGGGATTGGCGGCTGCCCGGGGTTTTTGAAAGCATTAATCCCAACCATGTTGCCAATGGTTCATTATGGACATTGGGACCGGAAGTTATGATGTATGGCTTTATCTGGATATTGGGCAGGACGGGTGCAGATTTCAAAAAAGCGATTATTCCTATGATGCTGATCCCGGCAATAATGGTTGTTATTGCTCCGGATAGAACCTCTATAATTATGGAAAATTGGAAAATGCGGATTCTTCCTGATTGGCGGCCGGCACTCTTTTTCATGATTGGCGCGGCATATTATATCCACCGTGACAATATCAAATATAACCCGCGCATTTTCGCTATTCTTATTGTGCCAGCATTCGTCGTTTCATATTTCGGGTTTCTATATCTCGGCGCCTGTATAATTTTGCCTTATGCGATTTTCTATTTCGCCTTTAGCAAACGCATAAAATTAAATAACGCCGCCCGTTATGGCGATTTTTCTTATGGTATATATATTTATGCATTCCTCGTGCAGCAGGCCCTGATTTCTCTCAGTGGCAATTCTTTGCTGCCGCTGCAGCTATTATTATATTCTTTGCCGATAACATTGCTGTTCGCCGCTTTATCATGGCACTTGGTCGAGAAAAACGCGCTGCGCTTGAAGTCTAAATGAAACTGGCCTTGATCAATTCCTTGGTATAATCGCTTTTTGGGTTTTCAAAAATTTCCTCAGTCGGAGCATATTCGATAATCTCGCCATCCTTCATCACCGCAATATCATGTGCGAGCGCACGCATAACGCGCAGGTCGTGGCTGATGAAAATATAGCTAAGTCCGCGCTCGGTCTGCAGTTTTTTCAACAAGTCGATTATTTGCGATTGCACTGATAAATCCAACGCGCTGGTCGGCTCATCCAGCAAAATAAATTTCGGATCAAGCGCAATGGCGCGGGCGATGCCGATGCGCTGGCGCTGGCCGCCGGAGAATTCATGCGGGTAACGCGCCGCCATTTCCGGCTGCAGGCCGACCTCGCGCAGGGTCTGGCTGATATTATCCTTTAATCCATGGGCGTTGAGTCCTTCTTTGATAATCTGCTCCACTGTCATGCGCGGATTCAAGCTACTATACGGATCCTGAAAAACCACCTGGAATTTTTTTCTGTGCGCACGCAGTTGGCGCGCGTCGTATTTACTCAAATCATTTCCATTCGCTACTATTAGGCCACTACTTTTTATTAGTTTAAGCAGCGCCATACCCAGCGTGGTTTTACCGCTGCCGCTTTCACCAACAATGCCGATAGTTTTGCCCAAAGGCACTGCCAAAGTCACATTTTTAACCGCCTGTACTTCACCAATTTTACCGCCAAAGAAGCCGCCTTTGATCGGGAAGGTGACTGACAAATTCTCACAACTTATAACTTGTGACTTCCCATCTTTAGTTTCCACCGCCCGTCCTTTCGGTGCGGAGTTGATTAGGTGTTTAGTATATTTATGCTGCGGATTGGCGAATACTTCCTTCACCTCCCCGTTCTCCACCAGATCGCCGTCCTTCATGATATAAACGCGGTCGCAGAGGTTTTTCACCACCGTCAGATCATGCGTGATCAGCAATACCGCCATGCCGGTATCTTTCTGGATTTTCTTCAGCAGTTTCAAAATATCGGCGGCGACAATCACATCCAGCGCCGTTGTAGGCTCATCGGCAATCAATAGCTCCGGGTTATTGGCAATCGCCATCGCAATCATCACCCGTTGCCGCTGCCCGCCGGAAAGCTCGTGCGGATAAGCGTTCAGGCGCGGGATGAGTTTTTTCAAGCCAACTTGCGCCATCAACTGTTCAATCCTTTCTTTGGCGGCGGCTTTGGGCATTGGATTATGCGTTTGGATAACTTCCTCAATTTGACGGCCGATTTTGTGCAGCGGGTTCAAACTCGTCATCGGCTCCTGGAAAATCATCCCGATTTTCGTGCCGCGGATTTTGCGCAAAACCTGGTCATTCGCCGCTAATACTTCTACGCCGTCAAATTCAATACTGCCGCTTTGCTTTGCGCCTTGAACTAGTTGTAAAACTGACAAAGCAGTAACCGATTTCCCAGAGCCGGATTCGCCAACCAGCGCCACCATTTCACTCTTGTTGATTTGCAATTCAGCATTTTTGACAACATGATTGCTGCCGAAAAGAATGTTCAAAGCTTTGATTTCGAGCAAACTCATAATAAAATCTCCGCAGATCCTGAATTCATTTCAGGATCTCTTCGAATAGATCCCGAAACAAGTTCGGGATATGCAATTTGGGAGCAGTTCATTTCACCACCTTTCGCGGATCAAACGCATCCCGCACCGCTTCACCGATGAACATTAGAAGACTGAGCATAATTGAGAGCGAGAAAAACGCTGTCAAACCAAGCCAAGGCGAATCAAGATTATTTTTTCCCTGCAAGGTCAATTCGCCAAGCGACGGATAACTAGATGGTAATCCGTAACCCAGGAAATCAAGAGCAGAAAGGCTGGTGATAGCGCCGGTGAGGATGAACGGAAGCATGGCCATGGTTGAGGTGAGGGCGTTAGGAAGTATATGGCGGAAGATGATATTGATCTCCTTAACACCCAGCGCACGTGCCGCACGCACAAAATCCAGTTTACGGGCGCGGAAAAATTCTGCACGCACATAATCCGTCACTCCCATCCAGCCGAAAGCCAGCATGATTACGAAAACGATGAATATGCTGGGGTTGATCATGCTGAAAACGATTATGAACAAAAATAACCGCGGCACTGCCGACCAGATTTCCATGAAACGCTGCATAAATATATCAAGCCAACCGCCGAAATAGCCGATAATGGCGCCAATAGTAATACCTATAACTGCAATCCATAAAGTGAACCATGAACCGTATAAGACTGAAAGCCGGAAACCATAAATCATCCTCGCCGCCACATCGCGCCCCTGATCATCCGTGCCAAGCAAATGTTCCAGTGATGGCGGTGCCAGCACTTGCGTGCCTAGATTGAATATATGTCCATACTCGATTGGCGGCATGATAATATATCCATTGGAATTAATAAGATCACGCACGAATGGGTCTTTATAATCCGTCTCAGTTTCAAATGCGCCGCCGAAATTGGTTTCTGGGTAATTTTTAAATATTGGAAAATATGCTTTGCCGTGAGACATCACCAAAATCGGTTTGTCATTGGCCAGAAATTCAGAAAACAAGGTGATGAAAAGCAAAATTGAAAACGCGATCAGTGAATAATAACCACGCTTATTTGCTTTAAATTTGCGAATGCGGTTTCTTGCTAGCGGTGACATTATTTCCCCTCAAAATCAATTCGCGGATCAACCAAAGCATAGGTAATATCGCGGATAATCGTTAGTACAAGCGCGATTAGCGAGAAAATAAATAACGTGCCGAACATGACAGGATAATCACGGGATACAACAGCTTCAAAACCTAGGCGGCCCAAACCATCAAGAGAAAATATAACTTCAATAATCACCGTGCTGGTAAATAATATGCCGATCAATGCCGCCGGCACGCCGGAAATAATGATCATCATCGCATTGCGGAAAATATGCCCATAAAGAACGCGTCTTTCTGTCAGGCCTTTGGCGCGTGCGGTCAATACATACTGCTTATTGATCTCTTCTAAAAATGAGTTTTTGGTGAGCATAGTCAATGCCGCGAATTCGCTGATTACCAATGCTGTCAGCGGCAAAACCATATGCCAGCTATAATCGAGAATTTTACTCGTTAAACTCAACTCATGCCAGTTATCGGAAACCAATCCCCGCAATGGAAAAAGATTCCAATAACTATCTCCCGCAAAAAGTACGATCAGCAAAATAGCGAATAGAAAAGACGGAATCGCATAAAAAATTATAATGGCAACACTGGACCAGAAATCGAATTCATCTCCATCTCTCACTGCCTTTTTTACACCCAGCGGAATCGAGATCAAATAACTTAGCAATGTCGCCCACAGACCCAGTGAAATCGAAACAGGAAGTTTTTCTTTTACCAATTGGATAACTGTTTTATCCTGATAAAAACTAGTGCCAAAGTCAAATTTGAGGTAGTTCAGCGCCATATCTTTAAAGCGCGTTAGTGGCGGTTTGTCGAAGCCGTAAAGCTTCTTGATTTGCTCGATCATCTCCGGATCCAACCCGCGCCGCCCGCGATATAACTGCCCTTTGGAAACCTCTGAACCGCCGCTGCCAATGTTCGCTGTGGCGCTCTCCGCCTTACCTTCCAGCTGCATCACCAGCTGCTCCACCGGCCCGCCTGGCGCGATTTGCACCAGTGCGAAATTCAGCGCCATAATGCCGAATAGGGTGGGGATTATCAGCAATAAACGGCGAAGTATATAAGCTTTCATGGTGCTAGGAACCTAACACCTAAAACCTAAGCCGCGCTATCTTTTTTCTTCATTTTCTCAATCATCGTATTGAGCGCCGTCTGGGTGCATAAACCGAGCAACACCGGGTCGCGCGGGTTCAGGTTGCTGATGTTCCAATAGCTGCGGCCGCGGATGGCTTCAATGGTTTTTTTAGTGGTGCCGATGAGTTTGACGATCTGCGAATCGGCGAATTCAGGGTGGTGTTTCAATAGCCATGCGATTGCGTCCGGCTTGTCCTGGCGGCGGGCGACCGGGGTATAGCGTGCGCCCTTGCGCTGTTTGGCGCTGAACTCTATGGCCGAGGAATTCATTTTCAACTGCGCCGTATCATCCGCTTCGCAGCGCTCGATTTCTTCTTTGGTCAGCTCATTTGATTTTACTGGGTCGTTCGGCTGGATGGAACCGGCGACATCGCCATCGGCAATGCCCTGGATTTCCAGCGGGTGCATTTGTGTGAAGGCCGCGATCTGGTCGAAAGTCAGGGTGGAATTGTCGATCAGCCATTTGGCGGTCGCCTTTGGCATAAATGGTGCGGTTGTCATAGTAATCCTTTGTTTTCCTTGATAGCCGCGCTTTTACACCAAAACCCGCTTGCAGTACAAGAAAAATCGGCTAGATTCGAGCAGAATGCAGCCACCCATCCGCCCCAACCGACAACCTAATTCAAGGCAAAATCTCAATTTGCTTATTTCCCGGATGTTGTTCTGGGTTTTCCTGCTTATTTGCTTCGGCGCAGTGGGTGTTTTTGCCATTTTTGCCTTTTATAGCAAGGACTTGCCGTCTACGGAGGAATTGAAGAATTATTACCCGAAGACTACCACCCGCCTCTATGACGCCAATGGCGGATTATTGGCGGAATTCGCCTCCGAGCGCCGCGTTTTTGTGCCGATTGGCTTTATTCCCGATAATGTGAAACAGGCATTTATTTCCGCCGAGGACCAGAATTTTTATGAGCATTCCGGCGTCGATGTAATCTCCATAATTCGTGCTATGGGCAATAACGCCATCAATAAATTCACCGGTCATGGCGGCGTCAGCGGCGGTTCCACAATCACCCAGCAAGTGGTGAAAAATCTTCTCCTCACCAAGGAGCGCAGCTTCTCGCGTAAGGCCAAAGAGGCAATTCTGGCGATTCGCGTTACGCAATCGATGAGCAAGGATAAAATTTTGGAAATTTATTTGAACGAAATTTTCCTAGGTAATCGTTCATATGGCGTAGTGGCGGCGGCATATAATTATTTTAATAAATCGATTGATGAATTGACGATAGAAGAAGCCGCATTTCTTGCCGGCCTGCCGAAAGCGCCCAGCGAATTTGACCCGCGTAATAATTATGAACGCTCAATGCAACGCCGGAATTATGTTCTCCAAAGGATGCGCCATAATGGTTATATAACCCAGGAACAGGCGGAAACCGCCGCGGCCAAACCAATTGCATTGCGCGAGGCCAAAGAGAAGGAGATCGTCAGCACCAGCTTCGCTGAAGAAGTTCGCCGTTTTTTGGTGACCAAATATGGCGAAGAACAAGCTTATGGCGGCGGTTTGACGGTGCGCTCCACGCTGAATCCCAAACTGCAGAAATTCGCCGAGAAGGCTTTGTATGAAGGTATTACCGGTTACGATCGCAACCATGGCTGGCGCGGTCCAATTTCTCATGTCCAGGATTTAGAATTGTGGAAGGAACAGCTCTCGGCAATAAAAGACCCGCAACAACTTGGCTTGTGGAAGCTTGCTGCAGTGTTGAGCACAAGCGACAAAAGCGCACAAGTGGGTTTCAAAGATGGCAAAACCGCGACGCTTGGCTTCGATGGCGTGAAATGGGCGCGTAAATGGTATTCCGGCCAACGCATTGGTTTGCCGCCTTCTAACATTAAGGAAGTAATCAAAGCCGGGGATGTCGTCGCGGTTTCGTTTAAGGATGATAAATATACGCTGGAGCAAATTCCTGATGTAAACGGCGCGATGATTGTCATGGATCCATCCAGCGGCCGCGTGCTGGCGATGGTTGGTGGTTATCCATATGGCAATAGCGATTTCAACCGCGCGACGCAAGCTAAACGCCAGCCGGGCTCATCATTCAAGCCGATTGTATATCTCGCGGCTTTGGAAAACGGTTTCCTGCCATCTACAGTGGTTAATGATGGCCCAATTGCCATTCCGCAAGGGCCGGGTCTTCCTATGTGGACCCCGAAAAACTATGGGGGTGATTTCTTAGGTCCAATTCCATTACGCATGGCACTCGCTAAATCGCGCAATAATGTGACGGTGCTATTGTCACTAATGATGGGTGTGGGTAAGGTACAGGAAATGGCGACGCGGCTGGGGGTGTTGGATAAGCCGGAGCCTTATTATTCGATGGTGCTTGGCGCGGATGAAACTACGCTGATGAAGCTGATTACGGCTTATGCGGTGATTGATAATAATGGTAAGCAAGTAAAACCAATTTTAATTGACCGCATCCAGGACCGCGCCGGCCGCACAATTTTCAAAGGCGATACGCGTGAATGTATTGGCTGTAGTGGTGATAAGATCAGCGCCACCGCCCCGCAAATTGTCGATAACGCTAAACAACTCGTTGATCCGGCCACAACATATCAGCTCATCACCATGATGCAGGGCGTGATCCAATTTGGTACGGCGACCCGCGCCAAAATTCTTGGCCGCCCGATTGCCGGAAAAACCGGAACCACCAATGACAGCCTTGATACCTGGTTCATGGGCTTCACGCCGGATATTGTTGTCGGAACTTATATCGGCTTTGACCATCCACGCACTTTAGGCCGTGATGCGACTGGAGCTTCCGTGCCATTGCCGGCGTTTATCAGCTTCATGCAAAACGCGATGAAAGATGTGCCGCCAAAGCAATTCGCGATTCCATCAGGAGTGCGTTTGCAGCGTATTGATTTGGCCACGGGCCGTGCCCCCAATGAATTCACTAACCCGGCCAATATAGGTATGGAAGTCATTAACCCACACGCGCCGGGGAATATCAATTATTCCGACGAATATAAGGAAAGATATCTGGGCGGTTCCGGCGTTGGTAGTGGATCGATTGATAGCGGCTTATATTAAATCAAATTGCAGCCCATCATATGCTGGTGCAACGCCGCTTGGCAACTCGCTTTTTATTATGTCGTAATCCAGGTTCGCGCCCATATGGGTTAGGTAGGCTTGTTTGGGTTTGTATTCTTCGATCCATTCCAGGGTTTGCTTTAAGTGCGAATGCGTCGGCGCAACTTCGCGGCGCAGGCAATCTACCACCCAGACATCGGCGTTATACAAAGAGGATTTTGATTCATTGGGAAAGTTTTTTACGTCGGTGGAATAGATGAAATTATTGATGCGGTAGCCGACGGAATGGACGGATCCGTGATCTTGTAAAAATGGGAGGATCTTGAATTCACCGAACTGGAAAGTTTTGAGCATGGAAATATGGTGCGCGCGCAAAGAGGGGCGGAACCAGCCATATTCGGGTTTGGGAGCTTTGAAGCAATAGGCGAAGCGCTCGGTGATTTCCGCCATGGTTTCTTCATCGCCATAGGCGTCAATAGGGCCTTGTTTGAGGTAGTTAAAAGATTTGATATCGTCAATTCCATGCACATGGTCAGCATGGGGGTGTGTGTAAAGCACGGCGTCGATTTTGCTGATATTATTGTCTAAAGCCTGTTGGCGCAGGTCGGGGGAGGTATCGATGAGGATATTGGTTTTTTCGCCGGTGATGTGGACTGAACAGCGAGTACGGATGTTCTTTGGGTTCGGCGGTATTTGTGCGCCGATATGCGGAACGCCGCTGGATGAGCCGCAGCCGAGGATGGTGATTTTCATTGCGGCACCTTTATGAAAAGTTTGTGGAAGTTTTCAGTTGTTGCTTTTTCAACTTCTTTGAAGCTGATGCCTCTCAACTCCGCTAGTTTTTCAGCGGTGAATTTGGTGAAGGCCGGCTCGTTGCGTTTGCCGCGATTGGGGAGAGGGGCGAGATATGGGGAATCGGTTTCTACCAGCAAACGGTCTAGTGGGAGTTTTTTGGCCCTTTCTTGTAAATCTGTGGCGGTTTTGAAGGTGAGGATGCCGGAGAGGGAGATATACAGGCCATTATCGATGGCGCATTTGGCGACTTCGTAAGTGGAGGAGAAGCAGTGCAACAAGCCGGGGAAGGGCGCTTCACGCTTGATGATTTCAATCATATCCTCGTCGGCGTTGCGGGTGTGGATGACTAATGGCAGGCCGGTTTCACGGGCAGCGACGATATGTTCGAGGAAACATTGTTTCTGCTCCTCGCGCGGGGAATGCTCATAATAAAAATCCAAACCGGTTTCGCCGATGCCGACGCATTTGGGGTGTTTGGTTTTTTCGATTAATTCTGCGGCCGTGACGCTGGTATGTTTCATCGCATCATGCGGATGCACGCCAACGGTGCAGAAGATGTTTTCATATTTATCGGCAATCGCGGCGATTTCCTCGAATTCGGCCATTTTGGTGCAGATGGAAACCATTTTCCCAACGCCATATTCCGCCGCGCGCGCCACAACCGCATCAAGATCATCCTTGAAATCGGGGAAGTTCAAATGGCAGTGTGAATCGACCAGCATATCCTTATTGTAAATATATTTGGCCCACCGTAAAAGGGAATATTATGAGCAGTCACTTATTCATGCCCGAAAATCTCTCGCGCTATATCAGCGAGACAATCTCCCGCGAGCTTCCGGTGCAGAAGGCTTTGCGCGTGAAAACTATGGAATTGCCAAATGCCAATATGCTGACAACCCCGGATCAGGTGGGGTTTCTGCAGATGTTGGTGAAGTTGACCGGGGCGAAGAAGATTTTGGAAATTGGGACTTTTACCGGATATAGCGCATTGGCGATGGCGCTTGTCTTGCCACAGGATGGGAAGTTGACGGCTTGTGATATGAGCAAAAAATATACCGATATTGGCCGCGAGTTTTGGCAGGAAGCTGGGGTTGCGGAGAAAATTGAAGTGAAGTTGGGCAATGCGCATGAGACTGTGAATGAGTTGCTTAAAAACGGCGCGAATTTTGATATGGCGTTTATTGACGCGGATAAAGGCGGATATGATTTTTATTATGAAACTTGTTTGAAACTGGTGCGCACCGGCGGTTTGATCGCTTTTGATAATATGATTTGGGGCGGGGATGTGGCAGATGTTTCAATCACCGACCGCGATACACTGGCGCTCAGGAATTTGAATGCGAAAATAATTAAAGATGAGCGCGTCGATGCCTGCCTGCTCACCGTGGCAGATGGCATAATGTTGGCGCGCGTGCGCTAGAATATGCTGACGATATCCTGGCCGATACCTTTTACAGTATTGCAGGCGGCGAGAATAACTAAGCTGAATAATGTGAGATATTTCATCCCTATAGCTTGCAACAAATTATAAATTTGTCAATTGCATTTATCGGTTCCGTATATCTTACGAAAGCATAAGCCACCCGAAGCCAAAGGCGAAGGGTGGTGGGCGGTTAGGGATTCGAACCCCAGACCCTCTCGGTGTAAACGCTAATGTAAAGTTATTTCTGGGATTTACCAGTTCTTTCCTGTGATAGCTGACCCGTTGACTTTACTGCCTTTTTCTCCTTATCGAGGATAGACAAGGATTTTTTGAGATTACTCGAAATTGCCTTCCTCTGCTTCCCCCGTGCTTCCCCCGAAGCATTTAATCAACCGATAAGGAGAAATATATCATGCCCAAAATTACAAAACGCACAATCGATACACTTAAAGCCATTTCATCCGACAAAGATGTATTCATCTGGGATTCCGACGACGGCTCACTCAAAGGATTCGGCATCAGGGTAAAACCTAGCGGTGCAGCTTCTTACTTTGTTCAGTACCGTAACAAAGAGGGGCGCACTCGCCGCCTGGTGCTGGCAAGGGTGACGACTTTCTCGCCGGAGGAAGCGCGAAAGGAGGCGAGAGTAAAACTCTCCTTTGTGTCAAAAGGCGAAGACCCATCTGCCGAGCGTCACGCTGACAGGAAATCTATGACAGTTGCGGAATTATGCGACCTGTATTTCATCGAAGGTGCTGGGCATGTGAAGACCTCGACGCTTGTTAATGATAAATCACGCACCTCATGTCATATCAAACCTCTACTTGGCAACCGCGTTGCAAAGGGCTTAACCATCACTGACATTGAAAAGTTTCAGAACGACATCGCTATCGGCAAAACTGCAACGCGGAAGAAAGAGAAAGGGCGCGGCGGTAACGTCAGGGGCGGACGCGGCACTGCGGCGCGGACTGTTGATACCTTGAGCATGATTTTGGAATTTGGCAAACGCCGGAAAATCATTGGTGAAAATCCTGTGCGCGGTGTCAAGAAATTCGCCAGCGAAAAGCGTAAGCGTTTTCTTTCTAGCGAGGAATTGAAATCCCTGGGTGATGAATTGCGGAAGATGGAAGACAACGAAGGAAAATATACTGCACCCGCTGCTATCAGGGCTTTGCTCCTGACCGGTTGCCGCAAGAATGAGATGCTTGCCCTGCCGTGGTCATGGCTCGACGCCAAAGCTCGCTGCATCAGGTTTGAGGATACCAAAAGCGGCGCACAGATACGGCCACTTGGCGCAACAGCAGCCGAATATCTCGGGGCAATACCAAAAGATGCAAATACTCGCTGGGTCTTTCCGGCGGATAAGAGCCAGGGGCATTATATCGGTCTGCCCAGGGTATTGGAGAGGCTGTGCGAAAGGGCTGGAATTAAAAATGTAAGTTTGCATGTTCTCCGCCACACCTTCGCGGCATCAGCAGCGGAGCTTGGATATTCCGTTCTTACAATCGCCGGATTACTTGGCCATAGCGTACCAGGCGTGACCGCACGTTACGCGCATGTGCCAGACCGCGCTTTAATCTCTGCAGCCAATCATGTTTCCAAATATGTAATGGAGATGTTGGAGGGGAAAGAGGAAGCCAATGTCGTGCAACTCCGGAACATGGCGGGATAGTCTGTAAATTTCTGTGGACAGCACTCATCTATTTCGAATAACCTCAATTCACCATCCATGTAAAAAAGTCTTAAACAATAATGTAGGACAGGTTTTTATATGGTCGAAAATAATATTTCTATTAAGCGGCTTCGTCGCAAACAGGCTTCCAAGTATCTGGAGGAAAAGTGGAGCATCAATCGCGCTCCAAGCACATTAGCAAAACTTGCAGTTATTGGCGGTGGGCCGAAGTTTCAGCATGTTAATCGCATTCCATTATACCCAATCACAGAACTGGACGATTGGGCCAGCGCAATGTTAAGCCCTCTGAAATCGTCTACAAGCGAATAGCGTTAGTATGAGTTCTGTATACTTCAACCCTGTGTATGCGACTAAGTATGGAGTCGGAGAGGCCATATTAATTGAGAATTTCCAATTTTGGATTGGGATTAATCAAGGTAATGGCGTGAACCTTCATGAAGGACGTACATGGTCATTCATGACGCAGCAGCAGTTGTCAGATAAATTCCCGTTTTTTAAGAAAAAGAAAATTGAAAGGCTTCTGGAATCATTGTGCGCACAAGGAATAATCATAAAAGGCAGATTCAACAAGCGTAAAAACGACCGCACAACCTGGTATGCATTTAACAATGAAACCGAGTTTATACCTAATAAGTCATTGAAAATACTCAAAGGTCAAAATCGAGATATCGATTTCCCAGAATTGGAACATCCACCATACGGAAATGACCCAGCGTTACCAGATATAAAACAAAATAATAAAACTAATTATCCAAATGAAGGATTTAACAATGCAACTTACTCAAACAAAAAATCAAAATTTGAACTTATCGCAGCTGGGGTTCATCACGAAATTCTTAAACGCTCCGAAAATTAATTGGCAGGAGTATAAGCGGCTCTACGAGAAAGACATGAGTTATGAAAAACCGCCCACACTTGATGCAAGTCATTTACCAACAATTCGTGCAATGATGAAAGAATTGGAGAATTTGGTGCTGCCAATCCGCCAGTTTCCGCAGCAACAAAATATCTTATCACAAGAGATTTTGAAATCAGCTTTGGCTCATCGGATTAAAGATGACCTGGGAGAAATTGGCGGCAGATTACGCGATGCAGTTTTCCAAGAAGATTTAGGAGGATTTCCATTGGATGTAATTCTTGAAGCAATGAAATCATGGCGGCAAAAGCAACCATATTTTCCAGCGACGTCTGACATTGTTAAACTTGCAGAGAAGTTATTGTTCGCTAGGAAGCAGCAAATTATGAAACTCAAAGTTTTGGAGGAAAAGATTCTTAAATCACATTCTTTGCAGCATCAAGAAAATATCACAACTAATCAAACGGTTTCAAACTAATGACGGTTGTTCAGAATGGCGAATTATAATGGAAATCCGAATATTGCAATCTACGGTCAGCGCACCCAGTTCGGCCAGCCCAAAGGGGCTGATTCAAAGATAGCGCGGAAGATGGCATTCAATCCCTGGCTAATACGAAATGCAGTCCGGCGCATTGGATGCACCGTATTCGATGCGAATAGGCCTTTCACTGTGGAATACATCCTGAACACAATAGCTCCAAAGGGGAAGGCCACTGGTGCACAATATTTTGCTGCTACGCTATTTGTACGAGCAATGACGGATGGAAAAGCTAATAAACTTGTTGGTGACATCATTGATGGGCCAGCCAGTAAACAGAGGGAGAGAGATTGCTAGGTTAAGGGCATTAGAGCGGTAAGTTAATAGCCTGATTATCTGGATTTGCATTTCCTCCAATATCGATAAAAACAATATGGTGGAAAAATTAACAACATTATAAAAATTAGTCCTTCAAGGCCAATAATAAAATAAATAGCTGGTAGCGCCCATGCGTAAGGCAAACCTGTTTTATCCCAAGCTATGCCTACTTGGAAAGAAACACACGTTGTAATAAGAGTTAAAAACCCATTATGACAGGAAAGATTTCTCTGCTCTTCTTGAAGTTGAAGAACTGCTAAGTATTCTTGAAAACTTTTATATTTTTGAGGGTTTGTGCGAATTTGCTGAAAGTAAGAAGGATGAGAAGCTAAGCCTTGCTTTATTTCTGGATGGGTTTCTGCTAAGCGCATAAATTCTTGGATTTCTTTCTCTACTTTTTGTTGATGTACATTTTCTTCGTTAAGCCTTTTAATGTGTAATTCTTCTTGCCTCAATTCCTCCATATCACTCTCAAGATTGTATACAGCCTGAGCATGTGCGGGTATAATTACAACAAGAATAATAGTTATAACAATTTTGAAAAATAGTTTCATGATTCCCTCAACTTGGTGTCGGGGAGTTTCAAAAACCTATTCAAGAAAAGGTTCGCATTGGTCTTCGGGCAAGCCCTGTTATATGCACCAATACCTCCCCGACTAAGTCGAGGAGTGCGAATGACGGTCACACAATGCCGCCTTGAATAAGAGGTTTGAACGCCCCAGAACTTGTGTAAGTCCTGATTTGAAGATAACATGCTACCTTTTCAGGTCAACAAAGTAATGCAAAACCATAAAGACTCACCAGAAAAGCTAGTGTTCGTTCTTGGAGCAGGGGCAAGCTCTCATTTTGGCTATCCATTAGGAAGCCAGCTTATAAAAGCAATGGAAATGTTCCTTAAAACAATATCTGTAAGAAATAAAAACGAATATGAGAAAGACGGAAACATTCAAAGGGCCAGAGAATTTCTTACACAAATTCAGTCATACAATCCTTTGAACATTGATTATTACTTACATAATAATCCAGACGAAGAAGAAATGGGTAAAAGGCTCATAGAAGCAACAATATTACATTGTCAAAATTCCAAGCTGTTCAAACATAATACCAGAGAAGAAATTTGGTGGAAAAAGACTATGGTATTGTCAGAGAAAAAATATGTCAATTCCGCTAATTGGGTCAAATTTATCCATCATAAAATTGTCGCGAATTGCAAAACTGTTGATGACGTCATTAAAGAACTGAACGATATAACCATCATAACATTCAACTATGATTTATCTTTTGAGCAGGCTTTGTGGGAATACTTTAAGAAAAGCAAATTTGAAAAAGTAAGAGAATTTTTATTTTCTCAATTTTACGAGAAAAACGTGATTCATATTAATGGAAAAGTTTCTAATAAAAATCTTAACGGCGAGCCTGTAAAAGATGATTACGAATGTCTTAATTTTGATGCAGATGGTGACCAAGCATACACTCGCTTTTTACAGTCAGACGGAGGCGGTATTGAAATAGTTGGAGTAGATAAGGCCAAACCAAATTCTCTAGCAGTAGAGAGGATAAAAGAAGCCCACTTATTATATCTGCTAGGATATGCTTTTGATGAGTTTAACAATTATGTCATTGGCCTAGACACGCCATTCCAGCTTGGAAATAAGAATTTCAATTTCTACTACACAAATATGGCCGGCGGAGCGATAGTTGACAGCAAAGTCAGAAGTTTTTTTGACCCTTACGACATCAGAAGTTTTGGAGCAGATTCAAGAATCAAACAGGCTTTCAGAACCAGAGAAGATGACGCTCAACTATATGGCAATATAGTAAAGTCTGAAAAGAATGTTTATAAAGCATTGGAAGAAGACTTGTTTATTCCTGTTATGAAGAAACTAAGTTAAAATTATCTCTGCTACACATAAGAAACTAGCTTATCATTCAACTATATCTTTCAGAACTTGTGGATTCTGTTCTGATGCCAACGAATTATGTCGGGATAACTCGTCAGCATATTTCATTACATTGGCTGCCCGCTCGGCTGTTTCTTTATCTGTATTCCTTCCCTCAATAATGTTTACTAGCTCTTTGACCAGCAACTCATCCAATTCAGTCAACAAGTTGAAATAACCTTTGAGGCCATATTTATTTATGTAATCAGCTCTATGTGGTAATGCTGCAAGTAATAATTTCTTTTCTGCTTCGCTATCAATTAATTTCGCCAAATCCGAAGTTCCAATACTTAATAATTTAATTCGCATGTAAGCCCCAGCTAGAATCGTCTGCAAAGCAGTAAAATAAGCCCAAGCAATCGGAGAAATATACGGCTTTTCGGCAAGAGACGAAGGATAAGGAGCGTCATCAGCCTTTATCATCTTGGCTTGATTATCGAAGAACTGCTGAATTTTTTTGTCATACACAGCACGTTCAGCCGCTTTTTCAAAATTTATAACTGATAATGACATTGCACCTATCCGGTAGCTGTTATAAGCAATCACAGCTGCCCATAGATTATCAACCGCTTTAATTCGTCTCTCATCCAAAAGCGCATCCCGCCGGCTACCTCGTGATAAGATGGTTTCTTTTAATAATGAAATCTGACTCTCTTTTGAGCGCAGGTCACTCTTCAATGTCTCTTCGCTATTTCGGTAATCGCTACGAAGATTTTCCAGGCTAGATTCAAATTCGTGTTTAACTGCTTCGACAACTCTTGTTTTTAGTCCAAGGTAAAGGAGGCCTATTACGCCTGATACAACAAAAGACAGAATCGTTAGTAAATCACGCAAATCAATCATATTTTATCCGAGGACATTTTAGTTCCTGTAATAGTTTTAATCAACGGCTTGCTTCCCCCATGCTTCCCCGACGAGAAGCAGATGTCTTGCCAGATTCCCCAGAACCTGTTAAACAACAGACAGATAAAGAGAAAAGTGGTGGGCGGTTAGGGATTCGAACCCCAGACCCTCTCGGTGTAAACGAGATGCTCTAACCAGCTGAGCTAACCGCCCGAAAAATCCATTTCTATGAGCATCTGCTTGCAGTTTCCTGCGCTTCCGGTGCTCATGTACGAGAAGTACATTCCGCGCCGGTTCTTGAAAACTGCGGCGCATCTGTCTCATATAAATGAATTTTACTCCATTTATATTGGAGCGCTTGTTTAGCAATTAATCCCTGGCTAAGCAACCCTTTTTTGACTCAACTTGAGCCGTCAGCCCGCCGCATCCGGCGGCGTTTCAAAGTAGCGTCCGCAACGCTGTCTTTGAAACAATCAATAATGGAGTTAATTAATCGGCAAAAAAATACCCCGCTAAAAAGCGAGGTATTAAATTTTTTGCCTAGTAATTAATTAACAGCTTCTTTCAAAGCTTTACCAGCGCGGAATTTTGGTTGTTTTGACGCTGGGATGTTGATTTTAGCGCCGGTGCGCGGGTTGCGGCCAGTTGTGGCTTTGCGTTTCTGCACGAGGAAAGTTCCGAAGCCAACAAGGCGGACTTCATTGCCTTTTTTCAGAGAAGTTCCGATTGAATTGATGATTGCATCAACAGCGCGGGCTGCATCAGCGCGGCCGAGTTTAGCAGAATTTGCTACTGCGGCGATAAGTTCATTTTTATTCATATTATTACCCTATGGTTATCTATGTTATACCCTTTCGCAAACTGGCTCTGCGCCTGGCCCCGAAGAGTTTTTCCAGAAAAAACCAATTTTAAACTTCTGTCAACCAGAAAAGCGGAGATTTCTGCGCTTTTCCGCGAAATGGTAAAATTAAACACAGTAGTTTTAATTGCGCTAGAAGCGCCGCGCATGCCCTGTGGGCAGCTGTCGCCCTCAATGGGCTCGCTCAGTCGGGTCTAGTGCCCTCCTTCAGTGGAGGTTTTCCCTTCTAGGCAGTTGATGCTATGGAATCCGAGCGCATCGCGCGAAGGCAAGGCCATTGAGGCGGGAAGCTTTCTTGTGCGGCGCTTCTAGCGCAATTAAAATTAATGCGGAAGATGAATCTCGTCGCTGCCTTTGCCGTCTTTTTTCTTTTTGGTGAACTCACCATCCCACAGAACAGGAACTAGTGGTTGCGACAATGCGTGTTTCAGCACATCATCAACGGTTTCAACCGGGATAATTTCCAGATGATTTTTTACATTGTCAGGAATATCAGCCAAATCTTTCAAGTTTTCTTGTGGAATGAGAACTGTTTTGATGCCGCTGCGAAGTGCCGCCAGCATTTTCTCTTTCAAGCCGCCGATCGGCAGCACGCGGCCACGCAATGTAATTTCACCAGTCATGGCTACGTCTTTGCGCACCGGGATGCCGGAAAGTACTGATACAATTGATGTACACATCGCGACACCCGCGCTTGGCCCGTCTTTTGGCGTGGCGCCCTCAGGAACGTGGACATGAATGTCTTTGTCTTGGAATTCAGGTGGTTTAATTCCGTAATCCAGGCAGCGGAAACGTACGAAGCTGGCTGCTGCTTCGATTGATTCCTTCATTACTTTTTCCAGGTTGCCGGTATAGGAGATTTTGCCTTTGCCGCCGGGCAATGCTACTGCTTCGATTTGCAGGATATCGCCGCCGGTTTCGGTATATGCTAATCCGGTGGTGATGCCGATCAAATCACTTTTCTCAGTTTGACCGTAGGAATATTTGCGGACTTTGGCGAATTTTTCCAAGTTCTTGCGGGTGATGGCCATTTTGGTGACTTTGCCGCTGACGATTTTTTTCAAACTCTTGCGGATGAGATTAGCCAATTCCCGCTCAAGGTTTCGTACTCCGGCTTCGCGTGTGTAATAGCGAATTAGATCAGTGATGGCATCGTCGGTGATTTTCCATTCATCAAGTTTCATCGAATGTGATTCGATGAGTTTCGGAATTAAATGGGTTTTAGCAATTTCGATTTTTTCTTCTTCCGTGTAACCGCCGATGCGGATGATTTCCATCCTGTCGAGTAGCGGGCGCGGGAGTTTTAATGTGTTCGCAGTAGCGATGAACATTACATCGGAGAGATCGTAATCGACTTCCAAATAATGATCGTTGAATTTATTGTTTTGTTCAGGGTCGAGTACTTCCAGCAATGCGGAAGATGGATCGCCGCGGAAATCATGGCTCATTTTATCGATTTCATCGAGAAGGATAAGCGGGTTGGAGTGCTTCACCTTCTTCATCGACTGGATAATTTTGCCTGGCATTGAGCCAAGATATGTCCGGCGGTGGCCGCGGATTTCTGCTTCGTCACGCATGCCGCCGAGGGAGATTTTAGCAAATTGACGACCTGTAGCTTCCGCAATAGAGCGGCCGAGCGAGGTTTTGCCGACGCCTGGAGGGCCAACTAAACAGAGGATAGGGCCGCGCATTTTGCCACCGGTGCGGGATTGCACGGCTAAGTATTCTAAAATGCGTTCTTTAACTTGTTCCAAACCATAATGGTCTTTCTGCAGGACGGATTCAGCGTCGTTTATATCGGTTTTGATTTGCGTTGGGGCTTTCCACGGCAATGTTGTGATCCAATCCAGGTAATTGCGGATGACACTGGCTTCCGCCGACATCGCGCTCATGCTTTTGAGTTTTTTCAGCTCGCCTTTCGCTTTCTCTTTGGCTTCATCGGAGAGTTTCAGCTCGCTGATCTTTTTCTCAAACTCGGCGATATCATCTTTGCCGTCATCCTCATCGAGTTCTTTGTGAATGGCTTTCAATTGCTCATTCAAATAATAATCTTTCTGGTTTTTTTCGATTTGGTTTTTAACGCGGCCGCGGATTTTGATTTCAGTGTTAATCAAACCGATTTCGCGCTCAAGCAATGAGGAAATTTCTTCCAGGCGGATTTTCGGGTTCAATTCATCAAGAAGTTTTTGGCGTTCCTGGATTTTGATTGGTAAATAGCTCGCCAATTTATCCGACAAATCTCCCGGATGGGTGATTTTATTGATATTCTCTAAAATATTGAACGGGATGCGGCGGTTGATTTTTAAATATTCACCGAATTGGCGAATCACAGTGCGGCACAATGCCTCCACTTCCGGGACGGAAGCTTCGACTTCGTCGAGTGCGGTGACTTCTGCTTCGGAATAATCTTTATGCACGGTGTATGTTTTTACGCGGGCGCGGCGTTCGCCTTCGACCAGGACTTTTACTGTGCCGTCCGGAAGTTTCAAAAGATGCAGCACTGAGCAGATGACGCCGACTTCGTATAATTTATTATGTTCCGGATCGTCGTCGCTGGGAGTTATTTGTGTGACTAAAAATACTTTGCGCATTCCGTCATTCAGGCACACTTCCAATGCTTTGATCGATTTTTCGCGGCCAACCAAGAGTGAAGGAACGGTGCCGGGAAAAACCACGACATCACGTAAGGGAAGTACCGGATAGGTTTCTTTCGCTGTCCGTTTAAACATATTTGTAATGTAGTGCATGCACTTTAGCATTTCAAGTCAGTTATTAGTTGATGGGGTGGGGTTGATGGTTTATATGAGTGGAAACATTAGAGGATTTATGAGCTATTTGATCGCCCGAGCCTATGCCGAAACCCCAACAGCCGCGCCTGTAAAGACGGAAAGCGCCCTGGATGCCATGCAATTCATGCCATTTGTCTTTATTTTCGTGGTATTTTATTTCCTCATTTTGCGCCCGCAACAAAGGAAGTTTAAACAGCACCAAGCAATGGTTTCCGCAATTAAACGCGGGGATAAAGTTGTTACTTCCGGCGGTATTTTGGGCAAAGTGGCGCGTGTTGATGAGGGCGGCATTATCCAGGTCGAAATCGCCGATGGCGTTGTGGTGAAAACTATGGCGGCGACAATTACTACCGTAGTTGATGACAAAGCATTGAATGATAATTCAGCGGCGAAAAAATAATGGCAAATATCGGCACAACCTTATTCACAATTTTCCGCGGTAAAAAAACCGGCGCTGATGAATTTGGTAATCGATATTACATGAACGCAAAAAAGAGCCGCCGTTGGGTGATTTATAAAGGCATCGCCGAGGCTTCCAAAGTTCCGGCGGAGTGGCATCGCTGGTTGCACAAGACCACGGACGAAGTTCCGCAAAATCTCAAAACCCACGCCTGGGAAAAACCGCATTTGCCGAATCTGACTGGCACTGATAATGCATATGTGCCGAAGGGCCATGTTAAATCTGGCACGAAGCGGAACAAGGCTACGGGTGATTATCAGGCCTGGAAGCCTGAGTAGTTTTAATAAGTGCGCTCGGCGCGCAGCCCCGGCCTCAATGGCCTTGCCTTCGCACTACGTGCTCGGATTCCATAGCATCACTATTTACAATAGCCACCAATGAGGGAGGGCGCTTGACCCGACTGAGCGAGCCCAAAATTCTAATCTTGAGGGCGACAGCTCGCGAAGCGATGCGCGGCGCTTGAGCGCAATTAAAAATAAAAAAGGGTGCGCAAACACGCACCCTTTTGAATTAGCCTAAACCAAGATTTAGTGAGCTGCTTTTTTCTCTGTAGAGATAGTAGTAGTTGCCGTTGCTGAACCAGCAGGAGTTTCTACTGATTGGCTTGCTTGGTTAGTTTGAGTTTGGTTGCCTTGAGCGTCTGTAGATTTCGCTTCAGTTTTAGTTTCTGTAGTAGTTGCAGCAGGAGCTTCAGTTGCAGCTGGTGCTTTAAAAGCTTTAGCTGGAGTTTCAGCTGCTTGAGCTGCTGAAGTCAATGCGATAACAGCGATTGCTGCGATAAAAAGTTTATTCATAGTAGATTATCCCTAGAATTTAAGTTGTAACCGGGCCACAGAATGCCGCCCGAAGTTCGTGGTTAATTATCACAATTTCAAATAACGCCCAAACATTTTTTTTGGCATTTCTTCAAGAAAAATCACTAATCATTGATTTTCGGGTTTTTAAGCCCATAATAATCGGCTTATGAAGAAGCCGGAACCTATAAAACGTCTGAAAGAAATTGGGCTTTTGATATATAGAGCTGCTGATAACATGGTTAATCATGATGGGATTGAGCATGCCGGTTATCTCGCATTTGTCATCATGCTCGCGGTTTTCCCGTTTCTGGTGTTTTTCGTCGCCATACTTGGCGCTCTCGGCCAAACCGGGCAGGGTGGGGATTTCATCCATTTAATCATCGACCGTGCGCCCAAATATATGACCGATCCGGTCCTGCCCAGTATCAATGAGATCCTTTCCGGCCCGCCGCATGGCTTGCTAACAATCTCGATTCTCGGAACAATCTGGACATCTTCGTCAATCGTTGAGGGCATGCGCACCGTGCTTAACCGCGCCTATCACGTCCACACCCCGCCCAATTATTATTTCCGCCGCGCCATGTCGATCATGCAAATCTTGCTGCTCTCGATGATCCTCATCATCGCCATGCTCGGCCTGATTATCATTCCGACGATATTCAACAAACTCTATGGTCTTTTCTTTACTTTCAACACGGTTAGCAACCAGGCCGAGTTGCCGCATTTGGCCTTTTTCGCAGGCGAATGGGAATTTTTACGTTATGTTTTCGCGGTTCTAGTCCTTTTATTCTTTGTTTCCACGCTTTATTACGTCCTGCCCAATGTCCGCCATAAATGGCGCGATACGCTGCCGGGGGCGGTGGTGACAGTGATCGGTTGGAGCCTTTTGACTAAGGGAATGGCTTATTATATCGGCCATTTTACCCAGCTCAGCGTGGTTTATGGCAGTTTGGCCAATATCATCGTTTTTCTACTGTTTTTCTATATCGTAAACATTATATTCATTTACGGCGCTGAGTTTAACTACCTGCTCGAAAAATATCTGGGTCACAAAATTATACAAAAAGAAGAAGTGGCGCCGGAACAGGTGAAGCCTACCGAAACCATGAACCGCGTTGTAACCAAAAAAGAAATCGTAATTCCTAATGACAAAAAATAATGACAAAGAAAATTATAAGGCAGCAGATGGCCAGCTTAATAAAGCAGCAGATGGCCAGCTAATGCGCGGCGGCCAATTTAGCGAAATGCCGGACGCGCTTTTGCAGGAAATCAACGCGTCGATCGGCTTTGACCATAAGCTTTATGCTCAAGACATATTGGCATCGATCGCGCATACTAAAATGCTGGTGAAGCAAAAAATTATCACTGCCGAAGATGGCAATAATATCGTCGATGGATTGAACCGGATAAAGAAGGGTATTGAGGAAGGCTCGGTGATGTTCCGGACAGATCTGGAAGATATCCATATGAATATCGAAGCCAAGTTAAAAGGTCTCGCCGGGGAATCTGCGGGACGGCTGCACACGGCGCGTTCGCGCAATGACCAGGTGGCGGTGGATTTCCGGCTGTGGGTGCGGGATGCGATTGATGAAACGGTTGGTTATTTGAAAGCGCTGCGGGCGGCATTAGTAGCGCGGGCGGAGAAGGATGCGGCGACTATTATGCCTGGATTCACGCATTTGCAAAGCGCACAGCCGGTGACTTTTGGTCATCACTTAATGGCATATTATGAAATGTTCTCACGCGACCAATCACGGTTTGAAAATGCGCGGGTGCGGATGAATCTTTGCCCGCTTGGCGCAGCGGCGCTTGCCGGGACATCTTTCCCGACGAATCGGGAGATGATTGCCAAGGAATTGGAATTCGATGGCCCAACGGCGAATTCATTGGATTCAGTTTCCGACCGGGATTTTGCGCTGGAATTTTTAAGTGCGGCTTCAATTTGCGCGATGCATCTCTCGCGCCTGGCGGAGGAGATGGTGATTTGGTCATCAGCGCAGTTCAAATTCATTACGCTTTCCGATAAGTTTACTACTGGCTCATCCATCATGCCACAGAAACGCAATCCCGACGCGGCGGAACTGGTGCGCGGGAAAACGGGGCGGATTTATGGTTCGCTGGTTAATTTGCTGACCGTCATGAAAGCTCTGCCATTGGCGTATAATAAGGATATGCAGGAAGATAAAGAGCCGGTGTTTGACGCGGCGGAGACTTTATCGATTTGTTTGCAGGTTACGCGGGGCATGGTTTTGGATATGAAAGTGAACGCAGATAATATGCTAAAGGCGGCATCTAGTGGTTTCTCCACCGCCACCGATTTCGCTGATTGGCTGGTGCGGGAATTGGATATCCCGTTCCGCGACGCGCATCATATTACTGGCAAGGCAGTGAAGCTGGCGGAAGAGCAAAAATGCGATCTTGCCGATCTGGATTTGAAGGATCTGCAAAAGCTCGAAGCCAAAATTCATAATGGAATATTTGCAAGTCTTGGTGTTGAAAACTCAGTGAAGTCACGTAAATCATACGGCGGTACGGCCCCGGAGAACGTATTGGCGCAGGTGAAAAAGGCCAAGGAAAGTTTATGAAAATAGAAAAATGCGTCAATTGCGGCTCATCAGATTTATTTGACGGCATGTGGTCGATGCGCAATTTCCGCCTGTTCCCGCGCGGCTTTGGCCGGGGTTTGGCGGGCGTTTTGGCGGAATTTACCGTTTGCCTGGCCTGCAGTTATACCCACACTCATTTTGGCGAAAAGGAACTCCAGAAAATCAGAAAATGGAAAGAAATGGAAGCAAAGAGCGCCGTTGAAACAAAAAGCAAACGCTAGGAAGAGGGAATCGGCGCATGTTCAAAAATCTAATTTTACTTTTCGCCGTCGTCGCCCTCGCCGCGCTCACCACCTCATGCGGCAATAAGAAAGAATTAGTATTACCCGAAGGCAAGGAGCGGCGAACCGTGTTTTAACGCGCCCGGTTAAGCTCAGTACCATAGGCGGTAATATATTGTGCCAGATGCCTACTAATATCATAATGATTGTCAGGATTGCCGATATTGGCCAGTAATTCCAGCTTCCGCTCATCTCCTATATGGAGGCCTAATATAGGGGTTTGCTTATAAATCCCAAACCATAATTTTTTCTCCATATCAATATCACCGTGGCGGTCGCCTTCCAAATGATCGCATAAATGTTTAAATGGTGAGGCATTGAATGGCTTATTATTGAACCTCGCATCCGTGATTTCAACCGCAGCATTATTAGTTTTGGCAAGTAGAGGTAACGAATCCTCGCTGCAACGTATAAATACTTCATGATAAGCCCGGTGCATTACAATTTCCATGCCGAGAAACTCATCTTCAGTTATCTGGAGAGATATCGCCATAAGATAAAATGAATCAGTTGTGATAAAAATTATATAAGGATTAACTATCCAGCTTCTTCTTTACCAGCGGCACAGCCTCTTCCAGCGTCAGCGTATCGGAAGAGAGTGTTTTTGGAATAGCGATATTTAGCTTATTATATTTGATATATGCGCCATAGCGGCCCTTGTGGATTTCAACTTTTTTGCCTTCATATTCGCCCAGTTCTTTGAGCATGCCGAAATTCTTGGCGCCGCCTTGCGCGGCTCCGGCCAAAATATCAACGGCGCGGTTGATGCCGATTTCCATTACGTCATCAGTTTTCAAAGACGTGAATTTTTCGTTGTGGTGGAGATATGGACCAAAGCGGCCAATGCCTGCTTTGATAACTAATTTGGTTTCCGGATGGATGCCGACTTCGCGGGGCAGGGATAGGAATTTCAATGCCTGCTCTAAGGTGATTGTATCATGCGCCAGATGTTTCGGAATCGGGAAGCGTTTCGGCTTTACTTTTTTCATTCCTTTGCCTTTGGCTTTTGGCACTTCAGTTTCTTCGCCAGCTTGCAAATACCAGCCATATGGGCCATTGCGCACCGTTACTTCCAGGCCTTCCGGGTTTTGTCCGAGTGATCGCGGCTCATCATTTCCGGGCACATCGCCCTCGTCGGCTTCACCGGCATAGGAGAGTTTGCTTGTGTGTTTGCATTCCGGATAATTGCTGCAGCCGATGAACGCGCCGAATTTGCTGACTTTCAAACCAAGCTGGCCATCTTCGCATGATGGGCATTTGCGCCCCTGTGGGAAAATGAATTTTTCGAGCAGCTCGTTTAATTTGTCGAGAACTTCGGTAATCCGCAGCTCGTGCGCTTCGCCGATTTTCTTGTTAAAATGCTGCCAGAAGTCGCGCAAGACCTGTTTCCAATCCATCTTGCCTTCGGAAACATCATCGAGTTCTTCCTCCAGTTTGGCGGTGTAATCAAACTCCACATAACGCTCGAAAAACGCGATGAGGAATGAGGTTACAATACGGCCGCGATCGGATGGGATGAAACGTTTTTTATCTAGAGCTACATATTGCCGGTCTTGCAATACGGAGATGATGCTGGCGTAAGTGGAGGGGCGGCCAATGCCCATTTCTTCCATCTTCTTCACTAGCGAAGCTTCCGAATAACGCGGTGGCGGTTCGGTGAAATGCTGCTCGGTTTTGATTTTCTCGATTTTCAAAGACTGGCCTTTATCGACTTTCGGCAATACGCGGTCAGCTTCGTCTTTCTCGTCGTCATTGCCTTCTTCGTAGACTTTGCGGTAACCTTCAAACTTAACTACAGAGCCGGTCACGGTCATTCCGGCATATTTATCGGCAGTTTCAAATTCCACAGTTACCTGGTCGAATACCGCACTTTCCATTTGCGAGGCGACCATGCGTTCCCAGACTAATTTGTATAATTGCGCCATATCGCCATCAAGGTTTTTGGCGACATCAGCCGGTAATTTGGTGACGTCGGTCGGGCGGATTGCCTCATGCGCTTCTTGGGAATTTTTGGCTTTGCTGACATAGAGCCGCTCTTTTTCCGGTACGAAATCCTTGCCGTATTTTTTGCTTATCAGCTCGCGTGTGGCGTCAATCGCTTCCTTGACTACATAAACGCCGTCGGTACGCATATAGGTGATGAGGCCGCCATCTTCGTTGACGCCTTCATATAATTTTTGCGCCAGTTGCATTGTGCGTTTGGCACCGAAGCCGAGTTTACGCGCCGCCTCTTGTTGCAATGTGGAGGTGATGAAAGGCGGTTTCGGATTGCGGTTAACCTGTTTTTCGATAATGCTTAAGACTACAGCTTTCTGGCCTTTGATTTTTGCTTCGACTTCCGCCGCTCTGACGCCTGTCGGAATACCGAATTTGTCGAGTTTCTTGCCCTCGATTTTATGCACGCGGGCATTGATGCCGTTATCGAGTTCGGTTTTGATATCCCAATATTCCTGGGAAATAAACTGCTCAATTTCCGCTTCACGATCGCAAATCAGACGCAGGGCGACTGACTGCACGCGGCCCGCCGAGCGGGCGCCAGGAAGTTTGCGCCATAATACTGGTGATAAAGTGAAGCCCACAAGATAATCCAGCGCCCGCCGCGCCTGTTGCGCATTGACCAAATCCATATCGATCTCACGTGGCGCTTTCATCGCTTCCAGAATCGAGTTTTTGGTAATGGCGTTGAATACTACGCGGCTGACTTTGGTGTCTTTCTTCAGAGCTTTTTTCGCCTTCAACACTTCCAGCACATGCCAGGAAATCGCCTCACCCTCACGGTCAGGATCGGTCGCGAGGATAATTTCGTCGGCTTCCTTGGCGCTAGTGGTGATATCCTTCATCTTCTTCTGAGAATCGGAATCCACCTCATAATGCATCTCAAAATCTTTGTCCGGCTCAACAGAACCGTTTTTGGACGGCAAATCGCGCACATGGCCATATGAGGCCAGGACTTTATAATCCTTTCCTAGATACTTATTAATGGTTTTCGCTTTAGCGGGAGATTCAACGATTACTAGTTTCATTTTGAGCCTGTGGTCAGTGGTCTGTAGTCTGTAGCTTTAATTTTTAGTTTCGACTTTAGGGAGTTTAGCATTTTCGCGATTTCATCAATTAACATCTTTATTTCATTAAACCGCTCTATTTCAATGATTTTCACTTTATTAGCAATAATTAGTTGAGTTTTTAATTCTGCTAGTGAACCTGAGGCAATATTAAGAAAACGAAAAAACTCCTGATCACTATGTCTGACGCTGCCCTCAGCTATATTGGAAGGGACGGAAAAAGCTGCTCTTCTGACTTGCTGAGCAAGTCCGTAAATTTCTTCTTTAGGAAAATTCTTAGTGATTTCAAAGACAAAGCAAGACAAATCCACAGCCTTTTTCCAAACCACCAAATCCTCAAATTTCTTATACATTGCTACAGACCACAAGCTACCGACTACAGGCTAACTGTTCATATAGAGATAGAAAAGCAAGGTAATTGTGAGAGTTATGCCCGTTGTAACCAGCATTTTCCCCTTAATGCGCGCATTTTTGGGCGCACCCATGGCCTGACCGCGGATTGGGTTATCCTCGGTTTTGTTGCCGAATGGCAGGCTTAGATAGAACACCATCCACCAGGTTAGCACAAAAAATACGAAGGTTTGGATTGGGGTCATAGTTACCTAAATTTGTCATTCTCGGGCTTGACCCGAGAATCCAGGTCGCTTGCTCCGATACAGTATGCAACCCTAGATCCCCGGGTCAAGCCCGAGGATGACAATTTCAAAAATTAAACCCGCGCCACATGCACTTCAATCATCGGGTTTTTGTCCAATTCGTCGCGGATGATGCGGCGGACGGCTTTGCGGGCGGCTTCTTCGGCGTCTTTATTGTCGCGTTTGCGGTCTACTGCTGCTTCGACTTCTTCGATTAATTCAGCGAATAATTCACCATCTTCTTCAGGGTCGAGGAGGCCGGGGGCGCTGATGCGCGGGCGGGTGATGTTGATGCCTTTTTTGTCGATGGTCAGGGAGATGAAGATCGCGCCGTTAACTTTCAATTTCCGGCGGTTGCGCATGATTATGGAATCACCGGCGAGGAATGCGAATGCATCGATGGCCAGTTTTCCGGCTTCGACCATGCCGATTTTTTCGTGTTTGCCGGGCGCGAGTTTTAAGACGTCGCCGTTTTTGATTTCAAAAGCTTCCGGCACGCCGAGGGATTTGGCTAGTTTGGCATGTTCGTGGATATGGCGCGCTTCGCCGTGGACGGGGATGGCGATTTGCGGTTTCACATATTCATACATCGCTTTCAATTCATCGCGATATGGGTGGCCGGAAACATGGATATGCTCTTCTTTCTCGGTGATTACTTCGACGCCTTGAATGGTCAGCAAATTGAGCATGCGGTATATTGCAGTATCATTGCCGGGGATGACTTTGGAAGAGAAAATCGCGGTGTCGCCTTTTAGCAATTTCAAATTCGGATGCGTACCTTCCGCCATGCGCGAAAACGCGGCGCGTGGTTCGGCCTGGCTGCCGGTACATAAATATAAGGCGCGGCTGCGCGGAATTTTGCCGGCGTCTTTTTCCTGGAAGAATTTCGGCGCGTCTTTCAAATAGCCACTGGCTGTTGCCGCTTCAATCAAGCGCCAGAATGAGCGGCCGCAGACTACAACATCGCGGTCATTCATTTTTGCCGCGTATAAAATTGATTCCACCCGCGCCAGATTGGATGCAAATGTGCCGACCGCAACGCGATTTTTACATTGACCAACAAGCCTGGTGAGGTTTTCGCGTACGCCCATTTCTGAGCCGCTTTCGCCTTTGGAAAATACATTAGTCGAATCGCAAACCATAGCCAGCACGCCTTCAACACCTTTGGCTTTGAGCGCAGTCAGGTTGGAGGCGGGGCCAACCATTGGGTTTGCATCAAACTTCCAATCGCCGGTATGCATGATGATTCCGTGCTTGGTATGGATCGCCATCGCCTGCATTTCCGGGATTGAGTGGGTGAGGTTGATGGCGTCAATCTCAAACGGCCCTAATGTAAATTTCTTCCCCGGCGTGATTTCGTGGATTTTGACGCGTTTGCCGAATGTGGTTTCAAGCAATTTCAAACGCAGGAAATTGGCGGTGAATGAAGTAGTATAAACCGGACATTCCAGCTGCTCCCACAAATAAGGAATCCCGCCGACATGGTCCTCATGCGCATGAGTGACGACGAGTCCAATCAAATCCTTCTTGATGCTCTCAATAAACTTGATATTGGGAACAATAATCTCCGCACCCGGATAATAATCATCGGCAAAACCAATCCCGCAATCCACCATGATCCACTTGCCGTCGAGGTGGTAAAGGTTCAGGTTCATGCCGATTTCGCCGCTTCCACCAAGCGGGAGGAAGAGGAGGTCGTCTTTGTGTTTCTTGAGATTCATATTTTGCTTATAAGTGATTTAACGAAAGTTTCTACAATTATGTCATCCCAGCGAAGGCTGGGATCCAGCCTGCGCTGGAATCCAGCTTTATTTTTTATGCGCCGCAAAAATCTCCTGCAGGCCCAATATCGTCAAATCCGGCTCGATTTTTTCGATTGCCTTAGTCGATTCGCCGAACATCGGCGCCAGGCCGCCGGTGGCGATTACTACGGGTTTGGTTTTCATCTCGGCTTTGATGCGGGCGGTGATGCCTTCGATTAGGCCGATATAGCCCCAATAAATGCCGCTTTGCATGGCTTCCTTGGTGTTGGTGGCGATGGCGCGTTTTGGTTTTTTGATCCAAACGCGCGGCAGCATCGCGGCGGCTTCCTGTAATGCGGATAATGATAGATTGATGCCGGGCGAAATTACGCCGCCGCGGTAATCGCCTTTTTCATCGACGACATCGAAAGTGGTGGCGGTGCCGAAATCGATGATGATGGCGGCTTTGTTGTACAATTTTTTGGCGGCCACTGCATTGACGACGCGGTCGGCGCCAATTTCGGAAGGGTTGTCGATTTTGATTTTGACGGAATATTTGATGTTCTCGCCAACGACTAATGGTTTCACGCGGAAGAAATTGGCGCATAGTTTGTTGATCGCGATCATGATCTGCGGCACGACCGAGGCGATGATGATATTGCGGATGTCTTTTTTATTAATCCCTTCATCCTGCATCAAAAGCCCCAAAATGGCCGCATATTCATCACCAGTACGGTGATGGTCAGTTTGCAAACGCCACTTGGCTTTAATCTTCGCGCCGTCAAAAACCGCGAAATTGATATTGGTGTTGCCAGCATCGATGGCGAGTAAGTAATTATTGGGCATACACACTCCAATATTTGTCATTCTCGGGCTTGACCCGAGAATCCAAGTCACTTGCTCTGACTTGGTATGTGACCCTGGATCCTCGGGTCAAGCCCGAGGATGACAATATAAGCAGATTAAATGGCATGGACTTCTCCGGAGGAAATAATCCTTTCGCCTTCATTGGTTTCCAAAACCAGCTCGCCGGTAGAAGTCAGTCCTTTGAAAATTCCCTCAACGTGTTTTTCTTCGAGATTAGCAACGATTTTTTCACCCAAACCGCTGGCGTTTTTGAGCCATAACGCGCTAATTTTGCCGAAACCGTCTTCCAACCAGATGTCGTAATACTTGCTAAAATCTTCCAGTAATTTGTCTTTTATCTTGCCAAAGTTTTCTTTATTGCCGAGCTTTTTCATGTTGGTGGCATAATCAGGAGATTTTTTGACGTTAATGCCAAATCCGACGATCAGATAATCCAAACGATCAGGTTTGCTGGACGCTGATTCAAGTAATATCCCGGCGATTTTTTTGCCATCAGCGAGGACATCATTCGGCCATTTTAGCCGCACCTCGGTATCGGGGAGGTTTATTTGGATTGCTTCCAACGCCGCGAGAGAGGCGACGAATGAAACTTGATGCGCGGTGCGGACATCAAGATTGCGGATGAGGATGGAGAGATAGATATTTCCTTCCGGGGATTCCCAGCTGCGGGAATATCGGCCTTTGCCGCGGGTTTGCTTTTTGGCAGTGACGACGGTGAAGTTGGCGGCGCGTTTTTCAGCTAGTTTACGCAGCTCATCATTGGTGCTTTCCAGTTCATCATATTCAAGTATTTCCATCTTCCTTAGAATAGACCGGAAACGGCGGAATAACAAGCATCCATCAACAATGCCGGATTGATGAAAATCAATAGGCTAAGCAGTGCGGAGATGGCGATTATAAAGCTGGAGGTGAAATCTAATTTGAGTGTCAGGCGTGTTGTGCCTTCCGGTTTGTCAAAATACATGATCTTGACGATGCGCAGGTAATAATATGCGGCGACTACTGAGGCAAGGATGCCGATAACTGCGATGATATAAAACTTCTGCTGCATAAGCGCGGCGAAAATGAAGAACTTGGCGAAGAATCCTGGGAATGGCGGGAAGGGAAGGCCGATGAAAGAGAACATCAGGAAAGATAGCATCAGTGCCACGACGGGATGACGGCTGCTCAAACCTTTAAAGTCGTCGATTTTCTCGATCAACCCGTCCTTGGTTTTTAAAGACAGGAGATATGCAAAGATGGCGATGCTGCTCAAGATATAAATTACCATATATGCAAGCACGCTTTGCACGCCCTGCTGCGTATTGGCGACGATGCCAAGCAGCGCATAGCCAACATGGCCGATGGAGCTATAGGCGAGGAGGCGTTTGATATTGCTTTGCCAGATTGCGCCGAATGCGCCGACCAGCATTGAAAGAACTGAAATCACGATTACCACTTGTTGCCATTGGAAAGCGAATCCGGCGAATGGGCCGCCAATTAGCAGGCGGATGAATAATGATACCGCCGCCAGTTTAGGCACGATGGCGAAATAAGCGGTGACCGGCGTTGGCACACCCTCATAAACATCCGGCGTCCACATATGGAATGGCGCCGCGGAAAGTTTGAAGGCGAGGCCGATTATAATGAAAACCAATCCTACAATAACGCCTTTGGAAAGCGCGGCTTGTCCTTGCAGGACGGTGAGTATATTGGTGAAGTTGGTTGAGCCTAGATAGCCGTAAACCAAGCTGATTCCGTATAATAAAATGCCGCTGGCTAATGCGCCGAGGACAAAATATTTGATTGCGGCTTCAGTGGCGCGTTTATCTTCGCGCCGGCTGCCAGCGAGGATATAAAGGCTTAAGGACTGCAATTCAAGGCCGAGATACAATGTCAGCAAATCATTCGCCGAGACCATAATCACCATGCCGAGTAGGGAAGTGAGGATGAGGATTGGATATTCAAAGCTTAAGTTATTAGTTTTGTCTTCGATGAAGTTGAAAGATAAAATCAACACCAGTGCGGCGCTGAAGATCAAAATGGATTTGGCGAAAATGCCGAAATTATCAAAGCGGTAAAGACCGTTGAAAATGATTTTGGTTTCGTGCGGCAGAAATATAACCGCGAATAATGCGCCCAGCAAGATGAAGGCGGAAAGGCGGGTGGAGATGAGGATGCTGCTTTTGGCAGGCGCATAAACGCCGATCATCAGCACGGCAAGCGCACCTAATGCCAACACTAATTCAGGAATTATCAATTGCAGGTTTTCCATCATCTTTGGGTTTGGCCAATTAGGTTTTCAACAGTTGCGCGGGTCAATTCAAAAATACTTTCCGGATAAACCCCGAATATTATCACCAGGATAGCAAGAACTCCCAGGCTTAAAAATTCTGTCCCGTTCAAATCCTGCATCTTTGCCGATTCTTCGTTCAACTCGCCGAACATTACGCGGCGGTATAGCCATAACATATATGCCGCGCCAAGGATAACCCCGGTAGCGGACAAGGCGGCGACAATTTTATTGACCTGGAATATAGCCATAAAGGTCAGGAACTCGCCGACGAAACCGGAAGTTGCCGGTAGTCCCACTGAGCCCATTGTGAAGACCATGAACACCAACGCATATTTCGGCATCTTGTGCGCAAGGCCGGAGAAACGGCCGATTTCGCGGGTGTGCATGCGCTCATATACTACACCGACACAGAGGAAAAGGGCGCCGGAAACCAAGCCGTGTGAAATCATCTGGAATAATGCGCCGTCGATTCCCTGTTGGGTGAAGGTGAAAATCGCCAATGTTACGAAACCCATATGCGCGACGGAGGAATAAGCGATCAGTTTTTTCATATCTTCCTGTACCAGCGCGACCAGCGATGTATAAATGATAGCGATAATGCTGAGTGAATAAACCAGCGGGGTGAAGACATAACTGGCATCGGGAAGCATCGGCAACGAGAAGCGGAGGAATCCGTATGCGCCGAGTTTTAGCAAAACACCGGCTAATATCACCGAACCGGCGGTTGGTGCCTGCACGTGTGCATCGGGCAACCACGTATGCAGCGGCCACATCGGAACTTTGACGGCGAAGGAGGCGAATAAAGCCAGCCACAGCCAGATTTGTTCCTGAACCCCAAGATATGGCATGCGCTCGATCAGAACCGGGATAGAGGTTGTGTGGGTGTAGCCATACATGTAGATCAATGCCACCAGCAGCAATACCGAACCGGCGAGTGTGTAGAGGAAAAATTTGAACGCGGCATAAATCCGGTTTTGTCCGCCCCATACGCCGATGATCAAGAACATTGGGATCAATACGCCCTCGAAGAAGAGATAGAATAATACCGCATCTAATGATGCGAATACGCCGATGATAATTCCTTCCATCACCAAAAAGGCGATCATATATTCTTTCAAACGCTCGGTGATATGTGCGCTGGCAAGTATGCAAAGCGGCATCAGGAAAGTAGTGAGCATAATCATCACCAGCGAAATTCCATCGACGCCGAGATAATAATTTATATTATAACCGCGCACCCATTGATATTTTTCGACGAATTGGAAATCGGCAATGCCAGCATCAAAAAACTTCCACATCAATAGTGAAATCATGAAATTAAGGAAAGTCGTTGCCAGCGCAATATTACGAATAGTCTTCGCCCCCGGCTGGCGCATGGTAAACAGCACCGCCGCCGCAAGGATGGGCAGGAAAATCAGGATTGATAGTAGCGGCAGGTTCATCATTTCGCCACCTCGCTCTTCATAGCGACGCGGCAATCCAGGTTCGCGCACTCCGTCCCTGGATTGCTTCGCTTTGCTTGCAATGACGATTGTGTAAAATTATCCATCATTTCCTGAATATAAAGATACTGCTTAAGACGGCCAGCGCCAAAATCATCACCAAAGAATATTGGTAAATAAATCCGGTCTGGAATGCTTTCAAACGCGCACCGAAACGGCTGGAAATATTTGCGGCGCCGTTAGGCATTCCGTCAACCAGCTTCACATCAACTTCGCGCCAGAAGAAATTGGCGATTTTGAATGTCGGGCGGACAAATACGGCGTTATAGATTTCATCAATATACCATTTGTTCAAGCTCGCCAGGTATAATGGCTTAAGGGCTTTAGCTAAACTTTCGGCAATTGATAATTTCCAGATATAAATCACCGCCGCGATCACGCCCATCGTTACTACACCCGGCACAATCCATTCCGGCGGGTGGATATGTTCTAAGGCTGGATTGCCAGGCAGTGCACCATACCAGAAGCCGGCATTGGGCGATAATACATGCAGGATTTCTTCGCCATACCAGCCTGAGAATATCGCGCCTAGCGACAATATAATCAGCGGAATCATCATAGTAGGCGGCGATTCATGCGCATGGTCGAATGTATGATGGTCAGCACGCGTCTGTCCGTGGAATGTGAGGAACAGCAGGCGGAATGAATAAAATGAAGTCAGCAACGCGGTAATAGCGCCCATTATGAATGCGAATTGCGCAGTTTCAGTATGGCCATTATATGCCATGCCGAGGATTGCTTCTTTGGAATAATATCCGGCCAGGAACGGAATCCCGGTAATCGCCAATGTGCCAATCCAGAACAATGCATATGTCAGCGGAATCTTCTTCCACAACCCGCCCATTTTGCGAATATCCTGTTCGTGATGCATTGCGTGAATCACCGAGCCAGCGCCGAGGAATAATAAGGCTTTGAAAAATGCGTGAGTGGCGAGGTGGAATATACCGGCTTGATAAGCCGACAAACCGCAGGCAAAAACCATATAGCCTAGTTGAGAGCAGGTGGAATATGCGATTACTTTTTTGATATCATTTTGCGTAAGCGCAATTGTCGCCGCAAATATCGCGGTGAATGCACCAACTACAGTTACGATTTCACGCGCGGTTAATGAGAGTTCAAATAATGGCGAGCAGCGGGCGATCATGAATACGCCGGCGGTTACCATTGTTGCGGCGTGGATGAGTGCAGAAACCGGGGTAGGGCCTTCCATTGCGTCAGGGAGCCATGTATGCAGTCCAAATTGCGCGCTTTTGCCGCAAGCGCCGATGAAGAGGAGGATACAGGCCAGCGTAATGGCGTTAATGTCATAGCCAAGGATATTCCAGGTTATTTTGCTATTCGCGGTGGCGGCGGAGAAAACATCGTGGAAATTTACCGAGCCAAAAAGCAGGAATATTGCGGCGATACCGAGAATGAAACCGAAATCGCCGATGCGGTTGACGACAAATGCTTTAATCGCGGCGGCATTGGCGGAATCTTTGTAGAACCAAAAACCGATGAGCAAATATGAACATAAGCCCACGCCTTCCCAGCCGACGAACAATTGGATGAAATTATCGGCAGTAACCAGGATCAACATGAAGAACGTGAACAGCGAAAGATAGGCCATGAAGCGCTGCTTGTGCGGATCTTCGTCCATATAACCGATCGAGTATAAATGTACTAATGAGGAAACGCCGGTTACCACCACCAGCATCACGGCGGTTAATGGGTCGATCAATATCGACCAATTGGCTTTGAAATCACCAGAGTAAATCCATTTTACCAATGTCACATGTTGCGGATGCTGCAGAATTGCGACGTTGTTGAACATATAAAGTGATGCGATGGCCGCCACGAACAACAAGCCGGTAGTCACTACTTGCGCCAGCCTGGCGCTGATAATTTGCGTCTGCAACCCGGTGAACACGGCTCCCAGTAACGGCGCAAATAATATGATTTTGGCTAGGATCAATTCCATTCTCCCAAGTTTGTCATCCTCGGGCTTGACCCGGGGATCCAGGGCCGTACACTCCACAAGCTCTGGATTCCCGCCTGCGCGGGGATGACATGGTTAGTGGATATGATTTTGGCTAGGATCATTCTTGCGGCACTCCGTTTTCGGTTTCAGTTCCGGTGCTTTCTTCGTCTATCTCATTACTAAACTCATCCCGGTCTTCGTCGATGAACTGGTATGAAGTCACCAGGTTTTTGAACGCCGGATAAACTTTTTTCGCCTCTTTCTCATTACGCGCGTTCAAAGTGATGATGGAAATGGTCTCGTCCTGGAGGATATAAGCGATTTCTTCCATATTTCCGGATTTGTCATCTTTCAATTTTTTGACCAATGCCAGCGCACCATCTTTGGTAAACAAGTTGGTGTCGTCATAAACTTTTACATTCGAGTTGATATCCTGGTAGCTGGCAATATCCTCATCAATGATTTTTTGCACGCTGCCGTTGATGCGGTCGGATGTGCGCAAATACAGCACAGCCGGAGAATTCTGCCACGAACCACCTTTAGGATAAAACACGATTGATACACCTTGCGCCACGCCGGATTGGTTATCCGCAACCCACCCGCTCGGCGGATCGATCTTGATATGGCCCGGCGGCGTATATACCGGAACCACCGCCGGTTTCGGCATTTCCTTACGCTCCGGAACTTGATCCGGCCCGGACTTTGGCGCCGCAGCGAGTGCGGGGGCGGAGGATAATATGAGTAATAAAACTAAAAAATATTTCTTCATTATTTTGACTCATATTTTGCTGATTGAAGTATTGGCATAATTTCCGATGAATTATTTTTATAGGTAGTTTCAATTACCATAACCCAAGCCTCTTTATTCGAGCTGATTGGGTATAAGAAAACCATAACTCGTTCAGGCGAATCTTTTATGCCCATGAAACAATACGTCACGTTTCCCATAGGGGCGGCTATGTCAGTTTTCTGGGGGATTTGTTTATAGCATCCTTTTGATGGGGAAGAATCATAAGAAGCGATGGTGATAAATTCCTTTTCCTCGTTTCCCTTTTTTAAAAGAAAAGCTTGCCGGGCAAGGTCTGGAGAAACCGAGTATTTTTTCATTAATTCATTTTGTACCGTATTATCAGCGAACCAATTACCGGAGGCTTGCAAGGAAAAACTGCTGCCATCATTAAAGTGAACAACCGCTTTATTATCCTTTTGTATTTGCGCCCAAGCAACAAACCCAACTCCTACTACTAAAATAAAAATAGCAAGTTTAAAAAAGAACTTAAAAATACCAAAAATAAAACCCATAATTTACCCCTTCAACTCACTAATATCTTCGACATGGATCGTTTTCGTGTTTCGGAAAAACGCTACTAATATCGCCAGTCCAATCGCGGCTTCGGCGGCGGCTACGGTTAATATGAAAAGTGTGAAAACCTGTCCAACCAGATCATGCAAATGCACGGAGAAGGCGACGAAATTTATGTTTACGGCGAGCAGCATCAGCTCCACAGACATCAAAATTGTGATGATGGATTTTTTGTTGATGAATAATCCGGTGACGCCGATGACGAAGATTATTGCGGCGAGGATGAGGTAGTGAGTTAAACCTATTCCCATACACCTCCCAAATTAGTCATTGCGAGGAGCGTGGCGACGCGGCAATCCAGGGTCGCAAACTCCGCGCTGGATTGCTTCGCTCGGGCTCGCAATGACGGGGCTTTTCTGATTTCCATTATGACACTCCCTTGCCGGTTTCGACTTTGACAATTTCCAGCGTATCGCGGCGTTTGCGGTTGACCTGGGTGTTGATTTTCTGCTTGCGCATACGCTCGCGTGGATAGAAGCAGAGGACGATGGCGCCGATCATCGCTACTAACAGGATCATTCCGGAAATTTGGAAGGCGAAAGCGTAATCAGTATAAATTACTTGGCCGAGCGCGGCTGTATTGGTGACGCCGGTTTTGATTGGTTGCGACAGGCGAAACGGCATGGCGGCGACTTTGTCCATTTGTGTGAAAAGAATCACCATTTGTGTCAGCAAAAAAGTAGCGATGACAAATCCGGCATGCGAATATTTCGTCAACCCGCGGCGGAAAGTTTCTACTTCGACATTGAGCATCATCACCACGAATAGGAATAGAACGGCAACCGCGCCGACATAAACGATTATCAGTAACATGGCCAGGAACTCGGCGCCAAGCATGATGAAGAGTGCGGCAGCGTTGAAAAAAGCGAGGATCAGGAATAGTACCGAATGTACGGGGTTGCGTAACGTTACTACCATCAGCGCGGAGCTGACGAGGATGAAACCGAAAGCATAAAACATGATAGCGGCAATCATATTTTACCACCTCCCAAATTTGTCATTGCGAGCCCGCGCAAAGCAATCCAGCGCGGAGTTTGCAATCCTGGATTGCCGCGCTTCGCTCGCAATGACGGGGCTTTGTGATTGGCGATCATCTGAACTTTGCCCTCTCGATCAAGTTGGCGGCGATTTCCTTTTCCCAGCGGTCACCATTGGAAAGTAGCTTGTCCTTGTCATAGAACAATTCCTCGCGCGTATAAGTCGCAAACTCAAAATTCGGCCCCTCGACAATCGCATCAACCGGGCAGGCTTCCTCGCAATAACCGCAATAGATGCATTTGGTCATGTCGATATCATATTTCGTGGTGCGCCGCGAACCATCCTCGCGTACATCCGCCTCAATCGTAATCGCCTGCGCCGGACAAATCGCCTCGCAAAGCTTACAGGCAATGCACCGCTCTTCACCGTTAGGATAACGCCGCAGCACATGCTCACCACGGAAACGCGGGGAAAGCGGGCCTTTTTCGTATGGGTAGTTCAGAGTTACCGAGGGCTGGAAAAAGAAATATTTCAGCGTTTTGCAGAATCCGGCAACGATTTCCAAAAGTAGCAGCGATGTGATTTTGAATCTATTCACTTGGCGGATTAGCTCCTAATATTGCTTCTACGATAGAATCGTTATTCTGATATTTTTTTACCATAGCATCAACTTCATTCAAACTATGGCAATATTTATAAACCTGTTCCCTTTGGTCCTTATCACTGTCCTTTGCTCGATTTGTATCATTACGAGGATCAATATAATTCCGGCAATTGTTTAAATCATCGATAAAGATAGAAACCTCTTTTGGGTATTGAGTAGTTTTTTCGGTACTATCCGGCAACCAGCCAAAATAAACCAGAACCCCAGCCACCGCAACCACACCGAGCAGCGACAGTGGCAAAAACACCTTCCAACCCAATCGCATCAACTGGTCATAGCGGTAGCGCGGCAAAGTGGCGCGGGCCCAGATGAAGATGAAGAGGCAGGCGACAATCTTTAGCGCGAACCAGATTGGGCCGGGGATGAAGGAGAGGCTCGCCATTGGGGGCAGCCAGCCGCCGAGGAATAATATCGTGGCATTGGCGCTCATCAGGATCATGTTCATATATTCGCCGAGGAAAAACATGGCGAAAATCATCGAGGAATATTCGACATTGTAACCGGAAACCAGCTCGGCTTCGGCTTCCGGGAGGTCAAATGGGTGGCGGTTGGTTTCGGCGAGGATCGAGATAAAAAAGATGACGAACATCGGGAAAAGCGGGATGATATACCACATGCCTTTCTGCGCGTTGACTATTGCGGAAAGGTTCAACGACCCCGCGCAAAGCAAAACGGTGATGATGACCAGTCCAATCGAAACCTCATAAGAAACCATCTGCGCCGCCGAGCGGATGGCGCCGAGGAACGGGTATTTGGAGTTGGAAGCCCAGCCGGCGATGATGATGCCGTAAACCCCAAGCGACGAAATCGCCAGCAAATACAACACGCCGACATTGATATCGGCCAGCACCAGCCCCGCCCCAAACGGAATCACCGCCCAGCCAGCCATCGCCAGCGTAAACGTAATCACCGGCGCTAACACAAACAGCACCTTGTTGGATTCGGTGGGCAAAATCAACTCCTTAGACATCAACTTCACCCCATCCGCAAACGGCTGCAACAGGCCGAACGGCCCAACGACATTAGGGCCTTTCCGCATCTGCATCGCGGCAATGACCTTACGCTCCATCAGCGTCAGGTAAGCCATGGCAATGATCAGCGGCAAAATAATCAGCACAATCCGCCCAAGGATTTTCAGGAGAGGGTAGAGGTATTCATTGTATGCAGCAGCCCAATCCATTATTTGGCCTCCGTCATAGCGCTAGGATTCTCAAAATAATTATAAATTGAAATAGAATTCAAAATTATATTCTGAATAAGGAAAAAAACTCCTAAAATAATTAAAAATATAAGAATAATTTTATCTCTAGGCGTAACTGGTACTTCCTCATTTACTTTGTCGTTTTTATATAATTTACCTTTTTTTAGAAGATTTAAATAATACATATTAGCTAGTCCAGCAAAGGCTAAAGCGGTCATACCAAATGTATCATGTTTAATTTTATAATAGATTAGTACAGTTTGAAGAATGTACATAAAAATAAGCATTGTCGCATAAATATAAGCATACAATTTATAATACCGTTCGCTCACACAACCTCCTCAAGGAAACCGTCATTCCCGCGAAGGCGGGAATCTAGGGCTTGTGAGATCGCGACCCTGGATCCTCGGGTCAAGCCCGAGGATGACACTGAACTCTGAACTCTGAACTCTGAACTCTGAATCACGCCTCCTCCTTACCCGTCGAAGCAACCATCTCCATACACTGCGCCATCGTGCGCGAGTTGCGGGAGATTGGGTCGGTCATGTAGAAGTTTTGGATTGGGTAGGTGAAAGGTTGATTGCCGATTGCCGATTGCCGAATTGAGGCGCCCCAGCTCCATTTGGCTGGAGTAATAACGTCTAATTTTGCAAAATGGGGGGCTTCTTTGAATAATTCGGTGCGCAATTCTTCCAATGTATTGAAGGGGAGAGTTTTGCCCGCAATTTCAGAAAGGGCGCGGATGATTTTCCAATCTTCTCGAGCCTCGCCCGGCGGGAAGGCGGCTTGTTTGGTGTGTTGCACGCGGCCTTCGAGGTTTAAATAAATTCCGTCCTTTTCGGTATACGCCACGCCCGGCAGCACAACATCGGCGGCATGCGCACCTTTGTCGCCGTGATGGCCCTGGTAGATGATGAATGCGCTTTTGTATTTGCTCAAATCGGTTTCGTCGGCGCTGAGGAGGTAGAGTAATTTATGATTGCCGATTGCCGATTGCCGATTGGAAGTGAAGCCCAGATCCAAACCGGCAACGCGCGAGGCGGCGGTGTGGAGGATGTTGAAACCGTTCCAGTTTTCGGTGTCTTGGATCAGGTTATATTTTTCGGCGATTAATTTCGCGCTGGATAGAATCGCGGCGCTATCCGGGCGGGTGAGGGCGGCATTGCCGATTATCAGCATCGGTTTTTTGGCACCGGCGAAAAACTTTTTCACGGCATCGCTGGTGATTAATTCCGGGGATTCGCCCAAGTGTTGGTATTTATAATTAAGGTCTGTTTCCTCACCGATATTGGCAATTTTCAAACCACCGCGCAGGAAAGTTTTGCGGATGCGGTGGTTGACCAGCGGCGCTTCCCAACGCGGGTTGGTGCCGATTAATAACAATGCATCAGCTTGTTCGATTCCGGCAATTGTGGTGTTGAATAAATATGCGCCGCGATTGCCGGTGTCGAGATGCGCTTCATCCTGGCGGCATTCGAGGTTTTCGCATTTCAAGCTGTTGAATAATTTTTTCGCTGCGAACATGGTTTCCGCATCCACCTGGTCACCGGCAATCACCGCCATTTCCTCACCTTTCAACTTCGACATTTTCTTGGCGATCGCATTGAACGCCTCATCCCAGTTCACAGGTTGCAGTTTACCGTTCACCCGTAAATAAGGCCGGTCGAGGCGCTGTACTTTTAAACCGTCACAAGCGTGGCGGGTTTTGTCGGAAATCCATTCCTCGTTAATGTCATCATGGTTGCGCGGTAAAATCCGCATCACCTCATTGCCGCGCGTATCAATGCGGATATTGCTGCCGACCGCGTCCATTACATCAATACTTTCAGTTTTTTTCAACTCCCAGGGGCGGCCTTTGAATGCGTATGGTTTTGAGGTAAGTGCGCCAACCGGGCATAAATCAACTACGTTAGCTGATAATTCAGAGGTCAGGGATTTTTCCAGATATGAGGTGATTTCCATATGTTCGCCGCGGTTCAACGCGCCCATTTCTTCGATTCCGGCGACGTCGTCAGTAAAGCGGATACAGCGCGTGCAATGAATACAGCGCGTCATTTCGGTTTTCACCAATGGCCCCATATATTTTTCCGGCACGGCGCGTTTTGCCTCAGGATAACGCGATCCGGCACGGCCAAAATACATTGATTGGTCTTGCAAATCACATTCGCCGCCCTGGTCGCAAATCGGGCAATCAAGCGGGTGGTTGATGAGGAGGAATTCCATCACGCCCTCACGCGCTTTTTTCACCATCGGCGAATTGGTCTTCACCACCATCCCTTCCGCCACCGGCAGCGCGCAGGAAGCTTGCGGCTTCGGCGGCCCGGGCGAGACTTCCACCAGGCACATCCGGCAGTTGCCCGCAATGGCAAGCCGCTCATGATAACAAAACCGCGGAATTTCCACGCCGAGCTGCTCACAAGCTTGGATCAGCACAGTGCCTGCTTCGACTTCGATCTGTTTATCATCGATGGTAAGTTTGACCATGCTAAGGTTTTAGCTGGAATTTAGGAATGTTCAAGTTTTGGATAAGTTTTTAAATAACTTAAGCCGAAAAACTTTTTATTATGGTTTCCGTCACCTTTTCCACCTCAGCCTTGTCCTGTCCTTCCGCCATCACACGTATCAATGGCTCGGTGCCGGATTTGCGGATTAAAATTCTTCCGGTGCCGTTCAATTTCTTCTCTGCGGCATCTATCGTTTTCTTGGCGTTAGCAATAATTTTGTCTGGATTTTGCCCAGTCTCATAGCGGAAGTTTTTCAGGATTTGGGGCAGGGGTTTGAAGGCTTGCGCAACCTGGCTCATTGGGTTTTCCGCACTTTTCAAAGCCGCCAAAACCTGTAATGCGGCAACTAAGCCATCACCGGTAGTATTATAATCACTCAAAATTATATGCCCGCTCTGCTCACCGCCTAAATTGCATTTCTGCGCGCGCATTTCTTCGGCAACATAACGATCGCCGACCTGTGTGCGGTGGAGTGTTAGGCCGATGGATTTTAGATAATGTTCCAGGCCCAGATTCGACATCACCGTGGAAACCACGCAGAGATTGCTCATTCTTCCTGCTTTGGTCATGTCTGAAGCAATAACTGCCAGTAACTGATCGCCATCAATCAATTTGCCTTTTTCATCGCACATCACCAAACGGTCAGCGTCGCCATCGAGTGCAATGCCAAGATCCGCGCCTTCCGCAACAACTTTTTTCTGCATGGCATCAGGATAAGTTGAGCCGCATTTGTCGTTGATGTTGTAGCCATTCGGGCTGGCGTTGATGGTGATTACTTCTGCGCCCAGTTCGGTGAGGATTATTGGTGCAACATAATATGCCGCGCCATTGGCGCAATCGAGGACGATTTTCAAACCCTCCAGGTTCTTATTTTTGGGAATCGAATTTTTCACGAATTCTATATATCTTCCGCGGGCATTTTCTAAACGGCGTGCTTTGCCGAGATTGGCGGGTTCGACCAGTTTCGAGTTCAAATCCGAATCCATCAGGGTTTCAATTTCGTGCTCGATATCATCAGAAAGCTTCTGCCCGTCATTCTGGAAAATCTTGATCCCGTTATCCTGATATGGATTATGCGAAGCGGAAATCATCACGCCCAAATCGGCGCGCATTGAATTGGTGAGCATCGAAATTGCCGGAGTCGGGAGTGGGCCGACGAGGATCACATCCATGCCCATACTGATGAAACCGGCGGTGAGCGCAGGTTCGATCATATAGCCGGAAAGGCGGGTGTCTTTGCCGATGATCACCTTATGTTTGTGACCGCCGCGGGCGAAATAATGGCCGGCTGCCATGCCGAGTTTCAATGCCAATTCGGCCGTCAATTCGCTATTGGCAGTGCCGCGTATTCCATCAGTGCCAAAATATTTACGCGTCATTTTGGCCCCATTGCGTAATAAGCATCAAGCGAGCGTTGCTGGGCGACATAGGTTTTGAAAAATTCCCGCATTGGGTGGCCTTCAGGCATGACGTGGAATTCTCCGGCGACATTATCTTGCACCCAGAAAGCCGGCGGGCAGTTCTCAACTTTATGCATTTGGAAAGCTGCTAATTCCTGCTGCTGTCTCATATAATGGCGGTAAAAATTCTTTATCAGGGAGTTTTCAGGATATGCGGCAAACCCGGCGCTGACCTCCGGCGCGGTTACAATTGGAGCAGGGCAGATCGCATTAGGATTGTGGCTATAGCTAACGCCGCTGCCGGTATGGCCAGTGCCGCTACACGCCGCCAAAAGCAAAAGGCTAAGAGCTAAAAGCCGGTTTCTCATTATTGAACCTCGAAAATGCCGTCCACTTCTACTGCAACACCTAGTGGCAGCGAGTTGCATGATACCGCGGCACGCGCGTGTTTGCCGATGACTTCTGCGATCAGGTCGGAAGCGCCGTTGGCGACATGCGGCTGGGCAATATAATCATCTTTGGAATTTACAAAAACACCGAGTTTGATGCAGGATTTAACTTTGCTAAAATCACCACCACAGGCGAGTTTCAGCTGCGATAATAACGAAATTGTCGATTCCTTGGCGGCGGCGTAGCCATGTTCAGTATCAATATCAACGCCGAGTTTACCTTTGATTTGGCTGATCTGGCCGGAGATAAAAATCAGGTTGCCGCTGCGGGTGAATGAAGCATAATTCGCCACCGGCGCCACTGCTTGTGGTAGTTCAATCCCGAGTGTTTTTAACTTAGCTTCTATACTCATTTACTTCCTCTCAAATGTCACCCCGCACTTGTTGCGGAGTCTGGCGTTTACAAGAACCTCCAGACTCCGTCATCCGGCGGGCGACGGTTTTGTTTATGTTGACGGCCTATCTTCTTTCGGTTTGATCTCTTTTTTGATTCCGGCTTCCGGCAAACCAGATTTACGTGTCGGCGCACCTTCAATGGAAGCAAATTCCTTCACCGTCGGCTTGGCAAGTTTTTTGCCTTCCAGCAATTCTTTGATTTCGTCACCTGACAGCGTTTCATATTCCAGCAATGCCTGCGCCACAATTTCCAATTCGTTGCGGAACTTGGTCAAAAGACTGCGCGCAAGCTCATAACCTTCGTGAATAATACGCTTGATTTCAGAATCGATAACCTGCTTCGTTTCCGGGGAAACCTTGTCTTTCATGTAATATTCTTCCTCATCAGAAGCATAATTTATCGGCCCCAGTTTCGGGCTCATGCCCCAGCGCATCACCATGCTTTCCGCAATATGCGTCGCCTGGCTGATGTCGGATGAAGCGCCGCTGGTGACTTTAGACGGCCCGAAAACCAATTCCTCCGCTACACGCCCGCCCATGGAAACCGCGAGATCCGCTTCCAGTTTTTCGACTGTGACCGAGAGTTTATCATTTTCCGGCAAACGCATCACCATACCCAGCGCCCTTCCGCGCGGCATGATTGTGGCTTTGTGGATTGGGTCGGAGGCGGGAAGGTGGATACCGACAACAGCGTGGCCGGCTTCGTGATATGCGGTGAGTTTCTTTTCCTCATCCGGCATAATCATTGAGCGGCGTTCAACACCCATCATAACTTTGTCGCGGGCTTCTTCCAACTCGCGCATCGTCACCAATTTCTTGTTACGCCGTGCCGCGAGCAACGCTGCTTCATTGGCAATATTGGCCAATTCCGCGCCGGAGAAGCCGGGAGTACCACGCGCAATTGTGCGGGGTTCAACATCTGGGGCGATCGGGATATTTTTCAAATGCACGTTCAAAATTGCTTCGCGTCCGGCGATATCTGGTAATGATACCGTCACCTGGCGATCAAACCGGCCCGGGCGCAACAGGGCAGGATCGAGAACATCAGGGCGGTTGGTGGCGGCGATAATGATAACGCCTTCATTAGCGTCAAATCCGTCCATTTCCACAAGCATTTGGTTGAGTGTTTGTTCGCGCTCCTCGTGGCTACCGCCAACGCCTGCGGAGCGTTTGCGTCCTACGGCGTCAATCTCGTCGATGAAGATAATACATGGCGCATTTTTCTTGCCTTGCTCAAACATATCACGCACGCGGGAAGCGCCGACGCCGACGAACATTTCCACGAAGTCGGAACCGGAGATTGAAAAAAACGGAACGCCAGCTTCACCGGCAATTGCGCGGGCTAATAATGTTTTACCTGTACCCGGGGGGCCAACTAACAAAGCGCCGCGCGGGATGCGTGCCCCAAGTTTTTGGAATTTGCCCGGGTCTTTGAGGAAATCTACGATTTCGGAAAGCTCTTCCTTCGCTTCCTCGATTCCGGCGACGTCCTTGAATGTAATTTTCTTTTGGCTTTCACTCATCAATTTGGAACGCGAGCGGCCAAAGCTGAACGGTCCGCCGCCGCCGCTGCCGGATTTTCCGCCGCCTTGCATCTGGCGCATGAAATAAATCCACACACCGAACAACAAGATCAACGGCAGCAAATTGCTCACCAGCATCCAAATATTTGAGGAGGTGGAATCTTCCTTGCGGTAATCGAATTTGATTTTGTTTTCCTGTAGCGCATCCATCAGGTTTTGCCCGGCGAATGCGTTGGCGGAGAAGCCTTTGCCCCCTTTCATATGTCCGCGCAGGTGGAAACCACGCAACTCTGTGCCCTCAACGGTGATATCTTGAACTTGCTTGCTCCCGATCGCGTCAAGCACTACTGAATATTCAGTTTCCGGATAATCCCCGGCATTGTTGGCGTCCATAACATATTGGCTTATAACGAATACGCCAAAAATTATTAGCGCCCACAGGAATATATTTTTGCTGGTATTTTTCATGATGTCTTTAAATATAGTGTCATTGCCCAGGTTTCTCAATGCTTATGATGATTTCGCCCTGTTTTGGGCGGAAAATTAGCCCGTTCAAAGTCCTTGTTTTACCCATTAAAAGGTCATTTTTCAGCCGCTTAAGCTTCTCAAATCGCGGCTTTTTTTCACTTCCCGACACGCGCATAATTAATTGTGATAACACACGATAGGCGATTTCGTCATGTAATTGCCCTAGTTTTTTGATATCCAGACGGCTTGAGGAAACGCAAGTTTGATAGGCTTTGGCACTCTCTAATTCGATGAAATCCCGCACCCGCGCAAGATTCTCGGCGGCGTCGTTGATACGGCTGGTGATTAGCTCCGCATCTTCCAAGTTGCCTAATGCCTGCCGCAATTTGTTGCGTTTATATTTGCCGGTCTTATTGGTCGGATCCTCCACCCATTTGATTTTTTTGAGAATTAAAGCCTTTTTCAATTCATCTTTTGAAAACCGCAAAACTGGGCGGATGATTTTGACTCCTTGCATTTCGTTGATTTCGGCAATCCCGGAAAGCCCGTCCAGACCGCTGCCACGGGAAAGGCGCAGGAGGAAAGTTTCGGCATTGTCCTCGGCGTGATGTGCCGTGGCCAGATATTTGATTTTATGGCGGCGGCAATAATCTGTCATTAACCCGTAGCGAAGTTTGCGCGCTTCTTCTTGCAGGTTGGATTTTATTTTGTTCTTTTTTTTGAGAATTACATTTTCAATTCCCAGCCCATCAAGAATCTTCGCCGCTTTTTTTGCTTCTGCTGCGGATGCGGCGCGTAGGCCATGATCAACGATTAACGCTACTACTTCATGGGCTTGTGAGAGCAAATAAGCCAGCGCCATACTATCTGCCCCACCGGAACAGGCTATGGCGATTTTCCCTTGTATCTTATATTTGGAAAAAAACTCCGACGCCTGACGCCTGACGTCTAACATCTATTTGCAACCTAACTCAGTCTTTGCCGCAGAGGCTTTGCCTTTCAAGTCGCTATGCGCGTCCGGGAACTCAGTTTCAAACCTGGCAACATATTTGCAAGCTTCTTCTTTCTTGCCCAATTCCTTCAAAGTCAGCGCCATTTTCAAGATATTTTCGGAGGCTTTATCGCCGGTCGGCGCTTCTTTATAACCTTTCAGATAATTGATAGCTGCAGTATTGAAATCACGTTCGCTCCAGGCAATTTCGCCGAGCCAGAAATATGCTTCACCTGATTGTTCGGTACCGGGATGTTTTTCGACAAACACTTTCAAGGCCGGACGCGCGGTTTTGTAATCTTCGGAGACGACGCTTTTGAAAATTTCGTCGAACTCGGTGTCTAATGTTTCTGACGAAACTGGGGCAACTTTGGTTACATATGGATTTGGTTTGGTCACGGTGCTGCCATCGGCGGCGCTGGCCTTTGCCGTTTGGCCGACGACTAAGGGTTCAGTAGTTGGGGCAGGTTTGGCCCCTACTGCTTGTGCGGCGGCGATGTCTTTACGTGCCAGGTCGATGCTGTGCTGCAGCTCGTCGACTTTACCGGTCAGGCGGCGGTTTTCCTCTTCGAGATTGGTAACCTTGGCGGTGAGAGTCGCGATTGCGATTGATGAATCAGTCTGGTCCGCCGCTTGTGCGGCCAGGGAAATGGATAAAATTGCTAATGCGCTGAATAATTTTTTCATTGTTCAAATATATGTGGGCCAGCGGAAAAAGCAATAAAAAAGCCCGCCAGATTTTTCCGGCGGGCTTAAATATTAGGTTGCTTCAAGTCTTACTTGGCAACAGTAACCGAGCGGCGGTTGAGAGCCCATGATTCTTCATCAGAGCCTGTCGCTACAGGGCGTTCTTTACCATAAGAGATCGTTGAAACGCGAGCTGCTGGCACACCTGCATTCACGAGGAATTGCTTAGTGGCATTGGCACGGCGTTCACCGAGTGCAAGGTTGTATTCACGAGTACCGCGCTCATCGCAATGGCCTTCGATAACAACTGAAGTAGAGTTACCTTTCAGGTATTCAGCTTGTTTTGCAAGAACTGCAGTTGCTTCAGAAGTAAGCGCAGAGCTGTTATATGCGAAATAAACTGTGTCAGAAATGCCCGGGGACAATTCACCACCGCCTACGCCTGCGTTTTCAGAACCAACGCCACCAGCACCACCGTTCGCGCTATTTGCGCCGTCAGTTGGAGGGGTTTCGCAGCCTACTACCAGGACGCAAAGGAAAAGTACGGAAAGAATTCTAGAGATCATAATAATATCCTTAATTAATTTTTATTCAACTTGCCAGCCGAACTGGCTGAATTTCGGGCTTGAGTTTTAGTTATAGTGCATATCAAGTCAAGATGAATCTTATGTGCGCTCGCGGGGGCATAGTAGCAGTTGCATAGGAGACACATGGTTTTAGGTTATCGGTGTTGGGTTGTGTGGAAAACCCCAACACCCAAAACCCAAAACCTAACACCGAATCTACTTCAAAAGCGGCGACCAGGTCGGGTCTGAGGCATCGCCAGGAGTCGGAATTACACGGTCATTATAACCTGTAATATCCACTGAATGCAGCCGTGAGCGCCCATTGCGCTCGCCTCTGGTGAAGACAATAACCCGGCCATTTGGCGACCAGGATGGGCCTTCGTCGAGGAAGCTGGAGGTCAAAAGACGCTCGCCCGTGCCATCCGGGCGGATAACGCCGATATGGAAGCTGCCTTCCTGCTTGGTAAAGGCGATATAATCCCCGCGTGGCGACCAAACTGGCGTGCCGTAATTACCTTTGCCAAAAGTCAGGCGTTTGACGTTGCTGCCATCGGCATTCATCAGATAAAGCGCTTGTGAGCCGCCGCGGTCAGAGCTGAAGACGATTTGTGAGTTATCCGGCGAATAAAACGGGGTAGTACTAATCGCGCTGCCGCCGCTGGTAAGGCGACGCTTGCCGCCGCCGTTGCGGTCGGTTTCATAAATATCGGTGCCGCCATTGAGCGCCATTGAGAGCAATAATCTATTACCGTCGGAATTATAGCGCGGTGCAAAAGTCATGCCTGGAAAATCACCAATCACGTTTTCGTTGCCGGTTTCAACTTCCAGCGTACGCACGCGCGGTGCGCCGTTGGCAAAGGAAAGATAAATGATTTTTTGGTCGGCAGGTGAGAAGCGTGGTGTTAATACCAGGGTTTTGCCGCCGGTGATAAATTGGTGGTTGGCGCCATCTTGATCCATGATCGCCAAACGTTTGACACGCCGGTTTTTAGCGCCCGATTCAGCAACATAAACTATGCGCGAGTCAAAATAACCTTTTTCGCCGGTAAGCCGTTCATAGATTTTATCAGAAATTTGATGGGCGACGCGGCGCAATCCGCGTTCGGAAGTAGTAAAGGCAAAACCTTCGATCTGCTGTCCGGAAAGTACGTCCCATAAGCGGAATTCGATTTCAATATCAGAACCGGAGCCGCGCACAGTGCCGGTTACCAATGCTTGCGCGCCGATCTGTGACCAGCTGGCGAAAGTCGGTTTAACCTGGCCGGGACGCATATTCTCGACGAATGCGGCTTTGTTGATTAGCTCGAATAATCCCGTACCGCCCAAATCGTTGGCGACTACACTTTCCAAAACGCTGCTGGAAGTGCCGCTGCCGCTAAAACCATAAATCGCAATCGGAATCGGCTTGAATTGGCCTTGCGTGACATCAACCTGCAACCGCGCCGCATGGGAAGATGCAGGCAGGGATATAAACAAAATCAGAAACGCGAATATAATTTTTTTCATAATTCTCTCTAGTTATCCGTTATCCCGGCGAAGGCAGGAAGCCAGTTGTTATAATCTCATATTATAAGTCTTATTCTTGGTCAAGGCAGGATATAGCTGGATCCTCGGATCAAGTCCGAGGATGACATCTGCGATATCAATTTTTAGGTGAAAATAGCAAGGTTAAATTTTGCCAAACATCATATAGTTGTGGCGGCGGCGTTTTCTTAATCGGGTTGCAATTAGGATCGGCGATTGCATCTTCAACCGATTGCGCCAAGTCTTTCTGATCGGGGCTAATTTCTCCCGCGAACTCAATAAATTTTACGTAACCTTGAAGATCGATATTAATTTCTGCCTGTAATGGTGCATAATTGGACGTAGCGGGAATTTTCCAGCAGGGGCGGAGTTGGCTGGAAATCAAAACCGCGATTTGCCTCATAGTTTTTTCCGGAACTTCATCTTCTTCATTCTGCGTTTGCACCATTGGCGCATCCGCGGCCATTGCCGGCATGGCGAAAAGAATACATGCAAACAGAACAAATATTTTCATATTAATAGTCCTTCGGGTCGAAATTGATCGTGGTTTCTTTCCATATACTGTATTTATCTATGGGCGGCAACTCGCGTAATGGGTTGCATTCCTGGTCAAGTACGGCACGCCGCGCCGCATCTGTTGCCACCTGATACATTGGGTCGGAGTTTTGCCCGGGCCCAAAACCGATAAATTTCATAGTTCCGTCGCGCTCAATATCTATATCAACCTTTACAGCCAGGTTTTTAGTATTTGCGCCTCCCGCAGGCGGGCTCCAGCATTTCATGACCTGATCATGGATTAGTTTGCTGATATAATCATTCTCAGCCAAGGCTTCAGGCGAATTTTTGTCAAAGGGCTGGTCGGATTTGCTGTCTTCTTTCGTATCTTCCTCATTGCTTGATTTAGTGTCCGGCTTTGGCTTGTCGAGATCCTTTAATAAATTATCCAGCTCATCTATTTTTGGTTTTTCCGGTTTTTTCTCAGGTTTCTTTTCCGGTTTCTTATCCGGCTGTTTAGGCTCTGGTTTTTTCGGCTCAGGCTTTTTCGGTTCCGGTGGTTTCGGCACTGGCTTTTTTGGCTCTGGCGGTTTTGGTTCCGCTTTCTTCGGCTGCGGCGGTTTCACATCGCGTTTTGGCGCCGGTTTCAAATTAGTCTTGTCACCAATCGGCGCCAATTGCACCACGATCGGTTTTTCATCCAGCGGTTTCACATGCCGTGAAAAAATGCTCCACGTGCTCATCACCAGCAAAATCGCGATGACAAGATGGAAAATAATCGATTTGAGAAGATCTTTATTCATGCGGAAAATTTCTTATCCGCAATTTTTAGACTGTCTGGAGTATAATTACAATATGGGAATTAAGGTAATGAATTCATCTATTGGATATAGACATGCCGTTCAACTGGTTGAATTTCTAATCGACCAGACTCTATCTCATCCAGAATACAAGAGATAAAACACAAAGGGATCATCGCGGTTAAAAGATCTTTTCTTTTACTATCCTCTGGATCAACTTTTACTGATTCAGGTAATTCACCATAGTTAAGCGCAACGATATTACCTCTTTGAATTTGTTCCAAAGTGTCAGCTTTTATCGCGGCAAAATCATTTGCACCTAAATTCTGTTCCAAAAATTCACTTAACATAGCTGGATTAATCGGCAATTCTTCTTGTCCAATTCTATAATATCTTAGTTGGCGATGCATGCTGCTAAGCGCAGGGTACAATTCGTTGAAATCATGTTGTGAGCCCATGAGAATAAATCGAGCTTGTGAAAGCTCAATCCTCAACTCTGCAATTTTTATTATTGAAGAAAGGTCGGTCATAGTTTTTAATACTATGCTATTATTGTTAAATATTTATTACAAAATAACTACTTAACGCTGGTCAGCAACGTCAATTTAGTAAACCCAGCCGCGTTAATCTTGCCCATAACTTCAGCAAATCGGCCGTAATTGACCTTTTGATCGCCGCGGATAAATACTAATTTATCAGGGTTTTGCTGGTGGATAGCGCCTAGTTTAGCGCTTAAATTTTCCATTGTAATCTCGTTTTCGGCGACCCAGACTTTGCCTTGCCTATCTACGGAAATTTCCAGTGGCTTTTCGTCAGTGCGGCTGGCAGCGGCCTCGGTTTGAGGGAGATCGACATTGATGCCGCTGGTGATCATCGGCGCGGTTACCATGAAGATGATCAGCAGCACCAGCATGACGTCAACCAGTGGCGTAACGTTAATCTCGCTCATCCGGCCTTTGCTCCGTCCCCGGCGGGATTTATGTTGTCCTACTGCTGCTCCCATATTGCTCCTATTTTTGATTTTTGATTTTTGATTTTTGATTTGTTCTTCAAATCAGCAATCAGCAATCAAAAATCAGCAATTTTTAAGTTATATTTTCCCTTCATCAAGCTGGCGTGAAATCAATGTCTCGAATTCATCGGAGAAATCATCAAGCCGGTTGGCGAATTTATCCAGGTCGGTCGAGAAGCGGTTATAAGCGATAACTGCCGGAATCGCCGCCACAAGCCCGATTGCAGTTGCGAAAAGCGCTTCCGCGATACCAGGGGCAACAACTGCCAGTGATACGTTTTTGGCTGAAGCGATGGAGCTGAAAGATGCCATAATCCCCCACACCGTACCGAACAATCCAACAAATGGAGTTGCCGAGCCGACAGTGGCGAGGAAGTTAAGGCGGTTTTCCAATTCATCCAAAGCGCGGTTTTTGGCGACATGCATTACGGTAGAAATGCGGGCGCGGATTCCGTCTTTGTTATTTCCAGCCATCGCAGTCGGGCCGCTTTTCTGCAATTCTTCCATTCCGGCGACGAAAACATCAGCCATCGGATGGCTCATATTACGGCCTTTTTGTTTTTCGTATAATTGCTCAATCGTATTTCCCGCCCAGAAATTGGCTTCAAATCTTTGTGCCTTGAATTTTGCAGTTTTGAACTTGCCCCATTTCTCGAAAATAATCGTCCAACTCCATATTGACGCCACCGCCAATGATATAATCACCAGCTTGACAACGATATCCGCATTAGCGAACAAATCGATGAATGACAAGCCGTGATGCCCAACATCAGCAACGGTTTTGCTACCCTCCAACGCTATCGAATTAACCTGCTCTACCGGAGCTGATGAAACTGTTTCTACCATATATTCTTCCCTCAATCTGTCATTCCCGCGCAGGCGGGAATCCAGTGATATTAAATTTTAATTGCCGCCAGACAATTTACGATAATTTTCTTGCTTCGCAAGAAGTAAATATTCGGCGGCAACCGGCCTGCCAAACCTCCTGCCATTTTATACTGGATCCCCGCGCATTTTTGTCCCCTGACAAAAATCACGAGGATAACGGCGAGGCCGTCATTTTCTCTTTTATCTCATCCGGAATGCTTACCGGCGTAAGTTCTTTTCTTCCTACGCAGACAATAACGACGATAGATTTCGCCAATAATTTTTCGCCTATGTATGAATCCTGATTCAAAGTTATAGATGCGCGTGAAATATTTTGCAAACTAGTTTTGACGGTGATGACATCATCAAGTTTTCCGGGGCTGAGATAATCAATCTCGATTTTGCGCACGACAAATAATACTTCCAGATTCGATTGGTTAAACCCAATTTCGCGCAGCCACTCCGTCCGCGCCCGCTCCGCAAAGCGCAGGAAGTTGGCGTGATAAACTACCCCGCCGGCGTCCGTGTCTTCATAATATACGCGGTATGAAATTTTGTGTGGCATAGGCCGAGACTGTCAGGGGTGGGGCAATATTTCAAGATAAATTATACAAGCTTGTCATTCTCGGGCTTGACCCGAGAATCCAGTGCTTCTTGGTGATGGTGGCATAGCGATCTGGATCCTCGGGTCAAGCCCGAGAATGACATATCGAGATTAGAAAATTTTATTTTCCATAACGATCTTATCCAGCTTCACATCCCAATCTTCGTTGGGGATTTTCTCGACTTCCTGGGTGGAATATGCAACTCCGATGCTCATTGAAGGCTTCAGCGCCGCAATCGTCCGGTCATAAAATCCGCCGCCATAACCAAGCCGGTGTTTGTCTTTGTCAAAAGCGAGTAGGGGAACAATTACGATATTGGGAGTCAATTCTTCGTGATGATTTTTGCAGGGTTCGTAAATTTTATGATGCGGGCTCTTCACCATCACCGCTTCCGGCTCCCACTGGCGGAAATGCAGCGGCGCATTTTTTTCTGAAATACAAGGCAGGCAAATATCATAGCCACGCTCATATAGTTCTTTAATCAACGGCCGCACATCAATCTCCGACCCAATCGGCCAATAAGCGCTGATGATACTGCCCGCCGGAATCTCAATATTTTTAAGAAAATTGTCACGCAGAGCTAAACCCTTTTGCGGATTATGAATCTTATCGCGAATCTTTAGCGCGTCTTGTCGTAACTTTTCTTTCACTAGCCCCCAGAGCCGTCCCGCCTTCGCTCTTTCGAGCTACGGCGCGCCAAGCAGCCCGCCGCGGCATTGTTATCGCAGAGTCGACGTGAACGGAGAGCCGTCAACGTCGCGCATCCGCGACTGTTTTGAATCGCGAGCGCCCGAGCGCTCGATTCAAAACAATTATAAATAGAATGGCTCCACAACAACCGTTGGCAGTTTGATTCGCCGAGGTCCTATGATTATAGGTGGGCGCCATATACCAGGCCCACGGGCCTGACAGGGACAGCTCCCTCTCGTTGAATGAGTATCGACCCTGGGAATGCAGTCGCCTAAACGAGAAGCCGCAGAAATCCATTCTAAACGATAATATAGCACCAATTCACCGTAATTGCAATTAGCCGGGGCTATTATATAATGATTTCATGCGCTTCTCTATCACACTGATATTGCTCATTTCCCTGCTTTTTCCGGCTCCGGTACTGGCTTTAGGCCTTATCCGCGATGCCGAAATTGAAAAAACCCTGTATGATTATGGCGCCCCGATTTTCCGCACCGCGCGGATTAATCCTGATGATGTGAACATATATATCGTCAATGATGATTCGATAAATGCTTTCACCGCCGGTGGTTTGAATCTTTTCATCAATACGGGGCTGATTTTGCGCGCCGATAATTCTAATATGCTGATCGGCGTCATGGCGCATGAAACCGGCCATATTGTCGGCGGACACCTTATCAAACGCATGGGCGAGATGGATAATCTCACCGTTGAAAGTATCCTCACCACAGTTCTCGGCGCCGCTGTGACGGTTGCCGGTTTGCCTAATGCGGGGATAGGCGTGATTGCGGCCGGCCAGCAAGTGGCGCAGCGTAACTATATGAGCTTCTCGCGCCAGCAGGAAGTTGCTGCCGATGCTGCCGCAATCAAGTTTTTGAATGCCACGCATCAGTCAGCGGGCGGGATGTTGAAGCTGTTTGAAATTCTGCGCCGCGATGAAACTCTCACCTATGGCACCCTTGATCCATATGCGATCAGCCACCCTTTGAGCCAAGATCGTATTGAGCATGTGCGCTCGGAAGTTATGATGGCGGATCTTGCGGATGCAGATAATTTCGCCGATCAGCACAAGCGCATGGTTGCCAAATTATATGGATTCTTGGAAAAGCCGGAAACTACTTTTCTTAAATATAATGATGAATCCATATATTCTATCTACGCGCGCTCAATTGCATATTTCAAACAATCCAATTTCCCCAAATCATTTGCCGAATTGGATAAATTGCTGGCGCAAAAACCTGATGATCCATTTTTTAATGAGTTGAAAGGGCAGTTCTTGTCCGAAAGCGGGCACCCCAAAGACGCAATTGTATATTACCAAAAAGCCGATCATGTCTATCCGCATTCTTCGCTCATAAAAACAGAATTGGGCAAAATCCTTCTTGATTCCGGGCGCCTTGATGAGGCTATTTCCCAACTATCGCAAAGCTCGAAACTGGAACTCACCAATTCCGAAACCTGGCGCCTGCTTGCCATTGCTTATGGCAAAAAGGGCAATGAGGGCATGTCAAAACTAATGCTTGCTGAAGAAGCCAATGTTATGGGCAAAAATGACCAGGCGCGGCAATTTGCCCGCTCCGCCAAAGATAAACTGGCAAAAAATTCTCCCGGCTGGATCCGCTCTAATGATATACTTGCGGATATTAAGCTGAACAAAAAACAGAATAAGGAAGATGAGCATGAGAATTTCTAAATTACTTCTAGTCTTATCAATATTCATTTTTCCGCTATCCGCGCACGCATTTGATCCATGCGATAAGGGCGCGAAATATACTCCGATTGCCGATCGATATACTAAAGGCCTATTCTTCATAATCAAAAAATGCCACATCGCTCCCAGCTATCTTCTGGGTACGATACATTCCGATGATCCGCGTGTCACGGATATGCTCTCCACCGCTTTTTCCAAACTTGCTTATGCCAACACCGCTAGTTTTGAAATCAAGTTCGATCAGCAAACTGCAAGAACTGCGCTGCAATATATGTATATGGAGCCGGATTCGATCGAGACTTTGCAAAGCCTGACCGGTATGGGGGCATATAGCAAATTCGTCAACCTGATGAAGCAGACGCGCCCCAATAATTCGGAAAGCGCTTATTATCGCATGCGCCCCTGGGCGGCGGCGGTGATGTTGACTGAGCCGCAGGATAATAATGACGGCGTGGCGCTGGATATAAAGTTACAGAAATTCGCAGAGAGTCGCGGCATCAAAGTTTATGGGCTGGAAACGGTCAATAGCCAGATGGAAATTTTCAATGGCCTGACCACGCCGCAACAAGTGGGGCTGTTTAATGATGCGGTAGACAACTACCAGCAAATCGAGGGCGACATCAAGGAGATGTTAGACGCATACCTAGCCCAAGACCTCAACCAGATCAAAACCCTCGCCGATAAAAGTTTTGATACATATACCGATAAGGAATTAGCGGAACATCTCCAGCTTGAAATGATCAACAAACGCAACCGCACCATGTCCGAGGCGATGAGCGGCAAAATTGATCTGGGCGGCGCTTTTATCGCGATTGGCGCACTGCATTTGCCGGGCAAGGAAGGCGTGCTGGAGCAATTGGAAGATAAAGGATATCTGATCGAACAAGCCGCTGATCCTGCGGCGATGTAACCGTTGACAATGTATCACGTATGTGATACATTAAAGAAATGAAAACGCAAACCATACATGCAAGGGTTAGCCCTAAGATCAAGAAAGCCTCAGAAAATATTCTGAAGAAAGTCGGTTTGACCATGAGCGAAGCGATTGGATTATTCCTTCATCAAGTCGTAAACCGCAAGGAATTCCCCCTGGAGTTGCGCGTCCCTAATGCGGAGACAATCAAGGCGTTAAAAGACGTTTCGGAACGTAGAAATTTGACTAGCTATTCAAGCGTAGATGAATTATTTGAGAAACTTAGTAGTGATGGTAAAAAATATAGAAACCGCAAAAAAGTTCGAAAGGGACTTCCATCTAATGGAAAAGCGCGGCATGAAAATGCACAAGTTGCACGCCATTATCGAACTACTCAAAAAAGAAAAGCCACTTCCGGCTTCATGCCGTCTCCACAAACTTAAAGGTAATTGGAAAGACCATTGGGATTGCCATATCGAGCCGGACTGGCTTTTAATTTATCGCGTAGAGGGAGATACAATATATATAGCAAGAACCGGCACGCATAGCGACTTGTTCGATTAGTGATTGCTCACGTAATCAACAATATCTTCCGGTGCATTTTCGCCGGTGAAGTGGGCGATATATTTGCCGTCAGTGCCCATGTAATAAATTAAGTTGGAATGATTAGGCGCATCGTCCTGCTCTGCCGCTGCCGGCGCTGGAGTTTGGGCATAAACTTTGTAGCTCTTGGTTAGTTTATCGATCTCACTTTGTTCGCCGGTCAGCGCGATGAAGCCTGGATAATAATCCTTCAGGAATGTTTTTAATTCCGCCGGAGTATCATGTTTAGGATCGATGCTGATAAAAACCGGTAGCACGCCGATAACTTTTTGGCTTTCAAGCTGGTTCATAACTTCAGTCATGACAGCCATAGAAACCGGGCAAGTATCAGGGCAGCTGGTGAAGCCGAAAAATACTAAAAGTTTTTTGCCTTGCAAATCTTTGTTGGTAACTTTTTTGCCGTTTTGATCGGTAAGGGTGAAATCGACATTGGCATTTGGTTCTTCCGCCGAACCCGCCGCTGTTTCAATCGTGCCCATTTGTTTGGCGTTAGCCATTTGCACGCCTTCATTCTTAGTGAGATAAAAATAACCGCCGGTGATTAAAGTGGTGACGACAAAAGCGACAAGAAATCTTTTAACCATAAATCACCCCTATATCTTTCCTGTAAAAACCTTCCGGCCAGTTGATTTTCGCGATCTCATTATAGGCTAATTTGCGCGCCGATTCAAGATCATTGGCGATTGCTGTAATTCCCAACACCCGGCCACCGGTATTAACCAATTTTTTGTCTTTACGCGCTGTGCCGGAATGGAAGACATAAGCCCCGTCAATTTTCTCAACCCCTTGAATTATAGTATTTTTCTCATAATATTCTGGATATCCTTTAGCGGCATATACCACCGTTAAAGCAGTTTGGTTGGAGAATTTTGGCTCGGCATGGCCGAGCATGACGTCGATAATATCGTTTTCCAGGCGGGGCAGGATGCTTTGGGTTTCCGGGTCGCCCATGCGGCAGTTGAACTCGATCAGCTTCGGCCCTTCAGATGTAATCATTAGCCCGGCGAACAAAAACCCTTTATAAATAATCCCATCTTCGCGCAATGTATCCAAAACCGGATTGATGATATTATCCATGATTTGCTCGCGCCAATCATCGGAGATCATATCGCCGGGGGAGTATGTTCCCATCCCGCCAGTATTGGCGCCACTATTGCCGTCGCCGACACGTTTATAATCGCAAGCCGTGCCGAAACGCATGACTTTTTCGCCGTTAGTGGCGATGAAATAACTCAGCTCGCGCCCGCTCATGAATTCTTCAACCAGGATTTCCGCACCGGCTTCGCCGAATTTTTTCTCGATGAGCATTTCATCAACTGCCGCTAATGCTTCATCAATTGTTTGTGCTACGACCACGCCTTTGCCAGCCGCAAGTCCATCAGCCTTGATAACAATCGGCGCACCTTGCTCTTTAATATAAGCTTTGGCTTCATCGGCTTTGGTGAAGCTTTGCGCTTTCGCTGTCGGCACTCCGGCGCGGCGGCAAATTTCCTTGGTAAATGATTTTGAGGCCTCTAACTTCGCCGCCGCTGCGGATGGCCCAAACACCATTATTCCGCGCTCCTCCAAAAAGTCCGCAATCCCCGCCACCAATGGCGCTTCCGGCCCGACAACGACTAAATTAACATGTTTTTCTCGGCAGAATTCGACGATTTCATCAAAATCAGTGGGTTTTAACTTCACCCTTTCCGCAATCTTGCCGATGCCGGTATTGCCCGGCGCACAGTAAAGCTGTTTGCATTGCGGTGATTTTTTAATTGCCTGGCAGAGGGCATGTTCCCGCCCGCCGGAGCCGATTACTAATATATTCATGCGGGCTGTTTAACCAAAACAGGGTTAAAAAGCAAGCAGGATAAAGACTTATGTAACGAAACTGTCACATATATGTGGTAGTTTTAACATATGCCGATTACCCCTGACCTACCTCCTGACGTACGTAAAAAAACAGAAGACCTGGCTAGGTGCCTGCAACAAGGCCTCAAACGGGGTGCAATAGGCTATGAAATGGATTCCACGGCAGAAATTCCTGCAGTAAAAGGTTCGAAATATGAAGCGCTTTTGAATAGTAAGGAAGAAAGTGATAGGGAAGCAGCAAAAGAAATAAGGAAATTTCTTGATAGAACGCTTCAAAAAACTCCGCTTGATACTGCAATACCGGCATTAGCAGATCAGTATAACCAGGTGGCGGAAAGAGAAAGAAAAGCCAAGACTAAAGCGGAAAAAGATGATGCCGCCAATACTCGCGAAATGATTGAACAGACGCTGGAACAATTAATCACGAGCGGCAGGCAAAATATGGAAAATTTTGTAAATCAGCAACGGGAGATTAGTTCAACGCCTAAGATGATTGAATCTATCGGGGAATACAATAAGCCAATTGACAAAGCTTTGTATGATAAGGCCCCGATTGGCGGTGGTATTAAAAATGCGAATGAAGTAGATCCTTTTAAGGATCGTGAATTCATAAAACTCAGTAAAGATGATCAAAAACTCATAGATCGTCAAGTCACAGTACAAATGAAGCTAAGATATCCGGGTGATAAAGAAGCGATAGAAATAATGTCGCTAAAGGAGGCAGAAGAAGCGATAAGTTTAAAAATTAACGAGAAACGGGAGAAGCTATCTGCCCCACTTTCGCTTGAGGACCTTAAGAAGCAAGATATGGACAAGCGTGAAACGGACGCTCTGGAAACTTTGGAAGTTCCGCGCGCCGTTTCAACTACACCTACGCTCCCACACCCTGTAAAAACTTCGCCTGCAAGATAAAGAAATGCCAGCCTCTGCTAAGTAGCGCAGCTGCTTAATTAATATGAGCACCCTTCAGTTGCTGGCCGACATTTTGAAAATAATCATAAAATAAACTTCGTCACATCCGTCGCCTTAGTGATGTCTTTCATCTTATCGACAACATAGGCCGCATCGATCTTCACTGATTTTTCTATCATATCCGATGCCTCGAAGCTGATCTCCTCCATCAATTTCTCGATAATCGTATGCAAGCGCCGCGCACCGATGTTTTCGACATTGGCGTTGATTTCGGTAGAAATCCGCGCGATTTCAATGATTGCTTCTTTGCTGAAATCAACTGTCACGCCCTCAGTTGCCATCAATGCGATATATTGCTTGATGAGGCTGGCTTCCGGTTCGTTCAAAATCCGCACCATGTCATCTTGCGATAATGGCTTCAGCTCAACACGGATCGGCAGGCGGCCCTGCAATTCCGGTAATAAATCCGAAGGTTTGGCGACATGAAAAGCACCGGAAGTTATGAACAAAATATGATCGGTTTTGACATTCCCGTGCTTGGTCGGCACAATCGTCCCTTCGATCAATGGCAGCAAATCGCGCTGCACGCCCTCGCGTGAAACTTCGCCGCCGCGCTCATAACGGCTGGCGATTTTATCGATTTCATCCAAGAAAACGATACCGTTATTTTCCACTTGTTTAATTGCGCTTTGCACGACGCTGTCATTATCAGTGAGTTTCTCAATCTCTTCCGCCAGCACAACTTTCTTAGCCTCCGCCACAGTCATTTTACGCGCCTTGGTTCGCGTTGCGCCAAGCTTGCCGAAGATATCGGTGATATTCAAAATCCCCATCTGTCCGCCCGGCATTCCCGGAATATCCATCAATGGCGAAGATGGATTCGGATTATCCTGAACATGAATTTCGATTTCCTTATCTTCCAACTCTCCCGCATCAAGCCGTTTTTCAAAACTCTTCTTGGTTTCATCCGAAGAAGTTTCTCCCACCAATGCATCAATAATCCGTTTTCGTGCGGCTGTTTGGGCTTTTTCGGCTTGCTCAGTTTTGACGACTTCCTTGGTTTGCTGGATCGCAACTTCTAATAAATCACGAATAATGGAATCCACATCGCGCCCGACATAACCGACTTCAGTAAATTTGGTCGCCTCAACTTTAATAAATGGCGCATCGGCAAGCTTCGCCAACCGCCGCGCAATCTCGGTCTTACCAACGCCGGTCGGCCCAATCATCAAAATATTCTTCGGCACGATTTCATCACGCAATGATTCATCCACCTGCTGCCGCCGCCAGCGGTTACGCAGCGCAATCGCCACAGATTTCTTCGCCGCATCTTGCCCGATAATGTGCCGGTCAAGTTCCTTGACGATTTGTCTTGGGGTGAGGGTAGTGTTTGATATTGGCATATAATTAAGTGATAAGGTTTAAAGGTTCCTAATTAGTCATCGCGGGCTTGTTCCGCGATCCGGAAGTTTATGTGATCTCACACAAAGCTACCAGACCCCGCAACAAGTGCGGGGTGACATAATCTTATGTTTTGGCTGAGTCCAGCTCTTCCACGGTTAAATTATTATTGGTATAAATACAGATATCCCCGGCAATCTTCATCGCCTTTTCGGCAATTTCACGCGCTGATAGTTCCTGGTCATAAAGCGCGAGCGCCGCCGCAAGTGCATAATTCCCACCGCTACCGATCGCCACCACTCCATGTTCTGGTTCAAGTACGTCACCGATACCGGTGATGGTGAGGGAAATATCTTTATCCGCAACAATCATCATTGCTTCCAACCGCCGCAAATATTTATCCGTCCGCCAGTCTTTGGCAAGTTCCACACAGGCGCGCATCAATTGGCCGGGATGTTTTTCCAACTTGGCCTCCAGCCTCTCAAACAACGTGAACGCATCTGCCGTCGCCCCGGCAAAACCGGCGATAATATTCCCGCCACCAATACGCCGAACTTTTTTAGCATTGCCCTTCATAATCGTATTACCGAGCGAAACCTGTCCGTCACCGGCGATGACAACTTTGCCATTTTTACGCACGCACAAGATCGTGGTGCCGTATATCGTAGCCGGATTGTGATTTATCATATGATGGAGATATAGTTGGTGGTTATGAGAGTTTCAAGATGTCAGATGTCAAATTCCAGATGTCAGGCTAGACATTTGATACTTTCTTTTCTGACATCTGGTATTTGATATTCGACATCTTAAGCGCTGCGATCCCCGGCAATTCCTTGCCTTCCAGCCATTCCAAAAACGCCCCGCCGGCAGTGGAAATATAGGTGAAATTATCAACCACCGCTGCGTGGGAGAGCGCCGCCACCGTATCGCCGCCACCGGCAATGGATTTAACCGGCAATGAGGAAACCACCCGCGCCAATGAAACTGTACCTGCATCAAACGGTGCAATTTCAAACGCGCCCATTGGCCCGTTCCACAAAATCGTTTTCATTTTGGCCAGTTTTTCCGCCGCCAATGCCACAGTTTTCGGCCCGATATCCAGCATCATCCCATCGCCAATTTTATCAACGCCGACAATTTTCGATGCTGCATGTTTTTTGAATTCATCCGTCGCCACCGCATCAACCGGCAGCAAAATTTCACAACCTTTTTTCTGCGCTTCTTCCAAAATCTTTTTCGCGGTGTGCAATAATTTATCCTCAACCAAAGATTTCCCCATCTCGAACCCTTGCGCTTTCAAAAACGTATTCGCCATGCCGCCGCCGATTACCATCAGCTGCACCTGGCCAATCAAGCTTTCCAGCAATTTCAGTTTGGTTGAAACTTTCGCGCCGCCGATAATTGCCGCCACCGGCTTTTCCGGTTTGTTCAATATTTTTTCCAGACTGCCTAATTCTTCTTCCATCAAACGCCCGGCAACACTTGGCAAAAACTTTGCCACGCCGACCACGGAAGCATGTTCGCGGTGTGAGCAGGAGAATGCGTCATTGACGAAAATCTCGCCGAGCTTGGCTAGTTTTTTAGAGAATTCGGCGTCGTTGGCTTCTTCTTCCGGGTGGAAACGCAAATTTTCCAGCAGCAATAATTGCCCTTCGTGTAAACTCATCGCCGCTTTTTCAGCTTCCGATCCGACGCAATCCACCGCGAACCTAACCTCGCGTCCGGTGGCGATGGAAAGCCCGTCGGCAATAGGCCCCAGCGACATTGAGAGATCAAACTTCCCCTCCGGCCGCCCGAAATGCGACATCACAATAACTTTTGCGCCACGGTCAAGAAGCTCATTAATCGTAGTCGCCGCCCGCTTAATCCGCGTAAAATCAGAAATTTTGCCCGCCAAAAGCGGCACATTGAGATCCACGCGCACCAAAACACGTTTATCAGTCACTTGGACATCATCAATGGTTTTGAACTGGGCCATAAGCCGTTTGTAGAAACTGGAGCTCGCGCGGTCAAGGGATTATAATTGCGCTCAAGCGCCGCGCATGCCCTCTGGGCAGCTGTCGCCCTCAATGGGCTCGCTCAGTCGGGTCAAGCCCTCCCTCATTGGTGGCTTTGTAACTAGCAATGCTATGGAATCCGAGCGAAGCGAAGGCAAGGCCATTGAGGCCGGAAAGCTGCGCCTTTGGCGCATGCGCGGCGCTTGAGCGCAATTAAAACTACTGATTGATATATTTCTTCACCAGCGCCAGTTTATCGTCCTGGGCGGTTACAACCTTATTTTGGCTTGGCAGCGGCATCAGGGCATCGATCAACTCTTCCTTGCTTAATTTGGTAAGATTGATGGAAATAGTCAGCCCTTTGTAGTTCCGTGTCAGCGTCATATTAACTGCGCTGGTTGTTGGGCTATGTTCTGGAAGGGTAGGGAATTTGAAGATTTCGGCCATTTTTGTACCTCTAGGCTAATTATTAACACAAAGTTAATTTTATCGCAAGCTATTCTTGGCCGTTTAATAAAAACTTCATATTTCTGACTTCAAATGTGGCTGAACTTCAATTTTTAAGCGTTTTAGGAGCTCATCGCGGGTAAATATGTAATTATGCTCCTCCCAATAATTTTCCACCCTCGAAAGAATCTGTCCGATTGCCTTACCTTCCATCACTCCAAAGGCAATTACATCACCCCCATGCAGCGGGAATTTAGGTACGCGCCATTTATTGACGAAATCTATTAATTCATCAATAGGTTGGTTGATAATTCCCTTAGCGGTAGCAAGATAGACCAGATCGATGAAATTATCGCTGCCCAAATGGCGGATAACCCGTCTTGGCTCGCGCATATCAACATTGGTAGTAAGAATCTTGAGCTTTTTAAATTGCTCACCGGAAAGCCGCCAATGATCGGATAAAATTTGGATATCATAACCGTAAATCGCCGCCAGGCGCCGCAAAACATTCGGCTCCGGTTCGATCTCGACCAGGTTTTGTAATAGGTCGAAATTAACTTCGCCTGGGAAAATAAATGGCAGGACGGCGTAGTTTTGCATATGCGTGAGAACTTCAACGCAGTTATTAAACTCTAGGATTTTGAACATCTCCGCCTGGATACGCTCACCGGAAAGATAATTGACCTGGCTGGCATGGCGTGAACAGGCACGCGCTGCCGCATCATCCGGCTGGCCCTGGCCAAAGCGCCCGAAAAAGCGGAAAAAGCGGAGGATTCGCAGATAATCCTCACGAATCCGCTGATCAGGATCGCCGATGAAAATGACTTTTCCGCTCTTTAAATGATCCATGCCGCCAAAGAAATCGAGCAATGTCCCGTCGCCGCCCAGGTAGAATGCATTAATGGTAAAATCGCGCCTTGCTGCGTCATATTCCCAATTATCGACAAACATCACTTCCGCATGCCGTCCATCCGTGGCGACATCGCGGCGTAATGTGGTGATCTGATATTCGCTTTCGTTGATTATCGCCGTTACCGTGCCGTGTTTAATCCCGGTTGGAATGACTTTGATCCCGTTGCCTTTTAAGGCCAGGATTACCTGTTCCGGTGTGAAAGTAGTGGCAAAATCGATATCGTTTATCGGTGCATTAACCAGCAAATCGCGCACGCAACCACCCACAAAACGGATGTTATCGATGCCAATAGGCTCGATAATAGCAAGTGTTTCAGGGGTTATTAATCTATTCAACATTCTTTAATCTATTTATGCGCATACTGGAGGATCAGGGAGAATATAATGTCTAGACGGGAATTTGAAGATATTTCTATACCTAAATGGAAGCTCGCCATGAACGGCGTGATTGATAACGCTGCTTTGAAAGTTTACCGCGTGTTCAAAAACAAAACCGAATTCGTCACCATCGAGGCTGCCAGCGCCACTGAAGCTGTGGTTAAAAGCGGTATCGAAAAGGTTTTCATGATCCGCTCCGGCGCTCGTGATGATATGACCATGTTAGACCGCTCCATGCTCGCCTCTGAAGTTATCCCGGCAGCAATTGCCATAGAAACACCTCCTCCGGCGACTGCTTAATAAATATTTCTTGCTTGGAACTACATGGGCGCATAACTTCGCGGCATGACCATGCTTGACCAACGTTTGATTGATTTCGCCGAATATCTTGCCGATGAGGCGCGTAAAATCGTCAATTCATATTACCGCAAACAATTCGCCATCGAAAGCAAAGCCGATAACACGCCGGTGACGGAAGTTGACCAGGCGGTGGAGAAAGTTTTGAGCAAGTTGATTGAAAATAATTTCCCTGAACACGGGATAATCGGCGAGGAATTCGGCACGGTGCGCGGAAATGCGGAATATAAATGGGTTATCGATCCAATTGATGGCACAAAATCATTCATTACCGGCCGCCCGCTTTTCGGAACGTTGATTGCATTGGTGCAAGGCGAGAAACCTGTGATCGGCGTAATCGACCAGCCGGTTTTGGGGGAGAGATGGTTGGGCGCGAATGGCGAAACCAAATTCAATAATGTAAAAATCTCCACCCGCGAATGCCGTAATGTGAGTGATGCATATTTCGCCACTACCTCACCCTTCCTTTTCAACGACGGCGATTTGCGCAAGGTTGAAAATATAACCAAAACCGTCAAATGCACGGTTTATGGCGGCGATTGTTATTCTTATGGGCAGCTCGCCATGGGCAGGCTTGATCTGGTGATTGAGAGCGGCTTGAAGCAATATGATTTCTGCGCCCTGGCACCGGTAATCGAAAACGCTGGCGGTAAAATCACTGATTGGGGTGGCAATGAAATCACCCTCAGCTCCAATGGCAAAGTCCTTGCTTGCGGCAATGCCGCGTTGCACGAGCAAGTGCGGGATTTGCTGAGTTAGATATCGCTGCCTTCGATCATATCCATCAGCGGCGTCACTTCTTTTGTCACCACTATTTTGCTTTGTACCGGCAGATAAACGATGAAGCTGGAACCTTTGCCGACTTGGCTTTTTATTTGCAATTGCCCGTTATGGCGGTTCAATGTGTGTTTCACGATTGCCAGTCCAAGTCCCGTCCCGCCAAGTTTTTTAGTCCGCCCGGCATCAACGCGGTAAAAGCGCTCAGTTAGGCGGGGAATGTGTTGCGGTGAAATACCTTCGCTCTTATCGGTCACCGCCACTTCCACCGCCATGTCATATTTCTCGCCCATTTCCATCGGCAGTTTGCGCGTAATTCCGGCTTCGACAATAATATCGCTATCGGCATAACCATATTTGATCGCGTTTTGGATCAGGTTGATGAATACTTGGCTGAGTTGGTTTTCATCGCCCATAACTTGTGGCAACTCGTTTTTCGCCCCGATCCTGATCGCGACATTTTTCTGCTTCGCCGCCCATTCGCAATGTTTTTTCGCATCGTTCAAAATCTTCAGCAAATCCACTTTACTATCCGGGGGTGAAGTATCAGCCTCGATTTTGGATAATGATAACAAATCCTCAATCAGCGTTTTCATGCGATATGATTGCTCGCCCATAATTTTTAAAAACTCGTGCCGCGCTTGCACATCATCCTTGGCGGAAGTTTGCAGAGTCTCGATCAAACCGATGATGGAAGCCAGCGGCGTTTTCATTTCATGCGAGGCATTGGCCACGAAATCGGCGCGGATACGGCGGATTTGTTTTATCTCGGTGAGATCATGTAGGGTAATAATCGTATCAGTATATGACGGCGAATTAGCGGGGAACTTTGTCACCTTGGCCAGGTATTCGCGGCGGATATCGCCCTCATTTACCTGAAACTCGATCTCGCGCACCTGGCGCACATTTTCCACCGTTGTCACCAAATCGCGCACCGGGATGATCTCCTCCAATTTGCGATGCAAGATCCGATGCCCGAAAACTTGGCGTGCCATTCCATTAGTGCGCACGATACGCTGTTCTTTGTCGAGAATGAAAAGCGCATCCGGCAAAACCTCAATCACGATTTTGTTTTCCGCCACCGCTGCCTCCAATTGGTTCTTGCGGCTCTCCCATGATTTATGCAATTCTTCCACTGCCCCGGAAAGTTCCTCCAGATTGTTGAGAAAACTCAAATCCGGCTCTTCCGGCTTTTTATCTTGTGCCAGTTTTTTTACATATTCCGTCAGCGCCGAAATATTGGAAAGATATGGATGCACCAGCAAAGTCGAGGTGACGACAATCCCTATAACCGCCAGAATCGCATGTTCCAGCAATAACCCGCCCAAAGACGCATAAACCACAATCAACGCAAACGGCACCAGGTTCAGCAGCAGCACTGCCTTGACCAACTTGAGCGTGGAACCGGTTTTCGATTGCATGGGGGCAATTGTAACAGATTTATGACCCCTAATGTAAGCTGAAATGAAAAAGGCTGCCATTTCTGACAGCCTTTTTCTCGAAAGTTATGGTTTTTAAGCTTAGAACCCCATGCCGCCCATAGCGTCCATGCCGCCCATTCCACCGGCGCCAGCGCCGCCGAATTTGTCTTCCTTGTCATCTTCGTCATCAGCGATAAGCGCTTCAGTCGTGATGAGGAGGCCGGCAATAGATGCTGCAGAGCGAAGGGATGTTTTAACCACTTTGGTCGGGTCAATAATACCGGCTTTGACCAGGTCTTTATATTCCAGCGTCTGTGCGTCAAATCCAAGTTTTTCGTCTTTGGATTCGAGCAATTTGCCAGCGATAACCGCGCCGTCGAGTCCGGCATTGGACACGATCTGGCGGATAGGCGATTGCAATGCACGCTTAACGATATTGATACCGGCTTTCTGGTCTTCATTGGCCGCTGTGAACAGGGCTTTTTCCAGGGCGCGGGTAGCGTATAACAAGGTCACGCCGCCGCCTGGGACAATGCCTTCTTCAATTGCCGCGCGGGTTGCGGCGAGGGCATCATCAACACGGTCTTTCTTCTCTTTCACTTCAACTTCAGTCGCACCGCCAACTTTCAACACAGCAACGCCGCCTGCAAGTTTCGCCAAACGCTCCTGGAGTTTTTCCTTATCATAATCAGAAGTCGTTTCTTCGATTTGCGCTTTAATCTGGTTAACGCGGCCATCGAGGGTTTTCTTGGTTCCGGCGCCGTCAACAATCGTAGTGTTTTCTTTGTCGATGCTGATTTTTTTAGCTTTACCGAGCATATCGAGCGTAACTGATTCCAACTTGATACCGATTTCCTCAGAGATAACCTGGCCACCAGTCAAAATCGCGATGTCTTCCAACATTGCCTTACGACGATCGCCAAAGCCCGGAGCTTTAACAGCCGCAACTTTCAAACCGCCACGAAGTTTATTAACTACGAGAGTAGCGAGAGCTTCACCTTCGATATCTTCAGCGATGATCAAAAGGGGACGCGCCGTTTGCGCTACTGCTTCCAGAACCGGAAGGAGTTGCTGCAAGCCGGAGAGTTTTTTGTCATAGAGAAGGATATATGCGCTTTCTAATTCAGCAACCATTTTCTCAGGGTTGGTGACGAAATAAGGAGAAAGATAACCGCGGTCGAATTGCATACCTTCAACAACTTCGATTTCGAAATCAAAGCCTTTGCCTTCTTCAACTGTGATAACGCCTTCTTTGCCGACGCGTTCCATAGCTTCAGCGATTTTCTCGCCGATTTCTTTGTCGCCATTGGCAGAAATTGTCGCAACTTGCGCGATTTCGTTTTTGCCTTTCACTGGTTTAGAACGGCCTTCGATATCTTTAATCGTGATTTCAATCGCCTGATCGATCCCACGTTTCAAATCCATAGGATTCAATCCGGCAGCAACCGCTTTGATACCTTCGATGATGATGCTTTGCGCGAGTACGGAAGCAGTAGTTGTACCGTCACCGGCATTGTCGCCAGCTTTGGAAGCAACTTCCTTAACCAGTTGCGCCCCCATATTCTGGAACTTGTTTTTCAATGTGATTTCTTTGGCAACCGTAACACCGTCTTTAGTGATTTTCGGTGAGCCGAAAGATTTATCGATAACGACATTGCGGCCTTTCGGTCCGAGTGTCACTTTTACTGCATCCGCCAAAATGTTGACGCCTTTCAGGAACTCAGCGCGCGCTGCAGAACCATGAATTACTTTTTTACCAGCCATTTGTAGTCTCCTAGTTAGTTTGGAGTTTCGAGTTTCGAGCTTCGGGTGTTTCTGAGTAGAATTACTCGAAACCCGAAACTCACAACTCGAAACTAATTGTTACGCTGCTTTCGCAGATGATTTTTTATCAAGAATAGCAAGAATATCCGACTCTTTCAGAATCGTAACTTCCTTACCGTCGATTTTGAATTCTGTGCCACCCCATTTGGTGAACAACACGATATCGCCTTCTTTAACATCCATCGGGATGCGTTTGCCGCTTTCATCACGCGCACCTGGGCCAACGGCAACGATTTTGCCTTGGATCGGTTTTTCTTTCGCCGTATCCGGAATGATAATGCCGCTTGAAGTTTTTTCTTCAACACGTTGAACCGCAACGCGGTCGCCTAATGGTTTGAATGAAGCCATATTTCCCTCTATTTGTTTTTTAAGTTGATGCCTTTTACACCTTAACCACGAGCAGAAGCAAGGGTTTTTAGGGATAAAAGTAATATTCTAGATTTTGAAATGGGGCAGGGGAATGAAAATTCAAGGGGAACTTTAAAATATCCGGTTTATATCGCGGCTGGTATGGATTACATTGACAATGGCCAGGGTGTCATTCGGAACTATCTTATAAAAAATTGTGTAATTGCCCTCAATTATATAACGCAAACCCAAGCCAAATCCATCACAGCTGCGCCCGGCCAATGGATTTTCGCTTAAAAAGCGAAATTTCTTTTCAAATTTTCCCTGCAATTCATTAGCTGCATTTAAGTTATTTCGAGAAATATAATACCATATTTCAAATAAATCGCCCTGAGCTTCAGAACTTCGGATTATCCTCACTATCCCTCTTTATTTTCCTGGCTTGAAAATCCGCCAGGGTTTCTTCCGATGTCCATTCGCGTGCTGGGCTGTTCAGACTCTTGTCAATCTTTTTACGCAGCCATATTACCTGCTCTTCCCTTGCTAACAAATCCATCGCTTTGATAAGCATTTCATCGGTATCGGCATAATTGCCGCTTGCCATGCGCATAGTTATTTCGTTTTCAATCTGCGGAGTTAAATTCATAGCCATATCTTACTCTATATTGGTGTTAAAGTCAAAGCCTATCTCACCACCAGCACATTCCCTTCAACCCGCGTAATAGTCACTTCCGTCCCTTCAAGAATTGTACCCTCATTATTAGGATCAAGTTTAGCATTCATAATTGTCCCGCTCCAGCGCGCCTGTCCGGTGGTTCCGTGGCTTAATGGTTTTAGCAAAACTGCTTTCTTGCCGACCATATCGGAAAACGGCACATGGCTCTGGCTTAATTTGTAATTTTTCAATGGCTTCCACAGCAATAACGTCCAGCCCAGGGTAGAGGCAAAAAACAACAGCCACGGCATCATTGGCCCGCTGATAATCCCAAATTCGAGCAAAGCCCCGACCACCAGGGCGCCAAGACCGGCAAAGAGGAAGCCGACGCCGGGGAGGATAATGAATTCGGCGATCACAAGGACGGCACCGGCGATAAGCCACAGGTAGGTTATATTATTAAGGATTTCCATAGTGTTTTCGCCCATCCAGTTGGTTTACGTTAGATTTACAGCTATTATATCACTAAAATTAGTAAAGAGAACAAAATTGAAACTTTCAAAACGAATTTTGAAATCCCACGCCTTTATCAGTGTGGCGGCGAGCTTAATTGCGGCATATATCCGTTTTGTCGGCATCACCACGCGCTGGAAAGTGGTTAACGGCGATATTCTCAAAAAAGATTTCCGCGGCAAACCCTTCATCTTAACCTTCTGGCACGGGCGTTTGTTAATGATCCCCTACTGCGCACCACGCGGCTATCGCGCCAATGTATTGAATTCCCCACATTCCGACGGTGAGCTGATGGTGCAAACCCTGCGCCGTTTCGGTTTTGGCACAATCCGCGCCACCAGCGGCTCCAAGGGCAAATCCAAAGGCGGGATGAAGGCGATCAAGGAAATGATCCGCGCCAAACAGCGCAACGAGCCGATCGCCATCACTCCGGACGGTCCAAAAGGGCCGGCGAGAAAAGTGGGGGGCAATGTCACCGAAATCGCCAAAATGCTGGATTTGCCGATTATCCCTGTTACTTTTTCCATGACTAACGCCAAAATCGCGCGAACCTGGGATAGTTTGATAATCGCCAAACCGTTCGGCAAGGGGATTTTCATAATTGGTGAGCCCATTCCCCCGGCGCGCGCCGATGAGCTGGAAACAATCATGAACGCCATAACCGACGAGGCTGACCTTGCTGTTAAAACTTTATAGATTAGCTTGGAAACTCTGCTCGCCGGGCATCGATGTCTGGTTGTGGTGGCGTAAGAAAAAGGGCAAGGAGGATGTAGCACGTTTCGACGAGCGCCTCGGCGTGCCGAGCCTGCCGCGCCCATCTTCAAAATTAGTCTGGGTCCATGCCGCCAGTGTTGGCGAAGCGGTCTCCGTATTGCCGCTGATTGAGGAAATGCTGAACGGCAATGCCTGGATCCATATTATGGTCACCACCGGCACAGTTACTTCTGCCCATTTGATGCAGCAGAGACTGCCTAAACGCGCCTTCCACCAATATGTGCCAATTGACAAAAAAGAATATGTCGAGGAGTTCATCGATTATTGGCAGCCGGATTTGGCGATTTGGGTGGAGAGCGAATTTTGGCCGAACCTGTTATTTGAAACCCGCAATTTCGGCTGCCCCCTGGTTTTGCTCAACGGGCGCATGTCCGACCACTCATTCGAAAAATGGAAAAAGCACCACAAATTCGCCAAGCTCATTTTGGGCTGTTTCGATTTAATATTGCCGCAAAGCCGCGAGGATGCTGCCAAACTCCGCGCACTTGGCGGGCGCAACATCAAATATTTCGGCAACCTCAAATATGGCGCCAAACCATTACCATTCGACCAGCTTAAATTCGATGATTTGAAATCCATGATCGGTAACCGCATGGTATGGCTCGCCGCTTCAACCCATGAAGGCGAGGAGGCGGAAATCGTTGCTGCGCATCGCAAAATAAAGGAAAAGAATTACACCGTCCTCACCATCATAGTTCCACGCCATCCGCAGCGCGGCTATGATATACGCGCCTCGATTCCTTCGCATGTCAACACGGCGCTGCGCTCCGACGGCGAAAAGATTTTTGATGATACAGATATCTATATTGCAGATTCTATTGGCGAATTAGGGTTGTTCTATCGCCTGTGCCCCATAGTTTTCATCGGCGGCTCATTAGTGCCTGTCGGCGGCCATAATCCGATTGAGCCGGCAACGCTTGAATGCGCCATCATCGCCGGTGAGCATATGGAAAACTTTGCCGAGGTTACTTCTGAGTTCGAAGCTGCGGGCGCCATTACCCGCGCCGCCGATGCCCGCGATCTGGCGTTTAAAGTATTCGAACTGTGGCAAAACCCGCAAAAACGCACGGCGATGTCGCGTTTGGCGATGAAATATGTCCGCTCCAAGGCGGAAGTATTGAATAATGTTATAGATGAGATAGAAGCACTCCTATGAAACTAACCTCGCCGAAACATTGGGAAAATGACGGATTAGCGGCCAAGCTTCTGAGCCCGGCCTCATTCTTTTATGCCCGCGCAACTGCCAAAAGATTGACGGAGAAAGGCTATCGTCCGCAGGCAAAAGTAATTTGCATCGGCAACGTCACCGCTGGCGGGGCGGGAAAGACCCCAGCTGCTTTGGCAATTGCGGCGATGTTGCAGGAAGAGGGAAAGAACGTCCACTTCATCACCACCGGCTTCGGCAGGAAATCAGAAAATATCGGCGTGGTGCGAGTAGCAAAGCAACCGGCCGAAGAAATTGGCGACGAGCCATTATTGCTTGCCGCCACAGCTCCAACATGGGTGGGTGAGAACCGTGCCGAATTGGCAAAGGCGGCGGAGAAAGCTGGCGCGGATATTATTATCATGGATGACGGTTTCCAGAATGCGGAAATTGAAAAAGATGTTTCGCTAATCGTCATTGATGGCGGTTATGGTCTCGGCAATGGCCGCGTCATTCCTGCCGGCCCATTACGCGAGCCGTTTGCGGCAGCACTTGCTCGCGCCGATGGGGTGATAATTGTCGGAAAAAAAACTAAGGAACTTCCGGAGTTCACATTGCCGAGTTTCAAAGCCAATATGGAATTGGACATCCCCGAAAATGTCAAAGATGAGGAAGTCGTGGCGTTTTGTGGAATTGGCAGGCCGGATAAATTCTTCGCCTCGTTGAAAAATCATAATATCAAAGTCGTCGAGGAGCTCGGCTTCCCTGACCATCATTATTACAACGAAAACGATTTCAAAGCCATTTTCGGCATCGCCAATTCGCATAAAGCAGTGATTGTCACCACCTCCAAAGATATGGTCAAAATACCGGAGCGCTTCCGCAAAATTATTTATCCGGTAAAAGGCGAACTGGTTTTTGAAAACGAGGGCAGGAAACTGAAAAAACTAATTTTGAAAAAACTCAATGCGAAAAGTTAATTGCCGATTGCCGATTGCCGATTCTCGATTTGCGCTTCAATCAGCAATCGGCAATCGTAAATCGGCAATTTTAACATTTATCTTCGTACTTCTCTGCACTCCCGCCACAGCAATCGAAGATAGCGAAGATACAATGAATATCGAATCAGTGACGATTCTTGCCGCTTCGTCACTAACTGTGCCGGTAACCGAAATTGCCAAGCTTTATTCCCGCGATTCCAGGATTGACGTTAATACCGTTTATGAAGACTCTGATGAGCTGCTGACCAAAATCGAAGAGGGCGATCCTGCCGATATAATCATTACTCCCAGCAAAAGACTGTTTGAGAAGATGAAGGCGGAAGGGCTGCTTGATAATAAATCCATAAAGACTATCGCCGCGAACAGCCTGAGTATTGTTGCCTCGCGTGAGATGAAACTGGAGAAAAGCCCGGATATCAAAAATATTCTCCAGCAGATACACAACAAGCAATTGCTGATTATCGGTGATCCATCATCGACTTCGCTGGGCGAGGCCAGCCGCGAGTCTTTGAAAAAGCTCGGCGTATGGCCGGAGTTCGAAAACCGCTCCGTGCTCGCCCCAACCTCGTCCAAAACCGTTGATCTGATCATTAAAGGCCAAAGCGCCGGGATTATTTATGCCACTGATGCTCAGTTATATGCCGATAAAATCAATAATTTGGGCGCTATTCCCGGTTCCATGCACCAGCCGATAACCTATTATGCCGCCATCGTCGTCGGCGATAATATGGAGCGTGCCCGCGAGGCGTTGAAGTTTTTCGATTCTACCGCCGCAAAAAATATTTTAAAAGCCGACGGCTTTCTGCAAAAATAAATCTTTTATTAATTGACTATAGTAATAATATTTGTTTGGTAGAACTATGAGAATTTTTCTCGCTTTAACGCTCGTATTTACTTTCTTCATCACGGCCATCGTGCCTGTGCCCGCGGAAGCGAAACGCAAAGTTTACCGCCACACCCAAAGCGCCCCGCAATATAACCCAAAATATGCCGCTTTCCTGGTCGATGGCGATACCGGCAAAATTCTTTATCAGGAAGATGCCGATAAATTGCGCCACCCCGCCTCGCTGACCAAGATGATGACGCTGTATCTCTTATTTGAGGCATTGGAAAATCGGCGCTTGAGGATGGATACGGTGCTGACTGCCTCCGAATATGCCTCTACCCGCCCCAAAACCAATTTATCGATGCAGGTTGGTGATAAAATAACAGTGGGTGAGGCAATGCTGGCCATTATTGTCAAATCCGCCAATGACGCCGCTGTCATCGTCGCCGAAAAGATTGGCGGCAGTGAGGATGATTTTGCAAAAATAATGAACCAGCGCGCCAAGCAGCTTGGCATGAAAAACACTCATTTTGAAAACGCCAATGGTTTGCACGACCCCCGCCAAATTACTACCGCCAAGGATATGGCGCTGTTAGGCATCGCGCTGAAAAAACATTTCCCGCAATATTTCAAGTTTTTCTCTTATCGTGACTTTACATATAACGGCGTCAATTACACTGGCCATAATCACGTTATGGAAAACTATCCCGGCGCCAATGGCCTCAAAACCGGCTTCGTCAATGCTTCCGGCTTCAACCTCGTCACCACGGCCACCCGGCGCGGCATCAATCTTGTCGGCGTCGTTCTCGGCGGCCGCACGCATCAGAGCCGCGATGCACAAATGATAAAACTTCTCGATTACGGTTTTCAAAAAGCCGCAACTTTGAAATCGCAAACTTACATCGCCGCCGATTATCAAACTAAGGAACAGGACGGCAAAGGCGATGATGAGGATGAAACTTCGGAAGGCGATACGGCTGATGAAGCTGCTCCGATTGCAACTCCGGTGGCGACTGCGCCTTTGACAGCAAAGCCAGCGGCAGCGATTGATCAGAATGAATCGAAGAATATTGGCCTATCCGCAACTAAAGTGGAGACTTATGAGAATAATACTTATGTCCGCACCTTGGCAGCGCCGCAGCAAAACAAAAAGCAGCGTTATAAAAGTGATATGATGGTGCAGCCGCTCAGCAATCCATCCACGCCATTATTCGTTCCGGCGCCGAAAGCTAAGCCTAAAAAATAATACAGCTTTATTTAAAAACTTCAGCGAAGCTTTTTCCAACAGAGTCACTGGTGACTTTCAAATCTTTATCAATCACAAACCCTGCCGGTTGCGCTGTTTCCAACTCGACATGCGCAATTTGTTCCGGTGGAATATTTTTTACAATTTTGATCAATGCGCGTAATGAATTTCCGTGCGCCACAATCAAAACTTTTTTGCCTTCTTTCAAAAGCGGTTTCAAAACTGTTTCATAAAACGGCAGCACCCGCGTCTCGACATTCTTCAAACTTTCTGTTGCTGGCAATTCATGGGTGAATGTGCCCTTGATCCATTTATTGAACGCTTCCATGATTGAAGCATGTTCCGCATTATCCTTTGTAATCACCGGTGGCGCATCTTCATAACCGCGGCGGATTTTCTGGAACATTTCATCGCCAATGGTTTTCAAAGTTTCTTCCTTATTCTTTCCTGAAAGCCCGCCATAAAACCGTTCAACCAGCCGCGCATCTTCTTTTAATTCCGCACCCGGAAATAAAAACTGCGCCGTGCGTTTGGCGCGGGTGAATGGCGAAATAAAAATCACATCCGGCTTAAATCCGGATTTAGTAATTGTTTCCGCCGCCGCTTTCGCCTGACGCTCACCTTCCTCCGTCAAATCGGTATCAATCCACCCCGCGAACCGGTTTTCCAAATTGAACTTGCTCTGCCCGTGGCGGATTATGACGAGGTTTGGCTGCATATATATATATTAGGATTTATTTTTGCGTGCTTCAGCCTTTTTGGCTTTGGCTACATATTGACCGGAGATGATATAATGAACAAGATCGGCAATCTTGGTGCAGTGATCGCCGATGCGCTCGAAGTTTTTGGCCGCGAAAATGATATCGGCAAAGGCGGGAATCGCTTCCGGATTATTTTTCACCAGCACTTGCACGTCTTTTAGCAATTGATGATATGTATCGTCAACTGCTGTATCTTCATCAAGAACAATATTAGCTTTATCAGCGCTCATGTCTCTAAATGCATCAATCACATGCGTGAGCATTTCCGTCACCAGCTTATTCATCTGCGCGAGATCGTTATTAACTTCCGCAGAAGCTACTGAACAAAACTTCCCCGCTTTGCGGCAGGTAGATTTTGCGAGATCGCCCATGCGCTCCATAGATGAAGCAATTTTTAAAACTGAAACTACGAAACGCAAATCAACTCCCATCGGCTGGCGTAACGCGATCAGCTTGGTGGCTTTTTTCTGTAATCCAAAATCCAGCGCATTAATTTTTTTATCCAGCGCCCGCGCTTCCGTCACCAGATCATCAGTCGGAGTAGTGAGGGCAGTGCGCGAAAATTCCATCATGCCGAGAACTTTCTCGCCCATTTCCAGAACATCGGCGACCATTTCTTTCAGCTCGCTATCGTAAGCGCTTACTATATGTGTTGTTTGCATATGTTATTGTTAGGTTTTTAAAGATGCCAAGTCAAGCAATAGCCATTCTGCGCTGCAGCACTTGATCTGCTACAATACTTCTTTCAGACTTTTCTTGGCACTTCCGCGCTGCAATGGTTGCTGTTGCGACGCGTGTGGTTTCCATCCTGTCATAGTGATAATTTCAAACGTCGCAGTGATTCTTTTTTCATCATCGGAAAATTTTTCTGCATAAATTTCGGCAACGCGATTCATAAAAGTTTTTGTCGTAAAATTTTTGCGCTGGCGGAAAATTGAGTTGGTTTCACCCATTTTGCGCAAATGTTTCATCAGCGCAAAAACATTTTCATAACTCACTTCAATTTTATCAACATCAACAACAGGCAGTGCGAAACCCGCGCTCTGCAATAGTTTAGCGGCATCTTCAGCAGTGATGAAAGGAGACACGCGCGGTGAAATAGAATTTTTATCTGCTTCGATAAAACAAATTTTGAGTTCTTTGAGACACTCACCACCAAAAAAATTCGCGATGAACAACCCATCATCACTCAAGCGCATTTTTATTTTCTGCAGTAGCCCAAAAACATCATTCACCCAGTGCAAACATAGTGATGATTTGATTAAATCATAAGCATTACACTCACTTTCAACACTCTCATCATAGCGTGTCAATTCGAGCACATGATTGAACGTTTTTTTCACATCGAGCAGTTTTTCATCCAAAATCGCCCTTGCTTCACTCAACATGAAGTCATTGCGATCGGAACGCGCCTCTTTTAGACGCAACAAAGGCTTGTTGAATATCTCTATATTATTCAATTTGTTATCAGGTGATGTGGGAAATTTTAAGGACATATATTATATTCTAAATTTTTTCTATTGCAATGTAAATCACGGGCTTGGTTTGGGCGATTAGCGGGTGTGATGTGGCTGGTTTTTGATATAATGCACCCAGCCGAAAACATTTGGCTATAATAACTTTAACTAAAACATAGGTAATAACCATGGCCGCAAAGAAAAAAACAGCTAAAAAACCAGTTAAAAAAGCTGCTGCTAAAAAATCTACTAAAAAGAAAAAGTAGGATCTACTCGTTAGATCATACAAAGATTTTGAAGAGCGCGTCCCTATTCAGGGGCGCGTTTTTTTATGCGGATTCATTTAGATGGGCCATCTGCTTGTGATTGTCTGCGCTTCCGGTGCTCATGTGCGAAGAGCACACTCCGCTCCGGTTCTCGAAAATCACGGCGCATCTAACCCATCTAAATGAATCCGCGCACCGTAGACTTCCTTCGCTGCGCTCGGATTAGGGGAGGTAGGAGACCGCCAATGAAGGAGGGCTTGACCCGACTGAGCGAGCCCATTGAGGGCGACAGCTATCTTGCGCGGCGCTTGAGCGCAAATCGAAAAATTAACGATTTCTTAATCGTTAAAGAATATATTGGAAATGTTGGGATTTTTCCCAGCGTGTACTAAACAAACATAGGTAATGAAATGAAAGCTAAAAAATCAAAAAAGTCAGCAAAAAAATCAGTTAAAAAAACTGCTAAGAAAAGAAAATAGTTTTTGCATTTCTTATTAAAGAGCGCACTCTCGATTTAGGGTGCGTTTTTTTGTGGTTGTGTAGTTGCGTGGTTGCATAGTTGCATAGTTAATTTATTATGACCACGCAACCACGCAACCACGCAACCACGCAACCATGAAACCACTAATCGGCATCACTCTCGACTTCGTGCACAAAAGCAGCTTTTCGCCGCGGCCGCATTATGCTATCCGCGAAAGTTATTTCAAAGCCGTCGAAGCTGCGGGTGGAACTCCCATCGCGATTCCGTTTATAAAAGATTCAATTGATGATTATCTCTCACTTATAAATGGCTTAATCGTCCCCGGTGGCGATTTCGGGCTTAATACATCATGGTATGTGAATAATGAAAAGCCGGGATTTGAAGCCACACCGCGTTTAGAATTCGATGTTGAAATCCTCACTAAAGCATTAAACAAAAACATCCCGCTGCTCGGCATCTGTGCCGGAATGCAAATCCTTGGCGGCATGCTCGGCTGCAAGCTTACTTCCAACATCAACAAATTTATCGGCACCAGATTATGCCATTCCGGCGGCGTCACCGCGGAAGAATATGCCCACGATGTCTATATCGAAAAAGGCACATTGCTGAACAAAATTACCGGCCGTGAAAACATGCCGGTCAATTCCCGACACCAGGAAGGAATTGTCGAAATCTCCGATAAAGTGGTTTTGGCTGCCAAATCCGATGACGGCGTTATCGAGGCAATCGAAGTCAAAAACAAGGCTTTCGCCCTGGGAATCCAATGGCACCCCGAATTCTTCATCAAAAACGGCGAGCCGAACTTTGAATTGTTCAAAGCTCTGGTAAAAGCAGCAACAAACTGATATAAACCGCGCATGTTAAGAAAAGCCACAATTGAAAGAAATACCAACGAAACCAAAATCTCAGTTGAACTGAATTTGGATGGCACGGGGAAATATGAGGTTTCCACCGGCATCGGTTTTCTTGACCACATGCTTGAGCAACTCTCGCGCCACTCGCTGATTGACTTAAAACTCACCGTCAAAGGCGACACTCACATCGATTTCCACCACACTACCGAAGATTCCGGCATTGCCATCGGCCAGGCTGTGCTGCAGGCGCTCGGCGACAAAAAAGGCATCACGCGTTATGCACATTCATACATCCCAATGGACGAAACCATGACCCGCGTGGCACTGGATATTTCCAACCGCCCATATTTGATATGGAAGGTCGATTTCGCCCGCGATAAAGTCGGCGAAATGGACACCGAATTATTCAAGGAATGGTTCCAGGCCTTCGCCTTCAATGCCGGAATAACTTTGCACATCGAAAATCTCTATGGCACCAACAACCACCATATAGTCGAAAGCTGCTACAAAGGCCTGGCGCGCTCTTTGCGCGATGCGCTGGAAATCGACCCGCGCAAAAAGGACGAAGTTCCAAGCACCAAGGGCAAGCTTTAGGTTTTTGCCATGACCAAATTCATCAAAATGAACGGCAATGGTAATGACTTTGTCATTATCGATAGCCGCGTGGATAAATTCCACATGACGCCGAAACTCGCGTCGTGGATTGCATATCGCCGTTTTGGAATTGGTTGCGACCAAATCATTTTGCTGGAGAATTCACAAAAGGCCGATGTTTTCATGCGCATTTACAATGCCGACGGTTCCGAATCCGGGGCTTGCGGCAATGCTACGCGCTGCGTTTCCGATTTATTGATGAATGGCAAAGCAGAAATCAGCGTCGAAACCCGCGCCGGAATTTTGATTGGTAAAAGAAGCGAAGACGGAATCTCCGTCAATATGGGCGAACCATCACTGGAATGGCAGAACATTCCCCTTGCACGCGAAGAAGATTGCCTCGCATTGCCGATTTCACTAAATGGTTTGAGTGCGCCAACCGCCGTCAGCATGGGCAACCCGCATATGGTGTTTTTCGTCCCCGAAATTGGCCAAGCCGATATCGGAAAATATGGCCCGACTCTGGAAACCCACGAACTTTTCCCCGAACGCGCCAATGTCACCATCGCCGAAATCCGCTCGCCAAACCACATTATCAGCAAAACCTGGGAACGGGGAGTGGGCAAAACTTTGTCATGCGGCACGGCAGCCTGTGCCACTTTAGTGGCGGCAGTCGTTCATGAACTCTCTGAGCCAAAAGCTATAATCGAACAACCTGGCGGCAAACTCACCATTGAATGGCTGCCAAGCGGCGAAATTATCATGACCGGCAAAGTCGCCAAAACTTTTACCGGCGAATTCAACTGGGATCTGGAGTTCAAGAAATGATGAATGTAGCTCAAGCGCCGCATGGCTTAGCGCCCTCAATGGGCTTGCCTTCGCGCGATGCGCTCGGAAACCATAGCATCCGTGCCACGGCGAGTCAGGAGACGAGCGAGCCTTCAGCTATGTCCATCGGAGGGTCAGCAGACCCGCACGGGGGCAATCAAATAATAACTTTCGGCTGTCGTTTGAATATTTACGAAAGCGAGGTTATCCGCGATAACCTTGGCAAAGCTGGCGTCGAGAATGCGATCGTTTTCAATACATGTGCCGTGACTTCCGAGGCTGAGCGCCAAGCGCGGCAAGCAATCCGCAAAGCCCGCCGCAATAATCCTGATACGAAAATCATTGTTACCGGCTGCGGTGCGCAAATTAATCCTGAAAAATATCTGGCGATGCCGGAAGTGAACAATGTCATCGGTAATGAAGATAAATTACAGGCAGCAACTTATTTTGCTCTCGATACAGAGCGCGTGCGCGTCAACGACATCATGGAATTGAAAACCACCGCACTGCATATGACGGAAAGTTTCGACGGCCACACCCGCGCATTTGTACAAGTGCAAAATGGCTGCAACCATCGCTGCACATTTTGCATCATCCCTTATGGCCGTGGTAATTCCCGCTCCGTGCCGATGGGTGATATCGTGACGCAAGTAAGATCATTGGTGGCTGCGGGTTATAAAGAAGTTGTCATCACCGGCGTCGATATTACCGATTACGGCAAAGACCTCCCCGGCGCACCAAGTTTGGGGCAAATGCTAAAAAGACTGTTGATGTTAGTGCCGGAACTTCCACGCTTAAGGATTTCCTCAATCGATGCCGCGGAAGTTGATAATGATGTGTTAGATTTATTGGCGAATGAACTGCGCCTGATGCCGCATTTACATCTTTCAGTGCAAGCCGGCGATGATATGATTTTGAAACGCATGAAACGCCGCCACAACCGTGCCGATATAATAAACTTCACCGCCAAAGCCCGCGCATTGCGCCCTGATATGGTTTTTGGCGCCGATATAATCGCCGGTTTTCCAACTGAAACTGATGAGATGTTTGAAAACACAAGGCGCCTGGTTGAAGAAGCGGGTCTTACATATCTCCACGTTTTCCCATATTCCGAACGCGAAAACACCCCCGCGGCCAAAATGCCGCAACTCCCAAAACCACTACGCAAAGCCCGCGCCGCGATATTACGGAAAGAAGGCGAGAAACAATTACAAAAATTCCTACAATCCCGCATCGGCAAGACCGAAAATGTATTAGTCGAAAACAACGGCACCGGCCGCACTGAGCATTTTGCGGAAGTGAGATTAAACGAAGGGGTGTTAGGTGAGATTAAAACTTTAAGAACTACTGGCTTCTATGATAATTACTTAGTGGCATAATTATGACCGAGAAAAGCTTTTTCGAATATGAAAAGTGTATCCGAGAGAAAATTGAGGAAATAAAGCTAATCTACCTAAATAAAAGTACTACATCCATCAGAACTAAAAGTTTTTATCGAATTGTCTTTTCTCTAGAAAATATAGATCAAGCCAATACAATAATTTATAATTATATAAATAACACCGGGCACCCGTCTCATAAAGAATTGCTTATGTATGGTATACTGCAATTATTATATATTCAGCAGGATTGTATCGGGGAAATATCTTCAAGCTTAAACCGCATTAAAAGTTCAAGCAATCCAGCATCAAGAAAACTGCGAAATAAATTAGTTGGGCATCCCATATCTAACAAAAATGATAAGAATTATGTTGTAGCACTTCATCCCGAACAAGCCGATGATAGGAAAATTAAATATGTGGAGAAGGACTATGCAACTGGTTACTTTTCTACAAATGAGTTTGATATAAATGAAGTCATATTAGAGAATTACATTTTTATGGAAGCAGAGTTGAATGAAATTATATATTTCTTGAATGCAACGCATGCGTAATCGCCACTGCCAGCGCATCTGCCTCATCCTCGGTTTTCGGTGTTGCATTGGGCAGCAGATATTTTATCATCCCGCCAATCTGTCCCTTTTGCGCATGACCAGTTCCCGTCACGCTTTTCTTCACCAGATTCGCCGCATATTCGCTGAGTGGGACACGAGCCTGCACCACGGTCAAAATCAGCGCTCCACGCGCTTGTCCGAGTTTTAATGCCGATTGCGCGCCCTTACTGACGAAAGTTTCCTCAATCGCTGCGGTATCGGGTTTATATTGCGTGATTACCTTCGCCAAACCCTCTGACAAAACCAGCAACCGGCCGCATAAATCCTGTTTATCATTGGTCTTGATATGCCCGCACGCCACAAATTTCAGCGTGCCTTTGGTATAATCAATTATTCCCCATCCGGTTTTAGTAAGCGCCGGATCAATGCCGAGAATCAGCGTCATGATGCCAGTTGCTGCATTATCGTTTCACTAATATCGACATTGGTTTCGACATATTGCACATCGTCCAATTCTTCCAGAGCTTCGATTAGTTTTATCAATGTTTGCGCGGTTTCCAAAGTTGCTGGAACAGTATTCGTCGGTTTCCAACTAAAACGCGCAGTTTCTGCGTCACCATATTTTTTATTAAGAGCATCACGCACGGCGTTCAAAGCTTCAGGTTTGCAATAAATACGATGTACCGCTGCGCTCGATTCGCAATCATCAGCGCCGGCGTCAATCACCGCTTCCAGCATATCATCCGCAGTTGCTTTCTCAGCCGGATACTCCACCAGACCGACTTTTTCAAAACTGAATGCAACACTATTTGTCTCACCCAAATTGCCGCTATATTTGGTGAAAGTTGAGCGCACATCAGACGCGGTGCGGTTAGGATTGTCGCTCAAAGATTGGACAATAATCGCAATCCCGCCGGGACCATAGCCTTCATAACGCATCTCTTTGTAATCATCCCCCTTATTAGCTCCCGTACCCTGGCTGATGGCGCTTTTAATGCGGTCATTAGGCATATTCGCAGCACGTGCAGCAGAGATTGCGGCGCGTAGGCGCGGATTTGTATCAGGATCAGGTGCACCGGCTTTAACCGCCACGATAATTTCGCGGGCTATCTTGGTAAAAATTTTTGAACGCGCCTTATCCGCCTTCCCCTTGCGTACTGCAACGTTTGATGCATGCGAATGTCCTGCCATTACTATTCCTTTTGTGGATCATGGAGCATGGACTACGGAGCATGGTTATTCTCCATGATCCATGTTCCAGCCTCCCTATTCCAAAATAAACTATACTAAAACAAAATTTCTGGCAATATCCTTGGATTATGCTGACAACCTTTGCCAAAAACTCGGAAACCCGGCTGCTTGACTTCATCGCCAAAACGCGTGATTCGGCGAGCGGGTATTATGTCGTGCATTTCAAGTTTTCTGAGCTGCAGGATCACTACAAAAACGAATATCAGCTAAAGATCTCCGTAAATATCATCAATGACATCCTGCGCGAAGCAGATGGTTATGTTTTCATCACCAGCGATTTTGACATTTTCGTTTTCTGCAAAAGCATCCTCCCAAATGTCGTCAAAAAAGTAATTTTCCAATTGCGTTATTTATATATGGATGACCAGCTCGCCTATTATGACGAGGGCAGGGAGAACCCGGAATTCTGCAATACTTATGAACTGAGAATCAGCTGGAATGAATTGTTCAACATCGCCAAAGCCAAGCTTGAAGCATTGGAAAGCAAGATCGAAAAGGAAAATTATCCAACCATCATGCATGCGGATGACGGCACTTTGACACCAATAAAACTTGCCGATGTCGAGCAGGAATTGGGCAAAACCAATATCGCCCACGCCTTCCGCAGCCAGCCGGTTTGTGCGGCCAAACATGATGGTTTCAAAACTATTTTCTCGGAAGCATATATAAACATCGGCGCTCTAAGCAGCCAGTTGAAAACCCGTGTTGACCTTCTCTCCAACCGCACATTGTTCCGTTACCTGACACAGGTGCTTGATCGTAAAATGCTGGAATTCATCGCCAAAAACTCGCGCAAACATCTGCAATCGGCTTTGAGCATCAACCTCAATATCGAAACTCTGCTTTCTCAAAGTTTCGCCGAATTCGACAAAACCATTGATGAGGATTTCAAAAAGAACATAGTTGTCGAAATCAACCTCGGTGATGTTTTCGCCGATATGCAAGGCTTCATCGCTGCCCGCAAAATTCTGCAGACCGCCGGTTATCGCATTTGCCTTGATGGGCTCACAAATTTAAGCTTGCTGCAAATCGACCGTGAAACTCTCGGTTTTGATCTCGCCAAAATCTTTTGGAATGCCGATCTGCAATCCGACGTCAAACGCAAGCAGAACAAAGAACTCAGCAACGCCGTCAAACGCTGCGGTGCGGGGCGCGTCATCCTTGCCCGTTGCGATTCCAAAGATGCGATTTACTACGGTCAGTCAATCGGCATCTCACTCTTCCAGGGCCGTTATATCGACAGCCTTCTCAACCCGGAATCCCAAATAGTCAACTAATGACTGCAATCATCCTCGTCAAACCGCAAATGGGCGAAAACATCGGCGCCGCTGCCCGCGCCATGGCCAATTTCGGCCTGAGCGATTTGCGCCTTGTTGCCCCGCGCGATGGCTGGCCTAATCGAAAAGCATTGGAGATGGCGGCGAGTGCTTCCGTCCTGGTTGAGAATGCAAAAATCTTTAAAACCCTCGAAGAAGCAATTGCCGATCTGGAATTTCTCTATGCCACCACCGCCCGCAACCGCGAAGTTGATAAAAAAACCATCACCTCGCGCCAAATCAAATTGCACAAAAACACCGGCTTCGTTTTCGGCGCGGAAAGAACCGGCCTGACCAATGAAGAACTTTCATTATGCGACGAAATCATCTCCATTGCCGTCGATGAAAAATTCAAAAGTATCAACCTGGCGCAAAGCGTTGCGATTATTTGCTATGAGGTTTCATCATTACAAGGAACTAGTGACAATAGAAAATTGGCAACTAAGGAAGAAATTATTTCCATGTTTACGCATCTGGAAACTGAGCTTGGGCAACGTGGTTTCTTCCAGGAACCCAACAAAAAACCAGGAATGATCGCCAATATCCGCGCCATGCTGATCCGCGCCGCTTTCAGTTCCCAGGAAGTACGTACAATGCGCGGCATTATCAAGTCACTGAGTCATAAATCTGGTGACGCCTAATTGCCTCACGAATTACAATATAGAAAAACACCGCCATCAAACTATGCCATATGAAATGAGTGCCCATCGGAAAATTGGTGCAGATGAAATCATAATTATCGATGATGCGGAAAGTTATGGCCACCGCCGCCACAATCGCTGCAAGGCCGAAATTCTTGAATGACGGGTTATGCGTGAAGAACATGTAGATACTAATCACAAACATCAACAGCAGTGTCGGCATCAGCGAAACATAACCATCCGGCCCTCGTCCGTGGCTTGATCTATACCATAAATTGACCGTGACGAATAACGCCAGCAGCACAATCCCGCCCAAAATATGCAGCCGCAGGATATGTTTGGTCAGCATATACAAAAACACACAAGCCGTTATCGCAATCGGCAAAATATCCGCAAACACCGCCGCCCACATCCGTGAAACGGTGTGATAAGTCATGCTTCCCGCGCCAATCACCACCACCATCATCACCAGAAACTTCAGCGAAAATGGCTGCATCGGATATTCCTTCAACTCCCGCCACAGGAAAAATGCCGCCAATATAAACAGCGCCCCGCTTGCCAGGTTAAACGGCTCAACAAACAGCCCCGGATGCGTGCGCTCACATTGTAGCTGGATATAGCGGTTCCAATCCATTTATCGTTTATCGTTTATCGTTTATCGTCAGAGCATATTAACGATAAACGATGAACGAGCAACGAGAAGTCACCGCGACTCTGGCACAAACCAGAGAGCTTGCGAAAAAACTGGCCGGAAATGCCCTGCCAGGCGATTGTTATTGCCTGATTGGTGATTTGGGCGCGGGGAAAACTGAGTTTGCGCGCGCGTTTATTCGCGGCTTGTGCGGGGATGTTAATGTGGCGAGTCCGACGTTTAATATTTTGCAGATATATGAGACTTCAGACTTCGGACTTCAGACTTCGGTTTATCATTTTGATTTGTATCGATTGAAGGATGAGAGCGAGCTTGCGGAGATTGGGTTGGAAGATGCGTTTGATAAAGGCATTACATTGATTGAATGGCCGCAGATTGCTCAAAAGTTGTTGCCGGAAAAGCGGGTGGAGATACGTATCGAAATTTTAGATGAAGATAGGCGAGAGATAGTTGTTAGTCATAAGTCATAAGTTGTAAGGGAAAAACCTTATGACTTATGACTTATGACTGAAACCCTTACACTAAGCCAAGTTCCACAAGGTGCCGAAGCGCTTGTCCTCGCCGGGTTGACGGCGAAAGTGATTTTGCATATCTCGGCATCGGATCGTGAGATGGCGCGGTTGGTTCAAGGGCTGGAATTTTTTGCGCCGGAGCGGGAGATTATCAAATTTCCGTCCTGGGATACGCTACCATATGACCGCTCATCGCCTAATCATGTGATTGTCAGCCAGCGGGTTGAGGCACTGGCTAAATTGTCAACGGCGAACGGTGAACGGCGAACTGTTATTGCTACGACGATTAATGCGGTGTTGCAGAAATTGCCTTTGCCGGAAGTATTTAAAACTTCGGCTTTAGTATTGGAAAAAGGCGGGGTGAGTGGGCGTGAGGATATTTTGAAATACCTGGTGCGTAATGGTTATGAGCGGGTGTCGAAAGTTATTGAGCCGGGGGAATATGCGGTGCGCGGTTCGATAATCGATTTGTTTCCAAGTGGATATGATGATGCGGTGCGGATTGATTATTTTGGGGATGAGATTGAGAGTATAAAAACTTTTGACGCGCTGACGCAAAGTTCGATTGCAGAGATGCCGCGCTTCCAATTATTGCCGGCGAGCGAGATTTCTTTTGATACCCAAAGCCGCGAGAAGTTCCGTGAAAATTATCGCAAAGCTTTCGGCGCCGTGGTGAGGGCTGATCCATTATATGAGGCGATTTCAAGTGGCGCGAAATATCCGGGGATGGAGAATTGGCTGCCGCTGTTTTATGACAAATTGGGGGTGATTTTTGATTATTTACCAGCTGATACATTAGTGGTTCTCGACCATCTGGCCGAACAATCGGAAGAGGAAAGATTTGAGCTGATTGATGATTATTATGACGCCCGCAAAACGGCGCAGAGCGGGGATTATAAGCCGTTGCCGGTTGATGCGCTTTATTTGACTGCGCAAGATTTGGCGGCGAAATTGGCGGGTTATGATGGGCTGAAACTAACACCGTTTGCGGAGAATAATGCTGATTCGGGTTTCCGTAAAATTACCAAGCCGGGGAATGATATAGAGGTTTTGAAAACTTATCAAAAGCCGGTATTAGTGGCGGCATCTTCGGTGGGTAGCCGCGATCATTTGCTTAGTGTTTTGAAGAAACATGGGATTAGTGGACATAAACTGGATAGCTGGGCGGAGGCGAAGAAGCTAAAAGATAAGATTGGCTTATTGACGCTGCCGTTGGAAGAAGGATTCGAGACTCCGGATTTCATCATGATATCGGAGCAGGATATCTTTGGTGACCGCTTCATCCGCACCGTCAAAAAGAAACGCAACGCCGAAAATTTCATGGCCGAGGCGGCAAGTTTTGCGCTGGGGGATTTGATTGTTCATGAAGATCACGGAATTGGGCAATTTGCGGGGCTAGAATCGCTGACGGTGAGCGGCATTACGCATGATATGGTGCGGTTGACTTATGCTGATGAGGCGCGGTTGTTTGTGCCGGTGGAGAATATCGAGGTTATTACCCGTTATGGCGGCGATGCGGAGAATGTGCGGCTGGATAAACTCGGCGGAGTTTATTGGCAGGAGCGCAAAAGCCGCTTGAAGGAGCGCATTAAACTTGCGGCGGATGCGTTGCTGAAAGTTGCGGCAGAACGTGCGTTGAAAACTGCCACGCGTTATGTGGCCGGAGAAGGTTTATATGAAGAATTCACAGCGCGTTTCCCATATACCGAAACGGAAGACCAGATGCGCGCGATTGAGGATGTATTGGCCGATATGGCCAGTGGCAAACCAATGGACAGGCTGATATGCGGCGATGTCGGATTCGGGAAAACTGAAGTTGCGTTACGCGCGGCGTTTGCGGTGGCGGCTTCAGATAATCGTCATCAGGCACTTGTTGCGGGGCCTATTATGAACGAGGGAAGTTTATGAAACAGCCTTGTGTTTATATCATGACTAACAAATATCACGGCACGCTTTACACCGGCGTTACTTCTGATTTAATTAAAAGAATCTATGAACATAAAAATGAAATTACCGGCGGCCATACTAAAACTTATGGCTTAAAAAATCTGGTATGGTTTGAAATTCATGAAAATATGGAGTCTGCAATACGGAAAGAAAAGCTGGTGAAGCGCTGGAAGCGGGAATGGAAATATAATGTGATTGAGAAGGATAATCCTTTGTGGAAGGATTTATACTCCGGTTTACTTGAATGGGCCCCGCAACAAGTGCGGGGTGACGAATTGGGTGTGTGGGGTGACGGATTGGGTGTGTGGGGTGACGAATTAAGTGTGCAGGGCAATGAAAATATAAAAACCCGTCACCCCGCACTTGTTGCGGGGTCTGCTACAAGTATGGAGAAGTTATGAGCCAGGTAGCCATAATTTGCCCCACAACGTTGCTCGCCCGCCAGCATTTTAAGAATTTCTCGGAACGCTTTAAGGGATTTCCTATAGAAGTCAGGCAGTTGTCGCGGATGGTTCCTGCGGCGGAAGCGAAGAAGACCAAGGTGCTGATGGCGGAGGGCAAAGTGGATATTGTCATCGGCACGCATGCATTGCTGGCGGAGGATATCAAGTTTAAGGATTTGGGGCTGGTGATTATTGATGAGGAGCAGCATTTTGGGGTGGCTCAGAAGGAGAAGCTCAAAAAATTGCGGGCGGAGGTGCATGTATTGACGCTTTCGGCGACTCCGATTCCGCGAAGCTTGCAGCTTTCAATGGCGGGGGTGCGGGATTTATCGCTTATCGCCACTCCGCCGGTGGATCGGTTGGCGGTGCGGACGTTTATTATGCCGTTTGATGATCTGATTATCCGCGAGGCGATTCTGCGCGAGCGTAATCGTGGGGGAAGGGTGTTTTATGTCGCGCCGCGGCTGGCGGATTTGGAAGGGCTGCAGAAGCGGATTCATAAGCTGGTGCCGGAGGTGAAGATTGGAACTGCGCATGGGCAATTAACGCCAGCGGAATTGGATAAGGTGATGAACCAGTTCTTCGATGGTGAGTTTGAGGTTTTGCTTTCCACTCCTATTGTTGAGAGCGGGTTGGATATCGCCAATGCGAATACGATTATTATTCACCGCGCGGATATGTTTGGGCTGGCGCAGCTTTATCAATTACGTGGGCGAGTAGGGCGCGGAAAGACGCGGGCTTATGCATATCTGACTTTGGAACCACGGCGGATTATTGGCAATAATGCGCTGAAGCGGTTGGAGGTGATTCAAGGTTTGGATGAGCTGGGAGCAGGGTTTAGTCTGGCGTCGCATGATATGGATATTCGCGGCTTTGGTAATTTGCTGGGGGATGAGCAGAGCGGGCATATTAAGGAAGTTGGGATTGAGCTTTATCAGCGGATGTTGAAGGAAGCGGTTGAGCGCGCGAAGGCGGAAAAAGGAGCGGATGCGAAACAGGAAAGTTTCACGCCGGATATCAATATCGGTGCGAGTATTTTGATTCCTGAGTTTTATATTGATGATTTGGATTTGCGTTTGAGCTTGTATAAACGTGCGGCGTCACTTGCTGATGAAAATGAAATTGATGCATTCCGTATTGAGCTGATTGACCGTTTTGGCAAGCCCCCACAGGAGGTTTTGCAGTTGCTGGAGGTTATCAAACTAAAGACGATGTGCCGCAAAGCCTGTGTGCAGAAAATCGATGTTGGGCCAAAAGCTGTGGTGATACAGTTTCATGATAGCGCTAAATTAGAGCCTAAAGTATTGATGGATTATGTTCTGGGGAATCAGCCGCGGGTGAAGTTGCGGCCGGATAATAAATTGATATTTGCCAAGAGCGAGGCTAAGGAATTTGAGGAAAATAAACAAGTGGTGGAAAATATCTTGAATGAGATTATTGCGTTAACACCATGACTTTTGAAGGGCGCAAATTCAAGGCTCTGCAGACATCCATAAACTCGACAATATCCAGCCGGCGTTCGCATAGTTCATATTTGGCGACATAGGATTGCGGGCGTTTTAGTTTTGCCGCTACTTGACCTTGTGTCATCTCTTTCTTCAATCTTTCTTGAGCCAAAAGATTGATGATTAGGTGATATTTTTTTGAATAAACCGACTTTTTGGGCATGGGCATATTTATCCCAAATTGGGATTTTATGCTATCTTTTTCCAGATAGGATCTTTGATACTGTTGACCAAAGTATCATGCGCTGCCAGTTCTTCTGCAGCAATTGCGAATTCGCGGGCGTCGCGGGTGGTACGGTTTTGGGCGGCGTGGTGGATTTGCATGGCGGCAGTGAAGCCTTGATTGGTAGTTGAAGAGAACAGCATATTACGCTGGTTGGCGCCGCTTCCCAGCATCTCCGCATAAACATCGGCCAGTAACTCCGCATCTAATAATGCACCGTGTTTTTCGCGGGCGGAGGTATCGATGTTGAATCGTAAACAGAGTGCATCAAGTGAATTACGCGCACCTGGATATTTTTTGCGGGCATAAAGCAACGTATCAAATACGCGCTCGTCATTATGCGGGATAAGATCGACTTTATGCTCCAGCAAATGATGATTGATGAAGCCGATATCAAATGGCGCGTTGTGGATGACAAGGCGTGATTCGCCAATGAATTCGAGGAAATCTTTTATTACATCTTTGAACACAGGCTTGTCTTTCAACGATTCAGTGCTGATGCCGTGAACTTTGAATGCGCCTTCGGAAACTTCGCGCTGCGGGTTGATATAGGTATGGAAAACTCTGCCGGTGCGGAATTGGTTGACCATTTCAACAGCGCCGATTTCGATAACTCTATGGCCTTCTAGGGGGCTTATGCCGGTGGTTTCAGTATCAAAGGCTATTTCGCGCATGGCAGCCTTATAGCTGATATTAGTGCAAAATGGAACTTATTATTTTTTTTACCTCAGCGGCAATATCGTTTCCGGACTCGTTATTTATGACAAAATCAGCGCGTTTCATTTTCTCGTCACTGGAGATTTTGCTTTGGCGGGCAATGATTTTTTCTAGCTTTACTGGGTTTAGATTGGGGCGGGCTAAGGCGCGTTTGCTTTGGGTTTCGCGGGAAACATGGACAAATATTGTGCAATCGCAGATTTTATGGGCATCAGTTTCGAAGAGCAGGGGAATTTCCAGAACCACCAATTTACCTTTATTGGCGGCAATAAATTCCAGGTTTTTCTGGCGGACTAATGGGTGGAGGATTTGCTCTAGCTTGACCAGCTTTTCTTCGTCATGAAAAACTTCCGCGCCTAACTTTTGGCGGCTGATTTTGCCGTTTTCGATTACAGCAGGAAAGGCGGCGGCGATTTTATCGAAGGCGGCGCTGTTCATGATTTCATGCGCGGCAATATCAGAGTTGTGGACGAGCGCACCGTGCTCGCGGAAGATTTCGGCAATGTATGATTTGCCCGAAGCAATATTACCGGTGAGGCCGATTACAGGCATGACAAAATATAACTCCGAATTAACATTGGATCCCCGTGTCTGCTCTCTTCGTTCACGCACGAGGATGACAGAAGCCTAAAGAAAGCTCAAAATGTGCTTTCTTAAGTCTTCTGTCACCTCAGGCTTTTTACCGAACCACATTTCGAAACCTTCGACGGCTTGGTATAATAACATGCCTATTCCATCGACAGTTTTGAGGCCAACTTCGCAGGCGTGTTTTAGGAATTGGGTTTCGATTGGGTTATATACAATATCATTCACGATTGTTTCTGCACTGGCATTATTGAGATCAATTTCTAAATTTGGCTGGTCTTTCATGCCGAGTGAGGTTGTATTGATTATCAACTGAACTTCGCCCAAATGTTTTTCTTTATCTTGCCAATTTACCACCTGGCATTTGAAATCTTTTGAAAGTTTCTCAGCGTTTTCCAAGGTGCGATTAGTAATGGTAACTTTAATATTGTTTTTCATCAACGCTACAATTACTGCGCGCGCTGCACCACCGGCGCCAATGACAAGGGCAGATTTGATGGTGGAGAAGTCCGCGCCGCCGGTTTTGAGGTTTTCGGTGAAACCGTAAACGTCGGTGTTGTAGCCTTTGATTTTTCCGCCCTCAAATTTCAATGTATTGACGGCACCGGCTGCTAATGCAGTTTGGTCGATATCATCGCATAGCATCATCACTTTTTCCTTATGTGGGATGGTGACGTTACCACCAATAAATCCCTTTCCAGGCAGTGCTTTAGTAGTTTTTACTAGATATTCCGGCGGGACATTGATAGCTTCGTAGGAGCCATCAATTCCATATTGTTTCAACCAATATTCGTGCAGCTTGGGTGATAATGAGTGTGAAACTGGCGAGCCAATTATAAAGGCTTTAGGTGATGTCATGATTGGCACCTTTCTTCACATTATATTTCTGTATAATCAGCGCCGCGGTTTCTTCGACGCTTTTGCGGGTGACATCAATTACCGGCCATTTTTGTTTGGCGAAAAAGCGGCGGGCTTCGTCGAGTTCGGATATGATTTTTTCTTCGTCGGTATATTCGTTGCCTTGTGTGGGGTGGTCTAATGAGGCGAGGCGGGATTTGCGGATTTGCACCAGGCGCTGGGCGTCGATGGTGAGGGCGACCACTAATGGGGTTTTAAGGCCGACGACGCCATCCGGCAAATCACAGCCGGGGACATAGGGGACATTGGCGGCTTTGAAGCCGCGATAGGCGAGATACATGGTGGTTGGGGATTTGCTGGTGCGGGAGACGCCGACGACGACGATATCCGCCTCTTCCAGATCCCAGGTAGCCTGGCCATCGTCATGGGCGAGGGCGTAATTGATGATTTCGACGCGCTTGAAATAATCCTCGTCCATTTCGTGCTGCTGGCCGATGCGGTGGGATGGCTGCATGCCGAAATAGCGCGAAAGCTCCTGGATGGCGCGGTTGATGACCGGGACAACTGGTAATCCCATGCGTCCACATTCTTCCTTCAATAATTCCGAGAGAATTTCGTCGGCGATGGTATAAAATACGATGCCGGGGTTTTTGCGGATTTCGTCAACCACGCGGTCGATCTGCGATTTAGTGCGGATCATCGACCAGATGTTTTCTTCGACTTCCGCAGCCTCAAACTGCGCCAAGGCGGCGCGGGAAACGCTGGAAACGGTTTCGCCGGTGGAATCAGAGATTAGGTGGAGTTGATAGGTTTTGGTCTGGTTCATGGCGCTTGTTAATCAATTGTGGATAACTTAGCCGTTTTTATGGAAACCACAAATTGTTTAACATCGGACACAAGTTTTACACATGTATTTCAGATGTGAATAAATTTATTCACAGTCTTCAGACTTTAAACTTTAGTCATTCGTAAGCTACTGAAGTCTAAAGTCTGAAGACTGACGACTAGATGTGGATAAGTATGTGGACAAATGAGTAATTAACAAAATGGACAATTAAATAAATAACAACAAAAGGAATATCTTATATAATCTTCTTTTTATTTTATTTGTGTGCAGAGCCTGCCAATGGCGAAAATGTGGTAAATTAGGGCTTGACAGGGGTGGTTTGAGCCTATAAAACCCCACTCCCGGCTGCGTATTGCGGTCACGGATACTGTAAATATAACATTTATAAGTCTAGGAAATATAGGTAAATGGCAAAAGTTGCTACTTTTGAGAAAAACGCCAAGCGCGCTAAACTCATTAAAAAATATGCTAAAAAGCGCTCAGCTTTGAAAGCGACAATCAAGAATAAAGCGACGGCAGACGATGTGCGTTTTGAAGCGGTGATGGAGCTGGCGAAACTGCCACGCAATTCCGCCAAAATTCGTTATCGCAACCGTTGCAAGCTGACTGGCCGCCCTCGCGCCAATTATCGCCTGTTCGGCGTTTCGCGTATCGTTTTACGTGAAATGGCCTCAAACGGGATGATTCCCGGCGTTATCAAAGCTAGCTGGTAGGAGATACACATATGTCAATGACTGATCCAATCGCGAATATGCTGGCTGCCATCAAGAATGCGCAACAAGCTTTAAAACCCCATACAGTTGTCCCAGCTTCCAAAGCGCGTAAAGCGGTTTTGAAGGTTTTGAACGACGAGGGTTATATCAACGGCTTCTCTGATGCCAAAAACGAAGATGGTCACCCGGTGATCAAAATCGATATCAAATATTTCGAAGGCAGGGGGGTTATCAATAACGTGAAGAAAATCTCTACCCCAGGCCGCCGCGTTTATGCGCCGGTGACGAAATTCCCGAAAATTTATAACGGTTTGGGCATTATCGTAGTTTCGACTTCCAAAGGCGTAATGAGCGATTTCGACGCCCGCCAACAAAACATCGGAGGCGAGCTGCTCTGCAGCGTGTTCTAGGATGGGTTGGAAATGGCTGTTATTTTCCTTTAAGGGAAGAGTAAATCGCGCAAAATATTGGGCTGTGATTTTAGTGCCAGGTGTGGGCGCTGCATTACTTTCTATTCTTATTATTACGGCAGTTTCGCTAGTAGGCGGTCAATTAAACACAACTTTTTCTAAAGTAGGAAACGAATTACAAAACCAAGAGAAAAGTATTTCTCACCAATCTTCAGACGCACGTCAAATAGATGTAAAAACTGAAGCTTCAACAAATGTAACAGAGATAAAGAAAACAAATGACCCGCTAGTTGCAGTGGTCGCAATTTTATCAATTCTTATCGGAATTGCTGCCTTTATCGCATTGCCGTGGGCGTGGCTTGCTATTACAGCAAAAAGACTTCATGATCGTAACTTAAGCGGGTGGATACAAGCACTGCCTTTGGCAATCAGTATTGTTGCTGGAATTTTAGGAGCTACCACAGCAGGAAACGCTGTTGGGCTTTTATCCTCACTAGTTTCTATCGGCATTTTCATCATTTGCGGATTCTTCAAAGGTACAAGCGGCCCTAACAAATACGGGCAAGACCCATTACAGATTAGTTCAGAAGGAGTAGTAATATAATGTCACGAGCAGGAAAATATCCATTATCGGTCAAGGGGGCGCAAGTTGCCATCGCGGGCCGCAAAATCACGGTTAAGGGACCGAAAGGCGAATTGTCTTTTGAAGTTCCGGAAGTGGTTGAATTCAAGCATGCTAATGATGAAATCGTGTTCACGCCGAAAAACACGGAGAATAAAACCCGCGCCATGTGGGGAACTGCTCGCCGCGTGGTTGGCAATATGGTGAAAGGTGTTACGGAAGGTTTCGTCGTAAACTTGGAAATGACCGGAACGGGTTATCGCGCCAACGTGCAAGGACAGTTGCTGTCATTATCGCTCGGTTATTCGCATGATATCAAAATCGGTTTGCCGAAAACTATCACTGCCAAATGCCCAACCCAAACGGAAATCGAAATTTCCGGCGTGGATAAGCAATTGGTGGGCCAGATCGCCGCTGAAATCCGCTCATATCGCAAACCTGAGCCTTATAAAGGCAAGGGTGTTAAACGCCGTGGCGAGTTCGTCCGTCGTAAAGAAGGCAAGAAAAAATAGTCGTTAATCGTTCACCGTTTATCGTTAATCGCAAGATTACGATGAACGATAAACGAGCAACGATAAACGAGAGAAAAATATGTCAGAAAATAAAGATCAACGCCGCAAACGCCGCAATCGTTACAACCTTAAACTGTTGGCTAATGGCAAACCGCGTCTGTCGGTTCACCGCTCACCGCGCCATATATATGTGCAAATCATTGATGATGCGAAAGGTGTCACACTTGCTTCCGCCTCAACTGCGGTTGAAGCGCTGGCAAAGGGTTTGAAATCAAAAGGTAACGTCGAGGCCGCCACGAAAGTTGGAACGGCAATCGGCGAAGCGGCGAAAAAAATCAACATCAAACAGGTTGTATTTGACCGCGGCGGTTATAAATATCATGGACGTGTGAAGGCTTTGGCAGAAGCGGCGCGGGCATCGGGTTTGGAATTTTAATGGTAAACAGTGAGCGGTGAACTGAAAACGGTAAGAATTCAGTTCGCAGTTTACAGTTCACCGATTACAGAGGAAGAAAATGGCAAGAGACGAAAGAAATAACGACAAACGCTTTGGCGATAAAAAAGATGACGGACTGGTTGATAAACTGGTTGCGGTTAATCGCGTGTGCAAAACTGTGAAGGGCGGTAAGCGCTTCGGTTTCGCAGCATTCATCATTGTCGGCGATGGCAAAGGCCAGGTTGGTTATGGCCACGGCAAAGCCAAGGAAGTTCCGGAAGCGATGAAAAAAGCTACTGATGACGCAAAACGCAGCCTGCTCCGCATTCCATTGCGCGAAGGCCGCACGATTCACCATGACGTACGTGGCCGTTTCGGTGCCGGTAAAGTTATCCTGCGCGCAGCTCCGGCTGGTACCGGTATCATCGCGGGCGGTCCTATGCGTGCGGTATTTGAGGCTCTGGGAGTTCACGACGTTGTTGCGAAATCTACCGGTTCTTCAAACCCATATAACATGGTGAAAGCGACTATTGATGCACTTTTGAAAACTCGTGCGCCGAAATCAGTTGCAGCTAAACGCGGCAAAAAAATCAACGAAATCGTTGCCCGCCGCGAAGCAGCAGAAGGCCGCGAGATTAAAGCAATTGACGAGACTGGAGAATAATCATGGCTGAAGCTCAAAAAGAAACTAAGAAAGCAGCGGCCCCTAAAGCGGCTCCAGCTAAAAAAGCTGCGGCTAAACCTGCGGCGAAATCGGGCAAAACTTTGAAAATTGTGCAGATCGGTTCGCCAATCGGCCGCCAGCAAGATCAACGTCAAAGCTTGATTGGTTTGGGTCTGGGCAAAATTCGTGCTGAACGCGAGTTGGAAGATACTCCGGCAGTTCGCGGCATGATTAATCGTGTTAAACATCTTGTGCGCGTTGTTGCATAATAGGAAGGCCAAAAAGGAAAAAATTATGAAACTGAATGAATTAAGTGATAACCCAGGCGCCCGCAAATCTCGGATGAGAGTTGGCCGTGGTATCGGTTCCGGCAAAGGCAAAACCTGCGGCCGCGGCCACAAGGGCCAGGGTTCACGTACTGGTGTGTCCAATATGGGCGAGGGTGGTCAAACCCCTTTATATATGCGCGTTCCGAAACGTGGTTTTTGGAGCCCGACTCGTAAAGAAGTTGAAGTTGTCAACTTGGACAAACTGGAGCAATTGATTGAATCTAAAAAAATTGATGGTTCAAAACCAATCAACCGCGAAACATTGGTTGCAGCCGGTGTTATCAAATCAAGCACTTCTACAATCAAAATTCTCGGATCTGGCAAAGCTAAATTGACAATCGAAGCGGACCATGCATCTAAAGGCGCTGTTGCGGCGGTTGAGAAAGCCGGTGGCAAAATCACTTTCATCGCGAAGAAAGAGCCTTTGGCCAATCAGAAAGTATCTCAGAAAAAATCTAAGAAGGCGGTTGCGTAATGGCCTCGGCAGCGGAGAAAATGGCTGCCAATGTTAATTTCGGGTTGCTGTCAAAAGCTACCGAGCTAAAAAGCCGCATTCTTTTCGTCATCGTTGCATTGGTAATTTACCGCATCGGTACATATGTTCCGTTGCCGGGCGTGAATACGTCGGTGATGAATATCGACAAAAACGGCGGCTCGCTGATTGCGATGTTCAATATGTTTTCCGGCGGCGCACTTGGGCGGATGACGATTTTTGCCTTGAACGTTTTCCCATATATCACTGCCAGTATCATCATGCAGTTGATGACGATGGTTTCCAAAAATATGGAAAGCATGAAAAAAGAAGGTGAGTCGGGCCGTAGAATTATCAATCAATATACGCGCTATCTGACAATTTTGATTGCTGGTGTGCAGGGTATGGCATTTGCGTTTTTGCTGGAGCGTATGCCTGGCGTAGTCGCGAATCCTGGGTTCTTTTTCCGCATTTCGGTGATGGTTTCAATTGTCGGCGGGGTGATGTTCCTGGTTTGGCTTGGCGAGCAGATTTCCAGCCGTGGTATTGGTAACGGCATGTCCATTATTATCGCGGCGGGTATTATCGCGCGGTTGCCGGTCTCGATCACGCAATTATTTGAATCCCAACGTACCGGCTCGCTTGATACCGGGGTTTTCCTGGCAGTAGTGGCGGCGATTATCGGGCTTACTTTGGTGATCGTTTATGTTGAACGGGCGCAGCGCCGGATCGTTATCCAATATCCGAAACGCCAGCAAGGCAATAAAATGTTTGGCGGCGATACCTCGCATATGCCGCTGAAAATCAATACATCCGGCGTTATTCCGGCGATCTTTGCTTCAGCATTATTGGGTTTCCCTCTGACTTTGGCTAGTTTTTCATCGGGTTCCAGCTCATCAACTTTGCAATGGATCAATTTATATCTTGGTCACGGAAAGCCGTTATTTACCCTGGTTTATGGGCTTTTCATTATCTTTTTCTCGTTCTTCTATACGGCGGTAATTTTCAATCCGACTGAAACTGCGAATAATTTGAAAAAGAATAATGGCTTTATTCCCGGCATTCGTCCCGGCGAAAATACGGCGAAATATCTTGATTATGTCCTGACCCGTTTGACTGTGATTGGTGCGCTTTATCTGACTCTTATCTGCGTTGTTCCGGAGATTTTTTATGGCCAGTTCCAGCTCGGGTTTTACATTGGCGGCACATCACTTCTCATCGTCGTCAATGTGATTATGGATACTATCATGCAGATCCAAACGCATTTGATTTCCTACCAATATGGTGGCTTGATCCGCCAGGCCCAAGGGCGCCGAGGCAGGCGCTAGATGTCAAATATCAAATGCCAGATATCAGTATTGATATTTTCTGACATTTGACATTTGGTATCTGACATTTAAAGTCAGAGAATTATTATAGGTAATTAATGAACTTAATTTTTCTAGGTGCACCGGGGAGCGGAAAAGGGACTCAGGCTGAAATTCTTGAAAAAGAAAAAGGCTTAATCAAACTTTCCACCGGGGATATGCTGCGGGCTGCAGTGGCGGCCGGTACCGAACTTGGCAACGCGGCCAAAGCAATTATGGAAAAGGGCGAGCTGGTTTCTGATGAAATCATGATTGGGATGATCCGCGACCGTATTGTCCACTCTGACTGCAAGCGTGGATTTATTCTTGATGGTTTCCCCCGGACAGTTGCCCAGGCCGAAGCGCTGGATCAGATGCTGACGGAAGCTTGCGGCACGAAAATTACCAAAGTTATCGAAATTACAGTTAATGAAGCCATGCTGATTGAACGTGTCTGCGGGCGTTTTTCATGCGCGAAATGCGGTTCCGGCTATCATGACAAATTCAAAAAAACCAAAGTGGAAAATACTTGCGATAAATGCGGTAGCCATGAATTCACGCGCCGTAAGGATGATAATGCGGAAACAATCCGCACACGCCTGGCTGCCTATCACCGTCAAACTGAGCCGCTGAAACCATATTATGATAAACAGGGGTTGATCGCCCAAGTTGATGGGATGCAAAACATCGAGGAAGTCACCGGCGAAATTCACCGGCTGACGGCTTAAAGGCCGCATATAGACAAGAGCTGGCATAAATAATATGCTGGGCTGGTGCAGAGCAAATTATCCTCCATTAAACTCATAAACTTTCGCTCATATGCTGATATTTCGGCAGAGTTCAGCTCTTTGCTGACGGTGGTTTATGGCCATAATGGCGCCGGCAAAACTAATATGCTTGAGGCGGTTTCGCTGCTGGCCCCGGGGCGGGGATTGCGGGGCGTGAAATTGGAGGAGATTGCGCGCCAGGGGCAAGAGGCGGTGGAATGGTCGGTTATAACTGAAATTGGCGGCTATAAAATTGCTACGGGATTGGAGCAGGGGCTGGCCAAGCGAGTTATCAAAATTGACGATGAAAAACAGCGCGGGGCGAATGTGCTGGCGGAATATGCGAGCATTATCTGGCTGACGCCGCAGATGGACGGGTTGTTTATTGAGGGCGCGAGCCATAGGCGGGTGTTTTTTGACCGGATTATTTATAATTTTGATGCGGAACATGCTTCACGTGTGGCGGTATATGAGAATGCGATGCGGGAGCGGCTGCGGCTACTGAAAAACGGGAGCGCGGATAAGGTTTGGCTGAAAGTGCTGGAGAGGCGAATGGCGGAATATGGCGTGGCAATCGCGGCGGCGCGTAACGAGGTTATGGCATATTTACAGGAATCCTTGAACCAATCAACAACCTCATTTCCGCGGCCAAAAATTGATATTCGCGGGGAATATGAGGGCTTGCTGCATGAAACTTCGGCGCTGGAAGTGGAGGACCGTTTTGCGCAAGATTTATTTGAAGCGCGGTATGAAGATGCGGCTAGCGGCAGGACTGGGCGGGGGATGCATAAGACGGATTTTCGCGTTACCAATATGATAAAAAATATGGGTGCGGAATTTTGCTCAACCGGCGAGCAGAAAGCGCTGTTGCTTTCGATTATTCTGGGATTGGCGAGGCTGTTGAAGGAACGCAGGAACAAAACGCCAATTATATTATTGGATGAAGTCATCGCACATTTGGACGAAACGCGGCGGAAAGAGCTGTTTTCCGAGCTCACTAATCTCTCGTGCCAGTGCTTTATGACGGGGACTGAAAAAGCACTTTTCCAGGATATCGGCGCAGAGTTTTTGCGGGTTGAAAATAGCCGGATTTTTAAGGAATAAATCCTAGACATCCAGGTGTATTTCCTCTAAATTTTTACGGTATAAATAACATTGTCGCAACATGAGCAATACAGCAAAAAAAATGGACGAAGAAACCGCAGAAAATATCGCTCGTAATGAAGCAAATGACGCCGCGTATGGCGCGGACAGTATCAAAGTTTTGAAAGGTCTTGAGGCGGTTCGTAAACGCCCGGGCATGTATATTGGCGACACGGATGACGGCTCTGGGCTGCATCACATGGTTTATGAAGTCGTCGATAACTCGATCGATGAAGCATTGGCCGGGCATTGTGACGGCGTTTCGGTGACGATTAACCGAGATAACTCCATCACTGTCAAAGATAACGGGCGCGGCATTCCGGTGGATATCCATTCTTCAGAAGGAATTTCTGCCGCCGAAGTGATCATGACACAACTCCATGCCGGCGGTAAATTTGACCAGAATTCATATAAGGTTTCCGGCGGTTTGCATGGTGTTGGCGTTTCAGTTGTAAATGCACTTTCTGAATGGCTGGAGCTCAAAATCTGGCGTCAGGGCAAAGAGCATTTCGCACGTTTTGAACATGGTGATGTTGTCCAGCCGGTAAAAGTTGTTGGTGATTCCGGCGGCCGTACCGGTACGGAAATTACGTTTATGGTTTCCAAGGAAACTTTCACTAAGACGGAATATGATTATGACACGCTGGAGCATCGCTTGCGTGAACTGGCGTTTTTGAATTCCGGCGTTCGCATCACGCTGGCCGACAACCGCACCGAGGAAGAGAAAAAATCTGAGTTTAATTATGAAGGCGGGATCAAGGCGTTTGTTGAATATCTTGACCGGGCGCGTAATTCCATTAATCCGACTTTGTTTGTTACCGGCGAAAAAGACGGCATCACTGTGGAAGTGGCGATGCAGTGGAATGATTCTTATTATGAAAATACGTTGTGTTTTACCAATAATATACCGCAGCGTGATGGCGGGACGCATATGCAGGGTTTCCGCGCGGCGCTGACGCGGACGATTAATAATTATGTCGCTAACAGCACTCTTGGCAAAAAAGAAAAAGTAGCGCTGACCGGCGATGATGCGCGTGAGGGGATGACGGCAGTGCTTTCGGTAAAAGTTCCGGATCCGAAATTTTCTTCGCAGACGAAAGATAAATTGGTTAGTTCAGAAGTGCGTCCGGTGGTGGAATCGATATTCGGAGACAAACTCGACCAATGGTTCGGCGAGCATCCGGTTGAGGCTAAAAATATCATTACTAAAATTATCGAAGCGGCGGTTGCCCGCGAAGCAGCGCGTAAGGCCCGTGAATTGACGCGGCGTAAAAGCGCGTTGGAGATTTCGTCATTGCCGGGGAAACTGGCGGATTGCCAGGAAAAAGACCCGGCATTATCTGAAGTCTTCATAGTCGAGGGTGATTCAGCGGGCGGCTCGGCCAAGCAGGGCCGCGACCGAAAAACACAAGCTATATTGCCGCTGCGCGGTAAAATTCTGAACGTCGAAAAAGCGCGGTTTGACCGGATGCTTGGTTCGGCGGAGATTGGCACATTAATCACGGCGCTTGGCACCAGCATCAAGGAAGAATTTAATGTCGGCAAATTACGCTATCACAAAATTGTCATCATGACTGATGCCGACGTTGATGGCGCACATATCCGTACATTGCTTTTGACGTTCTTCTTCCGCCATATGCCGCAATTGATCGAAGGCGGATATCTTTATATCGCCCAGCCGCCGCTTTACAAAATGAAGCGCGGGCAAATGGAAGTTTATTTGAAGAACGACGCAATGCTGGAAGAAAAACTCCTGGAAATCGCGCTTGATGATTGTGAGTTAAAGACTGATAAAAAAACGTATACCGGCAAAGAACTGGAAGCATTAACGGTGAAGGCCAAAACGTATTCCGGTTATATTAGGCAGCTTACGGCGCGTTTGCCGGAAAGAATTGCGGAAGCTTTGTTGTTCGCAGGATTATTCAACGAAAAACCGAGCCAAGTGATTGTCGATAAAATCTATGCCAACTTGAAACGTAATAGCTTGGCGGGTGATAAATGGGATGTGCAGTTGGAAGATGATGGCACCGGCAAAATTTCGCGGACATCGCGCGGGGTTACTGAAAGCCATGCATTCGATCAGAAAACCACGCATTCATTTGAAATCCGTGAATTGGCTAAGGTGGCTGGTGATTTTGCGGGGCTTTATTCCGGCGGTGCAACACTTTCCCGCAAAGGGGCGGTGGAGAAAGTTTCTTCGCCAAAACAGTTTTTTGAAAGCTTGCTCGAATTTGGCCGCAAAGGTGCACAAGTCCAGCGCTTCAAGGGTCTTGGTGAAATGAATGCGGAACAATTATGGGATACGACTTTGAATCCGGCAAACCGTACTTTATTGCAGGTAAAAGTCGGGGCGCAGGATGAGGCGGATCTGGTATTCTCGACGCTAATGGGCGATGTGGTTGAGCCGCGCCGCGATTTCATCCAGCAAAATGCGCTGAAAGTTGAGAATCTGGACGTTTAGTGATTTTGCCCCAGTTGCATAGCAATATATAGTGAGCATTCATATGCTGAATTGCCGCTAAACACTCTATAGGCAGCACCTCCTCCCCAGGAGCAGAAATTGCCAGGTGAAACAAGATCCAGCCCTACAACATTGCCGGTAAGGGGCAAGCCGTCGTCAATTTTTAAATCTATAGTCTTTGCATCAAGGGCTGTCAGCGGATTGTATCGAGGAGATGGAGGAGTGCCGCCGCCGGCATCGGTAGTGAAATTACCGTATTCATAAATATTACCGTCAATATCTCCCATGCCGCTGATGGACCATCCTATAAGACAGGGCCGGTCGGTTTTTTCCTGATCTATATCAAACATGGGGCAAGTATTATCATTAACCGGCCCTGTGCCGACTTCGCCCCTCCCATTGCCAAGTACCTGATATGCGCCGCCTGAAGAGGTTTTCAAACCGACCCCTAAGGAAAGATGTGGCCAGAAATTATGCGGTTCCTGGAATCCGGGCGCGTTAGCTATATAGAGGTCATGATTGCCAGGATTGGGGAAAAGGCTTGAG
>JAYVPI010000012.1:0-2193 GCA_043757405.1 Alphaproteobacteria bacterium
TCAGAACTGATTACCCCTCATCTCATCGATACTGTTGTGGTTGAAGCTGCCGCAGAAGTTCCTATGGGCCTAAATATTCGCTCTTCTTAAGCACTAAAAGTTGGCCGCCTGCATCGCCCCGAGAGAGAATGCCCATAATTGGGGGTAAAAGTGTTCCCGATCTCATAATTTTCAGCCAACTTTGTTAGGCAAGCCCCCCCCCGACTGCGGCCTCAACGGAGATATGACTAAAAGTCTCTCTGGTACTCGAAATAATGGTGGCACATAGTGGGCTTGAAACAGCAACCAAGGTTTGCATCATTTACTAGCGCAGGACAAGACCCGATTGCTTATGTTGATACTATGGAGCCGTGAGTTTTGATAACTTTAGCTAATGCTTCTGGTCCATAAGGCTTGATAATAAATCCATCCATGGATTTAGATAAATGACTGCTCTCATCCAGAAAATTAGCATTGGCCGTAACAACTATTACTGGTGTTCTTGGTCGATCATTTTTGAGTTCATATGCTCGTATTTGTTGAATCGCTTCATAACCACTCATTTCTGGCATTTGAATATCCATTAATATGATTATATATTTTTCCTTTGCACATAGCTCAACTGCAGCCATTCCATCTTTTGCAAGATCATACGAATAGCCTAAATCATCGAGTGTAGTAGTAGCGACTAATAAATTTATATCATTGTCATCAACTACGAGAATCCGGCTTTGATTATTTTCATTCATTGATTGGTTCCAACTCGTAGAATTTGTTTATTTAGTGAATAGCTCATTTGCCTTATTTGGGTTTCATCCATTTACCTTATGCTCCTAGGGGTAAAGATGTTGTGCTTAATTTGATAAGTTACAAATAAGAGCAATTACCTTCTTCGCGCAGCACATTATATTGCGCGGGCGTTACCTGATACTGGGCAAAAAACAAAGCGGGGTCTATCTACGCATGGCTTTTTGAATTTTTGAATAGGAAGTTCACCCTCTGCGTCACTCGCAAAAGCCTGGCCTTTTTTATTGCGCTTAGCGCTTGGCGGCTTTGTTCTCCTGAGCCATACGGTCCAGATGCGGGCTGCTCATGCCCAATTCCTTCAGGCCTTTTTGCACTTCGGGTGCACCCATGAAAAGGTTCCATAACAGGCCGCTGCGGTGGTTCTCAATTAACACGCCAATGGGAAGCTGGTGAATGCCGATGTAGACCGGCGCACCTTTTTCGCCGGCTGATTTCGGCTCACGGCGGTCGTACCATTCTTTACCTTCGTCAGTTTTCAAGTTAAAGGAGTCCACGGGTCCGCATTCATCCCAGATTTTGGGGTCTTTGATGAAGCGACGCATGGTCGCTACCGCTTCCTTAGACATATAGATGATCGCGCCGGGGCCGGCGGCAGTAGCAATGGTGCCATCATCGCGTTTGCGGGAGCGGGGCTGGTATTTGTTTTTGTCGGGGTTTGGAGAAGGGGCGCCGTCCGATTCGGACAGACCCCAGCAATCAGGCCCGTAGCCTGTATATTTATGGGGGTTGGCCACACAATGCTCATACATCGCAAGCATATGTTTTTTGCCCTGTTCCCAATAATCCGCGCAGTCTTTTTCTAGATAGCCGTCTTTCAGGCCGTTGGGGTCCAGCCCTGCCATAGAGTATTGATATTGCAAGGCAGTTACTGCCTCGCAGGGAGGCTTGCCTTTCATGGCGGCGGCCCAACCATTATCATACACTTTACGAGAAATACGGTGGTCGGGATTAGGGGCGGAGGCGGCCAATACATAGGTAATCAGGCCTTCGCACCAGCCTTCGATCGGCATGTTTTTGGTAAAACCCTTCTCGGGGTTATTGAGCGAGGCCTCATCGAATTCCTTCGGGCTGTAATGCCAGTATAGCTTATCTTCCTTACCGTTTTTCGTGTACCATTTCCAGTCCACATCGGTCCATATCTTGTCGATGGTTTTACACATCTGGCGGGTTTTGGGGTCGCGGTCGTTCTTGAAATATTCGCGTGCGGTCAGTAGCCCCATGAGGAGGAAGGAGGTTTCCAGCAAATCGGCCCCGTGCTCATCAGGCGCCCATTTTGGCTTGAATGTCTTGCCGTCGGGCTCTATCCAGTGAGCGAATGCGCCGTGGTATTTTGTGGCCTTAGTTTCAAGGAATTCTACCACCTTAGCAATATGGTCGCGCGCGGCGCGGTCGGTCGGCCATTCGCCC
>JAYVPI010000013.1:0-7947 GCA_043757405.1 Alphaproteobacteria bacterium
TCACAGCGAAGCCAAACCCTTCACATGGCGCGCAAACCCAGACGAAATCATCGCTGCCAGAAATCGGGGGTTCCAAATGTTGGAATCAATCCACTAGACGTTGTTTTTGTCCCGACTTCGCCGTTAACCGGAAATGTTCAGATCGATTTTGATGCACAAACACTGATGAGGGCAGGCGATGGTGCCGATGAATCCAAGGCGATTGCTGTATTCGGTGAGGTTCTAAATCCAGCAAAGTTTTCTTATAAACCAAACGCCACAATCGTTGATATGCTCATGCGGGCAGGGGGCGTTACCCGATATGCCTCTGTCGAACAAATTCGAATTATTGCTGACGGCAAGCCTGTGCTTTTCAATTTGCAAGATTATTTGGATTCTGGAAACTCTGGAAAGTTACCGCTTTTAAAGCCAGGGTCTACGATTTTTGTTCCTATTCAAGAAGAGCAGATTCGAAAAGGAATTCATACGGTTTATGTTATGGGTGAGGTCGCAAAACCCGGGGCTTTTGCACTTCAGCAAGGTGCGACATTTGTTGATATTCTTGCCAATTCCGGTGGCCCGACGCGGTTTGCCGATACACGTCAAATCCGCATATTGCGTGGCAATGGTGAAGTCTCGATGTTTGATATGAGTGCGTTTACTGAAGGTAAGGGGGGCAAAATTCCTCTTGTGGGTGCCGGTGATGCTATTCTTGTGCCCGAAAAAATAGAGAATAATGAGCCCTCATGGCTCAAAATTCCGCCAACCCGGGCGGTGCAAGTTATTGGTGCCGTTTATAAGCCGGGCCGCTATGAATGGTCAGATGAGATGACCCTTTTAGATCTTATAGCACAGGCCGGAGGGCCTAATGAGCAGGGTGACCTTTCCGCTATCCGCATCATGAAAAATAAGGACGATATGTATAAGCCCCAGCTCTTTGACATGGCAGCATTCATCAAAAATGGCGGCGGTGTGTCATCAATTCCGGTCATTTATGCTGGAAATGTCATCATAATTCCAGAATTACCCAAAGATCCCACGGATAATAAGTCACAATGGCTGATGCAATCGCCATCCCGTTCTATTTATATCATGGGTGCTGTAAACTCGGGCGGTCGCTATGCGTTTAATAATGAGATGGGTTTCCTTGATATTTTAACCGCTGCGGACGGCCCGAGCAAAACGGCTGATTTGCGTCACATTCGAATCTCAAACCGTGGTGGAAAACTAAGTGAAGTCCATTCGTTTGATTTCGAACTCTACATGCAAACCGGCGATGAAAATCTTCTTCCAAAGGTAAGAAATGGTGATGTGATTTATGTGCCGGATCGCGAACAGGAATGGACTGAGCAATCCGTTGAAAATACAGTCCGTGTGATCGGTGCTGTTGCAAAGCCGGGTCGTTATAAATTTACCGATCGCATGTCTATTCTCGATCTTCTGGCAGAAGCAGGAGGGCCAAATGAGGAAGCGCTTCAAGATCGCATCATTGTGGTCAATCTTGGCATTGAGGCGACGGCCAGTTATTTTGATTTGATTAAATTCTCCAGAACCGCCGATTTCGATAATCTTCCCGTCGTGCGTAGTGGCGATACGGTTTATGTCCCTGATAAAAGCCAAAGCCATTGGAATCGCTTTATGGGCGGTGTGCGTGATGTCACACAAATTGTTGGCCTCGTCGCCGCAATTGCTGCATTGTGAAGTTGCCAGCATGGTGAACATACAAAATACCCGATGTGCTCAACGTATTCATGCTGCTACTTTCGCCAAAAATATGCGTGCGATCGGAATTTCCGCGGTTGAAACGGAAGCTGGTTCCGGCAGTCTTGCGCGTGACATAGCCGTGACCACTGGGGGATTTGGGAAGCGGGTTATGCTAATCAACGCGCGCGAAATGAGTGAGTTTGGCATTACCGGAAATTCTGCCGCCACCTTTATGACGGGAGCTATAGCGTCCAATGAGGGATTCCTTGATGTTCGAATTGTCCGTGGAAGCAACGCTCACCGCACAATGAACAACGCGCAGCAACTATCGCAATTGCTATTAGAGTTGGCAGAAACGGTTGATGCAATCATCATTGATCTGCCAGCTTATGATGAGCCGATGCCAGCCGTTTACGCCCCCATTACGGCCGTTGCGATGGACGCGGTGTTTTTGGCAGCCATGCCCTCGCTGACCACCGCATTACAGCTCGGTGAGGCTATATCCTGGCTCACTGAGTCCGGCGCTATTATCGCCGCTATTGTTATAAACGATCGATTTAACCCAGTATTGGGCGACGAAATTATCCGGGAGGCGAAACGGCTCACCCGTTTTTTTCCCTTTTTCCCACGATTTATTGAGCGACTGGTTGCAAATAGCCCCGCTCTTAATCGCTATCATTAGGAGCAATTATGATAATTCACTTCATTGATACAAAACATGTAGGCGGCATAGAGACTCATGTGGAAACGCTTGTGCGGGCGCAAATTGCCAAAGGGCATCATGCAGCTGTATTGTTGTGGAAATGCCACGATAATAGCCGGACATTGGAGCGCTACAAGAAATCCGGCTTACGTATTTTAAGCGCTCGCGGAAATTTGAAAATACTATTCCGGTTGCTCAGGAGCTTCAAGCCAGAAATATTGCATACCCATGGCTACAAAGCAGGTATCATCGGAAGGGTAGTCGCTTTTGCAACCCGAACACCGGTAATTTCAACATTCCACGCTGGTGAACGTGCTCCATTCCCCGTAAATATGTATCAAATAATTGACGAATGGACCTCATTTTTGGGCGGGCGGATAGCCGTTAGCCAGCCGATTGCCGCGATATTGCCTTTTCGAACACCCGTGATCGCAAACTTTATTGAAGTGCCGGATATTGAGCAAAGTCTCAATAAAAGTGGGAAAATTTCGTATGTTGGTCGTATGTCTCCCGAAAAAGGTCCTGACTTATTTGGTGAAATTGCAAAGGCCTTCAACGATAAAAGCAGCTTCGTAATGTTTGGTGAGGGGCCAATGGCAGGTGCGGTCAAGCTACGGTTTGGCGATTTTATCAAGTTCAATGGATTTGCAACTGATATGAATGAGGTGTGGAATAGAACGGAGTTGCTTCTAATGCCAAGCCGCAACGAGGGATTGCCAATGGCGGCATTGGAGGCAATGGCACGCGGGATTCCTGTTGCCGCATCGCGGGTGGGTGCGCTTCCGAGCATCATCGATGATGGAGTCAACGGATTTCTGTTTGACGTTGGCGATGTGCGATCGGCGGTTTCGAGTGTCAAAAAATGGCGAACGATGAGTGTGTTGGAGAAAGAAAACATGGCAAGGGCGGCGCGGGTAACCGTCCAGATGCATTATAGTGGCGTGATTGGGTTGCCGAAAATAATGTCCGCTTATGATCGTGCTGGCAGGAGGCGTGCCGGTTCTATCATCAGCATGGTCCAATCATCATCCGGCCGGTAAGCGTTCATGACATTCATAGCGTCTGCCATCTTAATCATTGAGGATTCGATGGTCCCGTATTTTGTATCAGTGATCACTTTCAACAATGGTTGTGGCATAGAGAGACGATAGGCAAGGCCATCAGGGTCTATGCCATCGGTTGCTGCAAACAGCCGCTGCCCAGCGATAAATTCAAGGCGCACAGTTTTAGCTGTTATATGTTCGCTCAAGCCCGGCAATGCACCTTCAATATAAATATCCTCATAATTCTCGCCCGTAAACATCAATGGCGAGGGATGGCCACCTGACGACATTTCCACGCTTCCATCGGGCAAAAGATCGATGACCAGAAATGTGCCCGTCACATGGTCCGGCATGTTGGCAAGGTAAAGTGCGCGTGAGAATTTCTCAACAAATCGCGCAGGATCGCTTGTTTCAAGTCCCATCTGAACGCCTCTAAATAACCCGAGCCACGTAGCCGAGCGGGCCCTGGCTTTGATGCCGTGACCCATAAGATCGGCAATAATAATGCGCCGTCGATTGATTCCGCCAAGATCGAGTAAAAGATCGCCACAACCTGTAGAGGCGCTTTGTTGCGCATAAGCGATGTTAAAACCTGGAACTGTCTTTAAATCAGGTTTCCCAACAATATCTTCGATCAAGAAATTGAAATGGCGGGCTTCGTTTAGCCGCTGTTTCGCCTGCGACGCCATGCATTTATCGATCGCCTCCAATAATTGTTTAGGGCTGATGGGTTTTACCAACACTGTTTCGGCGCCAAGACGCAGCGCTTCCTTGACCACCAAGTCGGATCGGTCTGATGTTATGAGAATGACAGGGGCGTCTATCCCCGAGCCACCATTTTCCAAGGAACTTAAGAGATCGCTTGATGTGCCATCTCCCAAATGCAAATCGGTTATGATTAGATCGATATCTAGTTTTAGCTTTGATCGTAGCTCTTGAGCGGAAACAGCTTTGATAATGTCGAATTTTTTGCCAAGAACGGCCTCAAAATAAGCGAGCGTTGCATCGCTGTCCTCCGCAAGAAGTATACGTAATTTTGTGCGCAAGTAGCTACGGAAAAGCGATAGACGGTTGAGTCCGTTTTTTGAGTTATAAGTGATGCGATCCATATGACTTCGCAGTAGCGCAAACCCTCGACCCCCTTCAGCCATAACATCGGGCATTATGGATGACAATGAATAGGCTCTTTCAAAATCTAAAAATTCGCCGCCGTCGTCTTCGATACGCATTTCGATGCCACGGCTATTAGCCATTAAGTCGATTGTTACTGTTGATGGTACGGGCAGTCCATGACAAACTATATTGGCCCCCGCCTCTGAGAGCGCCAGTGCCAGCGCATCAACCATCTCAGTATTAAACCGTAAATCACCAAGTGCTCTCACCATCCGCTTACGCATATCCGCCAAAGCATGAAGATTGGCTGGAATAGTCTGATTAAAAATAATCATGTTCAGACTTTCAAAATGAAATACGCATAGCGTGAAGCGCATCGGCCACGACTGCCTTTGCCACTCGTTTGGATGGTGATTTAAAAAAGGCATAGGCATGGGACTTTGCTGCCCGCCCAGATTTTTTACAAGCGCGGTGGTATTCCGCTTCGGCAACATAATAGCGGCTTAAGGCTTGTTGAACTGCAGATTTGAGTGCGATCTCGGTTGAGTCTTCATAACGGTCAATGATTTGACGCATTGCTGCCAGTCTTACTTCCTTGCCCGAGGTTAAGGAGCCTGGCCTCATTAAATAGCTCATCGTAATAGCGCATGACGCAGCAACTGGACCAAACCGACACAGGCGTAGCCACAAATCCCAGTCTTCCGCTGATGGCATCGATTTTGCAAATCCATTTGCGTTCTGCAACGCATCTTTGCGCGCAATAACCGTGGATGTTCCCACAATATTGCAACTGAGCAGCGCCGCTTCCGGATTTTTTAGCCGTATATACTGTGATGAACCCAGTGGGATATACGATGGTTTCCAATATTCAAATGCGGTGCCATGGCGCATATTCAGCGTATCCACATGGAGATAATCCGTAAATGACATGACCACATCCTTATTGGCTTCATGGAATGCAAGTTGCCACATGAGTTTATTTGGCCACCAATAATCATCGGCGTCTAGAAATGCGATTAGGTCTGAAGCAGCCATAGAAATCAATAGGTTGCGACCTTCGCACGGCCCCAGCCTATTGCCGTGGACCACTTTTAGTTCAGGAATATTTTGTTTTACTTTTTCTAAGTAATCCCAAGTCCCGTCAGTTGAACCATCATCAAGAATCAAAATTTCCACGGGCCCAACAGATTGGATTGCAATCGAACTTAAGGCGATGGGAAGATATTGCAGGCAGTTAAAACTTGGAACGACGACTGAACAGACTGGCTTGGTCACGTGTATATATCTCCCGGATTTATCATTGGCACTAGCCTTGCAAGGACTATGCCGCAGACTTTTGACGGGGAAATCCAAGCAATGACGACAGGCATACGATGCGGATTTCTCAAAAAAATTCATGGTCCGACCGGGTCATTGATAATTTACGGTCTCTCTATCCTGCTTCTCAAAGGGTTTTCGCTTCTCACAATTCCGCTTTATGCGGGGTTTTTAGGGCCAGCAGAATATGGCAAGTTGGATGTCGTTGTCTCTGTGATGGAGATTATTGGCCTGTGTGCTTCATTAGGATTAGCCGATACGCTTTACCGTTTTGCATCTGCCGGAAGCGTTGCCGAGCGGCACAACCAAGCAGCAACTGTGTTCGGCTGCGGTCTCATCTGTTCACTTATTCTAACTGTTTTGGTGCAGTTCTTCATTCCAACGATTTATGATTTTTTCGGAATGACAATTGGTGTGTGGGCTTTGCGGTCGGGAATGCTTGCCGCAACGCTAACTGGATTGATCGAATTACCCTTGGCGTGGATGCGGTTAAATGAGCGTCCTCTTTGGTACTTGAGTTTTGTCGCTGGCCGTTCGGTTTTTCAAATTTTAATGACTTGGGCTATGCTAAAGTCCGGCATGGGAGCGGCAGCGATCCTTTATGCAACGTTTTTTATTAATGCAGCGTCACTTAGTGTATTTGGGTTTTTGAGTTTTGCCAAGGAGGGCCTTCAATTCAGCGCGAGTGGATTTGGCAATATGGCGCATTACGGGTTGCCATTGGTTGGCGGCGGCTTGGCTATGTATGTCCTCGGAACATTTGATCGTCTCGTCTTAGTCAAAGCGGTCAGTGCGTCCGATATTGGACACTATGCAGTCGCAGCAAAATTAGCATTGGCAACCGCCTTGTTTGTCCAGCCACTGGCATTGTGGTGGTATCCGAGGCGCTTGGGCGTTTTAGCACAGCCGCACGGTTGGATTCGCAATGCCGAAATATGGAATATTGGCTTCACAATCCTTATGGCAGGCGCTTCTTTTACAGCGCTGGCCATGCCACTGTTTATTCACTTTGGCTTTGCCGCATCCTATACGCCAGCCTTGCAATATCTTCCTTGGTTGATTGTTGCCAGCGTCCTCAATGAGCTCGTTAGCCTCTCAAGTGGTGCCGCCTATATCCGGCGTGGCGGGTATGAAATTCTTTGTGTCAACACCCTCGCTGCCTTGGTCGCATTGGTTGGATATATGATTATTATTCCGCATTTCGGCGTGGCTGGCGCTATAGCTGCAACGCTCGCAGCGCATTGCGTGCGGCTCACCATCATTGTCTATCTTGCAAGGATAACAGCGCCAGTTCCGCTCGTTTCATTGCCTACCACAATTGTTGCGCTATCGGCCCTCGCACCGGTCGTATTTATACCTGCCAACGCTTCAATTCTTGAACGGATTGGATTTTTGCTCAGCGCGCCCTTGTTCGTTTTAGGGTGTGCTATTTTAACCGCTATGATCGCTATTCCACGTTTTAACAAGTTCACCGTTGCATAAAATGTACATACAATCCGCACAACAGTCTGGTCAGGGTCACTATCGTGGAAACAGCAAAATAGTATTGCTGGGACTAACGGCATCGCTGCTAGCCGTAATGCCGGTGTATTTCATAGCGCAACCTGTGTTTTTGCTGCCGTTGGCATTGGCTCCGTTCGTGATCTTATTCGTACTTCGCATTCCAATTTGGTTGTGCTTGGGATTTGTTGCTTTTTCATTTTTTCGCCTACACGAAGCCTTTCCTGTTTTGATGCCATTGCATATTCCACAGCTTTTAGCTTTGCCAACACTGCTAGTTTTGGTCTGGCATATTGGTGTAAAACGGGAGGTAAAGCCGTTTTGGGGGCCAGAACTTGGCAGTTTTGCCTTATTCTTTTGTCTGGTAACAATAGGTCTTCCCTTCGCCTCTAATTTTGGGATTGCGTTTTCCTATTGGAATGCCACGTATGTCAAAATTGGAGCGATGACTATTTCAATCGCATGGCTAATCCGAAAAGAACGCGATTTTGCGCTAGTGGATTGATTCCAACATTTGGAACCCCCGATTTCTGGCAGCGATGATTTCGTCTGGGTTTGCGCGCCATGTGAAGGGTTTGGCTTCGCTGT
>JAYVPI010000014.1:0-28830 GCA_043757405.1 Alphaproteobacteria bacterium
CATAGCAATAACGGGGCTTTTAACCGTAGCCGGTAGTTGCAAGCGTCGCTTATAGGGATGACGTTCCTGCAAATCACAAACATATACGTGGTCTCGCGGCCCACATAACCAACCACCGCGAGTGATTGGTTACCTGTTAATTATGTGCCCGTGAATGGGTATAAGTCAAATTAAGTGGTGAAGATTTATATGCGTCATATCAATAGCTTAAATTGGCTATATTTATATAAATATAGTTCAGGCGGCGTTGTTGCATGGTTTAGATTACATAGCAGAAATAAAAACTGTCATCCCCGCCCCAGCGGGCGAGGATGACGGCGTCTGTTTTTGGTAATCGAATATCAATAACTTGCCGAACAATGCAACAACGCCGGTTCAGGCGGGTAATGTCAAATTCGCCAATTCTTGATTTTGGATTTGATTTTGTCGCGGATTTCGCGGTAGACGAAAAGGCGCATCAGGCGGCTGCCGCCCATATCTGCGGGGCTGGGGATATCATTCCAGAATTCGTATTTTAGTTTTTGTTTTTTAAGCATGGCTTCAATTTCTTCGTGGGCTTCTTTGGTCAGGCAAATTACCAGGCCGAAGTTTTTGTGTTTCAGGTTTTCGAAGGAGCGGGATTTGCGGGTGGAGATATCGATGCCGATTTCTTGCATGACTTCCACGGCGAAATAATCGACGGGGCCGGCGATGATTCCGGCGGAGTGGAATTCGTGTTCGGGGTGGTATTGGCGTGCTAATGCCTCGGCAATTGGTGAACGGACGGCGTTGAGTGTACAGAGGAAAAGGATTTTCATATATGATTGCTCCGCAAAAGCACGCTTTTGCTTCGCGCCGCCGGATGCGGCGGGCTGACGGCTCCATTCTTGTAAACCATGAAATATCTCATATGCCCTGCCGCATGTGTAAGGTGGCGATGATGGTGAAGAGGCGGCGGGCGGTTTCGAAATCCATGTTGATGCGGTTCTCCAGGAGTTTTAGCAGCATTTCAGCACCCTCATTATGCATGGCGCGGCGGCCGGCGTCGACGGCTTCGACTTTGTCGACATTGCCCCGCCCGAGCATTTCCTGGTAGCTTTCGCAGATGAGGAAATAATCGCGGATGATGGAGCGGAAGCTGCGCAAGGGGATGGAGATTTTTGCGTTGTGGAGTTTGGATTTTGATTTCGCGGCCAGCGATTTGATGTTTAAGATTAGACGGTTTTCACCGGCTTCGATTATGGTTTCGTAGGGGCCGCAGGGGCTTTCGACGATGGAGAAATAGTTGTTGAGGAGGAGGTCGTTGATCGCGGTGTCCAACTCTTTCAAACGGCGATAAGCCGCAAAACCCTCTTCCAGTGCAAACGATTTTATATGCTCGTTTATATATTCACCAGTCATTTTCTGTGGCATTTTATTTCTGCAATCTGGCTAGGACTGAGAAGGCGTGCGCGGTTAGGCCTTCTGCCTTCGCTATGGTTATGGTAGATTCGGATAGGGTGGTGAATGATTCCCTGGTGCAGCCGATGACGCTTTGGCGTTTGAGAAAATCTATTACGGAAAGGCCAGAGGAATAGCGGGCGCTGGAGGAAGTGGGCAACACGTGGCTGGGGCCTGCAATATAATCACCGATAGCTTCAGGGGAATAGCGGCCAAGGAAAATGGCGCCGGCATTGGTGATGTGGCCGAGGAGTTCTTCGGGATTTTCAACGGCGAGTTCCAAATGTTCAGGCGCGATTAGGTTGGAGATGTGGATGGCCTCGCTCATATTTTGGGCAATGATTACCATGCCGCGGTTTTCTATTGATTGGCGGGCAATGGATTTGCGCTCCAGGTGCTGGAGCATTTCATAAGTGGCGGTGACGACTTTCTGCGCGAAGCTTTGGCTGGTGGTGACGAGGATGGAACGCGCCATTTCATCATGTTCGGCTTGGCTGAGGAGGTCGGCGGCGATCCATTCCGGCTTGTTGTTTTCATCGGCGATGATGAGAATTTCAGATGGGCCGGCGATCATATCGATGCCGACTTCGCCGAAGACCTGGCGTTTGGCTTCGGCGACATATGCGTTGCCCGGGCCGACGATTTTATCGACTTTGGGGACAATGCCGGTGCCATAGGCGAGTGCGGCGATACTTTGTGCGCCGCCAATGCGGTAGATTTCGTTGATGCCGCTGATGCGCGCGGCGGCAAGCACTGTTGGATTTATATTGCCGCCTGATGCGGGGCAGACCATGACGATTTTGGAGACACCGGCGACGCGGGCGGGGATGGCGTTCATCAATACGGAGCTGGGATAATTAGCTTTGCCGCCGGGAACATAGATGCCAACTGCGTCTATTGGGGTATAGCGCGCGCCGAGGGTTATGCCGGATTCATCAGTATACATCAAATCTTCGGGCTTGATTTTTTCTTGGTATGATTTGATGCGATCTGCGGCTAGTTGCAGGGCGGCGATTAAATCTGGTTCAGTGGCGTTGTAGGCCTCGTCAATTTCCTGTTCGGTGACGCGGAGCTGATCGGTGGTGAGTTCGTTTTTGTCGAATTCGTTGGTATAGGTGATGAGCGCGACGTCTCCGTGGCTTTTTACATCGTTGATGATGGCGCGGACGGTGGCGGACACATCATTGCCGCCTTCGTTCTGGGATTTGAGGAGGGTAAAAATCTTGGAATAATTGTTATCGGCGATGGTTATGATGCGCATGGCGCGGAAGTGTAGTATAGACTTGCTGATTTGTCACCAGTGAAAATTTGGGTTTAGGGTCCTGGGGATGAGGGTTTAGGGTTTAGGGTTTAGGGTTTAGGGTTTAGGGTTTAGGGTTTAGCTCTAGCACCTATTCCCTAATCCCTATTCCCTGATATTAGCGCCAGACTGGTTTGCCTAAGTTGACATCGTTTTTATTAGTCAATGCACCAGTACCTGCACCAACTGCGCCGCCGATAAGGGCGCCTGAAACTGCGCTGCCGCCGGCTAGTGAACTACCTACTGCGCCGACACCGGCACCGATACCGGCACCGCTAAGGGCGCGGTCGGTTTTTGATGTGCCGCAAGCGGTAAGGGAAAGGGCGATTAGTGGGATTGCGAAAAATTTTGTAGTTTTCATATAGCCTCCAGTTTGTGGTTAGATAATTTAGTTAGTTTACTTGTAAGCCTGGACGTATAGTTTGTAGATATAGAAAGGCAAGAGTTTTATAAGGATTGTGTAAATATTGATAATGGCGGCGATATCCGCTAAACCACGCCAAGTGGGGTCGTAGCTCAGCTGGATAGAGCAAGCGTTTCCTAAACGCTAGGCCGGAGGTTCGAATCCTCTCGATCCCACCACGCTTCGCCCTTTGGGCTACGTGGGGCGTGGAGGAGTAATCAGAATCTTCCGCCGCCCCTAACGCCGGTGCCCATTTCATTGGCAGTGCGGTCGAGGGAGTCGATCAGGGTTTTGAAAAGCACGTGAAGTGGTTTGTGGGGAGGAAGAACCTGCGCGGTTGGCAAGTTATCAAATACCTGGCGCACCAGTTCCTCTGCCGACATTCTGATTGTATCATATTCCCCGGGGTGATCGGCAATTGGGGTGTGTATTCCATCATCTTGGTAAAGTATATCGGCTTCACCTAAATCTAAATTATTAGTTTTATAACTTTCTGTAAAAGGAACTGTTATCACTCTGGTCACTTTACCGGTATTGGAGACGTCGATTACGACCATTGTACCTTCTTCATTTTCGAAATGAATTTTGTTATCGTCTAAAAGAACATATTGAAGAATATAACCTGTCCCTTCAGGTACCGGGCGGAATTGTTTTGACCATCCCTCATTATTGTCATCACGATCATCGATGTCTTGCGTAATACAGACCAATCCGGTTGCTTTGTGGCTTTGGTTTAGTCCGGCGCCGTTATCGGCGATGCTTACTAATACCTCGGAATTTTCCCATAGTAAGCGCTGGATTAGTTTTGCGTATTCCGGATTTTCGAATTTTGTCATTCGCGTAATGTAAGGTATTTTAATTACGAATTCATGACAAAATGCAGAAATAATCGCCTAATTTAACGGTTCTAATCCTTCTTTCGAGAAATATTTGTTTTTTACTAGATATTTGCTCAGTGCGTTCACGATATTATTGGCGTAGCCGTTGATGGTGCAATAGTCGCGGTCTAAAGTGGCGTGGTGGATGGCGTGGCGTTTTTTAGAGATTAGGATGTGGTGGCGCATTAGGAAAGCGAGGAATTTTGGGTTGGTTTTGCGGTGGGGGAGAGAGTGGATATATTGGGTATTGGCGGCCCAGAAAGAGAGGGTGATTAGGAATAAGGCGAGTGAGAAGGAATCGAAATATTGTTGCAGGAGGAAATTTAGGAAAAGGATTGGCAGGGCCGAGGAGAGGATGGTTACCGAGCAAAGATGGGCATAGGATTGTTTGCCGATTTTGGTGGGATAGGGATGGTGGAGTTTGAAGTTGAAAACGATGCGGTTGAAAATTCCCATCTGCGCGAATGCAGCTTTTTTGCGGGAGTTGTAATCGGCGGAACCGCGTGGGCCGTTGTAGTGGAAGAGTTCGCCTAGGCCGATATTTTCCGGGGTTTTTTTATAATCGAGGATGAAGTGGGTGAGGCCGGAGATGAAATCGGCGAGGTAGAAGGAAGTTATCAGGGCAAGCGGGATGTAATACCATGCGCCGATTTCGCGGGGGATGGTGGCGATGGAGAGGAGTAGCAACGCGTAATAGGAATAGAGGATGATGGTTTTTGCGGTTCTTGCGCTGTTGGGGCCGATTAGCATTTGAGGTATGGAATGATTATTTTAAGCAAATTAGCCACAAAGGCTCTGCGGTGCAATCCGTTTCTAGTTGGGTTGTTTGGACGGGTAATGTGGCGGTGACGTTTTGCTTTACTTGGAGAATAATAACGATAAAACTTGTGGCATGATAAAAACCTATGCCGTTCATAATAATCATCTGAAGAAGATTGAATATAAGCCTGGGGAGATTTCCGGGGATGCGGTGTGGATTGATTTGATGGAGCCGACCCTGGAAGAAGAGAAGGAAGTTGAGAAGTTTTTGGGGATTGAGCTGCCGACCAAGGAAGAGATGAAAGAGATCGAGCTTTCCAACCGGTTTTATGAGGAGGAAGGCGCGTTGTATATGACAGCGGCGATCCTGGCGAAATCGGATACGGAAGAGGCGGATGCTTATGAGATTACGTTTATTTTGTCGGATAATAAGTTGATTACGATTCGTTATGTTGAGCCGACATCGTTCAGGTTGTTCACCTCGCAAAAGCAGAAATGCACGGATAATGCGAGCACGGGGGTGACTTTGCTGGCGGGACTTCTGGGAGCGTTTATTAACCGGATTGCGGATATTACAGAGAAGGTGGATAAGCAAATCGACGTTGTGTCAGGGCAGATTTTCAAAAGCACGGGTTTTAAACACGGGCGCAAATCTACTAATCATTTCCAGCGGATTATTAAAGAGCTGGGGCTGGCGGGAGATTTGATTTCTAAGACGCAGGAGAGTTTGGTAAGTATCCAGCGGCTTGTGAGTTTCCTGTTGCCGCAACTCACTGATGTGACGCGGAAGAATATGGTTAAGCGTTTTGATTTTATCGTTCGCGATTCCATAGCTTTGCGCGAGCATACTAGCTATCTGATTGATAAGGTTAATTTTTTGCTCGACGCGACGCTGGGTTTAATCAATATCCAGCAGAACGATATTATGAAGCTTTTTTCAGTAGCGGCGGTTTGCTTCATGCCTGGTACGCTGATTACCGGCTTCTTTGGGATGAACTTTGACCGGCTGCCGTTGTTGCACTGGTATTATGGTTATGAGTTATCGATCGCGGCAATTGTTGCCTCGATTGTTATCCCGTTTATGCTGTTTAGGCGTAAAGGCTGGCTGTAAGCACGATTTCGCTTGTATTCCGTAGCTGGAATCTATATATCACAGGCCCCAAATTGATTTAACAGACAGGTTGTCATCCCAGCGAAGGCTGGGATCCAGCTGCGGAGTTTGCGACTCTGGATCCCAGCCTTCGCTGAGATGACAGAATGTGGCTTTAGAAAGACAGAAACAGGAAAAATATGACTCAGATTCGTAACGTTGCCATTATTGCTCACGTTGATCATGGCAAAACCACATTAATTGACCAATTGCTTCGCCAGTCGGGCACTTTTCGCGATAACCAGCAGGTTTCGGAAAGGGTGATGGATTCCAATGACTTGGAGAAGGAACGCGGGATTACAATTCTGGCAAAATGTACGTCCGTTACCTGGGATGATGTGAAGTTGAATATTATCGATACTCCCGGTCACGCGGATTTTGGTGGTGAGGTTGAGCGTGTATTATCGATGGTGGATGGGGTGATTTTGTTGGTGGATGCGGCGGAAGGGCCGTTGCCGCAGACTAAGTTTGTTTTGACCAAAGCCCTGGGTCTTGGGATTCGGCCAATTGTAATTATTAATAAAATTGATCGTCCTGACTCTGATCCGGATAAGGTGCTTGATGATGTGTTTGAATTATTCTCAGCCCTTGGTGCTACTAATGAGCAGTTGGATTTTCCATATTTATTCGCTTCTGGCCGTAATGGCTGGTGCATTAAGAATCTTGGCGATCCGCAAGAGAACTTGCATATGTTGTTTGATCTGGTGGTGAGCCATGTTCCGGCGCCGAAAGTTGATGAAAATGCGCCGTTTTCGATGCTGGCGACAATTCTGGAAGCGGATCCATATCTTGGCCGTATCCTCACTGGTAAAGTTTATTCAGGTAAACCGAAAATGAATATGCCGGTGAAAGGTTTGGATCTGACTGGCAAGTTAATTGAGAATATGCGCCTGACGAAATTGATGACATTTGATGGTATCCGCCGGATTCCGGTGGAAGAGGCGATTGCCGGTGATATTATTTGCGTTGCGGGTATGGTTGAAACATCCGTGGCTGATAGTATTTGCGAACCGTCGGTGGCTGAGCCGATTCAATCTTCGCCGATTGATCCGCCGACTATGGCGATTATTATTACGGTGAATGATTCTCCGTTTGCGGGCAAGGAAGGGACGAAAGTTACTTCGCGCATGATCCGTGACCGGTTGATGGCGGAGCAGGAGACTAACGTCGCGATCAAAATTAAGGAAACTGACGGCAAGGATGCGTTTGAAGTTGGCGGGCGCGGGGAGTTGCAGTTGGGTGTGTTGATTGAGAACATGCGCCGTGAAGGGTTTGAGCTTACCGTCGCCAAGCCGCATGTGATTTTCAAGAAAGATGACGCCGGTCAATTGCTGGAGCCGATTGAGGAAGTGGTGATCGACGTTGATGAGGCTTATACCGGCGCGGTGGTTGAGAAAGTCAGCCAGCGTAAGGGTGAGATGGTGGATATGCGTCCAAGCGGTGGTGGAAAAACGCGGATTACGTTTTATGTGCCATCACGCGGGTTGATTGGGTATCAGGGTGAGTTCCTCACTGATACTCGTGGTACTGGGATTATGAACCGTTTGTTCCATAATTATGCGGCTTATAAAGGTGAAGTTGCGGAGCGTCGTAATGGGGCTTTGATTTCACTCGGACAAGGTGAGGCGGTGGCTTATGCGATTTTCAATTTGCAGGATCGCGGGATTATGTTTGTTGGGCATAATGATAAAGTTTATGATGGGATGATCGTGGGCGAGCATAACCGTGATAACGATCTTGAGATCAACGTATTGAAGGGCAAGCAGCTTTCCAACATGCGTGCTTCCGGAAAAGATGAGGCTGTGCGCCTTGTGCCGCCGCGGCAGATGTCGCTGGAGGAGATGATTGCTTATATCAATGATGATGAATTGGTGGAAGTGACGCCGAAATCATTGCGTTTGCGTAAGCGGGCGCTGGATACTAATGAGCGGAAGAAGGCTATGCGTGCCAATAAAAAAGAGGTCGGTTGATTGAAAATCCGGGTTCTGGTTTTATCAGTTTTGATATTCAGTGCTTCAGTTGTGAATGCAAAAGCTCAGCGTGTGGCTGGCGGGCTTTATGATCGGAATGGGAATTTGATCAATGCGGATTTTTCACCGGAAGATAAACATGGTTTGAACGCGCCAACTCCGACGGAACCGGTGGAGTGGAAATTTGGTAATAAGCAAATAAACACGCCGCCACCGGCAATGAGGCCGGGAGATCCGCTGCCGGCGGCTTACCGCCCGGCTTTTGGGACTTATGGCGTTACGCATAAATGGGGAGATCCTAATGAATTTCCTTGTGCAACGCCTCGTCACCCGTTTGCTTCCTGCCGGTAAATGTTGCCGCGAAATCGCGAATTGATTTATCATAATTATAAATCATAATAGCCTCTTAATATGCGGGCATTTATTCTGGACGAATAACTGGAGGGGACATTTATGAAAATATATATTATTACTGCCACGCTTGCGCTTATGCCGGTGGTGGTTTTGGCTGACCGTCCTGAGGGCGGGGTGATCAATGATATTAAATCTGAGATCCGTGATGATTACCGGCAGTTGCATGAAGATCAGGCGGCAGGGCTTACGGAGGATGTTAGGGAAGATGAGAGGCAGCTTGCGGAGGATAAATTGCGTTTGCGCTCAGCCCAGCATGAGCCGATCAAAGCGCGGCATCATCCGGAGAATATAAAGCCAGCGGCGGGTGGCGATCAGGTTTTGGCGGCACCGCCTAAGGAAGAGAATGATGAATTGCGCGATCCTTTTTATAGCGGCAGCGGCGAAAAGATGGATCCGGATAAAACATTCAACCATGCGGCGCATGTTGATAATGAGATACGCTAGATAAATTATGCAATCCAGAACACGAAAATGGCTGAGGGCAATTGCCATAACGATTGTCGTCATAATAGTTGTGCCGGCGTTGTTTATTTTCCTGTTCAACTGGAACCTGGCGCGGGGGTTTATTGAGAGCAAGGCGGGGAGCGCGACCGGGCGGGTAATCAAGCTGAATGGTGATATTAATGTGCGTATTGACTGGGCGCTGGAACCGGTAGTGTCTTTGAATAATATCAGTATCAGCAATATGGAAACCGGAACTGGGCCGGAGATGCTGAGGGCGGATAAGATAGAATTCCAGTTTAATATATTATCCGTGTTTTCTAAACGGCTGGAATTTCCATATATCAAATTGGAGAATGCCAATGTGCTTGTGGAGAAAGATAAGGCTGGCCGTGCAAACTGGCTTTTGGGGGCGCAGGATGACAAAGAATCCAAGCCGCCCAAAATCAGGGAATTATTGGTTAGGAATAGCAAGCTGACTTATCGCAATGCGCAGGATGGCACGGATTTGACGGTGGTGGCGGATTCCAGTGGTGATTTCCGCAAAGTGGAATCTGAAGCTGATAATAATTTCATAACTTTGAAGGGTGACGGCGTTTATAAAAAAGCGCAGTTTCATGTGGATTATGTTGGGGCATCAGTGCTGGAGTTGCGCAAAGTGCAAAAGCCATATCCGTTGAAGACTAGCGTAACAATTGCAAAAACCACGATCAATATTGAAGGGACAGTGCTGGATCCGGCGGAGTTGCAGGGGTTGGATATTACGTTGAATGTTAAGGGTGCGAATGCGGCGGATATATTCCCGATTTTCGGTATTGTGCTGCCACCAACGCCGCCTTATTCGGTGACGGGGAAGTTGGATTATAAAGACGATGTTTGGAAGTTTGATAAGATTAAAGGGAAGATGGGTGATAGCGATTTGAGCGGTAGTTTATCATTTGATAAGAGTAAAGCGCGGCCATTATTGACGGCGAAGTTTGTTTCGCAGAGTTTGAATTTCAAGGATCTGGGCGGGTTTATCGGGGCGCCGCCGCCGAAAGATCAGCCCAAGGAGAAGTTGACGGCAGAGCAGAAGGCGAAGCAGGAGCATCAGGACGAAAGTCCGTATGTAATTCCGGATGCGCCGCTGGATATTAGCCGGTTATCGGCGATGGATGCGGATGTGGAATTTACGGGGAATAAAGTGATTTCACCGAATTTGCCGCTCGATGATTTTTACATGCATGTGAAATTGGATGATTTGGTGCTGAAGGTTGATCCGGTGAAATTTGGGACAGCGAATGGGGATATTTCGGCGCAATTGACTGTGAATGCGAAAGTAAAGCCGCCGGTGATTGAAGCTAATTTCCAGTTCAAGCGGTTGCAGCTCGGGCGGTTGTTTGAGAAATTGCCCATTGGTGACCGGCAGAATTTTAAAGGTTTTATTGGCGGTACTGCCAAACTAAAGGGGACGGGGAAATCTTTGCGGGAAATGCTGGGGCGTTCAAATGGTGATATTGGGATTGGGATGGAAGGCGGGCAGATCTCTAATCTGATTGTGAAACTGATCGGGCTTGATGTGGCGAAATCATTGGGGATGATTATTACGGGTGATCAGCCAGTGGCGGTGCGTTGTGTGATTGGGGATTTTTCGGTGGATAATGGGGTGATGCATTCGCGTAATATTGTGGTGGATACTGCGAACTCTAATATCAAGGGTGAGGGCACGATCAATCTTAGTAACGAAAAGATGGATATTAAATTGCAGGCGCATCCGAAAGACCAGACGATATTATCATTGAAGTCGCCGATTAATATTGGCGGGACTTTGAAGAATCCGAGTGTAGGGATTGGAGCGGGGGATTTGCTGGTACGTGGTGGCTTAGCGGCGGCAGCTTCGGTGGTGCTGACACCGTTTGTTGCAGCGCTCGCGTTTGTTGAACCGGGGTTGGGGAAGGACAGCGATTGCGCGAAAATGTTGAAAGAAATGAACCAGCATACGGGCACTAAAAAGAGTGATAATATGGTGCCAAAAAATGCTAATATGCCGCCTCCTGCAGCGAAGCCTGTTAAGATTAAGAAACCTGAAGTGAATACTCCGACATTGCCTGGCCAATATAAACCTGGTCAGTAGCCTGTTGTAATTTATAGCGAATTATTTTTGTTGACTTTGATCCCTATACCCTATTAAGTTGCTGGACAATTAAGTCTATCAATCATGTAGGGTTTTAAATGAGGGGGTAATATGAAAACAAAATTTTTAATCGCGACAGCACTGGTTTTGGTCACCGGTAATGTTTATGCGGCAGATAATTCTGATGTGAATTCACGCATTGCGAAACTGGAGGAAGAAATCCAGCTTTTGAAGCGCCAGCAGGAAGTGAAGGAGGAAGTGGCGAAAACTGCTGCTGATAAAGCTGCAAGTGTGGAATTTAATAAAAGCGGAGTGACAATAAGCTCCAATGATAAGAATTTTGTTGCCAAGCTGGGTGGATATGCACAAGTGGATACGCGGACATTTTTGGCGGATACGGACAGGAATGGGAAGGATGATATCTTGTTGCGCACTTTAAGGCCGCAAGTCAATTTGACTTTGTATAAAGATTTATCTTTTTACTTCTCGCCGGATTTTGGCAGTTCAGGATATAAATTATATGATGCTTATGCCCAATATAAATATTCCGACCCGCTGCAATTCCGCTTTGGTAAGTTCAAGCCGCCATTAGGTTTGCAAAGATTAGAATCGCCGACGGATACATTTTTCACCGAACTTGGCCAAACCAGCAACCTGGTTCCCAACCGCGATTTAGGCTTCCAAATATTTGGGGAGGTTATTCCGGATAGATTGGAGTATCAAATCGGTGTGTTTGATGGCGGACCTGATCTTGGCAATAATGATAGCGATGATGATGACAGCAAAGATATCGACGCGCGGATTTTTGCAAAACCGTTCGCACATTCGGACATATTGGCGCTGCAAGGATTGGGCGCTGGGGTCGCGGGTAGTTATGGCAACCGTTCGGGTAATGCGGCAACCAGTATTTTGCCTTCTTACAAAACTCCCGGACAAGCCACATTCTTTAGTTATCGCAGCGGCGCTTTTGCTAAAGGCACTAACTGGCGGGCGGTGCCGCAGGCTTATTATTATAACAATAATTTTGGCTTGTTGGGCGAATATGCGGTTTCTTCGCAGGAAATAAAATTCGGGGCAGCGGATGATACTTTGATAAATAAAGCCTGGGATATCGAGGCGGCATATGTTCTTACCGGCGAAGATGAAAATTATAAAGGCAGCGTCCATCCGGCGGAGAATTTTGATCCGAAAAATGGTACTTGGGGCGCATTTGAAGTTGTGGCGCGGGCGGGGCAAACTAATGTTGATAAAAAAGCTTTTCCGGTTTTTGCCAACGCGGCAACAGCGGCAAACAGCGCCCTCGATCTTGGCGCCGGCATCAACTGGTATTGGAATGATAATATCCGTTTCATGGTGGATTATGACAATACCACATTCGATAGCGGCCGGGTTGCCGGTGGCGACCGCAAGGATGAAAACGTTATACTGACGCGGTTGCAATATAAGTTTCAATAATTAGTAAATTACATTTGGAGAAGATTATGACGAAGAAGTTTTTGAATATCTTATTAGGTTTAGCGCTGTTTGGGCTGGTTGTTGCACCAGCTTTGGTGAGCGCGGATGAGCAGCAGCAATTGTTGAATGTTTCATATGATCCGACGCGGGAGTTGTATGAGAATTATAACAAGCTTTTTGCCGCGCATTGGAAAGCTAAGACGGGAAAAGATGTCAAAATCAGCCAGTCGCATGGCGGTTCTGGCAAGCAGGCGCGTTCTGTAATTGATGGGTTGAGGGCGGATGTTGTGACATTGGCTTTGGCTTATGACATTGATATGATTGCGAACAAGGCGAAATTATTATCGCCGGACTGGCAATCAAAATTGCCGAATAATTCTTCGCCTTATACTTCGACGATTGTGTTTTTGGTGAAGAAAGGCAATCCGAAACATATCAAGGATTGGGATGATTTGGTAAAGCCGGGCGTTTCGGTGATTACGCCGAATCCTAAAACTTCGGGTGGCGCGAGATGGAATTATCTGGCGGCTTGGGGTTATGCGCTGAAGAAAAATGATGGCGATGAAGCTAAAGCTAAGGAGTTTGTTGGCCAGTTATATAAAAATGTGCCGGTGCTTGATACCGGTGCGCGCGGGGCGACGATCACATTTGTTGAGCGCGGTATTGGCGATGTTTTGCTGGCCTGGGAGAATGAGGCATATTTGGCGGTGAACGAGTTGGGGCGCAATAAGTTTGATATCGTGGTGCCCTCGGTGAGCATATTGGCGGAACCGCCGGTGGCTGTGGTGGATCGCAATGCGGCTAAGAACGGGACGACTGAGCTGGCGACGGAATATTTGAAATATTTATATTCGGAAGAAGCGCAGGAGTTGATTGCCAAGAATTATTATCGCCCGACAGACGCGAAAGTTGCGGCGAAATATGCGGATAAGTTTCCGAAAGTGAAGCTGCTGAACATCAAGGATTTTGATGGCTGGGCGGCGGCGCAGAAGAAACATTTCGACGACGGCGGAACGTTTGATTCGATCTATGTGAAGTAATTCTAATATTGTCATCCTCGAACCGAAGGTTCGGGGATCCAGGGCTGCAGCCACCGGCGGAGTGTTTGATCCTGTAGCGATTTACAGTAATATACGTGCATTTAAGTAGCCCCGTCATTGCCGCGCTTCGCTCGCAATGACGATATGAGAATGTTCGCATCTTATCTTAAACCGTTATGGATCCCCGCCTAAGCGGGCGAGGATGACAGGCATTGCAACAACGCCGGTCAAGCCAGAGGATGACAGTGGGGTGTGTAAATGACATTGATCCTGTTAGGAAAAAACACTGGCCGCCACGCCGGTGTTTTTTTGTTTAGCCGCCGCAGCAAGGGCGGGGGGAGGTGCAGGAATCATCGTCATCATGATGATGATGCGGCGGCGATTCAGCAGATCCCGCGCTTGACGCGGGATCTGGAGTCTGCGGCACAAGACCCCGGATCAAGTCCGGGGTGTGCTTCTTCATATTTTTAGTTTCCATTAGGCTGCCTGGTTGCCGCCGAATTTAGGGCCACTTGGTTTGCCGCCGAAGCGACGTTTGCCGCCGCCTGCTGGGCGTTTGCGGAAGGAATTATTTCTTGCGCCCCGTGCGTCGCTACGCTCCTCCGATGGCGCACCGCCCAAATATTGATTTTTGGCGGCGGGCTGACGGCTCTTGCCTTTGTAGCCGCCTGCTGGTTTATCGCCAGCTGAAGCTTCGCGATTGCCGTGATGGCCTTCGCCGCGTGGTTTGAATTCTCCATCACGAGGTTTGAACTCTCCCCTTGGTTTGAATTCGCCGCCGCGCTGTTCGCCTCTTGGTTTTTGCTCGCCGTCACGTTGTTTCAAGCCGCCTTCGCGGTTGTCGCTGCGTTTGAAATCACCGCGATGTTCGCCGCGTGGCCTGGAATCGCCATCGCGTGGTTTGAATTCGCTACGGGGCTTGAATCCACCCTCACGGCGTTCGCCTCTTGGTTTGGACTCGCCATCGCGATTGGCTTGATGGCCTTCGCCGCGTGGTTTGAATTGGCCGCCTTCGGAGGAAGCATCGCGATCGCGGTTGAAGCTGCCTTCGCGTTTTTTGAAGCCACCACCACCGAATTTCTTGCCGCCACCGAAGCCGCCGCGTTGTGAGCCGCCTCTGCCTTTGTTGTATGGGCTTTTACCTTCGCCTGGAGCGCGTTCATAGCGTTCTGGTTTGGCGCCTGGATTGATGAGGCGGTTGATGGCGTTGAGTTTTGGACGGTCATCCGGAGTTACCAACATGATTGCGGAACCTAGCTCACCATTACGGGCAGTACGGCCGATGCGGTGGATATAATCTTCCGGTTGCATAGGTAAATCGTAGTTGATGACGTGTTCGATATGCGGGATGTCGAGGCCGCGGGCGGCGACATCTGTGGCAACCATGATGCGGTGGACTTTATCGCGGAAGGCTTTGATCACGCGGTCACGCTTCTTTTGGTGCAAATCGCCGTGGATGGTATCGGCGCTCATACCTTCTTTGTTCAGTTTGGTGGAAAGCCTATCGGCGCCGCGTTTGGTTTTTACGAAAACGATAATTGTGCCGTCGCGGGCTTTCAATTGTTTGATTAATTCGCCATATTTTTCAGCATCGGTGACATGGATGATTTCCTGGGTGACGTTTTCGATTGGCTTGTTGTTGGTGCCGACTTCGATACGCTCCGGGTTGTTGAGGTATTTTGACGCCATGCCCATGATGTTTTTCGGCAGGGTTGCGGAGAACAACATTGTCTGGCGGACTTTTGGTACGAATTTCAGGATTTTATCGATTTGGATTCCGAAGCCCATATCCAACATTCTGTCGGTTTCGTCGAGGACGAGGATTCCGGCGTCGTGGAGTTTCAAAGAACCGCGTTCCAAGTGGTCGTTGATACGGCCTGGTGTACCGATGATGATACGCGGGCGCATTTGCAGGGCTTTGAATTGCGGGTGCATTGATTCGCCGCCGATAAGGCAAGCGGTCTTGATCGTGTTGTGGACACCGAGCATTTTCTTGATGACTTCAGAAACCTGAACCGCGAGTTCGCGGGTGGGGAGCATAATAAGCGCCGCGCCGCGCGGGGATTCCATCAGCTTGGAGATCATCGGGATGGCGAAAGCGGCAGTCTTGCCGGTTCCGGTTTGGGCAGAAGCGAGAATATCGCGTCCGGCCAATGCTAAAGGAATACATTTCTCCTGTACGAGAGTTGCATCCTTATAATCCATTTTCAAAAGTGAGGCGGTAAGTTGCGCCGGAAGCGCGAGTTCGGTGAAGTTCATTTTATTCCTATAATTGTTCAGACGCCGGACTTCAGACATCAGACATCAGTTAAACTGAAGTCTGAAGACCGGCGTCTGACGACTCATTTTGTGGCGCAATTGCCCTTTTGAAGAATGCAAGACGCATTCTAAAAAAGTTTTGCCCACATGAAAATTAGTAAGAATAAATTTCGGAGGGCAAGCCCCGCTTTTTTAAAGGGCGGGATTTAGAGTTTGAAACTAGTTGACCAGTTTCAGGTTAACGGCAGAATCTTTGCCTTTAGCATTAGCAAGTTCAAATTCAACTTTTTGACCCTCTTTCAAACCGCGGATACCCGCTATTTCAAGAGCTGAGATGTGGACGAAAACGTCTTTATCTCCACCATCGGGCTGGATAAAACCATAGCCTTTAGTTGGGTTGAACCATTTTACTGTTCCTGTTGCCATATATTCTCCTTCACTGGCTAGTGTTGTTGAGTTTTTGAAAGAGAGGTAGGCCTCAAAAACCTTAATCGTGCCAGTTAGGTAGAACCTAAAGCCGTCAATCGTAAAGGGTATTCAATAACTCTTGGGTTGCTTATACACTAATTACTTATATAAATCAATTTAATATTTATGTCAGACCTTATATTTGCCTATATTACCTGTAAAAACAGTACCCAAGCCGAGGAAATCGGTTTTGCCCTGGTGGAAGAGCGGCTGGCGGCTTGTGCCAATATTTATCCGGCGACCACCTCGATTTACCGCTGGAAGGGGAAAGTCGAGAAAGCGGAGGAAAGTTTGCTGCTGGTAAAAACGCGGGCCAGCTTGTTTGAGAAATTGGAAAAGAAAGTGAAGGCGATGCATTCATATGATGTGCCGTGCATATTAAGTTTCGCAGTTGAAGATGGTAGTGAAGAGTTTTTGAATTGGATGAAAGCCGAGACTTCTAATTAATTTGCCATTCCAGCCCCAGCCTTCGCTGGGATGACATGCTCAGGTTATTGAGCATTGTAGAGATAGAATTAAAAAGCCTTGACGTTAAAGTCAGTGGTGTCTATTTTCGCGCTTCCTAAACTTTGGTTTGGGAATATTACCGTAAGTGTGATCGCGTAGCTCAGCCGGTAGAGCAACTGACTTTTAATCAGTAGGTCACTGGTTCGAACCCAGTCGCGATCACCAATCTTTTCAATATGTTAAATGATAATTGAAGAGTCGTATTAGCGCTGGGGTTAGGCAGGGTTAGATTGCTGCAGTGCTTAGGTGATTGCTTATGCCTTAAAAGTACTGGCACTTAAGCCACCGCGATTCTTAAACCCACCCAGACCGACAGAGATCACACGAAATTATTCATGCTAATGCTTATGCCGATGGTGGATATCTGGGTAATGCGGGTGGCTATGGCTCATAGGTTGATGTTTGTGAGGGTGTGTATGCGGTTCTTTGCCATCCCATTCAAAGTCATGTGTATGCTGGTGGTGTTCGTCATGATAATGGTCATGCTCATGTTCCGTAGCTTCGTGGGTGTGTTGATGCTCGTGCCTTTCGGTAATATGCAACCATATGCCGCCTGCCATTAGCAAAGCGGATAACCAGAAATATAAATCTGGCGTTTCATGGATAAGCAAAAGTGATAAAGCAGCGCCGGCAAATGGCGCGAATGAAAAATAAGCTCCGGTTCTTGCAGAGCCTAAACTGCGTAAAGCCAAAACAAATAGAACCAGGCTCAATCCATAGCCAAAAAAACCCACAATACTAATCTGGCCAATAGTTGCTGCATCTGGCAAAGAATCATTGTTAAGGGTGGCAAGGGTTATGTTGACTGCTCCTGCCACTAAGCCTTTGATGCAAGCAATCCAAAGCGCATCGGAAGCGGATATTTTTCTGGTAAGGTTATTATCTATCCCCCAACAGAAACATGCGCCAATAACCAACAGCGAGCCGAAAGGTAATATATTAAAATCCGTTGCTTCGCGTAATGAGAGCAAAACGCCGCCTGCGACAATTAAAACCATGCCAGCAAATATACGGCGGTCAAAGTTTTCTTTGAATACAAACCAAGCCAGTAGAGCCGTAAAAACGCCTTCAAGGTTTAATAAGAGTGCTGTGCCAGAGGCGGTTGATATTCTCAGGCCGTACATTAAAAGCGCGGGAGCTAATATGCCACCGAATAAGATAGCTCCGATCAGCCATATTATATCAGCTTTAATGAATGGGAATAGGCGCTCATTTTCAGATTTATTTCTTAGCCGCCTAACTACAAGACATAAAGAAAGCCCTATTCCTGACCCGGCGTATAACAAACCAGCAAGCATAAGCGGGCTGACATTATTACCAATTAATTTTGCGAATGGCGTGCTCATCCCAAATAATAAAGCGGCGAGCAAGGCAACAAAAATACCTGGGCTGGTTTTGATTTTCATTTTCATACTACGTTATCGGGGGCAAGCGCACATTCGGTGGTTTCATCGCCAATTTCAATTTGGATTGTTGTATGGCCTATACTGAACTCATGCTCTAATTCGTGAGCAGTTTCTTTTATAAATGCATCGCCGGGATGCCCGGTACTCATTACTATAATGAAATAATATAATTTGCGCCATCGCCTAAAAAATCAAGAGCATTGGCCTGTAAGGAAACTGAACCCGCCAACCAACCCGCGACAATTTCTACGCCAAACATAACAAAGTTAATGATAAGGCATATCCAAAGTATATTCCTAAACTTTAAATCAGTGCCTGCTGGAGCGCATGAAATTTCGCAACAATCAGCCATTACTCAAATCGCTTGAATAAATCTTTCAACTCATCAATTTTCGCCGCCTTATCCTTTTCATCATCGGAATCAAAGGCATTGACGACACATGAGCCGAGATAGGTTTCAAGGATATTGGCCTCAACGGATTTGATAGCCGCCCGCGCACCTCGCAACAGGGCAATGATTTCAGGGCAATAACGCCGCTCATCAATCATTTTCTTCGCACCTTCAAGCTGCCCGATAGCACGATTCATGCGTCCAAGCTCGGTTGCATGGGAAGGATATTCTTTTGGGCAACAGTCTTTTGATTTTTTAGCCATATAATTCCTATATCAGATAACGCGCTATGAAGGCGAAGAAAAAGCCAATAGCGTAAATGGTTAGTGAAACGATGTAGACAATTCGGCTGGTACGGCGCAGACGTTTACAAGCCTTTGCTTCTTGCGGGTCTATCGGACATGCGGCATTGCGGGTGGCATAGCGTGAGATGCCGGAAATGGTAAGCATCGTTCCTGCAAATATGAACAGGCCAATCTTATGCGCTGACAACCAGACAAGTTGGGGAACTGCCGATACTAGCCCAATCATAACCGCACCAGCGCCGATTGTGGTTAGCAAAGCTGGCAAAGCGCAACAGAACAATGTGCTGAACGAACTGAACAGAGCGACTGTGTGAATTACTTTCTTCATTATTTCTCCCGCGTGATACCAGTCACCGAATAACCAGCGTCAGTAATGAGTTTGGTTATTGTTGCATCATCCATGTCTTGTGTAGATTTGGTGTTTATCGTTACAAGTTTATTATCCAAATCAACTTTGACATCGCTGACAGTTGGCTGCGCCTTGAATGTTTTTTCAATGCCCGTCGCACAAAACGAACAAACCAAACCGTTTACGGTGACTTTAATATTTTCCGCAAAAGCTGCGCTTGATGAAAAGATTATTATTGCCAATATGATTATAAATTTTCGCATATATCCTCATTAAAATTGTAATTGCCAGTTGAACATCACATGATGGTTGCTGCTGTAACCGGCCTCCAGCAACGTGGTTTTGTAAAATAAGCGTACTAACGGCGTTACGACAACCGTTTCGTCTTTACTAGGATGGTCATCAACCTGAACCATGAACCAGGTATTCACGTCATTATAGTTAGCAAGATAAGGCGCAACACCAACCCGCGCCCGCTGCCAGATTGATTTGTCAAGGTCGCCCGCATACATCAGCCGCGCTTCATAAGAAGTGAAAATGCGGCGGGTTTCATAATCGGCCAATATGCTTGTCCATGCTGAGGCTTGGGTATCATCTTTGTAATAAGAAATACCAGCACCCGTCAGACTGAATATATTGGCTTGCCCGTCTGGCAGATTCCAGCGCTTAATTAGGTAATTAAACTGCGGCCCGATAGTTTTGAAGTCCTTGCCGTCCTTTTCGTTCTTCTCCTGCTTGGCATAAAGCCCAATCGCATATTTAGGGTCTAAAGTATAATCAACTGACAGCGTATGGCCGGTTTCGTCATTCTCTTGCATAACCATTAGGCCGTTTACATAAGAAATGGGTTTTGCCTGCGCGATGGCAGGCAATCCCAAACAGAAGATAATTAGGAAAATCCTAATCAGCGGCATATACCTAGTTTTGTTTTATTTTGGTAACCGTGTAATCATCTTTACCAACTGGCTTCAAAGTGAACTGAATATTATCACCAGTACGGAAGTTTGATAAATCAACACTGCTATCGGTTGTGAATTGCATAGTCATTTTTGGCCAATTCAATGCTTTAATTGGGTCGTGGGTGATTTTGATTGTGTGTTTGCCTCTATCCACGCTCACAACCTTGCCGGTAGCTTGCGTATCGCCACCTGCGGCAGGGCTTTTTGCTGCCATATCATGATGGCTAACTTTTTTGGTTTCGCCTGGTTTTGAAGCCTGACCGACAATCAGCGTGCCTTTCATGCCCAGAGCTTCATGCGGATGACAGTGAAACTTGTATGAGCCTGGAACGGTAAAGGTGTATGAAAACTTTTCACCTTTCTTTTCCATAGTCGGGCTCATAATCATTTCATCAACCGCCTTTGGCACTACGTTAAACATCACATCATGTGAATCATCCTGCGCGTCTTCAAAATTTACTGTATCACCTGGCTGAATAGTCAGCTTGTTGGGTGAGAAGTAATATTTCCCATCCTCGCTGGTGACTTCTTTGATTGTATATTCTTTGGCGAAAGCTGGCGTTGTTATCGAAATAATCAGTGCAGTTGTAAGCAGGAGTTTTTTCATAAATTTCTCTTTTGTTAGTTGTTAAAACATTAGTCGCAAACCGATTGAGCCTATCAATTCGTTCTTATCTTCACCTATTTTTTCTGCGATAGAGCCGGTTTCCCCGAACTTCCTGCCATAGTGGACATCAACGTATGGCGCAAATTTTCGGGTTATCTCATAACGCGTTTGCAGGCCGATCTTGGCTTCACCAAGACCTGCGCCAGCATCATTTTCAGGTGCATCTTGGAAATAGATATTTGCTTCGGCGTAAGGTTGCAGAATCAGCTTTTGTGTCAGCAGGAAATCATTTTCCTCACGCAACCTCGCGCTGACATTACCTTTGTTGCTGATGAATAAATGCGCCTCGGTTTCAAAACTGTACGGTGCTAAACCAGTGAAGCCCAAAGTTAGATAAGTTACCGAATGCGGCTGGAAGTCATAACGTAAGCCTGCTTGTGCATCCCAGAAAGTGGCGATATTACGGCTATACAGTGCCCAGACTTCGGCGGTTTCCAGCTTGCCGTCCTGATGCTCGCCTTCGCTCTTTATCCAAAGTTTATTTTCATCAGTGCCGACCCAGCCATCTAAATCCCAACTTGCCGTTGCGCCTGATTTGTTAAGACCAGCATCCGTTTCCAACCTAAACGCATGGAATGTGCCGCCGCCGTGTTCAGCCATCATTTCGGCTGACATGTCCTTCATATCGTCATTTGCTAATGCTGGCAGGCTTGATAATAAAAAGCAGGATGCGGCCAATACTGTTTTAATGCGCATGGTTTACTCCTTTGCTTGCAAGGGCTGGAATATCGGCAGCATCAAGTTTTGCGACCACAACTTTGGTCATCATCCCTGACATCATGTGATAAAGTAAATGGCAGTGGAAAGCCCATTCGCCCACTTCATCAGCGGTTAGCAACACCGAGTAGGATTGCCCCGGAGGTATAATTACAGTGTGCTTATTAGGCAGTTTCGCCGCTGGCTGACCATTTTCCAACTGCACAAACATACCATGTAAGTGCATTGGGTGCGCCATCATAGTTTCGTTGGTAAATTTGAGACGGACGCGCTCACCATATTTCAAGCGTATAGGTTCTGATTCTGAAAACTTCTTGCCGTTTATCGTCCATATATACCGCTCCATATTGCCGCCGAGCCGAACATCAATCTCGCGCTGCGGCTGCCGCGTATCCTTTTGAATTCCTGCATAGCGCAAATCGGCATAAGACAAGGCTTTTTCACCTTCCGGCGTTCCCGCTTTTGCCCAGCCGCTAATCATATCAGCAGGTGTCATTTCCATATTTGGGTCGTCTTTCATCATTTCTTCCATGTTCATATCTGCCATAGAGAGCAATGCGCGTGGACGTTGAGCTGGCATTTCACCATGCTGGCCTTCGCTGGTTGCCAATGTGCCGATGGCGAAACCTGTGCGGTCAATCGGTTCGGCAGCGATAGTATAAGCCTTGTCGTCTTTTGGAGTTACGATGACGTCATAAGTTTCAGCGGGTGCAAAACGGAACTCATCAACTTTCACAGGCTCAACATCTTGGCCGTCAGCTTGCACAACATCCATTTTCAAACCTGGGATACGCACATCAAAGAACGACATTGATGAAGCGTTGATGAAGCGAAGCCGCACCCGCTCACCTGGCTTGAATAATCCAGTCCAGTTTTCTGTTGGCGATTTACCATTGACGAGGAAAGTGTAGCCGCTGACATCCGCCAAATCGGTTGGCGACATTCTCATTTTGCCCCAATCGGTGGTGTCCTTCCACGCTTTATCAAAGCCTTTGGTTTTTGCGTCATCAAAGAAATCACCAACTGTGCGGCGGGCTTTGCTGTAATAATCCGATGACATTTTCAGGTTTGCCATCACCTTGCTGGAATCTTCATCAGTAAAATCAGACAGAACCACTACGTAATCCCGGTCTGAACGGATTGGGTCTTTACCCGCTGGCGCGGCGATGATTGAACCATATAACCCGTCTTGCTCTTGCCCTATTGTATGCGCGTGATACCAGTAAGTTCCGGTCTGTTTGATAGTGAAATGATAAGTGAAAGTTTCACCCGGATTAATGGCGTGGAACCCATTCAGTCCGGGTACGCCGTCCATTTCTCCTGGCAAAATAAGTCCATGCCAGTGGATTGATGTTGGCACATCCATCTTATTATTAACGTGAATGATGGCTTCTTCACCCGCCTTAAACCGTAAGGTTGGCCCTGGAATATCGCCGTTGATAGTTATTTTCTCAACTGGCGTTCCAGTCTTGTTGATTTCCTTTTTCGCAATCGTGAGGTCATAAGTTGCAGCCGAGGCCGCAGAAACCTGAATTAAAAAGGTTACCAAAACTACGGCGAATATCTTTAATGACATTTTTTAAGCTCCTTACCAATCAGCCAGGCATTGACAGGCAACGCCGCAATAAACCCCGCAGGCACAGCAACGGCGAGAGCTTCCCAGAATAAAGGGTTGGTGATTGAGCCAGCCCGCATCCCGCCCATGTGGTAATCTATTGAGTTCATAACAAGTTCCATCACGCCAATGGAAATAGCTTCGCCAAACCAAATAGCTTTGAGTGCGGAGCGGAACTTCAATCTGGTTTTCCGCATCAATGGAATAACAGTTAAGGTGAAGCCGCTCAAATATGCAAGCGCAGTACTTAAAGCCATAGATGAATATGGATGCAGCCCCAAGCTAACACCAATGGCAAGGCCGATAACTTCACCTATGACGCAGCCAGTCAAGCAATGCAGCGTCGCGTGAGCGGCGGTGCTTAAAGCTGAATGTTTCTTTCCCGCCTGGTGATGGGAATGTGAGTGATTGTCGGTTGAGCAGCAATGTTTCATAGCATGATAATATCCCCCAGGGGTATATATGTCAACCTAAAGATTATTATGCGATTGCTAATGCAAATAAAGTCGACCCTCTGATTGATAACTATTTTCTATAATTCTTCATCAGTTTTTTGCATATCTTCTCAGAATTTTTATCTGCCTTTTTGAACAACTGAGCGATACCATAAAAATAGCGCTAATGATTGCGCCGCTTAACGCTTTAGTAAGAAACAATGTAAGCATATAATCAGAGCGTATCACATGAAGGCAAGGCCAAAATTCTAATTCTTGGGGGCGGGAAGTTGCGCCTTTTGGGCGCATGCGCGCCGCCAACATTGCAAATAATTAATGATAAGGTAATTGCGAGGCAAGTTGGGAGGGGGTATAGATGGTTTGCTTAAAGTAACCTATTACGAAAGCATAACATTAATCTCAAAAGGAATACTATGAAAACTTTATCAATCCTTGCTGTTGCAACTATCTTGGTTGCTGGCGCTGCTCAAGCTGCTGACAATTCAGCTGCTCCTGCTTTGTCTGCGAAAGCTACTTCTGAAACTAGCGCTCAACAATCAGCTGCTCAACCTTCTGGCCAACCAGAAGCTTCTGCAAATGCTCAAGTTAGCACTGAAGCTACTGCTCCTAACGCTAATGTTAAAGCTAAAAAGCACGTTCGTAAGCACCTAGCTCGCAAACATTCAGCTGCTGCTAAACCAGCTGCTGATGCTAACACTTCTACTTCTACTTCTGCTCCAGCTCAAGCTGCTCAGTAGTAGTAATATGACTGGCCGTCTTGGCCGGTTGTAAAACGAATTATCGCACCCGCCTAATATTTGTGGCGGGTGCGATTTTAACTTTAAAAGGTCTTGGTTATGTCAAAAAAATTTATTGCCGCTATTGCTATTTCGATTTTCACTGGCGCTTTTGCATCTCCGGCCTCGGCTGTTATCACGCGTTCAATTTCGCATCGCTCTCCGGCTCAGGATGAGTGTATCAAAGAAAATCCGCAAGATCATAAAGGCTATCTTGCCTGCGTACATGCTAAAAAAACCTGGCAACAAAATCCTGCTGCGGTTCCTGCTCATGCCTCTGCGCCCGCGGGTTCGGCCCCAGCTGCGGCTTCAACTCCGGCTGCAGGCAAAGCTGGCGAAGTGCAGCCAGTTACAAATCAATATACTCCGCCTGCGGATAGTTCATCTCCGGCGGCGGCCAAATATCAGTAGCAATTTATAGCTATAATCCTTAAATTTGTCCCTTATGAGAGTTCTGGTTATCGAGGATGACGAAACGGGCGCCAATTACATTGTCAATGGCTTGAAAGAAGCTGGCCATAATCCCGATCGTGCGGTTGATGGGATGGAAGGGCTTTATATGGCGACTGAGGGGAAATATGATGTGCTGGTGGTTGACAGGATGTTGCCGAAACTGGACGGATTGACAGTGGTGCAGACTTTGCGCTCGTCAAATGATAAAACTCCGGCGCTGATTTTATCCTCAATGAGCAAAGTTGAAGAGCGCATCAAAGGTTTGAAGGCGGGCGGGGATGATTACCTGACCAAGCCATTTGCATTTTCGGAATTGCTGGCGCGGATTGAAGTGTTGGTGCGGCGGAATTCTAATACACAGAGTGAGCAGACAAGTTTGAAGGTTGGTGATTTGGAGATGAACCTTATCAACCGCTCGGTTAAACGCGGTAATACGGAAATTGATTTGCAGAACCGTGAGTTTTCACTTCTGGAGTTTATGATGCGCCGCCCCGGGCAGGTGATTACGCGGACTATGCTGCTGGAGGGTGTGTGGGATTTTCACTTTAACCCGCAGACAAATTTGATCGACGCGCAAATCAGCAAAATCCGCCAGAAAATTGACAAAGGTTTTGATAAAGCGATGATCCAGACGATCCGCGGCGTGGGGTATAAGCTTGGTGCTTAAGGAATTTTTGATTGCTAATATTGATTTGGCTTGAGGCATTTTTTAGCGTATTCTTGCAAATTCCTTTTTTTAAGCTAAAATCCCTTTATGCCAACAATCAGCCAATTTTTCGGTATCATGATTCGCATGTTTTACCGCGACCATAATCCACCGCATTTCCATGCGATATATGCGGAGTATAAGGCGTCATTTGGGATTGAGACCGGCAAGATTATAGAGGGCGAAATGCCAAGGACTGCGACCAAACTCATCAATGAATGGCGCCTGCTGCATATAGATGAATTGCTGCAAAACTGGGAAAAAGCCGGGAACGAAAAACTACCTGATAAAATCAAACCTTTGGAGTAGTTATGTATAAATTTTTAACTGATGCCGCATATTTGCGCGATTACAAAGTCCATATCAAATTTAATACCGGTGAAGAGGGTGTTGTTGACCTTTCCGACACGGTAGGCGGCAATGGAGTATTCGCGCCGTTAAAGGATTTGAAAAACTTTAGCCAGGTAGAATTCAGCCCCGAACTTGATACAATCTGCTGGCCTAACGGTGCGGATTTGGCGCCGGAATATTTGTATAATAAGCTTTGTCGTGGTAGTGGCGAAAAGCCTGCAACCGCTTAAGAAGATTGAACCAGGCAATGCTGTTTAAACGTATTTACAACTCCTTCTCCTTCCGCCTCGCTTTTTTGAGCCTGATGGTGTTTCTTTCCGCGATGCTGATCTTGCGGTATTCAATCTATCATAGTGCTGTCAGTGAGGCAGAGGGCGGGGTTAAGAGCATTGTTGAAGGGCAGTTGATGGAAGTCACTGACGCAATCAATAAGCATGGGACTGAGTATGGTTTGAATATTATCAGCTCGATGATTGATAACGACCGCGAAAAAATGTTTGTGATTATTTTTACCGGAGTTAGGGGGAATATACTGGAGGGGAATTTGAAGGCATGGCCGGAGGTGGCGCCGGTGGATGATAAATGGGTGCAGTTTGAGCTGGATCCTGAATTGGTTGATACTAACCGTGATGGCGTTGTCGATGATAATGATGAAGAAGGTGAGCCGCGATTGTTTCTTGGCACTATTAAAAATTATCCGAAAGGCTCCAAGCTGCTGGTGGCGTATGATATCCGCCATGTGGAGAATATCCGTAATTTGCTGCTAACTGTGTTATGGCAGAACATTTTGCTGGCAGTGGCGGCGGCGATTTTTTGTAGCGCGATTATTACATTGATTATCAGCAGCCGTTTGCGGCTTTTGAACAAGACTTGTGAAGATGTGATGGAAGGGAAGATGGACGAGCGGGTGCATCTGACGGGGAGTGATGATGAGTTTGACCGGTTGGGGAGTAATTTTAATTCGATGTTGTCATGGATCAACCGGCTGATTGCGAATACTAAAGATACTACGGATAGTTTGGCTCATGATATGCGGACGCCGTTAAACCGTCACCGGATTCGGCTGGAGGAGATTTTGAAGGATCCTGCAACGCGCGATTCGACCAAGGAAAAGGTGATGGAGGCGGTGAAGGAGGTTGATCGGGTGGTGGAGATGTTTGATTCGATTTTGAGCATTTCCAAAGCGGAGGGACGCAGCGCGATTTCGGATTTCAAGGAATTTGATTTGCGGGAATTAACGGATGATTTGTTGGATTTGTATAGCGCGGTGGCGGAGCAGAAGGGTATTTCTGTGACTTCCGAAGTGCCGGATAAAATTATGTTCAAGGGTGAGCGGCAGTTGTTTGCGCAGGCACTGATGAATCTTTTGGACAATGCGATTAAATATACGCCGGAAGGCGGAGCGGTGAAATTTAGCGTTGTGGAAAATAGCGATGAGACGCGGATTGTTGTGTCGGATACGGGTGAGGGGATACCGCAGGAATTTCATGAGAAGGTGCGGGAGAGATTTTATCGGCTTGATAAAAGCCGGACTACTTCCGGCAGCGGGCTGGGTTTAAGTCTGGTAGATGCAGTAGTTAAGTTGCATGGTGGGGAAATGAGCTTTGCTAATCTCGATCCTGGCTTGGTTGTGACTTTGGTGTTTAGTAAATAGCCTGGTTTTGTGGAACCACGCGCGGGCGGTCGTCGGAATAAATTACGAAGACTTTTTGACCGGCTGTGAGTGGGTTTTCTTTACCTTGAACCACTGAAATCATTTCAGTTTTGCTTTCGCTTATATTAGCGGCGGCTTTTTTGCCCACGGTTTTTTGTACTTTAGGGGCGTAAGCATCTTCGTTTTTGCTCTTTATCTTGATGATATATTCCATGCCATCGCTTTTGCCTAACTCGTCTTGTGCGACTGATCCGGCTGCCGCGCCGATTAATGCGCCGCCGACTGCTGCCAGTACTGCGCCTTTGCCGCCGCCGATCGTGCTGCCCGCAACGCCGCCGGCTAATCCGCCTGCGAGAGCGCCGTTGCCGTTGCCGCCGAGACGGTCAGATTCGGAAATATTTACTATGCGGGCGGAGATGATTGTGCCTTCAAGAACTACGCCGCTGGTAGAGCTGCTGGTATAACTGCTGGAGTTTAGATCGCGGGCGCATGCTGATGTTAGTGCGAGAAGCGCGACGGCGAAGATTTTGTGTATGTTCATGATAAACCCGTTATAATAAATTATAATTATTATAAAAAAATTCTGGGAAATATGATAGCTATTTTATGCAAAAATAACCAAAGATAGCTATTCACACCCTCAAAAATGGAGATTTAATATGGATAAGAGTTTGAAAGATATTGATACATTCGCACCGACTTTTTTGCCGGATAGGACAGCGAATAAATCGGTACTAATCCTGGTTGCGGATGATGTGCAGGAATTGGAATTTTATTATCCATATTACCGTTTGATTGAGGAAGGGTTTGATGTTGATGTTGCTTCGCCGAATGGCGGCACGGTCAAAGGTGAGTCGGGATGGGAGATCCAGAACACGCGCAATATTAATAGTATAGATCCAAATAATTATGCGTTGCTTTATATTCCCGGCGGGCATGCGCCGAAGAAATTGGCGAAGTCGAAAGAGGTGGTTGGGCGCGTCCAGCAATTCGCACAAAGCGGAAAGCCGATCGCGGCGTTTTGTCACGGGCCGCAGGTTCTGGTGGCGGCGGGATTGGTGAAAGGGAAAAAGCTGACGGCTTATCCGGAAGTTGAAAAGGAGATTGTTGAAGCTGGTGGATTTTATACCAACTTGCCATTGGTAGAGGATGGGCAGTTTATCACCTCACGCTGGCCGGGGGATCTGCCAGGGCACGTGCAGGCGATATTGAAGCGTTTGGGTGCGGAGCAAGCTGGGCTGAAGCGGGTTGTGTAGATTGCGCTGATGGGTTGTAAGGTGTTGATGGTTATGTGTAATTCGCGGTTGCGAAGTGGTTAAGAATATGTTAAGATAGTGGTTATGAAATTAGTCAGAAATGAGCGGCAGTTACTAGGGGCGGAATTTACTGCGCAGGAATTTGCTGATTTTATGTCATTGCTGAAAGGTTCGATAATTGATTATGAAGCCCT
>JAYVPI010000015.1:0-2070 GCA_043757405.1 Alphaproteobacteria bacterium
CGAGTATATCGTTGCCCAGCTGGTTATAGTGGCAGCACTCATCCATATAGACCGTGTCTTTAGTATCTTTAAAAACATCTACAAAATCGTAGGCATTGACCCCCTCTTCGCGCAGTTTTGCGATACCGAGCCGAAATTTCGGATAAACCTTCTGCACCGCGTGCGCGCCTTCCTTGTAAGGCGCATCCACCAGTTTCTGCTCATACGCTGTCAGCGTTTTTGAATCCGGCACGAACTGGTTTGGCTGGAGGAAATGGAAATAGGTAAAATGGTTTGCCTTCGCCAGCTGGTCCAGCAACATGCTATCACGCGCCCACAGCGATGAAATAATCCCGACCATTTCTTCCTCAGACTTGTACTTCATCGTATCCGGCCCCGTGAGGAAATAGGGCATGTTTTTCTTAGGGACCTCGGACAATAATTTCTCATAGTCAACGGCATTTTTTTCCAAATAGGTATTTATCCGTTCCCATAATGTTGAAGCCGCAATGGAATAGCGCAAATATTTTGAACCCAACGCGGTCCTGTAGCGAATATTGTTCCACATAACCACTTCGCCGACTGCCGCCAGATCAATTTTCCCGACAAGTCCGGAATACAGCGGTACCCAATAAGAAGCATATGGATATAGCGGATAAACGCCCTGCTCTTGATTGACCAGCGCGTTGCGCGCTTCGTTAAAACCATCGAGGTTGATCAACATGTCGAGCTTGCCGCCTTGGGCGAGATAATAGACAACAGATATTATTTGTTGCGGCTGTCCATATGCTTCGCCGCTAAGTGATACGATGGCAATTTCCTTGCTGCGGAACGTGGGAATTTTTTTTAGATAATCTTTGAGAATGCTGCGGCTAGACGCAAAGAAGCGGTTGGCAACAGATCCCCCGATAATGGCGACAATGGCAATGTCCGGGTTGGTAGAGGCGGCAAGCGGGTCTTGCTCACCGGGGAACCCATACCGCGTCATCAGCTTATTTTTGGGATCAAAGTTCGGATTGTTAATAAATCCAAGATAAGGATGCAGGGTTTTATGCGGGGGCAGGAACACCCCATCAGTCGTCTTCTGTCCATATTTTTGCAGCGAGTCAATCGCGGCATTACGGATGTCATCCACGTCGGTAAAATAAAACGGCTTCTGGTGAATGACGTAATACAGGCCATAAGACACCACTTCGAGCATGGCGTAGGTGACGAAAACCAGCGTCAGTACCTGGGCGCAACTCCTTATCAGGCGCATGGTGGCATATCCGGGAAAAGGTAGCACGGGGCTAGTTTATTACTAGGAAATTCCTATCAACTGCCCACCTGTTGGTCAAGGAAAAAGGCGGCTCAAAAAACCCACCCACCCTTACTTACCCTACTTCGCAGTATCGGTATCGTCCTTATGTTCTTGCATATACATCGGCCATCAATGATTCCAGTTTTAATTGCGCAAGCTGAATCAACTCACCACATCGGCAGGCATGTCCACACCAACCACCTGCCCGTCCATATTCTTATGCGGCACTTCGCCCGGCTTCAGCCAAACTCCTGATGGCTTCGCGCCAGCGCAACTGTCATGTCCGCCACATCGAGCGCATGCGCAAGCGGCTTTCCATCTGCCAGCATATAGGTTTCCCCGGCTTTCTGGCGGCTGATGGCGCGCACCTCGCCTTTAGGATCTTTGATAACCATCGCGCCATTGCGGATATTCTGCATTCCCCCGGCAGCCTGGCTGCTGCCGTGAAAAACCACATCGCCGCTCAGATACACCGCCTGTCAAATATCGCGTGAATCACGTTTGAAAGTTCCATAACCGGGCTTGGAATTCATGCCCACTTCCGACATATTCTCACCGATCCATGAGCGCCTGCTGTTGTAAATATCAGTGAGCCCCATCTGGTCGCGCGCGCAAGTAAGCACGCCTTTGAATTGTTCAAGCGAAAGCGTGTCCGGGTCATTGCTTATCCCACTCCGTTAACCGCAACATAAGCTCAACCAACTGATATATTATAAATAATATTATTAGAGCTACTTCAGAATTAAAGGTTATTTAGAGATTTAATGGTAAATTTAACCAAATTCACCTTC